>NZ_JAZDQE010000021.1:0-100969 GCF_037963805.1 Cohnella sp. 56 | reverse complement strand
TCCCGCCACGAACGCCGAATATGAATGCCTACATTGAATCGTTTCACAGCATACTTGAGCTGAAGCTGTTTCGCATTCACGAATTCACGACGCTCGAGGAAGCTTATGAAGCACTCGACCGATTCATCGACTTTTACAACAACCGCAAGATGCACGGCAGCTTAAAGTACATGCCGCCAACAGCATTTTCGGCGTGGGTCAAGACGTTGGAAGATGCTTCGGCTTTCTACCGAACAGTGTAATCCCACGAAATAATGAGCTATGGTGTGAGATTGGTATCATTGTGGGGCATGACTCCAATTTTAGGGGGCCTAGCCGTATTTGCAGGCATTGCATCAGGTACCGTTGATCGGCACAAAAAACATGTATAAATGCAGGTTTTGGCGCCGCCGGCAAACTACCGTAATGCCCCGCCGCGCACGCCGCAATCACGCCTCCCTGTCCAAGAATCGCCGCCACCCGGGTCAGGAGGGAACGACATGAACCCGATTATTCGCCCGAAGATTTACTTTTCAAGATCAGCTGATTGCGATAATCGCTCGGCACGACGCCGACCTGGCTTTTGAACACGCGGATGAAGGTCGAGCGGCTGGGGTAGCCGACCCGCCGGCCCACCTCCTGGACATTGATTTCCGTATCGGCCAGCAGCTCCTTGGCCTTTTCGATTCTGGCTTCGCTCAGCAGCTGGAGAAAGGTTTTGTTGATTTGCTTTTTCAGCAGCTGCCCAAGGTAAGACGGATTCATGCCGAACCGCTCCGCCGTATTTTCCAGCGTGATTTGCTCCTGGTAAAAATAAAGCTGAATGTACTGGACGACCGAGGTAATAAAAGAAGCTTTGACACTGTTCGTTTTGGAGGAAAGATGCTCGATCAGCTTCTCGCAATTTTGGATGAGCAGCTGCCGGCTTTCCACGATCGTTTGATTCGCGTCGATTAACGACAGAAAAGACTGCTCCTGCGAGAAGACGATTTTGCGGTCGATGTTCAGGTCGTATATGATTTTCTCCAGATCGAACAGCAAGGAATGGAAAATAAAGTGGACCAGGTTCAGGTTCGTCTGCCGCAGCTGTCCCAGCCATTCGCACAGCCGGTCGACCGCCTGCCGCATCTCCCCCGCTTTCCGTTCCTTCACCGCCGCTATGATATCTTCTTTAAACTTCACCCACTCGTCCATCTGCAGGGGCATCTGCTCCATTATATTCAAGTCCTGGAACTTGATCACGCTGCCCTTCCCCCTGTATATCCGGTGAAGAACGGAGGTGCACGATTCCTTGTAGGAAATATATATTTTGCGGTCGGAATCGTAGCGCTTGCCGATGCCGACGGTCCAGCTGTATTTCAGGTAGCTTTGCAAATTGTGCTGGATGTCCGCAACGGCCTTCGGCAGCTCGGTCCCCGTCTCCTCGTGATCGTCCGACAGCAGAACCGCAAACGAACGATCGTCAACGAGCGCGACCTCATAGTCGTAACCGCAGTGCTGGACGGTTTCTTGTACGATATTGATGGCCGCGAACAGGATGAGCCCGATGTCATGCTCGTCGAGCGCCTCCGTGTCGTCCAACTGCCATTGGCATACCTGATAATGACGCCGATCGCGCTTGATATTTAGCGCAAACAGGCCGGAATCGGGCCATCTGTTATGCTTGAGCAAATCCAGCAGCATCCGGTTTTTGATCATGCTGCGGTTGTCCTCAAGCACCTTTCCGTACAGCTCCGTATCGCTCACGAGCCGCTGAACGGCCTCATACAGCGTATCGCCGGGCGGCTCCGCGCTGGCTTCCCCGGACAGCGACCGCTTCCAGCGCGACAGCACCGCCTCGAACGGCTTAAAAAACTTGCGGGACAAATAAAGCGAGACGAGCAGTCCGAACATCAGCACGACGACCGTTAATATCAATGTCATCTGGCTGATGAATTTCATCGGAGAGAACAGCCATGACTTTGGAATGACGACCAGATAAGTCCAGTTGTTGTAGTTGGAGGAAATCTTGGAGATCACATAATGAGGGTCCGCCGATTTGCCGTGCGTAATCTGGTCGAGCAGCGCGTCCGGCAGGGTCATATTTTTACTGACATGAAAAATGGATTCGCCGTTCTGATCCAATATCATCATAGTCAGCGGATAATCGCTATGAAATTGCTGAAAACGCTGCTGCATGTATTCGAGGCGCACATTAAAAAACAAAGTCGCATCGTTGACGAGACCGTCGTTGGAAATATGACTGTGAAAGGTAATCACGTCTTTTTCGACGGGGTAACCGCTGACTTGAAAAATATTCGTTTTTCTTTTGCCGCTCCAGCGATCGCTGGCCGATTCCCCCACCACCGATTCGATAAACGCGCGATCCGCAAATTGCTTAACATCCACTACGGCATCGTCCGTAACGATTTTTTCCGTCTGATGCACATACAGAGAAATGCTCGTCAAATTCGCGAATATTTTTTCCTCGTTGCGAATGACGTCATATATTTTTTTAAGAAACAGCTGATAATCCTCTTCGCTGCCGAACAGCCCGTTTTTCTCGAGAAATATAAACCGCTTCAAATTGACATCCTCGGACAGCTTGATCGAGGACCGGTCTATTTCCTGCAAGAAGCCGTCCTGATTGGTTTGCACTTGGGACAGCAGAGACAGGTTCATCTCGGTGATCTGCGTTTTCAGCTTTTCCGTGTAGGTCAAATAAAGCGGTATGATCAGCAAGATGATGATCGTTAAAATCAGGATGGAAAAATAAAGCGGCAAACGGCTGCGTATCATCTGTTTTACGAAAACGAGTCTCCCTTTTTGCATACGCCCGACCACCATTAACCGGCTGCGGCCTTGGATTGCTTGATCGCGTCGCTCATCTCGCGCATCGCATCCTGGCCCCCGGACTCTTCCCATTTTTTCACAAAGGTATCAAAGCCGCGATCGACATCAAGCTCTCCCATAACGATGCGATTGAAGTAGTCCTGATACAGTTCGTCGGAGTTGCTCTTGAAGGAGATCCACTTCGGTGTGGCGATATTGTACGACGCGGGGGCGATCAGATAACGGTTCACCCGCTCCAGGTTTTCCTTCACGATGTCCGAGAAGCCCGGTCGTGTCAAATCCCGGAACTGCAAATACGACGCAGCCGTCAGCGGCGTCCAGCTGACGATGCCCCAGTTCAATTCGTGCTGCACGCCCGGCTGCTGGCCGAAGCCGATATCTTTTTTGCGCTCCTCGAGATTTAAGGCGATGCTGCCGTTTTGCTGCGTAAAGTGGGTGTCCGGAATGCCGTACGTGGTGAGCGCCTGCCCTTCCTCCGAGAGCAAAAAGTCGAACAGCTCGGCCGCGGCGCGCGGATTTTTGGCCTGATTCGTAATGACCGTATATCCCCAAAATCCCGAACCCGCACTGTACCCTCTGTCGCCGTCCGGTCCGGCCAAGGCGGAGATTTCCATCATTTCGGCCTGGGGACTTGTCCGCTTGAGCTGCTCCTGCTTCTTGATCAGCTCGTCAAAGTTCATATTGTCGAACAGGACGCCCACCTTGCCTTCAATGAACTTGGGCCTGACCTGTACGTTCGTATTGGCCGACAGCGTGTCCGGCTGAATCAGCTTGCTCTGGTAGAGGTCCCGCACGTAGCGGAGCGCTTCCTTGACCTGCGGCTGAATCGCCCAATATTCGTAGCGGTCCCCGACCTTCAGGAACCCCGTACTCCGCGCATCGGATGGAATTCCCCAAGCCCCGACCAGATTTCTGACGATCGAATACAAGCCGTTGGAGATCAGGCCGTACGTGTCGTCCAATCCGTTGCGGTCCGGATCCTGCGTTTTGAACGCAATCAACACCTGCTTGAACTGTTCCAGCGTCTCCGGCACCTTCAGATGAAGCTGCTCCAGCCAATCCTTGCGGAGGGCGATAATGTATTGGCCGGGACTGTTCTGGGGGAATTCGTCCTTTAAAGGCAGCCCGTAAAATTGTCCGTCGATTTTTAAATCCTGGTACACGGGGTCGGCGAACAGCTTCTGCAGATGCGGAAGTCCCGCCAGCAATTCGTTCGTAAAGGGGATCAGCTTGCCTTCTCTCACCCATTTGTTGAAGCGTCCTGTCTTCTCGCTGTCTACGATGGTGATGACATCGGGGTATTCGCCGGAAGCCATCATCACATCGAACTGGGTGTCGTCCCAATATCCCGAATGAAGCTGAAGCCGGGTGTCCGTCCGGCGTTCGATCTCGGCCAGCACGCGATCCGGGTGACTGTCATAATCTTGTCTGTCGAAGCTGTAAATGCTGATTTGTCTTGCGTTCCCGATGGCGGATTTGGTTAATTCCTCATTGGACGACCATAAGGCGCACCCTGGCAGAAGCAACATGCCTGTGAGTACAATGCAAGTCGCGGCCGTGTTCTTCAAGGCGGCATCCCCCATCGCTTGATATCGTGGAACTTAGGTGCAATTATAGCACGCTCAGCAGGGGAAGAAGCCCACTTCTTCCCCTGCCCGCCCAGATTATAGCGTCATTCTCCCTTGCTCCGCTTGATCGTGTCGCTCATCGACTGCATGGCCTGCTCTCCGCCCGCTTTTTTCCATTGCCGCACGAATTCGTCGAAGCCTTTATCGATATCGACTTTGCCGACGACCGCCTTGTTGAAAAATTCGTTCTGAAGGGTTTTGCCCGTTCCCATAAACTTGGACCACGCTTCATCCATCGCGTTGAACGATGCCGGCTCGATCAAGTGCTGATTGACGCGATCCAGATTCTCCCGCACGATCGTCCCGTATTCGGGAACTGTCGTCTCCGAGGCTTTAATGTAGAAGTCGCTGACCATCGGCGACCAGCGCACGATGCCCCAATTCATCTCGTAGAACTGTCCGGAGGAATTTTCGTTGAAGCCCGGATCTTTCTTTTTCTCCTCCAGGTTCCATTGGAACTTGCCGTCCTGCGTCGTGTAGTGAACGCCTTCGATGCCGACCAGACTTAACTGCATGCCTTCGTCGGACAGCAGGTAATCGATCAGCCGCGCGGCTGCCATCGGGTCCTTGGCTTGGCTCGAGATGGCCGTGTACGCCCAATGCCCGTTGCCTGTCGTATAGCCGTAGGGGCCGTCGTTGCCTTGAAGCGCGCCGATCTCAATGACTTGACCGTCCGGAACGTTGCGTCCGAGGTCTTTGTTGCGGTTGACCAGCTGATCGAAGTTCATATTCTCGACAGTGACGCCGATATGACCTTCCGCGAACACCGGCCGCGTCTTCACAATATTCGTCTGCGTCAGCGTATCGGGATGAATCAGCTTGTTGTCGTACAGTTTCTTGACCCACTTCAGCGTCTCCTTGACCTCGGGCTGAACGGCCCAATATTCGTAATGGTCGCCGACCTTCAGGAAGCCGGTGCTCCGTTCGTCGTGCGGCAGTCCCCAGAAGCCGACGCTGTAGGACACGAGCTTGTCCAAGCCGTTCGTGATCAGGCCGTACGTATCGTCCTTGTGATTGCCGTCCGGATCTTCGGTCTTGAACTTCATCAGGGTGTCGAAAAACGCGTCCGTCGTCGTCGGAACCGGCAGGCTTAAGCGGTCGAGCCAGTCCTTGCGGATCTGGAACACGAATTGCCCTGCGGAGCCCAGCGGCGGCTCATCCCGCATCGGGACCAAATAATATTTGCCGTCCACCTTCAGGTCGGCAAACTCGGGCTGCGTGAGCAGGCTTTTCAGATTGGGGAGCTGGGCCAGCATGTCATCCGTAATCGGAGCCAGGACGCCCTGCTTGATCCATTGCCCGGTCCGGTTAAACTCATCGTTGTCGATGCCGGTGATGATGTCTTTGTAGTTGCCGGAGGCGGACATAATATCGAGCTGCTGCGGGTCCCACGGCACCGCCGGCTGGATGTCCAGCTTCGTATTGGTTTTCTTCTCGATCTCCCGGATCACCCGATCGTCTTTATAATCGGTTCTGTCATAGGCAAAGACGGAGACCGGGACGGGTTCTGCGGACGCCTCAACAACCGGGGTTGGGCTCGCCTCCGTGCCCGACTGGGCGGGTGCCGTGTTGTTTTTTTTGCCGGCGCAAGCGGCGAGCATGCCGATCAGGATGACCGCCACCATGACAATCGACCACCTTTTAAAACGCATGAAAAATCCTCCTCTGTTTTTTTATATTACAACCGTCATGATGAATCCCGATGGTCTACGACTTCACGGCGCCCAGCACCATGCCTTTGACGAAAAACTTCTGGATGAAGGGCGAGATGAGCACGATCGGGATGACCATGACGACGATAATCGCGGAAGTAAGCGACATTGGAATAAGACCCGGCAATTGAACCTGCATCTGAGTGTCCACGCGACGAATGAGCTGGCGCAGCAGCACCATCATCGGATATTTGTCCGGACTGACAATGATGCCCGACCAGAAAAACTCGTTCCAGTGAAAGACGCCGTAAAACAGCGTCATAACCGCCAAAATCGGTTTGGACAATGGAAATACGATGCGGCGGAATACGGTCATCTCCTTCGCGCCGTCTATATATGCCGCCTCCTCAAGCTCGATCGGCAGCCCCGCGAAGTAGTTTTTCATCAAAATGATATAGAAGGAGTTGCACAAGAAGGGCACAATCAGCCCCCATACACTTCCCGTAAGATGCAGACTTTTAATGACCATATACAGCGGGATGATGCCGCCTCCGAACAACAGCGGAATAATCACCATCCAGTTCAACAGCCGATGCAGCCGCAGCTCGCTCTTGGTGAGCACGTATGAGCCCGCAGCGGTGACCAGCACGTTCAACACGGTTCCGACAACCGTCACGAAGATGGATATTTTAATCGCCTTCTGCAGACGCTCGTCGCTGAAAATCAGCTTGTAGTATTCAAGCGAAAAACCGTCGGGCAGCAAATGATAGGCTTTGGTCGCATAATTCTCGTTGGGCATGACCGACAGGGTCAGCACATAATAGAATGGAAACAAAAGCAGGATGATGACGACCGCCAGACTGGCCACGATACCCGCCTGCATATACCAAGGACTGCGATTGTTCATGGTCTTCCCCCTTATGCGTATCTGCGCGCCGCCATCAGAATAGTCCGGCGGAGCCGAGCTTCTTGGCGATTTTGTTGACCGCGAGCAGCAGAGTGAGACCTACAATGCCCTGGAACAGCCCGGCAGCCGCCGCAAAGCTGAAGTTGCCTTGCTCGATCCCCATCCGATAGACGAACGTATCCAAAATGTCCGCGGAATCGTAGACGATCGGCGAATACATGGCGAAAATTTGTTCGAAGCCCGCAAACATCAGGTAGCCGACGCGCAAAATGAGCAGCACCACTACCGTGTTCATGATGCCCGGGAGGGTAATATGCAGCGCCTGCTTCCACCTGCCCGCGCCATCTACCTGGGCGGCCTCGTACAAGCTCGGATCGATAGCCGAGAGCGCGGCCAGATAGATGACGCATTCCCAGCCGGCGCCCCGGATAATGTCCGAGACGAATACGATCCCCAGAAACCAATGGCTGTCGGCCATAAATCCGATCGGTTCCCGGCCGGCGGTCGCCATAATTCCGTTCACCAGTCCGGAAGCGTTCAGCAAATTCTCGATGATGCCGGCAAAAACGACCCAGGATAAAAAATAAGGAATAAACATGACGTTCTGAAACAGTCCCTTAAACCACCGGACTCTGAGCTCGTTCAGCAGCAGGGCGAGAATGATCGGGAACGGGAATCCGAACACAATCTTCCCGAGACTGATGATTAGCGTGTTCTCCAATGCCCGCACAAAAAAGATGTTGCCGAACACTTGCTTGAAGTTGTCCAAGCCTGCCCACGGGCTGCCGAATACGCCCTGGATAAACGAGTAGTCCTTGAAGGCGATCGTGATGCCGTACATCGGCGTGTAAACGAAAAGGATAAAAAACAAAGTCATCGGGAGTACCAGCAAATAAAGCTGATAATGCCTTTTCAGATCTTTTCCGAGCGTGAGCTGTTTCAAAATAGGGTTGCGCCCTCCTTGATCGATCAATTTTGTGTGCCTGGGATTGCCTAAATTATAGATAGGCCCGTTTTGGGCGGTAAAGAAACAGATCTGTCGATGTGTTTCAAATCTGTTGCTCGGGACTTTTCATTTCCGTAGACATCAGATATGCGACAGATCAATAAAATTGAGGCTGTACGTCCTGCATGCCGGGAACTAGCATATGGGGTGAGGAACCGGGCCCGGTTTCAATCCATTGAGCGATAGGGAGGCTATTTGATGAAGAAGGCTTGTTCGGTCATGATCGCAGGCGCGATGTTGTTTTCCGTTGCGCTGGCATTATTTGCGACGCCGTCTCGGACAAATGCGACAACGCCCGTTTTTTTTGAGGATTTTAATGGAAGCGCTCTAGACAACTCCAAATGGCTGGTGGCCAAGCGGCAGTGGGGTGGCGCCAACGCCAACGGCGGGGTCGTACCGGAAAACGTTCGCGTATCGAACGGCAAACTGATTCTCGAGGCGCACGGCGACCAGTATACCGGTTCCGTTAAAGGGATCAACAAGGACGGCACGACGAGGGCAGACGGGAAAAGAGTCGGCGCCGCCGTCGCCACCAAAAATTATTACGGGTCGGGCAGCTACGAATTTTCCATGAAGGTCGCGCCGAAGCTTGGCGTCTGCTCGGCCGTATGGACGTTCCACTATCAGGAGGTGGGGCCGGGCGATCCGCAATACAAAGGAAACGGGGATTATTATGCGGTCAATCACGAGATCGATATCGAGATTCCCGGCAGGCCCGGCGCAGCGCATACCAATATGGATTTTAACAAGGCGCTGTTCAATACGTGGCAGGGCGAGAACGAAGGGGAGTATACGACGGGTTATACGAGCCTCGGAAAATATGTAAATGACGGGCAGTTCCATACGTACCGGTTCGAGTGGCATACGGGCGGCAACGGACAAGCGAAGCGGGTCGACTTTTATCTCGACGGCGTCTTCCTGCGGTCGGTCACGACGACGGTGCCGGATATCGCCGGACGGCTGTGGCTCGGCGCCTGGTTCCCGAACGGCTGGACCGGGACGCCCAGCTTCGATACGGACACCTTCGAAGTCGACTGGGTGAAGATCACGCCGTTCGACGAGCCCGGCGACCGCTACCTCGCCGAGACTTATCCGAACGAAGGCTGGGCCAGCCCCGTCATGACGGATACGCAAGCGCCGACCGCGCCGTCCAATCTGTCCGCGCCGTCCAGAACGTCCAGCAGCGTCCAGTTAAGCTGGACGGCAGCGACAGACAATGTAGGCGTGACGGCTTATGAGGTTTACAGGAACGGCACCTTGAATCAGACGGTGACCTCCACTTCGGCAACCGTCGGCGGACTGACGGCGTCCACGGCTTACAGCTTCTATGTGAAGGCCAGAGATGCGGCAGGGAATGTGTCCGCGGCAAGCTCCACTCTTAACGTGACGACATCCGCCTCCGGGGGCGGGAGCGGGGGGACGAACCTCGTGACGAACGGCGACTTCTCGGGGGCGGGCGGCTGGACCAATCTGTCCCAGAGCGGCGCCAGCGCAGTTATTGCGGGCGGCAGCATGAATCTCAAACCTACCAGCAGCGCCACCGCCGAGGTCGAGCAGTATGTCAACGTAACGCCCGGCAAGGCGTACACACTGTCCGCGCGGATGTGGAATTCCGGCAGCGGCACCTGGGGGTACTTGCGGGTATACGATAACGGCGTGCTCAAGGAGGCCGGCTATAACGGCACAGCGGCGCAGACGAGATCGGTCACCTTTACCGCTGCCTCGAATCAAGTCCGAGTGGTGCTGCATGCCTACAAGCAGCAAACCGGAACCTTCTGCTTCGATGATGTAACCTTGAGCTAAGCAATGAGGCTGTCCCGATATTATTTGGGACAGCCTCATTTGCTTCTGCTCGCCCTGTGCGGATGGCGCAGCGAGTGGCTGGGGCAGCGAGTGGCTGGGGCAGCGAGTGGCTGGGGCAGCGGTTCAGCCTCGCAACCTGCAAATATACATCTTTTTTTGCACCTGGCTGGCTTTTTGGAGCAAATGCCTGCATATGCGCAGCTTTTTCCGCCCGAACCGGGCATCGGGGTGTGCCGCAAGTACAAAAGCCTGCCGATTTGCATCTTTACCTGTGCGGCAGCCGGGATTCGCAGCAAAGCCTGCAGAATCGCAGGCATTTGCCCCGCGCTCCCTCCTCTAGTCCAGATAGGTTTTAATCGCCGAGTTGATTCGCTGTCTGCATTGTACGATCCAGCCTTCGTCCCGAGGATACGTCGCGAACGTCAGCGGCGTCTCCAGCCCCGCCTCCAATATGGCAATGGCCGTATCGCGGCCGGCCAGCGACTCCAGCAAGCAGAGCGCCCGCAGATCCTGGAAGCCCTCGTGCAGCACCTCGAGCCGGATGGACGCCAGCGGATGGCCGTCCGCGCCCGGGTACACAAGAAAAGCGTCCCCGGCAGGGAAGCCGTAATCGGCGTCGGTCGATTTAAACGGATCGACTTCCTTCCGCGAGAATTGCGAATACCAGAAGTTGTACCCCCAGTGCAAAAACCCGTTTACCGCATACTTGTAAAGCTGCATCCCGATGATTCGGTTGCGCGCGGACGGCATGCAGAAAAATCGGTTGGACACCTGCTTGTATTGATCGCAGCAATAATAAGTCCAGCGTTCCCCCTCCACAATCGGCAAAAAGTGCTCGGCGTGATCCGTTGGAGGTATCGGCGTATGGACGAGCCCGCTTGCATAAAAATCCGGCGCCGACAGCGCGTCAACAATCGGCAGCCCGCCTAAATGCTTGCGCAGCAGCGTGCTGGCGCTCTCATACGCCTCCAGATGCTCGAGCTTCGGTTCGTCCGACAGATGAAAATAACAGCGGTCCTGAATTCCATACGTATGAATAAACGCCACCAATTCCGGGAGCAGCCGACTCAGAAAACTTTTATACGGCTCCCCGGCGGCATCGGTCTCCCAACCGAATATTTTTGTCTCCGCTCCGTTGGTATAAGCCATCACCTTCGGGGCATGCTGCGCTCCCCACTGCGTGAACAGATGGGAAAACTCGAAGCAGCGAATCCCGTGCCGCAAACATAACGCGATCCACCTTTCCAGCAATCCGAAATCAAACCGGTAACTCCCCTCCTCTACCATCTCGACGCGGACAAGCTGGACGGTAGGACGCTCCAGTCCCGGGGCCGTATCCAGCGGCGGCGTGAACAGCGGGGTCAAGATCATGTTGGCGCCGTAGCGAACGTAGGCGCGGACATAATTGTCGATCAGCTCCCAATGCCGCTCGCTGAACACATCCGTCTTGTAATAAGTAGCCAAGCAGTCGGCATGGAACCATTCCGTATGCATGATTTGCTGCTCCGGAAGCGCGCACGGCAGCACTTCGAGCTCAAAATCCGCGGTCCCCAGCTCGTCGGACTGCGCATCGGCGAACACGACCCGGATCGGATAGACGCCCCGTGCGATCGTCGCGTCGAGATCGACGGATATCCAGACGCTCCGCCATTGGCCGGGGAGACAGGTCAGCCCATCCGCAGCGTCGATAGGGTACAGCGGATCGGGATATAGTCCCGGCGTGACGCGCAGCACATGCGCATCGTGGTCGGAGTAGTTCAGCATCTCGGCCGGAACGAGGCCGACTTGTCGAATCGAGATCCGAGGCGCCAGCTCGCTCTGCACACGAACGCCGACTTGCTTGAGCAATCGATCGGACCGGTATGCCGCCTGAAACGAATACGTCTCGTTCAGCAGCGCCGCAGCGCGAACATGGGGAAGCGCGGTGAGCGCGTCATCGGCGAAAACTTTGACAAGCGAATCGATGCAGCGGAGTTCGAATGGCGGCGGGGACGAATTTTGCAAGGAAGAACGCCTCCTTTTCTAAGCAGAATCAGAAGCAGCGCGCACATGCGGGCCGGCTCCTGATCTCAACCTTATCCATCGCCGGACGTCCGATAAAGTGCCGGATCTCTCGTTCCTTATCCGATGCCTGTTTACCCGTGTATCAATTTTGTCGATCCGTTTGAAAAACATATAAAAGACCCGCAGGAGGGTCACTTTTTTCAAAGTGTCCTTCCTGCGGGTCGGCGTTCAGTTGTTCAAGCTGCGGTTATTTGCCCAGAAACGCGTTCAGTTGCTTCTGCTTCTCGGCGATGATCGCGTCGAGGCCGTTGCTCTTGAGCTTCTTGTAGTACTCGTCGGCCTTGGACGGATCGATCGAGCCGGTATCGAGGCCCGGATCGTACTGCTTGCGGATGTTGCTCTCGACGGACACCTGCGACTTGACCGGCTCGGCATTGAACGTGAAGCCGAGCGCCGGCGAGTTGTGCGCGCCTTCGTTGAACGCTTTGAACTGCTCCCACTTGTCCGGCGCTTCCGTGTTCCAGACGTAGTTCAGGAATTGGCTGCCCAGCATCCAGTTGGCGCCGATGGCGTAGTTGCCGGTATTGTCGGTCGGCGTGATGATATCGCCGTTCTTCGTATAGTGATCGCCCTCGATGCCGAAGTTGATCAGGTTGTTCAGGTACTGGTCGGAGTGCAGCAGGTTGATGAGCATCATCGCGCGGGCCGGATCGCCCGACGTCGTGGAGATGCCGAGCATCGAGCCTGCCGTGTCGCTCGTGGCGACCGTCTTGGCTGTCATGGAGACCTGCGCCAGCTTGCCGGCCAGACCGGTGGAGTTCGCCGTCTCGGCGTCCTTGCCCGGCTTGAGCGAAGCGGTGATCATGAACACATTGCCCTTCTTGAGCGCATCGTTGCCGCTCAGCTGCGTGACCGCGGAGTCTTTGTTAATGTAGCCCTTCTTGAAGAAGTCGCGGGTGACGTTCAGCGTCTCCTTGTAGCGCGGCTCTTCGAAGCGAGGCTTGACAGTCGTCTCGTCGCCGTCCTTCAGGATGACGCCTTCGATCGTCGTATCGCCGAGATAGTCGTATTTGGCAAAGTAGTGTGCGTTGAAGTTGTCGCCGTCGCGGAGGAACAGCGGGATGAAGTCCGGCTTCTTGGCCTTGACTTCGGCCAGGATCGGGTCGAGATCGGCGATCGACTTGACGGCCATCAGCTTGTCGGTCAGGCCCAGCTCGTCGGCGATGTCCTTGCGGAAGATGATGCCGCCTTGCTCTGCGAGCTCCTTGTTCGTCGGCACGCCGTAGTTGAAGCCGTTGATCTTGGCGCCCTTGAGGAACGCTTCGGGCAGCGTGGACAGGATGTCCTGGCCGTATTGCTCGAGCAGGTTGCCGTACTTGCCGTTCGGATCGTTCAGCGGCAGGAAAGCGCCCTTGGCGACGTTCGTCGGATGTCCGTTCCAGCCTGCGGTGAAGATGATGTCCATCGGATCGCGGGAGGCGATCGCGAGGTTCATCTTGTTGTCCCATTGACCCCAATCGATGAGGTTGAGATCGAGCGTCGCGTTGATTTTTTCTTTGAGGTACTTGTTGATCTCGGCTTCGACCTTCGCCTCGTCCTTCGGCGGCGTGCCGGGGATGTACAGCGACAGCTTGTATTCCTTCAGATCGGATGCGGCGGACGACGGAGCCGCCGAGGCGCTCTCGGACGGAGCTGCGCTGGCGGAGCTCGACGGCTTCGCGGACGCGGTGGACGACGGCGACGAATCGGCGCCCTTGTTGTTGCTGTTGCTGCCGCAGCCTGCGAGCACGACGGAGAGCGCCGCGAGTGCGAGTGCGGATTTGCCGAGCTTGTTCTGAACTTGCATGGGTAATGCCTCCCTTTGAATAGTGAATATCGCTATATATGCGTGAACCGGCCGGTAACCGGATTCAGCCTGCCTGATCGTCCGGGCCGCCGCCTGGGGCGGCAAGCCCTGACATGGCGTCAGCCCTTGACGGCGCCGACGGTGAGACCTTGGATGAAGTACCGCTGGAAGAACGGATAGATGAAGATGATCGGCCCGATCCCGACGACGGCCATCGCCATCCGGGCGGTCTCGCTCGGCATCTGGAAGTTTGGATTCGCCTGCATGATCGCCGAGTACGCTTGCGAGTTGGAGCTTAGGTAGGCGATGTCGAGCAGCGTCTTGTACATGCGGAACTGGATGCTCATCGGTCCGTCCTGTCCGATGAACAGGAGGCTCAGGAACCAGTCGTTCCAGTAGTTCAGCGTACACAGCAGGCCGACCGAGGCGAGCACCGGCAGCGACAGCGGGAGCACGATCTGGAAGAAGGTGCGCAGCTCGCCCGCCCCGTCGATCTTGGCCGATTCGATGAGCGCCGGCGGGATCGAGTTACTGAAGAACGTGCGGATCAGGATGACGAAGAAGCCCTGGACGAACATTGGCAGCATGAGCACGAGCATCGTGTTCTGCAGGTGAAGCCCTTGCTTGTAGGTCAGATAGAACGGCACGAGCCCGCTGTTGAACAAGATCGTGAAGAAGACGATAAAGGAAAAGATGCTGCGGTGCTTGAAGTCGCGCCGCGAGATCGGATACGCGTATAGCGTCATGATCGAGAGTGCGACGATCGTGCCGACGACGGTGACGAAGATCGAGACGCCGTAGGAGTTCACGATCGGCTTCCAATCGTCCAGCAGGAACTTGTAGGCGCCCAGGCTGAACTGCTCGGGCCAGAGCTTGTAGCCGCCGACCGTCACCTTCTTCTCGTCCGAAAAGGAAACGGCGACGACGATGAGCAGCGGAATGACGCACAGTGCGCTGTAGATCCAGAACACGATATTGATGACGGCATTGGTGCCGGACGAGATTTCGTTCGCATTAAATTTTTTGCGTTTAAGCGCGGTGGTGGTCATAGGGGGTTCCTCCTTCGGGTGTCTTAAGCGGCGTCTGCCTAGAACAGGGCGTCATCCTTGCTGATTCGTCTGACGACCATGTTGGCGCCGAGTACGAGGACGAAGCCGACGAGCGCCTGGTAGAGGCCGGCCGCGGAGGACATCCCGATGTCGCCGGAGACGAGGAATCCCTGATACACATAGGTGTCGATGACGAGCGTCTTGTCGTACAGCGCGCCGGCATTGCGCGTGACCTGGAAGAACAGTCCGAAGTCCGCGTAGAAAATCCGGCCGATCTGCAGCAGCGTCATGATGGTGATGACCGGGCGGATGAGCGGGATCGTGATCGTCCAGATCTGCCGCCACTTCGTCGCGCCGTCCATATGAGCCGCCTCGTAATACTCGTTGTCGATGCCGACGATCGCCGCGAGGTAAATGACCGCGTAGTAGCCGATCCCTTTCCACGTATTGACGATCGGCAGCACGAGCGGCCACCACTTCGGATCCGAGTACCAGTCGACCGGCTGCGCGCCGAACCACGACAGGACGAACTTGTTCATGATGCCGATCTCCGGATTCAGGAAGGCGTAGACCAGATACGAGAGGATGATCCACGACATAAAGTATGGCAGAAATAGAATCGTCTGGTGCAGCTTGGATAAAAAGCGGTTGCGCATCACATTGAGCATGAGCGCCATCCCGACGCCGAAGATCAGGTTGAGCAGGATGAACACCGCATTGTACAAAATCGTGTTGCGCGTGATGTCCCAGGCGATGCTGTTGGCGAACAGATACTTGAAGTTGTCCCAGCCGACCCACGGGCTGTCCGCGAAGTTCTGGAAGAAGCTCGGCGACGCGTACGTCATCTGCTTGAACGCAATCAGCGCGCCGGCCATCGGAATATAGTTGTTGACGATCAGCACGATGAGGGCCGGTGCCATCATCAGGTAGAATACGCCGTACTTCTGCCAGTAGCCCTGGTTCAGCGTCTTGGCCTTGGCCTGCGCTTTCCCGGCCTTCAGCGCGCTCTTGTCCGCCGCCCGCGCGGCTTGGGGGGCCTGCTCCATCTCCATCACGTTCCTTTTGTCTCTTTTTGGTCTGTGATGTCATTGTACAGGGCAGGTGCACCCACCATCTATCTACTGGGATGACCGAGATAGCACAATTGTGACTTGCATACGATATTTTACCATTTGCGCATGCTGTCCATGGCCCCTCCCCTGCGTGCGAGGCAGAAATAAACGAATTCCTGCAAATTTACATCCTTTTTCCGTGCACGGTGCGCCTCGCGCGATAAAAGCTGCGAATTTGCAGGCTTTGGCCTCATTTCCATCGCAATCTCAGACTTCGCGGCCAAATAGATGCCGATTTGCATCTTTTGTCGCCTTCGCTGGTCGGGCGCGTTAAAAAGCTGTACGGATGCAGGCTTTATCAGCCGCCCCACTCTCTCCTGGCTCCCGCCGCATACCTCCGCGCTCCTCTTCTACTCTACTTGCCGCTTGCCGCACACGCTGACGTTCCGCGCCTGTGACGCTTAAGCACAAACGCCGTCTGCTTATAAAAAAGCAGAGCGCCCCAAGACGCTCTGCCTATCGAATATGACCCGGACCCCGCGGCTTGCGGAATCGGCTATTCGTTGATATATCCCGCCTTCACGAGCATTCTGCGCGCGATGGCCGCGGTCTCCGCACGGGTGATGCCTGCGCCCGGATTCAGCTTGCCGTCCGCGCCTTGGACCAGTCCCGCGCCGACGACGGACGCCGCGGCATCCTTCGCCCATGAGCCGATGCTGCCTGCGTCCGCGAATCTGGACAGCATGCGCTCGGTATCAACGCTGCTGCCGGTCTCCAGGCCGACCAGCTTCATCGCGCGTGCCAGCATCGTCATCGCTTCCTGTCTGGAGATCGAAGCTCCAGGCTTGAATGTGCCGTCGCTATAGCCGCCAGCGATGCCATAAGAAGCAGCGATCCGAACCGCATCTCCGTACCAGCTGCCTTCCGCTACATCCGCATAGGCGGCAGCCGTAGTCGTCCCCTTCGCTGCGTGCAGTCCCAGACCGCGCGTCAGGATCGAGACGAACTCGGCGCGCGTGACGCCGCGATTCGGCTCGAAGGTCGTCTCAGTCGCGCCGTTTACGACCAGCCTGGAGGCCAGATCGTTCACATCGTCGCGGCTCCAGTGTGCGGCTACGTCGGCGAACGTCTTGGGATGCCAGATGACCGAATATACACTGTTCGTCAGGCTGCGGATATTCGCGTAGTAGCGGCCGTCCTTTTTGACGATATTCGTAGGGACATGCGTCAGCGTTCCGTCCGCGTTCAGCACGACTCCCGTGGTGATCCTGGACGGATCAGCGTTCTCGGGCAGTGCGATGCTCCGTTCGACATAGCTGCTGAAGCGGTCGACCCGAACCGTTTTGTCGCCGTGGGTCGCTTCCACTTCAAAGCTCACCGGCTCAGCGACCTGAGAAGCGCCTGCGACCTTGGCCGCCTTCTCCGCAGCCGCAAGCGCGGCGTCGTCCGGTTCGGCGATGCGCACGCTGATGTCTATATCCTGCAGGGCGATGTCCTTGCCGATCTGCGCGGCAATATCATCGATGCGAACCTGCGAGGCGGGCAGCGTGTACCCGCCCTTGTCGGTCTCGATCTGCAGTACGGCTTCCTTGCGCTCCATCGCTTTGACGAGCTTGCCGTTCAGCTTGCTGACGATCGCGCCGGAGTCGTCTCCACGCGCATCGAGGAACAGCGTCTTCGTCTCGTTGCTCTCGATCCGCGACAGCACCGCTGCATTGTCTACGGCGACGGTAGCAACCGTGCGGCCGTTGACCTTATCCTTGGTGACGGTCGCCGATTTGGGCTGTACCTGCCCGTCGATATACACCTTAAGATCAGAAGCAGCAGGCTGGGCAGGGAAGTTCACGGCCAGCACACCCGCCTTGACTGTGACCGACAATGCATGCGGCTTGTCTCCCGCAAAGACGCCGTCCGTAAACGAGAGATTCTCGGCGCTCGCGGCATCGATGGACAACGTCTGATCGCCGGTCCGGTTCTTGGACTTCACTTCGATGACGAACAGCATCTGCTCGGACTTGATCGGATGCTCCGCTGCGCTTCCTGTAGTCGGATCGATCCAGGCCGCCCGCAGCCATCCGCCTTTGTTGTCGAATGCGGTCTGGATGCAGCCCTGCTCGTCCGTCAAGCATTTGTCTGCGTCCGCGTTGCCGTATTTAGGTGTCACCGACACGATCTCGAGCGCTTCCGGATCGAAGTCGATCTGCATGTTGTAGGATGCGATCGGTTTAGCGGTGCGGACAGATACGGGGATGACAACGGCGCTGCCGACTGCTGCGGAACCGTTGTCGATCGTCAGCCGGACGTCGGATGCCGCCGGCTCGGCCGCTGCCGCTCCGTACGTGCCGACTGGAACACCCAGCAGCAATATCAGCGCGATCAGCGCCGCCATACAAGCCATGGACGAACGATTGGTTATGCTCATGGTGAACCTCCGTTAAGTTAGAAATCGTACGATACAGCCCATCGCCTCTCGTAGTGAAGGCGATCGCCCGGAGCGCGCTACCGTTAGGCCCATCGCCTCTCGTAGTGGAGGCGATCGCCCGGAACGTGCCACCGTTAGGTCCATCGCCTCTCGTAGTGGAGGCGATCGCCCGGAGCGCGCTGCCGTTGAGCCCATCGCCTCTCGTAGTGAAGGCGATCGCCCGGAACGTGCCACCGTTAGGCCCATCGCCTCTCGTAGTGGAGGCGATCGCCCGGAACGTGCTGCCGTTGAGCCCATCGCCTCTCGTAGTGAAGGCGATCGCCCGGAACGTGCTGCCGTTGAGCCCATCGCCTCTCGTAGTGAAGGCGATCGCCCGGAGTGTGCTACCGTTAGGCCCATCGCCTCTCGTAGTGAAGGCGATCGCCCGGAGCGCGCTGCCTTTGGGCCCATCGCCTCTCGTAGTGAAGGCGATCGCCCGGAACGTGCTACCGTTAGGCCCATCGCCTCTCGTAGTGAAGGCGATCGCCCGGAGCGCGCTACCGTTAGGCCCATCGCCTCTCGTAGTGGAGGCGATCGCCCGGAGCGCGCTGCCGTTGGGCCCATCGCCTCTCGTAGTGGAGGCGATCGCCCTAAACGCTCCCGGTTGGTGTGAAATTAGTTCGTATGGGTACCGAAATAGTTCAGCGTGCCCTTCGGGAAGCTGTTCCACTGTCCCAGTTGGAACTTCGGCGAACCGCCGTACGTCTGCGGCTTGCGAATGATCGTGCCGCCGCTTGGCATGAACGGAGCATCTGTCGTCGCATTCGGGTTACCCAGCACGTCGATGACCTTGCCGCTGCTGTTCTTAAGAACAATCGCCGTCACGGAGAAGCTGTTCGGATTGTAAAGGTCCAGCTCATCGTTATAGTACCAAATGTTCATCTTGTCAAAGGCGTCATAGAAAATCGTATCAATGTAGATAAACGGCATATTTGGAACGATCTTTAGAATCGGCACGTTTGTGGTTTGGATCGTTTTCGTCGCCTTCATATACTTGTAGACGACGACGCTGTATCCTGTCGCATCCTGGGCGCCCGTATTGTAGAGCTCAAGTGCGATTCGTCCGTCTCCGGCGTCCAAATATTGCGAGAAATACGGACCCGGAATTTCCTCAATCGTCCTGAACGGCCAATCGGTCTTGGCACTAATCGCCGGACTGGCTGAACCGTCCCCGCTGACAAATGCGCCTGCGTCCATCTGTACGTAGTAATCCGTCAGATTGTTCAGCATATTCGGCTGGATCGTGACCGCAGCGCCGTTAACCGTAACTTTGGACGCATCGTTCGCGTTTATGCTTTGTACGAGTCCATCGTCCGATTTTCTGCGAATCGAGATAGTCTTGCCAGCCGCAGCCGTGACAGCCTTGTCGAACGTGATGCCCAGTGCGCCGCGCTTGTCCGTATCGGTCTCGCCTGCGGCCGGTGTACGGTTCGTGATCGCAAGCATGCGGGGCAGCGCGGTGATCGTCATCGCGTTCGAAGTAATCGTCTTGCCGCTGACCAGTCCCGACGGCACCACGGTCACGCTGAAGTCGGTTACGTCCGCGCTCATCGGCGTGCCGTCAAAGTCGAGACTCAGCATCAAGGAGCCGTCGTCGATTTTGTCCGCACTCAGGATGGTGACACCTGCAGGGGCATGATTCAATTGAATGTTCGCTGTATTGAAAAACATGACCGGCATGTTGTCGGCATCGAGCACCGGATCTCCGTTCGAATCCTTCTCGGTGTCGAATTGGAACTGGTCCCCCGTAATCGTGAGTATCAGAATCGCGCCGCCATCCTCGTTCATCTGCTTCTCGGAGAGGTCCGAGACATTTTGCACCTCGAATGTGCGAGAATCCGCCGCCGTGAATCGCCACGCGGACTTGCCGCTGATCCCGGCAAAGGCGTTGCCCGTCGTATCCGTCACCGCGCCCGCCTCTACGTCGACATAATAAGCCATCGCATCGGCCAGCTTCGCGTGTGCGACCAGGAGCGTCTTGCCGCTGACCGTCACATTCGCCGTATCGGCAGCATCGAACTCGGCGAACAGGCTGTCGTCAGCTGCGTTGCGGATCGCAATCCTTTTGCCGCTAACCGCCTTGATATTCTCGTTGAAAACAATCTTGATATCGTCCGTCTGGCTGACCCCTGTCCCTTGGTGGGCCGGCGTCAGCGTACTAATGACCGGTGCCGCCGTATCCGGCGTCGTGAATCTCCATACGCCTTGTTCGCCGGTGAAGCCCGAGAATTTATTGCCGGCCGCATCCCGGAAGGCAAAGCTCGAGATCTCGATGTAGTACTCTGTCTCGTCGGCAAGCCCCGGATTGCGAATCGTCGCCTGAGAGCCATTTACCGTAACCTTGGTCGTATCGTCAGCGGTATACGAAGCGATCAGAGCATTGTCCGTCGCCCGGAAGATCCGGATCGTGCCATTGCCCGTCAAGACCGGCTCGCTGAAATGAATAACGAAATCGTCGGTAAGGCTGACACCCGTCGCTTGCCGGACAGGGCTCAGCGTGACCGCCGTCGGCGGGAAAACGTCCGGCGTAGTGAAGCGCCAAGCCGTCTTGCCCGTTATACCGGCATATTCGTTACCCTCTGCGTCCGTGAAGGCGCCTTTGTCTACCGTGGCATAGTAAGCTGTATCGTCATCCATGTGCATGAAGGGCAGCGTGACGGTATTTCCATTAATATTCACGTTAACGGTGTCGTCCGCGTCGAACTTAAGGGCCTCCGTGTCATCGGATGCTTTGTAGATTGTAATATGCTTGCCGGCAGCGGCCTTCACCGGTTCGCTGAACTTCAGCGTCGCCTCAAAATCCTTGCTGTTCGTCACGGCGCCGTCGGCCGGCGTCTTCGTCGTCAGCGTAGGTGCGATCGTATCCGGAGTCCTGAACGACCACGCGCTCGAGCCGGCAATAGCCGGAGCTGCATTGCCTGCCAGGTCTTCAAAGGCGCCGGCAGGTACGTCCACATAGTAAGCGGCATTGTCGCTAAGTCCCGGATTGGCAATCGTAACCTTGCCGCCGCTGATCGTGACATGTGCCGTGTCGTCCGCCTGAATAACGGCCAGCGGCGTCGACGGCGAAGCAGCATTGTACACCTTGATGGCATGTCCTGCCACGGCTCTCACAGCTTCGTTGAAGGAAATCGTGAGATCGCTTGAAGCATTTACCCTTACGGTCTGATTCGCAGGCGCTACGCCCGAGATGACAGGCGCCGTCGTATCCGGCACGGTGAAGCTCCAGCCCGACGTCAAGCCAGCGAAGGCGTTGTCGGACAGGTCGGCGAAAGCGCCAGCCTCGATCCGTACCTCGTAACTCTCCGTCTCCGTCAGCTCCGGATGCTTGATCGACACGGTCGTACCGTTCACGACGACGTTCGCACTGTCCACGTCGTACGTCCAGAGCGGCGTCGTATCCCCCACACGATAGATCTGCACTTTTTTGCCCGTCACTGCCTTCACAGGCTCGTTGAACGTCAACACAAAGTCAACGCTCTCGCTCTTGGGCGCCTGCTGCGATCCTGCCGCAGGCGTCTTCGACACCAATACCGGCGCCGTCGTGTCCGGCGTCGTGAACGTCCATGTCGTGCTGCCTTGCGTGCCCGCGTAGGCATTGCCCGCCAGGTCGACGATCGCCGTCGGCTCGACTTCCACGTAGTACGCCGTCACGTCTTCGAGACCCGGATTTTTGATCGTCACCGTGTCGCCTGCGATCGTCACATGCGCCGTGTCATTCGCCGCGTAGGAGACGGCCTCGCTGCCGCCCGATACCTTGCGCAGCTTGATGCTGCCAGCACCTGCCTTGACTTTCTCCGTGAACGTCATGACGAAGTCCTTCGCCATATCGCCCTTGGCCACCGTTCCCGTCGGCGTCAGCGCATTCGTCGCCGCCAGCGCAGGCGGCGTCGTATCCGGCACGGTGAAGCTCCAGCCCGACGTCAAGCCAGCGAAGGCGTTGTCGGACAGGTCGGCGAACGCGCCAGCCTCGATCCGTACCTCGTAACTCTCCGTCTCCGTCAGCTCCGGATGCTTGATTGACACGGTCGTACCGTTCACGACGACGTTCGCACTGTCCGCATCGTATGCCCGGAGCGGCTCCGTATCCCCCACACGATAGATCTGCACCTTTTTGTCCGACACTGCCTTCACAGGCTCGTTGAACGTCAACACAAAGTCAACGCTCTCGCTCTTGGGCGCCTGCAACGATCCAGCCGCAGGCGTCTTCGACACCAATACCGGCGCCGTCGTGTCCGGCGTCGTGAACGTCCACGTCGTGCTGCCTTGCGTGCCGGCATACGCGTTGCCCGCCAGGTCGACGATCGCCGTCGGCTCGACTTCCACGTAGTACGCCGTCACGTCTTCGAGACCCGGATTTTTGATCGTCACCGTGTCGCCTGCGATCGTCACATGCGCCGTGTCGTTCGCCGCGTAGGAGACGGCCTCGCTGCCGCCCGACACCTTGCGCAGCTTGATGCTGCCTGTGCCCGCCTTGACTTTCTCCGTGAACGTCATGACGAAGTCCTTCGCCATATCGCCCTTGGCCACCGTTCCCATCGGCGTCAGCGCATTCGTCGCCGCCAGCGCAGGCGCCGTCGTATCCGGCACGGTGAAGCTCCAGCCCGATGTCAGACCCGCAAAATCGTTGTCGGACAGGTCGGCGAACGCGCCGGCCTCGATCCGTACCTCGTAACTCTCCGTCTCCGTCAGCTCCAGATGCTTGATCGATACGCTCGTACCGTTCACGACGACATTCGCACTGTCCGTGGCGTTGTACGTCAAGAACGGCGTCGTCTCCGCCCCGCGATAGATCCATACATACTTGTCCGACACTGCCTTCACCGGCTCGCTGAACGTCAACACAAAGTCAACGCCCGCGCTCTTCGGCGCCTGCTGCGATCCAGCCGCAGGCGTCTTCGACACCAGCACCGGCGCCGTCGTGTCCGGCGTCGTAAACGTCCATGTCGTGCTGCCCTGCGTGCCCGCGTAGGCATTGCCCGCCAGGTCGACGATCGCCGTCGGCTCGACTTCCACGTAGTACGCCGTCACGTCTTCGAGACCCGGATTTTTGATCGTCACCGTGTCGCCTGCGATCGTCACATGCGCCGTGTCGTTCGCCGCGTAGGAGACGGCCTCGCTGCCGCCCGACACCTTGCGCAGCTTGATGCTGCCAGCACCTGCCTTCACTTTCTCCGTGAACGTCATGACGAAGTCCTTCGCCATATCGCCCTTGGCCACCGTTCCCGTCGGCGTCAGCGCATTCGTCGCCGCCAGCGCAGGCGGCGTCGTATCCGGCACGGTGAAGCTCCAGCCCGACGTCAAGCCAGCGAAGGCGTTGTCGGACAGGTCGGCGAACGCGCCAGCCTCGATCCGTACCTCGTAACTCTCCGTCTCCGTCAGCTCCGGATGCTTGATCGACACGGTCGTACCGTTCACGACGACGTTCGCACTGTCCGCATCGTATGCCCGGAGCGGCTCCGTATCCCCCACACGATAGATCTGCACCTTTTTGCCCGTCACTGCCTTCACAGGCTCGTTGAACGTCAACACAAAGTCAACGCCCGCGCTCTTCGGCGCCTGCTGCGATCCAGCCGCAGGCGTCTTCGACAACAAGATCGGCGCCGTCGTGTCCGGCGTCGTGAACGTCCATGTCGTGCTGCCTTGCGTGCCGGCATACGCGTTGCCCGCCAGGTCGACGATCGCCGTCGGCTCGACCTCCACGTAGTACGCCGTCACGTCTTCGAGTCCCGGATTTTTGATCGTCACCGTGTCGCCTGCGATCGTCACATGCGCCGTGTCGTTCGCCGCGTAAGAGACGGCCTCGCTGCCGCCCGACACCTTGCGCAGCTTGATGCTGCCCGCGCCCGCCTTCACTTTCTCCGTGAACGTCATGACGAAGTCCTTCGCCATATCGCCCTTGGCCACCGTTCCCGTCGGCGTCAGCGCATTCGTCGCCGCCAGCGCAGGCGGCGTCGTATCCGGTATGGCCATATCCGTCGACACGATCACAGTCTCGCCGCGCGTCTTGCCCTCGGCGGCCACCGGCGTGATCTCCGCGAACAGGAAATAGCCGACGTCCTCGTCCTGAACGGCATAGGTCCGATTGGTTGCCCCGGCGATCGGCGCCTTATCCGAGCCATCGGCCGCTAGGCCCTTGTACCACTTGTACTCGCTGACACCTTCGGCATCCGCTTCGACGTCCCGATATGCGGAGGCGGCGGTCAGCGTAGCGCCCGTCTTGAGCGTGCCGGAGATCGCGGCCTCGGTCACGAACGGCGCGTCGTTCACTTCTTTGATGCTCACGATATAGGTGAAGGATTGCGGACCCGTCTTGCCGACATAATTGGCGAGCAGCGCCGTCGCGTCGGCGGACGTCACCTTGCCGTCGCGGTTGATGTCCAGCCGGTTGATTTCTTCGTCGCTGAGGGGAACTTTGCTGTTCACGACTTTGGTGATATAGAGGGCATCGGCGGAAGTGACCAACCCGTCTCCGGTCGTGTCGCCGATCTTGGTAATGAGGAATTGTACGCGATCGGTGGCGGATACCGAACCGTCGTCCGTCGCAGCCTTCAGGTCGATATTCGCCGTGCCTGCGCCGAGTACGGTGACCGCCAGCTTGCTGCCGACGATAGATACCGATACGGCCGTGCTGTCGGATGAAGCGGACAGCTTCATGCCGGGCTTGATCTGCCAGGACGTATGGTTGGCAAGGTCGATCGTCATCGTAGAACCGTTTATTTCAATGGGCGCACCGGAGGCGTTGTTGCCTGCATAGCCGGCGATCCATTTGACATCCAGATTTTTGACGGGGGCAGCCAGGATAGCCTCGCCGGCAGCATTCGCGGTGCCCGCCTGTGCCAGCGGCGCGACGCCGAGCAGCACGGTTAAGGTTAGAATCTGACTTTTGCGATGCCATGCAGGAAGCTTTCCGGTATTCTTGTTGTCCATGGGTCTTCTTCCCTTCGTCGAGTCGTTTAATGACGGATAATGACATTTATCGTCATAATACAACAAGGACTTTAGGGCTATGTAAAGTATATTTCAGTTACCGATCCGACCGGCTTGCTGCTGCTCTGCTCTGCGTTCGCCCGCTTCACATCGACTGATGCTTCTTCCGGTAATCCTGCGGCGTTACACCCGTCACCTTTTTGAACAGCTTCGCAAAATAAGAGAAATGCGTATAACCGAGTCCTTCGGCGATGTTGCTGATCTTGTCGTTGGTGCCCTCGAGCAGCCGCTTGGCGCGCTCGATCTTGGCCTGGGCAATGTAGTCGGTGAGCGACATGCCCGTCTCCTTGCGGAACAGGCGCGACAGATAAGCCGGATTGCGGTAGACAGCCCGGGCAATCTCGTCGCGTCCGAGCTCCTCGTCCAGATGATCCTGAACGTAGCTCTGGATCTTGGCGATGACGGCTGAGGCATCGCGCTGCCGTTCCTGAAGCGCCGCGGCGGTCCTGGCGAGCAGCCGCAGCGCCCAGGCGTTCATGGCCTCCGGCGACCGCAGCGCCTGACCCTCGGCAATGTCCTGCTGCGTCAGCAGCTCGCCGGCAGGCACGCCCCGCCGCAGGGTAGACTGATAGAGCATGTGTACATAGCCGTAGTAGAACAGCTCCAGGCTCTCGCGGCCGGCGCCCTCCTCCTTCATCCGTCGCAGCGCGTCCGCAATGGCCGTCTCCAGCTCGGCGAGCCCGCCTGCATCCAGCAGGATGCCCCACTCCATGAAAGGCGGCATCGTCTGGCCCGCGCCGGGACCGCCGGCGCCGAGACTCGCGGCATCGGCGCCGGGGCCGGCATCGATGACCGACGCCGGCTGCGTGACGTTGGCCCGCTCCAGGCGCGACAGCCGCTCCAGCTCGCCTGCCAGCGACGTCGGCGGCGTCGGCACCCCCACATAGCATGAGACTGTGCAATGAAAGTACTCGCGACATGCGCGGATATACGCGCGGCAGCGCTCGAGTACCGCTGCCCGGTCCTCGTCCGCACGATACAGCAGCAGCAGATTCTGCTGGCTGCGGTCCTGCAGCGCCGCGCCCGCCTCCGAAGGCCCGACGATGATCTCGGCTGCGGCTTTGCGCAGCGCATATTCCATAATGCTCTCGTCGCGCCCGTCGAGCTCCAGCTCCCAGCGCTCGATGCTCAGCATGACAGGCAGCACGCGATCGCCCGCGGCGAGCGGGATATCGTACAACGCGTACTCCCGCGCGAGACGCTCCGCCGATGACGGCAGCCTGCCAGCCAGCGCTTCCTGCCAGAATCGCTCCACGAGTATCGGGAGCTGGCTCGTCCATTGGCGGCGGTACGTCTCGATCGTCTCCTCGAACGTGAGCTGCGCCCGGCGCTCCTCGATCTCCGCCACGGCCCGCCGCACGATCTCCTTGAGTTCGTCATGATCCACCGGCTTCAGCACATATTCGAAGCAGCCGTGATGCATCGCTTCCTGGGCATACTCGAAGCGAGCGTGTCCGGTCAGGAAGATCGTCAGCGTGGACGGGCAGGCCTCCCGAATATACCGCAGCAGCTCCATGCCGTTCGCGCCCGGCATCTCGATATCCGAGATGACCAGATCGACCTTGTTCGCCTCCAGCTGCCGCCGCGCCTCCGGCACGCTCTCGGCCTCCAGTATTTGCGAGATCGGCAGATCGTCCCATTCGATGCCCTGCGTGATGCCCTTGAGCGCATAGATCTCGTCGTCGACGACCAGCATCGTCACCATCGCGCGTTCCTCCCCGTCGTTCAGCCGCCCGCGACCTGCGAGCCGCCCGTTATCAAGCCTGTTCATCAGTTCTTGCGCTCTAGCCGGCCTGAGCATCGGGCTTCGCGCCTCCGTGCGGGCCATCTCCCGGCCCCGCCTCGTTCACGCCCTCGACTTCACCCTCCGGCCTCCGGACCGGGCAAGGCAGCGAGATCGTCACCACCGCGCCGCCCTCCGGCACGTTCGCGAACGCGATGCCCCGCTCGTCTCCGTACAGCATCCGGTAGCGCCTCAGAATATTCCATATGCCCAGGTGCTCCTCTCCCGTCCCTTCCGCATAGGTGCCCGCGGCCAGTTCGGCCAGCATGTTCGCCGGGAAGCCCGTGCCGTTGTCCCTGATCAGCAGACGCATATACGTATCCGGTCTCGCAGGGTCCGGCTCGGTCGCGATCTCGATGCGGAACAACGTGCCGTCAGGCACCTTTTTGCCGAAGCCGTGGATAACCGCGTTCTCGACGAACGGCTGCACCATGAGCGGCGACAGCTCGCAATCCAGATGCTGCGGGAGTACGCGGACCTCATAGTCCAGCTTGCCGGCATAGCGAATCTTCTGGATCTCCAGATAATGACCGATGTGCCGCAGCTCGTCGGCGAGACGCACCGTCTGCCGATGGCTCTGCATGAGGAATCGGAAGTAATCGGCCAGATGCAGCGACAGCTTCTGCACCGACTTGAAGTCCTTGAGCGCGGCGAGATTGTACACGATATTCAGACTGTTCATATAAAAATGAGGATTGATCTGCACCTGCAGATGCTTGTACTCGGCCTTCTGCACGCGAAGCTGCTCCTCGTATACGTCGATCTTGAGCATCTCGATCTGCTCGGCCATATTGTTGAATGTGCCCGACATGAAGGCGAACTCGCTGCTCTGGTCCGTCGGCAGTCGGATGTCGAAGCGCCCCTGACCGAGCTTGCGCATGCCCCGGATCAGCTCGACGAGCGGCTTGAACATGATGCGCTGCAGGAACACGAGGTAGATCATCAGCAGCAGCGCCACGAGCAGGGGAATCCAGTAATACAGCACCTTCTGGAAAAAAGGCAGCTTCTGCAAAATGTAATCCTCGCGCATCACGATCGCATAGACGGCGTCCACCTTGGCGGAAGCCTGCGACAGGACGAGATACGAACGCCCTTCCTCCTTCAGAACCCCGTACGTACCCGCCCGGTCGGCAATCGTCCGACGGAAAACGTTATCCTCCATGAGCGGAGAATCGCTGTCGGCGAGCAGCCTGCCCGTGCTGTCCAGCAGAAACGCACCGCCCTCCGGCCCGACATCGAAGCCCTGGAGCACCCGCAGCAGACTGCGATCCCGGACAAGAACGCCGGCGAACACGTCCAGTCCCAGGTCGAACGTCCACATCATGTATCGCGAATCCGCACCGTCCCCGATGACGATCGGCGTCCACTCGCCCGCATTCGGCTTCAGCGCGCCCGCGCCCCGCAAATAATTGCGCGACCAGCCGAGCAGCACGTCTTTTTTATCCACATAGGTCGAATTGTCCTGCGTGACGTAGTATAGATCGTCGGCCTTGCGGTCGAAGATGAAGATCGTGTCCATCATACCGTAGTAAATCCCGCTCGAATCGCGGACGAACTGATTAAGCAGCCGAATCTTCGCGAGCGTATAGTCGCTCTCGCCCGGCTGCAGCGCCTGGATGATCGGCACGTCGGGATTGCTCTCCAGCCGGTTCAGGTACAGCATGTATTCATGCATGATGTTGTCGTTCTCCAAAATGTTGGCGAGCAGCAGATTGTTGTAGTGGGCGGAGATCTGTTGCCGGACCACCTTCATCGCGTACAGGTTGTTGTAGATGAGGAACAGCACCATGGGAGCGATTACAACAAAAAATCCGAAAACGATCTTGAAACGCACCGATTGCCAAATGCGCATGCCAGTCTCTCCCCGGGCTAACGGCGTTTGTTAATAGAATAACTGCCCGTCAGCCGCCCGGCAATGGCAAATATGTAAAAATGTGAGGCTGCGCGGACAGGCAGAGGCGGGAGCTGCGCATGATAAAAAGGGTCGCCCGCAGTCCTGTCGGACCGTCTGACAACCCGTTCCCATCGTATGATGGCCATGCTATGCAAGCTCTCCGGGCTCCTCGCATGAGAAGCTCGCCGACGAGCTAGACTTGCTCAATCTCCGTCGCTTGCTCCGACTCCTCGCCGGCCTTGCCGAAGCGCCCCAGACGGTCCAGCGTCATCTTGTAGCCGTCGTTGCCGTAGTTCAGGCACCGCTTCACGCGCGAGATCGTCGCCGTGCTGGCCCCCGTCTCCGCTTCGATCTGGTTATACGTCTGACCCTTGCCGAGCATCCGCGCGACCTCAAGCCGCTGCGACAGCGACTGAATCTCGTTGACCGTGCACAGATCGTCGAAGAAGACGTAGCATTCCTCCACCGACTTCAGTGTCAGAATGGCCTCGAACAATTGGTCGATCGACTTGTCATTCAGCTTTTTCAGCTGCATTCAGGCACACCCCAGTTTCTAACTTGTAGCCCCGTCCGCAGGACGGAACACGAATTGCGATTCTCTCTATTGTACTGCGTTTGGTTAAGCAGTTCAACCTGTAACGTATTCGCGCTTTACAGAACTAAATCGGGCAGCAGCCGCAAAATGCCGTTCTGGGCGGGCATCCGTCCATGCGCCGCCGGGCCATCGCACATATGCTGTATCATCGGACGCCGGAAATAGGTTCACCCTGCCCGTCGGCATGGGCGGGCGCGGCGATTCAGAGCAGAGAAGGAAGTGATGGCATGAACCGCATACCGTCTTCGTATCATCGCAACTGGGGCGGCGGTCCCGGTGCGGGCTTCCCTGCGCAGGGAGGCGGCGCCGGACTCGATGCCTTCGGCGGCCTCGGCGGTCTCGGCGCTCCCGGTCCGGGAGCCGGGGGCGGCGGGTTCCCCGGTCTCGGCGGCGAGCCCATCGTGTCGGGTCCTCCGGCGCTGTTCGGCGCGGCGCCCGTGCAGGCGGCGCAGGCCGCGGCTCCCGCCGCGAAGGGCGGCGGCCTCGGCGCGCTGCTCAACATGGGCAATCTGGAAAATGTGAAAGGCTTCATCGACAAGATGGGCGGCATCGACGGCCTGCTGAGCAATATCGGCAAAATTCAGAAGATCATGTCCTCGGTCCAACAGATCGCCCCGCTCATCAAGCTGTTCACGTCCAAGGGCAAGAAGTCGGAGTCGGACGACGACGAATACGAGGCGCCGCGGCCGAGGCGCAGACGGCGCAGGCGCACGCGCCGCCGCTCCGGCGGCGGCAGCCGACGGCGCACCCGCACCGGCAAGCGGCGCGCAGGCGGCAGGCGGCGCTAAGGCGGCGCGGCTGTCGACGCTGTCGTGAAGGCGGGGGCCAGCTTCTGTATAGCAGCAACCGGCCGGCGGACCGGCGGCGTGTGCGTCAATCGCCCGCCGGTCCGCGCCAAACGCCAAGTGTCCTTACACAGCCGCACTTTCGACCAGCAGACCGCGTAGAGCTTCCAAGTGTGACCGGGTTGGTTCGGCAGAGCGCATGGTCCGAACGGTCACGCCTGCAGCTCATTGGCGATCTCGATCAGATTCCGATCCGGGTCCCTGAAGTATACGGACAGGATCGGACCGGTCGCGCCCGTACGTTGGACAGGCCCCTCCTCCACCTCAACGCTGCAAACCTGAAGATGGGCGAGGGCCTCCTCGACGGGTGTCTCAACGATAAAGCACAGGTCAGCGGAACCCGGCGTCGGGTACTTCGCCTTCGGCTCAAACTCCTTGCCCCGCTCGTGCAGATTGATCTTCTGCGAGCCGAACTGCAAAGCATATCGACCGCTGCCGAACGAAATCGTGCGCATACCCAGCACCCGATCGTAGAAAGCCGCGGTCGCTTCGATATCCTTTACCGTCAGTACGAGGTGATCGAGCCTGTCTACGATAATACCTGATGATTTCAAGTCTTACTCTCCTCTCTTAAGACGAATGGGGGGCATGTGGCTCCATACAGAGCCACTTGCGCATAACTCCGCCGCCGACACACCAGTTTGTTCCTACCTGAGACTACTTTGCCCGCACTCCGCCGCCGACACGCCAGTTTGTTCCTACCCGAGACTACTTTGCCCGCACGCAGCAGCCGACACACCAGTTTGTTCCTACCTGAGACTACTTTGACCGCACGCAGCCGCCGACACACCAGTTTGTTCCTACCCGAGACTACTTTGACCGCACGCAGCCGCCGACACACCAGTTTGTTCCTACCCGAGACTACTTTGACCGCACTCCTCCGCCGACACGCCATATCCTTCTATGCGGCTCCATACAGAGCCACTTTCGCGCTTCTGCCGCCGCGTGCTTGGCGTATCCACCGAGCCTGCGCGCGGCAGAACCGCCTCTACAGTATCCTGAAGGCTTGAGCGCATAGGATCCGCGACCAACGACAAAAACCGCCCCATCGGAGCGGTTCCTGTCACTGACATCCTATGCCTCATACTCCGCGAACGGATCCTCGATGACGATCCGCGCGGCTTCGGCGTCGCTGACGCCGGTGTACAGCGTCGCGGTGCCGTCGCCGTTGCGACGCAGGCCGCCGCTGAACAATACGTCCTCGAGGTCGGGCCGCTTGGCCGGGCCTTCGGGGAACAGGCTGCGCGTGGCGATCAGCTTGAGGGGCGTATGCGCACGCGTCGCCGGATCGAGAGCGAACGCCATCGGGTAGTAATGGCGGATGTTGCCATAGTCCATCCAGGCTACATGGCCGAGCACGCCGAGCCGGCCGTTGTTCAGCAGATGGATCTCGTTGGCGCCGCCCCACTCGATCTTCAGGAACTGGCCCTTCAGCACCTCGGCGTCCGTCATCACGTCCTCGGTCAGTTCGTCGAGGTCCGAGATCTCGGCATAACCAATCATCGCCCGGGCGTCGCCGACCGGCATCGGCCGCGTGAAGACGCCGATTCGGCCGTTCTGCTGGTCGACGAGGCGCACGTCCTTCATCGTGAGCGGCCCCTGCGCGAACTCGCGCAGATCGCGAATCCGGTAGCCGCGGTAGAAGACGGTCCGCCACGTCGTGACATAGTGGGGATCGTCAGGGTCGAAGAACACCTGCACCCCGCCGAATACCAGCTCGCCGCGGACAAACGTGAAGAACGGATCCTGCAGATCGAAGGCGGGCGCGCCTTCGCGCGGCATCCATTTGCCGTTTTTTTCGACGAAAAACATAATCGTTGAGCGCTCGCTCGCCCGGTCCTCTACCCGGCCCGCAATGACCCATTCCCCTTCGTCGAGGAACGGCGCGGTCACATTGTACACGTCGCGTCTGCCGACGCCGGCGAAGAAAAGCTTCTCGCCTCTGGCGTCCGTGCCTTTGAGGCGGAACTCCTTGAGCAGTTCAACGCATGATTTGGCTTGCTGTGCGGATGTTTGGATCATAAGCGTGAATTCCTCCAGACTCCGTCCCTAGGAGATCGCCGTGTCTCTCTATATTGTAATGTGGTAACGGCAGTATTGGCGCTTGCCGCAGTGCCCATTTTTAATGAAACAGGCTCAAGACGGCATATACGGCGGCGGCGACCAAGGCCGAGATCGGAATGGTGATGATCCAGGTCATGATGATCCTGCCGGCCATGTCCCAGCGCACGCTCGAAAAACGCTTGGCCGCCCCCACCCCGAGGATCGAGGACGTGATCGCATGCGTCGTGCTGACAGGCAGATGCGTCAGCGTCGCCGTGAAGATAACTGCGGCCGAACTCGCATCCGCCGAGAAGCCGTTGATCGGCTCGATCTTGAAAATCTTCGTGCCCATCGTCTTGATGATCTTCCAGCCGCCGACCGACGTGCCGAGCGCCATCGCGAGCGCAGCGGAGATCTTGACCCACAGCGGCACCTCGAGATGATCCTGCCAGCCCGCCGAGACGAGCGCCAGCGTGATGATGCCCATCGCCTTCTGGGCGTCGTTGGTGCCGTGCGTGAACGACTGGAGCGCCGCCGTCAGAATCTGGCCCGTCCGGAACACCTTGTTCACGTGATGCGGGCTCGTCCTTGCAAATAGATGCTTCAGCAAGAACATAATTATATACCCCAAAACGAACGCAATGATTGGCGACAGCAGCAAGCCGATGACAATCGTCGAGAAACCGCCGACGTTGATGCCGCTCCAGCCCTCGGAGGTGACCGCCGCGCCGGCGAGCGCGCCAATCAGCGCATGCGAGGACGACGACGGAATCCCCTTCCACCACGTGACCAGGTTCCAGATGATGGCTGCGATCAGCGTCGCGATGACGACGGTGAGCCCGTGCTCCAGCTTGAACGGGTCGGTCACCTTGCCGCCGATCGTCTTGGCCACGCCCGTATACAGGAGCGCGCCGACCAGGTTCATGACTGCCGCGAGCAGAATCGCGACGCGCGGCCGCAGCGCGCGGGTGGATACCGAGGTGGCGATCGCGTTCGCCGTATCGTGGAAGCCGTTGATGAAGTCGAAGCCCAGCGCCAGGATGACGATGATAACGACTAAGATTGTGATGTCCATGCGATATATTCAGTCCTGTCCCGGGCGCATCAAGAATTGCGCATAATAATGGATTGCAGCGTGTTGGCGACATCCTCGCAGGAATCGGTCGTCTGTTCGAGACGCTCGTAGATTTCCTTGAGCTTGATGAGCTCGATCGGGTCTTTGACATTCAGGAACAGCGTCTTCACGCTCTCGCGCAGCAGGTCGTCGCCCTCGTTCTCCAGCTCGTTGAGCTTCACGCAGTGCGTCTGGATGGCGAGCAGCTTCTTCTGCCCGAGCAGGTAGATGGCGGATTTGATCTCGATGGCCGAGCGATGCAGACAGTCCGCGAAGTTGCGAATGTTGCCGTCGGGTTTTTTGACATGATACATATCGAAGCGGGACGCCACGGCCTCGATGCCGTCCAGGACGTCGTCCAGCAGCTTGGTCAGCTCCAGAATATCCTCGCGTTCGATCGGCGTGATGAACGTCTTGTTCAGCTCGGTGATGATGAGATGGGCAAACTGATCCCCGCGGTGCTCGTAATCCTTCATCTCCTTGGAGAAGACGCTCGGATCGGGAATATCGCTGTTGACGGCGGTCAAAAACCGCTCGGTCGTTTCCATGATCAAATCGGCCATATCCTCGAGCGTTTTAAAAAAAATGTCTTTTTTCCGGAACACGTTTAAGCCCCTTCTTTCACAGATGAATGCCTTGATTTGCTTGCCCTTCCAGGCCTTTACACGATTCGACGCGATTAGCCTTTCATATTTTATCACAGCGGACAAGCACGGTATAGAGTCTGACAAATTGATGTTTAGGATTAGTTTTGCCTTCCTTGGTTGTTCTAATCCGCCAGCGGACGGGCGTATTACCTCCATAATTACTTATAACCATTGTAAGTCGGCTTGCTTAACGAAAATTGAACACGAACGGATGGACGCTAAAACGGACGGAGGGTGCTGTCTCAACAAGTCGCGTAGTAGGTATAAAGTAGCGTTTGTCGAAACCAAAAAGGACCGGCTTCCTGGAGCAGCATTCGGGCGCATCGCCTCTCGTAGTGAAGGCGATGCGCTGCGGCCCGGACTCTGCGGGCACATCGCCTCTCGTAGTGAAGGCGATGCGCTGCGGCGCGGGCTCTGCGAGCACATCACCTCGCGTAGTGAAGGCGATGCGCTGCGGCCCGGACTCTGCGGGCACATCGCCTCTCGTAGTGAAGGCGATGCGCTGCGGCGCGGGCTCTGCGGGCCCATCGCCTCGCGTAGTGAAGGCGATGCGCTGCGGCCCGGACTCTGCGGGCACATCGCCTCTCGTAGTGAAGGCGATGCGCTGCGGCGCGGGCTTTGCGAGCGCATCGCCTCTCGTAGTGAAGGCGATGCGCTGCGGCGCGGGCTTTGCGGGCACATCGCCTCGCGTAGTGGAGGCGATGCGCTGCGGCCCGGACTTTGCGGGTGCATCGCCTCGCGTAGTGAAGGCGATACGCGGCGGCGCGGGCTCTGCGGGCGCATCGCCTCGCGTAGTGAAGGCGATGCGCTGCGGCCCGGACTCTGCGGGCGCATCGCCTCTCGTAGTGAAGGCGATGCGCTGCGGCGCAGACTCCGAGGGCGCATCGCCTCGCGTAGTGAAGGCGATGGACAGCGGCGCGGACTCTGTGGGCGCATCGCCTCTCGTAGTGAAGGCGATACGGCCGCGACTGGTGGCTATCGGTCGTATTAGACAGGTTTGCTTTGAATCGCCAAAAAGCCTTGCTGTGCAAGGCCTCTTGGGGTATGCGTTCGCTCTCTGCACGGGAGCGTGGTTCAAAGCAACTTTCTACCGCTCTCTCAGCCGCTGCCCAGACATGCATCATCTCTTAAAACTCATACCATCTCCGCCTCAACCCCCACTTCGTCTGGCCGGTACACGCAGGACACGCTACCTGACCGATCCGCCGCGAACAATACTGCCCGCTCACGCTCCAGGTTGAACCGGTACAAAACGCCGGTCGACAGATCTCGCACGGCAATCTCAACATCGTACGCATGCTCCGATACGAATACGAAAAGCGCGCCCTCGGCAAAGCGCAACAGCCGTCCATATACGCCCACCAGATCGCCTCCGGCGATCCACTCCAAGTCATCGCTGCACCCCGCCGCCTCGATTGCGTGGCGGTACAGCGCGATCAGCGCCTCGTCGTGCTCGCCGAGCTCGACGGGCAGCGGACACCAGATCAGCCGTCCGGCCCCGCACGACACTTCGATCAGCGCATCCGCAGCTTCGCCTGCCCGCCCATGCGCTCCCGGCCGCTCACGCACATCCGCAGCTTCGCCCGCCCGCCCTAGCGCTCCCGGCCGCTCACGCGCATCCGCAGCTTCGCCTGCCCGCCCTAGCGCTCCCGGCCGCTCACGCGCATCCGCAGCTTCGCCTGCCCGCCCTAGCGCTCCCGGCCGCTCACGCGCATCCGCAGCTTCGCCTTCCCGCCCTAGCGCTCCCGGCCGCTCACGCACATCCGCAGCTTCGCCTTCCCGCCCTAGCGCTCCCGGCCGCTCACGCACATCCGCAGCTTCACCTTCCCGCCCTAGCGCTCCCGGCCGCTCGCGCGCATCAGTGCCCGCCGCCGCAGCCTCATCCCCGCCGTCCGGCTGCAGCGAAGCGCCCTGGCGCTCCGGCGCCATCACCGCCAGCTCGGCAGCAGTGACAGAACTGCCGCGCGGCTCAGTCGTCAGCGGCACCTCCTTGGCGACCTCGGCGATGCGCCGCCGGCCGTAGGACACGGCATATGTCTGCCCGCCGATCGCCAGCCGTTCCTCGCGGACGACGTTCGCAAGCCGCCGCGCGCCGAGCAATCCGTTCAGCCGTTCCGTGTGGCGCCAGTAGGCATCGAGCCCGGCGGGACCGGTCAAGAGCAGCGTCGCGCCGGTTCGCTCCACGATCCCAATCAACCGAGCCAGCGCTTCGTCGTCAATATTGTGCGCGGACGGCAGCACGATCAGCTTGGCCGGATCGCGCTCCAGCGGCGCCAGATCGTATTCCGACACGCCGCGCAGCGGCATTTTCAGCTCGTAGCCGAGCACGCGCACGAGCCGTGTCGTCGCATCGAACGCGAGCTTGCGATTGGAGAAGTCGTTGGAGTACGGGTAGACGACGGCGATCTCCTCCAGCGCCCTGCCGCGATACAAATCCCGGGTGCGCTCCATGAACGCGCCGAAACCGTAGGAGACGTCCGTCTCCGGCTTCTCGGTGCCGTCTGCGCGGATCGCGCCGATATGGGACTCGTTGGCGTTGTCCATGTAGTAGTTCGTATTCCAGATCCATTGCATCGCGCCGGCCCCGCCTGCGGCGAACGCATAGGCGTACTTGCGCTCGAGCATCGCGCGCAGCTCCTCCTCCGAGCGCTTGGCGAAGCCGTCCGGCGTCTCTACGTACATGATCCCGGTCTCCTGCACGAGGCAAGGCTTGTCCGCGGTCTTGGCGAAGACGCCGTCCCAGAGCAGGTCGTCGTTCAGCCACCACGAGTGAACGGTCGTATAGTCCACGGATTCGCCGTAAAAGAACGGCGACGGCCGCTGCGCCCCGAGCGCTTCGTCCTGCCCGACGGTGATCATATGGTCCGGACAGACGTCCTTGATCGCCGCGGACAGCTGCCTTGCCCAGCGGTTCAGCATGTCTGCCGAGAACAGCGTGTAGTCGAGCCAGCGCGTTCCCCGCTTGCCCCGGTGCATGTCCTGAACGTCGAAGTTGATCTCCTCCGGCTCCGGCGCCCGCACGCTCCGGAAGTCCGGCAGCTCGCGGGCCGTCATCCCCCATCGCTCCCGCAGCGTCTCGATCCGGCCGTGCCGCCGCTCCAGCCACTCCGCGTAGGCCGCCCGCTCGTATGAGTCCTGCGCCGAACGCGGGCCGTCCGCGAAGATGCGGGCCGGATCGAACATCGACGGCTCGTTGATGAGATCCCAGTCGATGTGCTTCGCCTCGGCGTAGCGCCCGGCGATGGCGCGCACGAACCGTTTCTGCGCCGCGACGCTGCGCGGATCGAGGTACGGATTGAGCCCCTCCCACGTCTCCGGCGTGAACGAGAAAAAGGTGAAGGTCAGCTGCAGTCCATGTCTGGCTGCGGTCAGGACGAAGGCGTCGATCGCTCGCAGCGCCTCCTCCGAGGCATGGCCGTCGACCTGCATCACATGCCGATAGGCGGTCCAGATGCCCGTGCGAATCCAGTTGATGCCCGCTCGCCGCATGTGGGCCATGTCGCGGTCCCAGACGGATGCATTGGGCAGAAACAAAAACTTGCGCGCGGTATCCGATCCCATATAGGTCATGCCGACGACCGGCATCGGCCGCCCGTCCCGCTCGAAGTAATCGCGCCCTGCGCTCACCCGCTTCCCGGCAGTCAGCAGTGCCTCGTCCGCTCCCCAGAAGCCTTGCCGGAGCGTGCGTCGTTCGCCTGCAGCCGATCCGGCCCCGCAGGTGACCCGGTATAGGCCGGGCGCCAGCTCGATCGGCAGCGGAATACGGCGGACGACCAATCCGGAGCCGACCTCCAGCTCGACGCGCTCGGCATGCGCGACACGGCCGGACGGCTCGTGGACGACCTCGATGTCGAACTGCCATAGGCTCCGGCTGTCCGCTTGTGCCTGCGCCGCGGCCCCGGCACTGGCGTGCGGGCGCATGCAGCCGTTGGCGCTATCTCCAAGACTGCCGGCCCGCGATAGACGCTGCGCCTGCAGCGTGAGCGTCGGACGCTCGTGCAGTTCATAAGCGGCATACCCCGGCGCCAGCGACAGCTCCGTCACGCCGCCCGCGCAGTAAGCCGTCCACACGCGAAGCGCTTCAATGCCCCCAAGCCGGGCGAAGCTCCCGCCGAGCTGGCGGTTGACGAACAGCCAGCGTCCGCCGGCGAACGCGCCGCGCGTATTGTCCAGCAGGACGACGGGCGCCGCAATAGGGCGCCCGTCGCCGTTCACAGCCGTCAGCAGCGCATGCAGCCGCGCGTCCATCGGACCGGACGAGCCCATCTGATGAGGCAGATCGCTCGCTCTCGTGACATGCGGGACCATGTTCCACGTATCGGCCGCCTCATCGAACAGCGCTTCGCAGCCCGCCAGGAGCGGCAGGTCCGCCGACGCCTCGTGACCGACCGTCCGCGCCCCGCTTCGGACCGGCAGCAGCTCGTGAATGCGCAGCTCGCGGTGATAGGCGGTCGTCTCCGCCTGCACGCGCCAGCCGTTGCCGTCGGGCACGACCGGCCGCCGGAACGGCGCGCCGCCCGCGCTCACGAGCCCACCCCCTCGCTCCAGGAAGCCGACCAGCGCCTCCCATGCCTCGGCGGGGAAATACGGCGCATGCAGCGTCGCGAACGCGCCGCCCTGCGTCAGCCGGAGCGTCTCCGCGAGGCTCTCGGCGGATGCGACCGTGCCGATGGCCGCGAGCGCCTCGGCCTGCGCGGCGGCCCATGCCGGCGCCCCGGGGAACGCCGGATCGCAGAAAATAACAATATTGCTACGCATCCAGCAGCCCTGCCTTCATCGCTTCATTGCTACGCATCCAGCAGCCCTGCCTTCATCGCTTCGAGTACCAGCTGCGCGAACAGGCTGTTGGACCAGGCGAACCAGTCGCGCGTATATTGCGACGGATCGTCCATATGGAAGCCCTCGTGCATGAATCCCGTGTCCGCGTCGGTCGCCTCCAGCAGCGCGAGCATCCGCAGCTTTTCCGCCGCATCCGCGCTCGTCAGCCCCTGCATCGCGAGCGCGATCGGCCATATATAGCCCGGAGGCGTGTGCGGACTGCCGATGCCCTGCGCCGCGGCGCCTTCATAATAATAGGAATTGGCCGTACTCAGCGCGAACCGGCGCGTATTCGCATAGATCGGATCGGACGCGTCCGCATAGCCGATATAAGGGATGGACATCAGTCCCGGCGTCCCCGCGTCGTCCAGCAGCGCGTAGTTGCCGTAGCCGTCCGTCTCGTAGGCGTAGATCCGCCCGAACTCGGGATGCCGGTATATGCCGTACAGGCGAATGCCCCGGTCCACCTCCCGCTCCAGTCGCGCCAGCTCCCGTTCGAAGCCGAGATCCCTGTACACGAACTCGGCGATCTCCCGCATCCGGCGCAGCGTGACGACCAGGAACATATTCGACGGCACGTTGTAATGGAAGTCGCAGGCGTCGTCGCTCGGACGGAAGCCGGACCAGACCATGCCCGTGTCGTTGACCGGGGAGCCGAGCCCGCCGCAGACCAGCGTGTCCGCCTCGATCCCGTTGTCCCGCTCGAAGCGGTAGGGCGACTGTGCGGCATGGCGCTGCTCCGTCCGCCACAGCGACAGCGCCGTCGTCATCGCTTCCTTGAATTCCGCATCGAAGATGTCCGCGCGTCCCGTCTCCTTCCAATATGCATAAGCGAGCTTCATTGAAAAGCAGATCGAGTCCAGCTCGAACTTGCGCTCCCACACCCAGGGCGACATCTCCGTCCGGTCGCCGGCGCTCCAATGCCAGCCGCTGGCCCGCTCGTTGAAGGCGTTGGCGTACGGATCGGTCCGAATGCAGCGCGCATGACGACTGATCAGCCCGCCGATCAGCCCGCGCAGCTCCGCGTCCTCCTTGGCGAGCGGGACGTAATGGATGACCTGCTCCACGGAATCGCGCAGCCACATGGCGGGGATATCCCCCGTGATGACGAATGTCGTCCCGTCGTCCATGCGCTTCACCGTCGTCGACAGCGTATTCGGATAGCAATTGCTGAACAACCGCTGCAGCTTCGGCCGATGCGCGAGCCGGGCTTCGACTGCTTCGAGCTCGGCACGCACGGCTGCCGGCAGCGCGAGCGCCGGCATGTCGACCTGGGGCAATCTGAACTGTTTCATTGTACCGAACCTCCTTCTCCCTCGTTGGGGCTGCCCGCATATTCGTGCAGAGCGCAGCCGTAAAAAAAGGAAGCAGCCGCAAACTCGACGCGGCTGCTTCGATTGTGTCCCCGGTAACGAATAGCTGGTATGCGGCGCGTGCGTAACCGCGGACTGTTCGCCGCGCGCCCCGCTTGTTTATTTGTTCGTCCGCCAGGCGTCGACCTGCTTCTGCAGCTCGGCCATGACCTTGTCCAGGCCGCTGTCCTTGAGCTTCTGGTCGACCTTGGGCAGATTCTCCTTCGGATCGATCGTGCCGGAGAACAGCGCGTTGTAGATCGAGTCCTTGGCGTTCTTGAGGTTGGCGATCTCGGTCGTGATCGCGGACGTGTCGGCCTGGAAGCCGAGCAGCGGCGCACTTGTGGCCGAGTCGTTGAACTCCTTGAACTTCTCCCACTTGTCGGCCGGATCGTTCGTGTTCAGATACGTCAGCATCAGATTGCCCGTGCTGAACGCCGGGAAGCCGTAGCCGCTGTCGGGAATCGCGTCCTTGGACTGCTCGCCCGTCTTCTTGTAGTGCACGCCTTCAATGCCGAAGTCGATCAGGTTGATCAGATCGGCGTCCGTGTACAGCAGGTTCAGGAACTCCATCGCCTTCTCCGGATGCTTGGACTTCGCATTGATCGCCTGCAGCGAGCCCGCCACGGACCAGTTGAACGTGATCGGCTCCTGCATCGGCACGCTGACGACGCCGTAGCCGGCATCGTTGCTCCACAGGTTGTCGGCGTACGGCTGCGCGTCGGCGACGTCGACGAGCCATTTGCCCGTCTTGAAGTAGTCGCCCGCATCGGTCTGCGTCGCCACGTCCTTCGGGAAGTAGCCCGCCTGATAATACTTGTGCACCGTCTCCAGGTAGCTCATCGCCTCCGGCGTATCCCATACGTTGATCAGCTTGTAATCGGTCGTGTCCAGCGGCACGCCGATGAACGGCAGATCGCTGAACGGCAGATCGAACGGCAGGTACTCCGCGATCTTGCCCGGGATCGGGTTCAGGCCGGGCTCCTTCTCCTTGACGGTCTTGAGCAGCGGCTCAAGATCCTGGATCGTCTTCACCTTGGAGATATCGAGGCCGTACTTGTCGACGAGCGTCTTGTTGAAGCGGAATACGCGCTGCTGCGGCAGCTCCTTGTTCGTCGGCAGGCCGTAGTTGTGGCCGTTCACCTTGGTGCCCTCGAGGAAGGCGGGGTTGAGCGCTTCCTTGGCGCCCTTGCCCTGCGCATCCAGCAATCCGTCGAGCTCGTAGAATGCGCCCTTCTTGGCGTTGCCGAAGTAGTCGTTGGCCCAGGAGCTGGTAAAGGCGATATCGTACGGCTCGCCCGAGGCGATGATGATCTGCATCTTCTGCGAGTAGTCGCCCCAGTCGAGCATCTTCATCTCCACGGTCGCGTTGATCTTCGGTTTAATATAATCGTTGACCGCGTCATTGACCTTTTTCAGATCCTTCGGCGGCGTGCCGATCGTATACCAGACGAGGTTGACCGTCTCCTCCGGCGCCGCGCTCTTCGACGGCTCGGCCGAAGTCCCGGCGCTCTGGCTGCCGGCGGACGATGCCGAAGGCGATGCCCCTTTATCGTTGCTGTTGCCGCAGCCCGCCATCAGCAGGCCGGCCGTCAAGACGGCCGCCGTCGTGCCCATCCATACTTTTTTCAATCGGCCCAACTCCCCTTATGATATGGATTCATCTATTTTAACCGCCTGTGCGCTGCAGCGCACAAGCAACTAAAACCGCGATTCGCCGCTTCCTTAATCCTTGACCGCCCCGATCGTCAGTCCCTCGATGAAGTAGCGCTGGAAGAACGGATAGGCCAGTACGATCGGCCCCGTCGCGAGGACGACCATCGCCATCCGCGACGTCTCCTGCGGCAGCGAGGCGAGCATCTCCCGGCTCTCGCCGCTGTTGAGCAGACTGGAGTTCTGAATGATGAACTGCATGCTCGATTCGATGCGCATGAGCATCGCCTGCAGTGGCACGAGGCTGTTCGAATCGATGTAGAGCAGCGCGTTGAACCAATCGTTCCAGAAGCCGAGCGTGCTGAATAGCGCGATCGTCGCCAGGCCGGGCAGCGCCAGCGGCAGCACGAGCCGCAGCAGAATCTTGTACTCGCCGGCGCCGTCGATCTTGCCGGACTCCACGATGGCGTCCGGGATCATCGTCTGGAAAAACGTGCGGAGGATGACGATGTTGAAGGCGTTGAGCGCCATCGGCAGGATGAGCGCCCAGATCGTATCCTTCAGATGAAGCATCTGGGCGACGATGATGTAGCTCGGTACAAGGCCGCCGCCGAACAGCATCGTGAAGAAGGCGAGAAAGGTAAAAAACTTGCGGTATTTGAACGACTTGCGCGACAGCGCATAGGCGTACAGCGCCGTCATGGAGACGGTGAGAATCGTGCCGATGACGGTCACGCCCAGCGTGACGACGTACGAGTGAAGCACCTGGTCGCCGGTCTTGAAGATGTAATCGTAGGCGAACAGGCTCCATTTCTTCGGAAAAATGCTGTATCCGTCAAGCGCCAGCGTGTTCTCGTCCGTGAACGAGATGACGATCGCCAGCACGAACGGGAAGATGCAGGACAGGGCGAACGCGCCCGCGATCAGATGCAGCAGCGCGTTCCAGCCCGGCGACAACCGATGGACATCGCGCAGCTTGGCTCCCTTGGCGTTGGCGTCGGAACTCATGCGCATGGTCTCCTTTGGCTGATAGATTCGAATCCGCTAGAACAGGGCTTGCTCCTCGCTCACTTTTTTAACGAACCAGTTGGCGCTGATGACGAGGATGAACCCGACGACCGATTGATAGAAGCCCGCCGCCGACGCCAGTCCGAAGTCGCCCAGCACCTTCATCGAGCGGTAGACGTAGGTGTCGATGACGTTGGTGACCGGGAACAGCACGCCCGAATCGCGCGGAATCTGGAAGAACAGCCCGAAGTCCGCCCGGAAGATTCCGCCGATCGCCAGGATGGTCAGGATAATCATCATCGGCCGGATGAGCGGCACGGTGATCTTCGTCGTCTGCTGCCACTTGCTCGCCCCGTCGATCATCGCCGCCTCGTAGTACGATTTGTCGATGCCCGAGATCGCCGCCAGATAGATGACGCTGGAGTAGCCGACGCTTTTCCACATGCTCATGAAGACGAGGATGAACGGCCAGTACTTCTTATCCGCGTACCACTGGATCGGCTCGGCGCCGAACCAGGCCAGCACCTGGTTCAGCAGCCCCTTGTCGACGCTCAGGAAGCTGAACGCGAAGTAGCTCACGATGACCCAGGACAAGAAGTACGGCAGGAACATCGCGGTCTGGTAGAACTTGGCCCACCGCTTCTGCGTCAGGTTGAACAGAATGATCGCCAGCGCCACCGACAGCACGAGGCCGAGGAAAATGAACACCAGGTTGTACAGCACCGTATTCCGCGTAATGATGTAGGCGTCCTCGGCGCGGAACAGAAACTCGAAATTTTTAAATCCCGTCCACTCCGAATGCAGGAGCGCCGAGAAAAATCCGCCCTGATCAAGCCGGTACTTCTTGAAGGCGAGCAGCGCCCCCGGCATGGGCAAGTAGCAGAACAACAGGAACCAGATCGTCCCCGGCAGCACCATCGTCAGGAACGCTTTGTTGTGGTTCAGATCCCGTAGAAACGCTCGCATTATCCCGTTCCCCCCTTGTCGTTCTCGCGTCGCATTCCTAATCTATCACGGGCCCGCAGGCCGTTCTATTGAACAAATCCAAGCTTTGTTGTACAAAGCAAAGCTTCTCCGGCGCGGCGGATTGTCCGCCGACCTGCCCCGTGTTATCGTAGACGTACATCTTTTTAAAGCGGTTACTTCCCGGGAGTGAGCGGTTACGGCGAGACTATCTGAGGTTACGTACATTTTTTTCCGCACGCGGCTCTTCAACCGGATCATCCTCGTGTTCTCGGTGCTGACGATCGTCACCTTCTGCTCGCTGGCGGTGCTCGTATACAAGTTCTCAATGAATTCCATGGTGCAAAAGGAGGTCGGCGCGCAGCGGCAGGCCGTGAACGACCTCTCACGCTACCTCGACCGGCAGATGGACCAGTCGCAGGAGATCGTCCTCCAGCTGTATCAGAACCAGCTGCTGCTCAACGACATGCTGTACTTTTTGCGCCATGACTTCCCGCTCTATATCCAGTACCGGTTCAACAACTTCATGTCGAGCGCGCGGACCGAAGACAACAATATGGAGACCTTCGTCAAAAGGGAGCTCGAGCGCGACCCGGACATCATGCAGATCTCGGTATACAGCCGCAGCCAGGCGGTATTGTTCACGTTCAACAGCGACAAGACGCAGTACCTGCACACGCTCGGGGACAACGAGGCCAAGGTGGCGGCGGCGATCGAGACGATGCGCTTCCGTAAGGTGAACCGCACGGAGGCGCTCGGCCTCGCCGACGTCCTCCAGCTCAAGCAGACGCACGGCTACACCGTCGCGTACGATCTCAACGATCCGGACCGCCTGCAGACGGAGGGCGCGCTGATCGTCACCTACAAGCCCGACAGCCTCGGGCGCGCGCTGTCCATGAGCGACGACAGGCCGATGGGCTTCAACCTGGTGCTGACCGCGGACGGCTATGCGCTGTACGACTCCCGGCACCGGTATGACGGGCAGCCCTACCCGTACGCCAGGCAGCTCGACGAATCGGGCGGCGTCGCCCGGCTGGGCGACCGCTCGTACACGGTCTCGACCCGCTCGGCCAAGTCGGACATTCTCGTGGGCGGGATCGTACCGTTCCGGGAGCTGTCGGACCGCTATGCCGGCTTCCGCCGCAGCCTGATCGTCATCACGGCCCTCGGGATCGCCCTCACGATCGTCTTCTCCTATCTGGCGATGTACCGCTACGCCAGGCGCACGCAGACGATCGTCAAGGCGATGAAGCAGGCGCAGCAGGGCAATCTGAGCTTCCGCGTGCCGGTCGGCCGCAACGACGAGCTCGACGAGATCTCGACGAGCTTCAACCGCATGTGCGAGGAGCTGATGAGCTATATCAACCAGGTGTACGTGTCGGAGATCAAGCAGAAGCAGGCCGAGCTGACCGCCTTCCAGGCGCAGATCAACCCTCACTTCCTGTACAACACGCTGGAGGCGATCCGCATGAACGCCATGGTCAGCGGCGCGACCGAGGCGGGCGAGATGCTGTACCTGCTCGGCGCGCTGTTCCGCTACGCCGTGAAGCCGGAGACGCTCGTACCGCTGGAGGAGGAAGCCGCTTATTGCCGCCAATATCTGGAGCTGCACCGGGTGCGGTTCAAGGACAAGATCCAGTACCGGATCGATATCGGCGAGGGCTGCCGTCACGTGCCTGTGTTCAAGCTGCTGCTGCAGCCGCTCATCGAGAATGCGGTCGTGCACGGGCTCCGCTCCTCGCGCAGCGGCAACCTCGTGACGATCCGCGCCTATGCGGACGAGGCCGAGCAGCCGTCCGTACTCGTCGTCGAGGTGGCGGACAACGGCAAGGGCATGACGCCCGAGCGGCTCAAGACGGTCCGGGCGATGCTGGAGGGCAGAGCGGCCGCCGGGGGCCAAGCCTCGCTCGGCATCCGCAGCGTGCATGAGCGGCTGCGCCTCACCTACGGCGAGGCTTACGGACTGGACATTCGCAGCGAGCCGGGGGCGGGCACCCGCATCCTCGTCCGCTTGCCTTACGAGAGGGGGACAGCTTGATGTACAACGTTTGGATCGTGGACGACGAACCGTTTATTCTCGACGGACTGGCCGGGATCGTGGATTGGACGTCGATGGGCCTCTCGCTCGCCGGACAGGCGGAGCACGGGCTGGATGCGCTCGAGCAGATCGATGAGGCGCAGGCGCAGGTCGATATTCTGATCACCGACATCGCGATGCCGGAGATGGACGGCCTCGCGCTGCTGCGCGAGCTGAAGCGGCGCTGCCCCGAGCTGCGGGCGATCGTCCTGAGCGGGTACAACGAATTCGACTACATCAAGGAAGGCATGAATATCGGCATCGAGAACTATCTGCTCAAGCCGATCAATCTGGAGGAGCTGCGGGAGACGCTGATCCATACGGTCGAAAAGCTGAACCGGGCCCGCATCGAACGACTGAGCCGCGATCAGGTCGGCCTGCTGAAGGACAATATATTGTACCGCTGGATCGCCGGCCGGATCGGGCGGGAGCAGTGGCAGCTGCGCTCCGAGTTCCTCGGGCTGCGCCTCGCGGCGCCCGCCGTCTGCGCGGCAATCGTCAGGCTCGCGGACGCCGGTATGCCGGACCGCGGCGCGCTGCAGCAGCGGATTCGGGAGCGGACCGAAGCGTTCGTGAGGCCGCTCGGCCTGCCGCATCTGTGCTTCCAGAACACCGACGACGACACCGTGCTGCTCATCGGTGCGCAGGGGACGTCCGCGGATGAGCTCGACGGCTTGATGAAGCGGCTTGAAGCGCTCGCGACGGAGCTGGGGGACGTGATCGCGCGGCATGAGGCGCTCGATGGCGAGCCCGGCGGGCCGGATGCGCGGGACGACCGTGCCGCGGGCGGGGCGCGCGGAGCGGCGGGACGCGCGGATGCGCGGGACGACGGTGCCGCGGGCGATGCGCTCGGGACGGCGGGACGCGCGGATGCACGGGACGACGGCGCCACGGGCGATGCGCGCGGGGCGGCGGTGCGCGCGGATGTGCGGGACGACGGTGCCGCTGGCGGGGCGCGCGGGACGGCGGTGCGCGCGGATGCGCGGGACGACGGTGCCGCGGGCGGGGCGAGCGGAGCGGCGGTGCGCGCGGATGTGCGGGACGACGGTGCCGCGGGCGATGCGCGCGGGACGGCGGGACGCGCGGATGCACGGACGATAGCGATGCCTCGCGCGGTCATCGCCGCGGGCTCGCTGGAGCCCGGCTTCGAGCAGGCGCCGGACAGCTACCGCCATGCGCTGCTGGCCCTGGAGTATGCGCTGCTGTACCCGACTGAGCCGGTGCTGGCCTACTCGCGTCTTGCCGGCCTGTCCGGCAGCGACTATGCGCCGGCGGCGGATGCCGATACGTATGCGCGGCTCGTGCTCGCTCACGATATGAGCCGGCTGTCCACGCAGATCGAGGACGACTTCGACGCCTTCGCCAGGCTGGAGGGCATGAAGCCCGAGCAGCTGCGGCATGGCGCCCTGGAGATGGTCATGCAGCTCAAAAAGCTGCTCAAGGACGCGCCCCCCGGCCATCCCGCCTATCAGTCTTACCACGATGCCGTAAATCGGATTCTCTCCTCCGCCTCGCTCGAGCAGCTCAAAGAATCGGTGCTCGGGATGGCCAAGGCCGTGTCCGAGGCGCTCGGCGAGCGCGAAGAGACCAGCCCGGTCGTCCGGCAGATCCTGAAGCAGATCGAGTCCGCCTGCCACAAGGAATATTCGCTCAAGACGCTCGCGCAGGAATACCGGGTTCACCCCGTCTACCTCGGCCAGCTGTTCCAGAAGGAGACCGGCCAGACCTTCTCCGACTACCTGAATCGGCTGCGCATCGGCAGGGCGACCGAGCTGATGCTCGCAACGCCGATGAAGATGCAGGAGATCGCGGAGGCGGTCGGCTACTGGGACACGGCGCACTTCTACAAGCACTTCAAAAAGTACGTCGGCGTCGCGCCCGCCCAGTATCGGAAGCAGCAGTAACGAGCCGCGGGGAGCAGCAATCGCCGCTCCCCGCACCGCATCCGTGTCCCTCATCTACAGCCTGCAGCCGCATCCCGCTTCCACGTCTCATATCCATGCCTCGCAGCCGCTCCTCGCGTCTACAGCCTGCATCTCGCCCGATCCGTGCTTAAATCCTGTGCCGCAATCTGTACCCGCATCCCGCTTCCGCCACTCCTGCCCCTCCATCCCTCGCGATAACTGCATATTTACAACTAATTCAATTGTCAGCCTCCGAACACCGCCGATAACTGCAAAAATGCAGCTAAATGTACACGAACAGCCCAAAAGTTAGCCGCACTTCTGAATTTAAATGCATATTTGCAGCTATTCAGCTGATTTTGCATGCAGCATCACGAAATAGATGTATATTTGCAGTTATCGCTTGCCGCGACATCCTGAACGTTACCAACCGACGGCCGCCTTGAAGTACATTTTAATGACAAATGCCTCCTGGATGCCTCCGAACATAAAAAAGAACGGAACGAAGCGGACAACGTCCGTCTCATTCCGTCCTTGTGTCAGCCTCCGGTAGCCAAGGCTTCGTTCAATCGTCGTTACTGGCCGACGTACACCTTCAGCCAGCCGTCGCCGATGCCGGACTCGTCGATCCACTTGCCGCCGCTGTACTTGCCGTACTTCAGCGCGGCGCTGACCTCGGATGTGCACCATTCATAGTTGGCGTAGTCCGAGTTTTTGGATTGGCCGAGCACGATCGCGTACGTCGTGCCGTTCACGAGGCCGCTGTAGGTCAGCGGCACGCTGACGAGGGCGAAGTCTTCGCCGATGTCGGATGCCTTGACGGTCACGGTCGCGAGCGCGGAGCCCGTCGGCTTGTCGCTCTTGGTCGCGTACAGGCTGACGGTCAGGTTGGCCGGATTATTGTACTTTTTAACCTTAACTTCAAGCTTCGTGATATTGGCGTTCGAATTGGCTTTGAACGTCTGATAACGCTTGACCTGGTCGCTCGTCTCGCCGAACGTGTAGCCGTCCGTGCCGTTGTGCGAGATGTCGATGACGGACGAGGAAGACTGACCCGGCGTCGTCGCGCTCGCGACGGCGCTCCAGGCGCTCGCGCCCGCAGCGTTGACTGCGCGTACGCGGTACGTATGCGTCGAACCGGCCGCGAGGCCGCTATGCGTGTACGATGCGCCGGTCATCGACACATACGTCGTCGCGCCGTCGATCTCGATCTGATAGCTCGTGGCGCCCGTTACGGCATTCCAGCCGAGCGCGATCGACGTGCTGCTTGCTGCCGTCGCGGTCAGACCCGTAGGTACTGCCGGCGGCTGCGGTTGGTTCTGGTTCGTCGTCGCGGTAGCGGCGGCGCTCCAGCCGCTCGCGCCCGCAGCGTTGACTGCGCGTACGCGGTACGTATGCGTCGAGCCGGCTGCGAGGCCGCTATGCGTGTACGACGTGCCCGTCGCAGATACATACGTCGACGAGCCGTCAATCTCGATCTGATAGCCGGTCGCGCCCGTCACGGCATTCCAGCCGAGCGTGATCGACGAAGTGCTGGCTGCCGTCGCAGTCACACCCGTCGGCACTGCCGGCGGCTGCGGATTCTGGCTCGTCGTCGCGGTCGCGAGGGCGCTCCAGCCGCTCGTGCCCGCAGCGTTGACCGCGCGCACGCGGTACTTGTGTGTCGATCCGGCCGCAAGGCCGCTATGCGTGTACGACGTGCCCGTCGCAGATACGTACGTCGACGAACCGTCGACCTCGATCTGGTAGCTCGTCGCGCCCGTCACGGCCGTCCAGCCGAGCGTGATCGACGTGCTGCTCGCTGCGGTCGCCGTCACACCCGTCGGCACTGCCGGCGGCTGCTGCGGATCGGCGCTTTGGGCGACGTACAGCTTCGTCCAGCCGTCTCCAAGTTCCGACTCGTCGATATACGCCGAACCGTTGAACTTGCCGAACTCGGTGTCGTTGCTCACATTGTAGCCCGCGAGCCACTCGTAGATGTAGTTTTGGCTGTTCGGCGTAACCTGGCCGAGTACGAGCGCATACTTCTTGCCCTTCTGCAGGCCGCTGTACTTCAGCGGCACGGACATCGCCTTGAAGTCCTCGGTCACGGTGTTGGCCGCGATCGTCCCGGTTGCCAGCGCATTGCCCGTCGGCTTGCCGTCGGCGTCGGTCGCATGCAGCGCTACCGTGGCATCGGTCGCATTGCCGAACTTGCGCAGCATGACCTCCACGCTCGTCAGCACCGGATACATGTCGGCGACAAATGTCTGATAGCGTTTGACCTGGTCGTTGGCCTGGCCGAACGTGTAGCCGCTATTGCCGTTGTGCGAGAGATCGATCACGCTGGTCGGCGGCGCTACCGGCGTCGTCGCCGTCACCGGCGCGCTCCATGCGCTCACTCCGCCGAGGTTGATCGCACGCACCCGGTAGGTATGCGTGGAGACAGGGTCCAGCCCCTTGTGCTTGTAGGTGGTCTGCTTGGCGTTGTTTACGACCGTGCCGTCCACTTCAAGCTCGTACTTTTTCGTACGATCGCTTTCGTTCCAGCTTACCGTTATTGCAAATGCGCTTGCCGGAACGGCTTTGAGGCCGGTCGGCGTTTCGGGAGGCAGCGGCGGCACGGACGTGGTCCCGATCACGAGCGGGCTCCAGGCGCTGGCGCCGATTGCGTTTTTCGCCCGCACGCGGTACGAATGCTCGGTGCCCGGCTGCAGGCCGTCATGCGTGATGAAGAGCGTCTTCACATTTTCCCGTACGACGCCGTCCAGCTCGACATCGTAGCTCGTCGCGCCCAGGGAGCGGCTCCAGTTCAACTGAAGCGCCGTCGTGCTCTCCGCAGCAGTGGCGGTGAGGTTAGCCGGCGTCTGCGGAGCTTGAGTAGACGCTCCGGGCGCAGTCACGAACTTGGCGAGCAGCTTGATATAACCGGCCTGATAGTAGATGCCGTTCTCGGTAATCTCCCAGGAGATATCCCGATGCGCCCCTTGGTCAACGATGCCGTTCCAGTCCTTGTACGTCTTCTGGGCCGGCTGATTGCGCGGCGGAGACTCGGTTCCCGTGTATTGCTCGCTCGGACCGCCCGGGATGTAGCCCGGAGGCGCATTGTCCCACTGCGTATTGTCGGCGAACCAGCTATGGTAGATTTGCTTGATCGAATTTTCCGCGCCGTACGCCTGCATGTTGGTCAGGTACGTGAAGGCGAACGGATTGACGCCGTGGAAATAGTGCAGTACGTTCTGCGCCTTCTTGTAGAAGTTGTCGCGCTTCGCAGGATTGATATCGTATTGATAAAAGTCATAGGAGGAAGCGCCCGAACGCGCTCTCACCTGCAGGCTGCCCCAATGGTAGGAGAAATCCGGCACATAGGAGCGGTACAGATCGTCGTTGTCCTCGAGCGACTGGGTGAAGTCGTGCAAGTCGCGGCGCTCCAGAATATACGCCTTGACCGCAGGGTCGGCGTTCGGCAGCGTCGTATAGAACATGACGCCGTCGGCCTGCTCGCCGAAGTACAGTCCCCAGTATGCGTCGGACATCGGCCAGGTCGTCTTGTAGTTGGCCTTGAAGTAATCGTGATACGTCTGATCGCCCGTCAGCGCGAACAGATAGGCGGCCGCGACAGTCGCCACCTGAGCTTGTTTGTCCAGGTCGACGTCGGCGTCACCGACCTCTACATCTCCGTTGTCCACATTCGTTTCCTTCGGATTGTTCTGGTACCATTCCCACGCCTTGATCGCCCGCTCCCGCAGATCGGCCGCATAGCTCGCCAGCTCCGGGAACTGCCGCAGCGTGATCGACGCATGCGCGAAGTTAAGCGCCGTGACGATCGTCGAAGCGGATGTCTTGGGCAGATAATAGCGCTGGAACGTAATTTGACTCGGCCTGTCGTTGTAATCGCCGGTTTTCCCGTAGCTCGGGAAGCCGACCTTCATCAGCACGCCGCCGTCTTCATCCTGCATCTTCTTCAGCCAGTCCAGCTCCCACTTCACCTCGTCGATGATGTCGGGAATGCCGTTGCCGGATTCAGGAATGTTGTAGTCGTCGGTGAAAATGTCCGGCTTCTCCTCGTACGCCGACAGCAGCTCGTTGATCGGCTGCGCGGTATACGTCACGTACTTGTTGTAGTCGCCGGCGTCCATCCAGCCGCCCGACAGATCGCGCTCGGTGGCGGGATTGTTGCGGTCGAACACGCTGCGGGCCTGCGAATCCTGCCCCGGACCGATGAGCGCCGCGTCGTCCGCGAACGCCGCTCCGGCGTGCTGCGCCAAGTGAGGCGTGCCGATGCGCTGATAATAGAAAGTCTTGATCGCCGCCTTCAGCACTTCCTTGTATACGTCGGGGGAGATCGTAAAGTTATAGGACTTGACGTTGCCCGCGGGATCGTAAATATAGTAATCCCCGACTGCCGTCACTTGGGAAAAGTCGAACCACCAGCCGCGGTCGCCGGACTTCTCCTGCGTTCTGCCGCCGTTCCATACCGTCGGCGCGCCGCTGAATACGACCGCGTCGTCGGATACCCGGCGCACCTGCATCGTGCTGCCCGGCGTATACGCGTCGGCGGCGTTGAAGCCGACCTGCGGATCGACGAGCACGGCCACCTTGTCCCCGTCCGGCAGATAGCCGAACTGGTCGATCATAATATACTTCTGCACGGTGACGCCCGGCAGCGCTTCGGCGGCTGACGCCTTGGCGCCCGATCCCGGCCAGCTGCCCGCGAACAGGCATAGACATAATAAGGCCAGCCATATGCTTTTATAATTCCGTTTCGTTAACGTCATTCAATCTCCTCCGTCGATTATGAGTCTCCCATGCGGGCGCCCCGCCGCATCCGTTCCCTGTATTCCTGCGGCGTGGCGCCGTACTGCTTGCGGAACACTTTAATGAAGTAATTGGCGTTCATATAACCCGTCTTGCAGCCGATCTCGTAGATTCGCTCGTCCGTACTGCCGAGCAGCTCGGCCGCCCGCTCCATGCGCAGCCGGGCGATATATTCGCTGATTCCTTCGCCGGTCTCCCGCTTGTAAATCTTGGACAGATGCGTCGGGTGCATGAACACATGATCCGCCAGCCGCTGCAGCGACAGATCCTCGGACAGATGCGCCGCCGCGAACTGCTGCAGCTGCGCCGCGATATCCGCATGCCGCCCGCCCTGCTCGCCGCCCGCCTGCTCCCGCAGCCGGTCCAGCACGCGCCCGGCCCATGCCGACAGCTGCGCGGCCGACCATAGCGGCGGGTCCGCCGGCGAACCCGACCAGCCCTCCTGCCGCTCGTCGGCCAGCAGCTCGGACAGCCGCCGGCCATGCTTGTGCAGATGCGCATACACCGCCGCCGCGAACGTGTGGTACACCTCGGCCAGCTGCTCCTCGCTCCCGCTACCCGCCTCGCCCGCGATCTCGTCCAGCGCCTGCGTCAGCTTGTCGCGCGCGGCGTCCCAGTCGCCGATCTCGAGCAGGCTCCGCAGCCGGGGCGGCTCGTGCAGGCTGCGCAGATAGCCCGGCGCGAGTCCGTCACCCGCAGGCTCGCCCGCGCGCACGACATAGCGCTCCGAGCGCGCTCCGTCTCTGCGGACGGCGGACAGCGCCCGCTCGTACATCGGCTGCACCTGACCGGGGAACTCCCCCAGCGGGCCGATGTAGACCGTCACCCGAAGCCGCAGATAGCGCTCGGCGTGGGCGTGGAACTCTACGGCGCAGCGCTCCGCGGCGCGCAGCAGCGCCTCGTCGTCCGCCGGAGACGGCGCAAGCTCGCCACCGGCACCAGCGCCGCCCCCGGCCGCACGCTCCGGCGGCGACAGGAGGAACACCAGGTGGCGGTAGGCGTCGCGGCAGCACCAGCACGCGAACTCGCTGCGGAATATCTCGTGCGCGATATTCTCGAGCCCGTATTCGAGCAGCGCCTTGCCGTTGGCGTCGACGCAACGCTCCGGAGGCAGCTCGGTCCGCACGAGCAGCAGCAGGCAGCGATCGCCGGGGCGATGCGGCAGCTCGAACCACGACAGCCGCTCGCGCAGCGCCTCGTCGCCGTACCGCAGGCCTGCCGTCAGGTCGGCCAGCAGCTTGCCCTTCAGCTCGGGCATATAGCCCCGCAGCGTCCGCATCGCCGCCTCCGCCGACGAGATCTCCTCCCACTCCAGGCGCGACTGCGCGAGCGCCCGGCCGACCGCGTCGGCCAGCGCCTCCTTGCGGACCGGCTTGAGCAGGTAGTCCGTCGCCTCCTCGCGAATCGCCGTCCGGGCGTACTCGAAGTCGGCATACCCGGTCAGCAGGATCACCTTGGTCCGCGGCCACTTCGCCTTGATCGCGCGCAGCAGCGCGATGCCGTCCATCTCGGGCATCCGGATATCGGTGACGACGACGCCGATCGCGTTCGCCGCCAGCAGCGCGAGCGCCTGTGCAGCGGAGTAGGCTTTGTGCACAGGGCCAATACCCAGCTCCTCGGCTGCGAGCTGGGCGGCGATGCCGTTTGCAATCTGAACCTCGTCGTCAACGATCAGTACCTGGGTCATCGCGTTCCTCCGTTCCGCTGCCCGGCGGAGGCAGCACGATCGTCGCCTGCAGCCCGCCCTCGGGCGCCCGTCCGAACGACAGGCCGGCCGCCGGTCCGTACGTCAATTGCAGACGGTGATGCACATTGTACAGGCCATAGCTCTCGCCCTCCGCAGCCGGCTGGCCGAACCTTGCAGCCAATGCTGCCAGCTCGTCATCCGCCAGTCCGGCTCCGCTGTCGCTCACGCACAGGCGGACATAGCCTTCGTCGTCGCGCTCTCCCGCGACGACGAGCATGCCGCGCCGGGCATAGGGCTCGATGCCGTGTACGACGGCGTTCTCGACGAGCGGCTGCAGCAGCAGGCGCGGCAGCGGCAGCGCCGCCAGTTCCGCAGGCATGTCGATCCGGTAGTCCAGCCGCGACAGCCTCATCTTCTGAATTTCCAAATAATTGACGACCAGCATCACCTCCTCCGCGAGCGTCGCGGCGCCTTTGTCCGCCCGGGTCGTGTACCGGAAGTAGTCGCTCAAGTTGTGCGACATCGCCGTCACGCCCTCCTGGTTGCCCATCTCGGACATATGGATAATATGGGCAAAGCAGTTGTACAGAAAATGCGGGTTGATCTGCGACTGCAATTGCTTGAGCGTGGCGTCCTTCGTGCGGATGCGCTCCTCGTAGACGTTCTCGATCAGCTGCTGAATCTGCTCCGCCATCTGATTGAACCGCAGGTACAAATATTCGAACTCGGAGCTCGCCCGGTCGTGAATGCGGCTGCCGTAGTCGCCCCGGCGGATGCGCTGCACGCCGTCGACGAGCCGGCGGATCGGCACGCGCACATTGCGGTACAGCAGAATCGCGGCCAGCGCCGCAGTCGCCAGCATCAGCGCCGACACGAGATAGAACAGGCTGCGCTGGCGCGAGATCGGAGCGAGCGACTCGCCAAGCGGCACATAGTCGATCAAGTAGGCGCGCAGGGCGTCGATGTAGAGGCTGGTCGTCATGTATTTGCCGCCCTCGTCCAGCTCGACGACCGCCGCGCCGTCGTCCCGGTCGAGCAGAGAGGCACGCAGCGAACGCGTCACCGCCTCCATCCGGCTAGCGGAGGCGCCGCGGCTGCCGACCGCGATGCCGCTGTCCGGCAGCCACAGCAGCGGATTGCCCGAGCTGCCGGCCTTGTACTGGTCGAGCATGCTCTGCAGGCTGAGCGCCGCGAAGCTCGACTCGACGACGAGCGCGGGCTCTCGTCCGTCGGCCCCGTCCGTCCGGACGTCCGCCATCCGCCGGATAAACGTCCATGTGCTCGGCTGCCCCGGCTCCCCCTCGAACCGCCACACGCCCGGCTGCTGCGGCTCCGCCGCGAGCGGCCATCCGGTTCTGCCGCCCTCGTCCGCATTCGCGTCCGCGCCTGCGCCCGTCGCGCCGAGCCACTCCTTGCCGTCGCTCGCGACGATCGCGCCGGTCTGGGGCGCGTACAGTGCGATCCGGTTCGTCCACGGGCTCGTGATGCTGAGCAGCAGCAGCTTCTTCTCCAGCTCCGAGCGGATGAGCGTGCGCGCGTACGGGTCCTCCTCGAACCGCGTCGCATACTTCATCGCCTCGACATCGCGCACCATCGTCAGCATGTTGGCGTTCAATTGATAGATTTGCGCGTCGAGCTGGCTGCGGAGGAACGACAGCTTGTGATAGGACGATGCCTTGATCTCCCGCTCGACGACCGCGATCCCGGTCTCGTTGGAGTAGAACAGCAGCCCGAGCGTCGGCAGCAGCAGCGAGACGATGGCGAGCAGCATGTTGCGGAAAATATCTCTCTGAAACATGCCGTCCCTCCCGTCGCTCGCGCCACCGGCGATTTATTCCTTGACGGCGCCGAGCGTCATGCCCTTGACGAAGTATTTTTGCAGAAACGGATACGCGACCAAAATCGGCAGCGCACCGAGGAAAATCTGAGTCGAGCGCAGTCCCCGCTGGGACAAATTTTTAATATCCTCCGGATTCAGGTTGATCCGCGTCAGGTCGAGATTGGCGACGAGCGCCTGAATCATCGTGGCGAGCGGCTGCTGCGTGACGTCCATATAGATCAGCCCGTCGAACCAGGCGTTCCAATGGCCGACCATCGTGAACAGCGACAGCGTCGCGATCGACGGCATGGAGATCGGCAGGTAGACGTTGAACAGTGTCCGGGCATGGGACGCGCCGTCCATCTGGGACGCCTCCTCCAGCTCGCCGGGAATGCCGCGGAAGAAGTTCATCATCAGCACGACGTTGAACACAGCGACCGCGCCCGGCAGGATGAGCGCGAGCAGCGTATGGTTGATGCCGGTCTTGACGACGACGATGTACGACGGGATGAGCCCGCCGTTGAACAGCATCGTGACGACAAAAAACCATGCGTAAAAGGTGCGGCCGCGAAAGCGGTAATCGTCCTTGGACATCGCGTAGGCGGCCAGCACGCAGAGCAGCATGCTGAGCAGCGTGCCGAGCACCGTGCGCAGCACGCTGACGCGCAGCGCGCTCATGAAGTGGGCGCTGCCGAACGTTTTGGCGTAGTTGTCCACGTTCCAGCCGACCGGCCACAGCGTCACGAGATTGGCGGTCGCCGCCTCGCTCGAGCTGAGCGAGACCGCCACGACGTGAACGAGCGGGAGCACGCAGGCGATGGAGATCAAGGTCAGCAGCAGCGTATTCGCATAGGCGAACGCCCGGTAGCCCGGCGATTTGTAGTACATGAGGCATTCCCTCCATCGAAGCGGCGTTGCCGCCTGCGATACACGGCCGATCGTGACTGCCGGACATCGCGGGCGGCGGCCGCGGTCATGATCTGTGATGTGTAATCGTCAGAAAATCCGGTAGCCTGCGAAGCGGTACGCCAGCCGATAGGTGACGCCGATCAGGAGCAGCGAGACGACCGACTTGAACAGTCCCACCGCCGTTGCGAACGAGAAGGCGCCCTGCAGCAGGCCGATCTTGTACACGTACGTGTCGATGATCTCGCCCCTGCCCGCCACGATCGGGTTCATCATGTTGAACACCTGATCGAAGCCCGCGTTCAGGATATTGCCGAGCGACAGCGTGCCGATGATGACGCCGACCGGCAGGATCGACGGCAGCGTGATGTGCAGCGTCTGCCTCCACCGGTTCGCGCCGTCGATCTCCGCCGCCTCGTAGAGCGACTGGTTGACGCCGGCGAGCGCCGCGAGATAGATGATCGTGCCGAAGCCGAACTCCTTCCACACGTCGCTCACGACCAGCGTGAACTGGAACCAGTTCCCGTTTCCAAGAAAAAACACGGAAGGCAATCCGAGCGAGCGCAGCAGCCCGTTGACGATCCCCTGCTCCGACAGCATGTCGGTCAGTATGCCGCCGAGCACGACCCAGGACAGGAAATGCGGCAGGTAGACGAGCGTCTGCACCGTCCGCTTGACGAGCGAGATCCGAATCTCGTTCAGCAGCAGCGCGAACAGCAGCGGCACGATCCAGCCCGCGACCATCTTGGACACCGCGATGACGAGCGTGTTGGAGATGATCTGCACGATCCTCTCGTCCGTGAACATCGTGCGGAAATGCTCGAAGCCCACCCATTCCGAGCCGCGGATGCCTTTATACGTCTTGTAGTTCTGAAACGCGATCACGATGCCCGCCATCGGCACATAGCTGTATACGAGCAGCAGCAGCACCGACGGCAGCAAAAACAGGTGCAGCATCCACGTCTTGCGAAAATTCCATCTGCCGCGAGGTTTGGCCCGCGTCGCGATAGCGGCCGCCATCGGCGATTCCTCCCTTCAATGACGATACGGATGCAGACGAGAGACCAAGCTCCGCCGCACCCGCATCGCCGCTTGTAGCACTTACTTGGACGACGCGTACCACGCGTTCACTTCGTCCGTTACCTTCTGTCCGCCCTTGGACATCCAGTCCTGCATATACTTGTCGAGATCGGCGTCGGTCGTCTTGCCGTAGATGTAGCTGACCGTCGCCTCGCTCTCCATCTGCGTCAGCAGCGGCCACTTGCTCACCATCGTCGGCACCGGCGCTCCGATGAACTTGTTGCGGCGCGCCTTGTCCAGCTGCTTGAAGGAGACGATCCGTCCCTCCAGGTAGAGCGGCGAGCTGGAGAAGGCGAGCTTCTGCTCATAGATCGTGTCCTTTTTGCCCGCCGCTACGCGCTCGAAGATCGTCTCCCCGGTGAGCATGCCCGGCGGCGTATTGCCGACTGTCGCGATCGTATAGCGCAGCTCGATGGCGCCGTCCGGCACGTCCCAGCTCGGCTTGCCGTCCTTCATCACATAGTCGTAGCCCTCGCCGGCCCCCGCCGCGAACGGGCTGTCCGGGTCCTCCAGCAGACTGCCCATCGAGACGTCGTAATACTGGAACAGCGCGTCCATATGCTCGAACCCTTTGCGGAACACATAAGTGATATAGACCAGCTTCGTGCCGATCCGGCCGACCTCGCCGTCCACGCCCGAAGGCAGTTCGTACGGCTTGACGACCGCGCCGTCCACGTTTTTAGTCGTATCCTCCAGCGGCCAGGCGCCCATCCAGCCCGGACCGAATATAATGCCCGCGTCGCCGGAGGTGAACAGCGAAGCCGCCTTCTGCTCGTCGTGCGTGGCGAATTCCTTGTTGATGTAGCCTTTGTCGAACCACTCTTTTATTTTGGACAGTCCGGACTTGAAGCCCGGCTGCACGGATCCGTACTGCAGCTTGCCGTCCGCGCTCTCGTCCCAGATGTACGGCTGCGTCGCGCCGAACACGAACTCGGCGTCGCCCATATAGCCGGCCAGCGGCTGCATCGCCTTGCCCGATACGGCGAGCGGCGTCTTGCCCGGATACTTCGCCTTGAAGGCGGCGAGCACGGCCTCGAACTCCGCCAGCGTCTTCGGCGCCGGCAGCCCGACCGCGTCCAGCCAGTCCTGACGCACCCACATGATCGAGTCGCCGATGTTGCCGTCCGAGATTTGCGGCAGTCCCCACTTCTTGCCGTCCTTCGTGACCGCCGTCCATACGTCCGGATTTTTCTCGTACGCTTCCTTCGTGCGCGGCGACGCGTACTTGTCGAACATCTCGTCGATCGACATGATCTGCCCCGACTCGATCAGCTCGTTCAGCAGCACATTGTCGTCGATCGGCAGCACGTCCGGCAGCTCCTCGCCGCTCGCCAGCGCGAGCCGGATCTTCTGATTGAGCGCATCCCCCTGGTCCGTGAGCAGCCACTTGTACTTGGTCACAATGCCCAGATTGTCCTTGTACCAGCGGGTCAGCGGATTATCCTCGTAGGTGTCTCCGCCCCGCAGCTTGTCCAGATCCCGGATCGCGATCGCGCTCGAGATCGTCACCGGCGGATCGAACTTCTTCGCCGCCCACGGCGAAGCCTCCGCGCTCGGCGAGCTAACCGCCGTCTGCGTCGGTGCAGGCGAGCTCGAACCCGAAGGCTCGGCCTCCCCGTTGCCGCTCTTGCCCGAACAGCCTGCCCCCGTCAGCAGCACCGCCGCCGCGAGCGTCATCGACATCCATTTTCCCAGACCCTTCCTCATGCCCATCCCTCCATCTTCATCGCTGCCATCGTCAACGCACCTTCATTATAGGAGCGGCCGTTCGGCCCTCGATATGGAAAGCTATCAAGTTTATGGCACTATATTGGGCGATTCGACAGGGCGGACAGCTCGATGGCCGGCGAAGGCAATCGGATACAGCGGCGCGCGGCTGCGGCCGTCTTCGAGGGTTCGTTCCTCACGAGCGTCGTCCGTCAAGCGACGAGCGTCTATGGCCGATGCTGCCATCCGTCACGCCGACTTCAAGCCGACCGTCACACCGCCGCCGCGACAGTATCCGACTGGTTTTTTCGTTTTAACGGTATCCCCTTCATTCAGGAACGCCTCTCCTCCGCGCTACCTTGATTGGACCATTCTAGCTTCACGCCTTGTCATTCAGACAGTTACGCCAGTCACCGGAATCGTCATCGTTCCAAAAAAAACGTACAAATGCCCACCGATATCTCATCAGCGCGCTGACATCCTGTCGCCGCTCGTCGGGCCTGTGCGAAGGGGATAGTGTTCAAATGGTGGAAAAAGAGCGCCTGCCTGTGCGAAGGGGATAGCGGTCAAACGGTGGGCAAGAGCGCTTGCCCTGTGCGAAGGGGATAGCGGTCAAACGGCGAGCAAGAGCGCCTGCCTGTGCGAAGGGGATAGCGGTCAAACGGTGAGCAGGAGCGCCTGCCCTGTGCGAAGGGGATAGCGGTCAAACGGCGAGCAAGAGCGCCTGCCTGTGCGAAGGGGATAGCGGTCAAACGATGGGCAAGAGCGCTTGCCCTGTGCGAAGGGGATAGCGGTCAAACGATGACGACGACCGCCCGCGCGCTTCGCAAACGACAGGCGCCGCCGCCCAAATATGCTGCTGCCGTCCGCAAACGCCTCGAAAACAATTCGCTGGCTGTGGACGGACGAGCGGGTGGGCGGCGGCGCCTTGAGCTTGCTGTTAATGATTGAGCGTGCGCTGGAAGCGCGGTGCGTCTGTGGCGGGCCGGAGCAGCAGCGTGTATGACGAAGTCCACTCCGGGTGACTCTCCGTCTCCAGGCGCAGGGTCATTCGACCGTCGGCCGAGGCTTCAGGCAAGCGGAAGCGGACGGTCGGGCCGGGCGCGTTGGCGGCGGGCGGCAGCCCGGGGTATTCCCAGGCCAGCAAGCGGTAGCTGCGTTCGCCGACGAGCAGCGTCGCCGTGAGTTGACCGGCCGCGACGGCGAAGGGGGCGTCGCTCAGCAGCCACAGCTGCGGCTCGAACCATTCGCCGGACGTCCAGGCGAACTTCGGGATCCGCGCGCTGGCCAGCACCGGGCGGCAGGCCTGGCCGACGGCATACAGCGCCGGCTTCGGCTCCGCGGGCCAACTGACGAGGCTGTTGCCCGCGGCGGTCGGCCATGCCTCGTTGAAGCACCAGTTAAGCGCCATCGCGCACTTGGGCTGCTGTCGCCGCGCTTCCTCGTAGATGCACTTGTAGCCTTCGGCCTGAAGCAGTTGCCCCCGCTCCACAAGCTCGCCCAGCGTATCGGACGGTCCGAAGTAATGCGCGATCGTCTCCCGGCATAGCCAGGTGTCGCCCTCCCAGGCGCCGAAGGCGTGATGCGCCTCCCAGGCGCCGCCCGGCTCCGGCGGGTACAGCTCCTCGGGCGGGATGAAGCGCGTCAGCAGCCGCTCGTGCGCGGGAGACGGCATGCCGAATTCGGTATACGCCGTACAGGATGCGCGCGGCATCCACTGATACACTTCCTCGCCGCTGCCCGCATCGCGGAACAAATAATGCCCATGCCCCATCCCGTCCAGCGGCGAGGTCGCCAAAAAGGGGGTATGAGGGTCAAGATCGTAGCAGTTGCGGTTCAGCAGCCGCAGCGCGAGCGACTGATCCGTCATGCCGGACCAGGCGTTGAACAGCTCGTTGCCGCCGCACCAGATCGCCAGGCAGGCCCGGGAGCGGAGCGCGAGGATGATCGAGCGGGATTCGCGGTCCAAAATGTCCAGGTACGCGGGCGTCCCCTCGTAATCGTTGCACGCCAGCGGGAATTCCTGCCACACCATCAGTCCCAGCTCGTCGCACAGATCGAAAAAGGACGACTTGTTGACGATGCCGCCGCCCCAGACGCGGATCAGGTTCATGTGCGCGCCGTGCGCCAGCTTCAGCAGCTCTCCATAACGCTCCCGGTTAAGCCTACCCGGGAAGATGTCCGGGTTGACCCAGTTCGTGCCTTTGGCGAACAGTCGGCGGCCGTTCACCTCAAGCGTGATCGGCGGATGGCTGCGGCTCTTGGGAAATGCGGACGGCTCGTCCCAGGCGCCCTCGTGCATCACGAGCCTGATGCTGCGTATGCCGAGCCGCGAGGTTGCGGTATCGAGCACGGTGCCCCGGCTGTCGAGCAGCAGCGTCTCGGATGTATACAGGCTAGGCTCGCCGTGTCCGTTGGGCCACCAAAGCCGGGGCTCGTCGAGCGCGATATCGAGCCGAACCACGACGTCGGCGGCCTCCCGTCCAAGGCTCGCCTCGCGCTCGGCGACCGGCCGTCCGGCGGGATCGTACAACCGCCACAGGAGCTTGTCCGCCGTCCCGGCCAGCTGCGCCTCCAGCCGGACGGACGCCGCCGCGCTCTCTGCCGCGCCAGGCAGCAAGCGCGCGAATGTCTCCGCCCGCCGGATATGCGCCGCCTCCCGCACCTCCAGGCACAGCTCGTCCCAGATGCCGAGCGGGATCAGCCGCGGGTGCCAGTCCCAGCCGTAGCTGACGGCGGGTTTGCAGCTCTGCGAGGCTTGCGATCTGTCCTTCGCCGCCCCCTCGCGCTTCGGGGCCGGGTAGACGACGATCTCCAGCGTCCCGCCGGCGGCGGACGCCTGCGTCAGCTCCAGCTCAAACGGCGTGAACATGCCTTCCTGCCTGTGCAGCTCCTTCCCGTCCAGCCGGATCAGGAACTGATAGTCGATCCCCCGCCCGGTCAGGTACAGCCGCTGTCCGGCCCTAAGCTCCGGCAGCTCCGGCAGGATGGCGCTGTAATGCCAGTAGCGATCCTCCATCCATTCGTACGCCAGATAGTTCTGACCGTATGCGTAATCCGGCAAGCCCTCGGCCCGCGCCCAATCCAGCTGCACCGCGCCCGGCACGCTCGCGGTTACGGCGACCGGCGGACGAGTGACCGGGCTGTCCGAATGCCCGACCGTCCATGTCAACGCATGCTTCGTCCGTCCCATGTCAGCTCTCCTCCCGCGCAGGGCCCGCATCCGGACCGAGCGGCAGCCAGTCGATGACACGACGGATATTGCGGTCCCAGTAGTCCCAATCGTGCCCCCCCGGTTCCTCCTCGTAGTGAAGGTTAAGACCCAGTCCGGCGGCATGGTCGCGGAAACGAACATTTTCCCCATATAGCTCGTCCTCTGTCCCGCAGCACTGGTACAACAGCGGTCTCGGTCCATCGGAGCCCGCCACGCGCCGTGCCAGCTCGAACAGGTCGCCATCCGAGCCTGCGGGAGGCCGCCCGCCATATACCATCTCCGCCTCGTCGCCCATAAATGAGCCGATTGCCCCGAGGTCGGTCACGCCGGACAGGCTGGCCGCCGCATAGTAGCGATCCGGACGGCCCAGCGCCAGCTTGAGTGCGCCGTAGCCGCCCATCGATAGCCCCGCCGCATAGCGCTGACGACGGCTGTCCGCCACCGGGAACAGCGACTCCGCAATCGTCGGCAGCTCCTCGCTGACGAACGTCCAATACCGCCGATACCGGTCCATATCACTGTAAAAGCTGCGATGCGCCTCGGGCATGACGACGGCGAGGCCGCGCGCGGCGGCGTACCGTTCGACGGAGGAATAACGAAGCCACGCGGTATGATCGTCGGTCAGTCCATGCAGCAGGTACAGCACCGGGTATACGCGCTTCCCCGCAGCGCCTCCGAGCGTCTGAGGCACGATGACGTTCATCGAAGTCGCGAAGCCCAGCATTTCCGAGTAAAATCCGCATTGAATCAATGCCATCCTATAAACGCTCCTTGTGCCAATTTAATCGTGGGCTGCCACTAGCTTAAAGCGGTACGGCGGGCGCCGGCAAGAGGCGCGCTCCAATCGCTTGGCAGGAAGCGATCCGCCTAATGAATTTGCATCCCGTCCGAACCGGCCGGGGGCGCCGCACAGCGCCGCCTGCTACAGCGTCCCGCGGTTGAACACGACCAGCTTCTGCTCGGTCATGTCCTCTGTCGCATACTTGACGCCTTCGCGCCCGAGCCCGCTGTTTTTGACGCCGCCGTACGGCATATGGTCGACGCGGTAGGTCGGGATATCGTTGACGATGACGCCGCCGACCTGCAGCTCCTCGACCGCCCTCAGCGCCGTGCCGATATCGCGGGTGTAGATGCCCGCCTGCAGACCGTACTCGGAATCGTTGACCCGTCCGATCGCCTCGTCCACCGAGCGCACTTGGCACACGACGACGACGGGCGCGAACGCTTCCTTGCGGCAGATGCTCGCCGACTCGGGTACATTCAGCAGCACGGTCGGCAGCAGCACCCCGTCCGCCGACACGATGCCGCCCGCGGCGACGACCGCGCCTTCCCCCACGGCCTCGGCAATCCAGGCCAGCGCCCGCTCGGTCGCGCTCCGCGAGATCAGCGCGGACACGCCGACCTCGGGATCGAGCGGATCGCCTGTCTTGATGGCGGCCGCCTCGCGGACGAGGCCGTTCACCAGCGCGTCGTAAACGGCTTCGACCGCATAGATGCGCTGCAACGAGATGCATACCTGCCCCTGATAGGAGAAGGCACCGACTGCGCAGCGCGCGGCGACTGCGTCCGCATCGACGCCGCCGTCGACGATCAGGGCAGCATTCGAGCCGAGCTCCAGTGTCACGCGCTTCAGCCCCGCCCGGCTGCGGATGCCGATGCCGACCGCCGGGCTGCCCGTGAAGGTGAGCATCTTCACGCGCGCGTCCTGCACAAGCCGCTCGCCGACGACGCGGCCGTCGCCGCTCACGATATTGAGCGCACCGGGAGGCAGCCCCGCCTCCCGCAGCAGCTCGCCGATGAAGTACGCCGACAGCGGCGTCTGCTCGGCCGGCTTCAGCACGACGGCATTGCCGGCGGCGAGCGCCGGCCCGACCTTGTGCGCGACGAGGTTCATCGGAAAGTTGAACGGCGTGATCGCGCCGATGACGCCGAGCGGCTCGCGCACCGTGTAGCCGATGCGCCCTTCGCCGCCGGGCGCCGCGTCCATCGGCACCGTCTCGCCGCAGATGCGCCTCGCTTCCTCCGCGGCGAAGCGGTATGTCTGGATCGTCCGCTCGACCTCGGCGCGGGCGGCGGCGATCGGCTTGGCCGCCTCCAGCGCGATGAGCCGGGCCGCCTCCTCCCGCCGCTCCGCCAGCGCGGCGACGAGCCGCCCCAGAATGTCCGCCCGCTGATGCGCGGGCAGCCGCCGCATGACGGCCGCGGCCCGCGTCGCCGAGCGGATGGCGAGGTCCGTCTCCGCCTCGTCGGCCCAGGCGACGTCCGCCAGCCGCTCGCCCGAGTACGGCGCATACAGCGGGACATAGCGACGGGCGGGAATGTCCTCGCCGCCGATCAGCAGATGCCGTTTGCCGCCCGCCATGCCCGCCGTACCCGTCATGCCTGTTGTGCCGGTCATCGTCATAGCTCCTCCAGCGCCTCCTTCATAATGTCGAGCCCCTCCAGCAGCTGCTCGTCCGTCATGACGAGCGGCGGCAGGAAGCGGATCACATTGCCGTAGATGCCGGCGCCGAGCAGGACGACACCTTTCTCGAAGCAGCGGCGGATGAGCCGGGCCGCGAGATCGGGCGCGGGACTGCCGTCGGCCGGATGCGCCAGCTCGATCGCACACATCGCGCCGAGTCCGCGCACCTCCGCGATAACCGGATGCCGTGCCGCCAGCTCCGCGAAGTAGCGGCGCAGCGTCTCGCCCATGCTAGCGGCTCTGCCCGGCAGGTCCTCGCGCTCCATCTGCTCGATGACGGCGAGCGCGGCGACGCAGCCGAGCGGGCTGCCGCCATAAGTGCCGCCGACCTCGCCGGGGTCCGCCGCATCCATCACGTCCGCGCGTCCGACGACCGCACTCAGCGGCAGACCGGCCGCGATCGATTTCGACAACGTGATCAGGTCCGGTTCAATGCCGAAGTGGGTGCTCGCGAACATATGCCCCGTCCGGCCGAACCCGGTCTGAATCTCGTCGGCGATAAACAGAATGCCGTGTCTGCGGCAAATATCGTAGACGCCCCGCACGAACGACGCAGGCGGCACGATGAAGCCGCCCTCGCCCTGCACCGGCTCCATGATGACGGCGGCCAGCTCCTCGGGCGCAGCCTCGGTCAGCAGGAAGGCTTCGAATTGGCTGACGCAATACAGAGCATATTCCTCCTCGGTCATGGGGGCGGGACGATGGAGCGGGTAGGGATACGGCGCTTTGTAGGTGGCAGGAGCGTAGGGGCCCATCCGAAACTTGTACGGCTTCACCTTGCTCGTCAGCGACATGCCGAGCAGTGTCCGGCCATGGAAGCCTCTCGTAAAGGAGACGATGCCGGGGCGGTTCGTATATTTGCGGGCCAGCTTCACCGCGTTCTCGACGGCTTCGGCGCCGCTGCTGAGCAGCAGCGCTTTTTTGGCGTAGTCGCCGGGGGTGATCTCGGTCAGCTTCTGCGCGAGCGCGACATACGGCTCGTACATGCCGACATGGAAGCAGGGATGGATGTAGCGGTCAAGCTGTTCCTTGATCGCGCGGACGACCTCGGGCGGGCGGTGTCCGGCATTCAGCGTGCCGATCGCGCCCGCGAAGTCCAGGTACGTGTTGCCGTCGACGTCGACGATGAGCGCGCCTTCGGCGCTGTCGACGAATAGCGGATGATTGTTGCCGGCGCCTCGGGACACGTATTCGACCCGCCGCTTCAATAATTGCTCGGTCCGCGGGCCGGGCAGATCCGGCCTGACGGATACATACTTGCGCTGCTGTGCGTCCATGCTCGCTCACTCCTCTGTCGGGAGATCATCGCCGATCTCCTCGTTACAGGCTATTGTAGGAGAGCCTGACGCTGCGAGCATCGGCGGCGGGAGCCAATTATGATCAGTCGAATTTATCCTCGGGGGATAAAATTCGGGCCGCGAGCTGCAGATTGAAGCGCGTCTCTTCATCCGCCAAGTCGAATCCGCCGATCTCGGCCGCACGGTCGAGGCGGTAGCGCAGCGTCTTCGGATGGATGGACAGCCGCTCGGCCGCGCGCCGGAGCTGGTAGCCGCAGCGGGCCGTCTCCGCGAGCGTGTCGACGAACAGGCGGCCGTTGCGGACGGCCGCGAATGGCCGGAACAGGCTTTGGAGAAAAGGCGCGCGCGCCTCCCTTTCGCCCGCCAGCAGCCGCGGCAGCAGCAGCTCGTCGTAGGTGAAGCAGCGTCCCTTTTCCAGATGCGGCAGCATGGCGCGGACTTCTGCGTAGCCTTGGCTCACGCCGCCGAAGCCCGTATGCGGCCGGCTCACGGCGAAGCTCGCCCCCGGCGCGCCGAACGACTCGCATAGCCGTCTTGCGGTCGCCTCATCCGGCGCGAGGTAAGAAAGCTGCTCCTGCGCGTACGACACGAGCTGGGGAGCGCCCAGCCCCTTGAGCCTGGACTTGAGCCGCTCCGCCAGCCGCTCGCGCCGCACGATGTCATCCGGAGACAGCGGCACAGGCACATCGAGTACGGCCAGCACGACGCAGCATTCATGCCGCGGATCGAAGCCGAGCAGCTTCGCCCGCTCAATCGTCTGCGGCGTCGGCTCGAAGGCGCCCTCCTGCAACGCATACAGGAACGATACGCCAAGCTGCGACTCCAGCGACGCCAACTGGCGCTGGCCCGACAAGTGCAGCGCAGCGACCAGGGTTGCGAACTCAGCGGCGCGCCGCTCCAGCTCCGTCGGCGGCGCGCCCGCGTCGGCTACGGCGAGTGCGCCGATGCGCTCTTTTTTCACATAGACCGGGTAGGACGTCCAGCGGTCGGCATAGGCGGCCCTGCCTGTGTCTGCGTCTGTGTGCGCCACGCTCTCTGTCCGCTCCACCCATGACGCCAGCACGACACCGTCCGCGCGCTCGAAGCGGACCGCCCTGCCGATCAGCCGCCCGAGCAGCGCGACAATATCCTGCAGGCTGTCCGCCTCCAGCGCCGCGCCCATCAGCTGCCGGTGAATCTCCTCCGACTGCACGATCGTCTCGTACTGCGAAGCGACGATCGCGCCGAGCAGCTCCTGCGTCACCGAGGAGAACGGGACCTCCCACGGAATCTCCAGCAGCGGCAGCCCCTGCGCCTCCGCCGCCTCGCGCGTGGCGTCGGGAATGCGCTTGATGCTGCCCGGCACGCCGAAGCCGATGCCGGCCAGACCGATGCCCGCCAGCGCGGCCACCAGCTCCCGCTGCGCCTCCGCCTTCCGCGGCCACGCATAGCCGGTCGTCAGCACCAGCTCCCCCTCGCGCACCCATGGCAGCGGATCGGGCAGGTCGACGACATGGACCCAGCGCACCGTCCGGTCCAACCCCGCCGCGCCGGCGACGACCCGCGCCGCGGACAGTGTGTTCAACAGCATCGCTTGCTCTAGTCTCATTACGGTGCTCCTTTGCAAATGGCCGCTTCCCGCCAGTCGGACCGACAGACGCGAATATTGACATACAATTTCTACGGCCGTCGCGGCAATCCTTTTTTGAAAATCCCGTGTTATTCGGCAGACAGAGTCGGTGAAGCTGGTGCGACATGCTTTTTGAAGCAGCCACGTCCTCTTGGGGGGAACGACCCGTGTGTTGCTGTTGCTGTAAAAGACCCTCTCTATTTTATAATTTACTTTGAATTGGCAGAAATGCGCCATTCTATTAAAATAAAGCTAGAAAACAAGTGCGAATGGCAAGCTCCCATAAAAACACCGAGGGATTCGCACCTCGAAATTTGTCGAAAGCTGCCATTTTCCACAAAAATTCCTTTCCGTCAAGTGGCGATCCATGCTATTTGAGAGATTGTTTGTAAAGATTTGAGCTTTCCCATGCCTGTGTGGCATAAATTTAGGCTGTTTTTGCTGTCGCTCCCTTGCATAGGGAGCGTGGATTGAAACCTTTACTTGCTCGTACAGATCCTTTGTCAAAACGGTCGCTCCCTTGCATAGGGAGCGTGGATTGAAACTGACTAAGATCTCCGACAACCAACAACGGCGTGAGTCGCTCCCTTGCATAGGGAGCGTGGATTGAAACAGCATCAGCTTGCGTCGCAAGATGCCGACGATTAGTCGCTCCCTTGCATAGGGAGCGTGGATTGAAACGCGGATCCCATCGCTGTTGCGAATGGAATATGCGTCGCTCCCTTGCATAGGGAGCGTGGATTGAAACGGGTAAGATGCCATAGTCATCTCCTTTCGCCTTAGTCGCTCCCTTGCATAGGGAGCGTGGATTGAAACCCGACGCGTACGATTGCCGCTGTAAAATCTATCCCGGTCGCTCCCTTGCATAGGGAGCGTGGATTGAAACTCCAGGCGCACATACAGGGCGCGGCAGCTCCCCTGTCGCTCCCTTGCATAGGGAGCGTGGATTGAAACCTCCCTCAACTATCCAGTATCCTGTTCTTGGCCTTGTCGCTCCCTTGCATAGGGAGCGTGGATTGAAACTATCAGTTCGTTGAGGATGTCGGCCGCATCTGGGTCGCTCCCTTGCATAGGGAGCGTGGATTGAAACTCGGAATGGGTGAACGGTCCGCAACCTGCGGAAGTCGCTCCCTTGCATAGGGAGCGTGGATTGAAACAGGGATACGACGATTTCCCTTGTTACGGTGCTTGTCGCTCCCTTGCACGGGGAGCGTGGATTGAAACGTACACGCCGCATGCTGTCCGTCGTCGTCAGCGAGTCGCTCCCTTGCACGGGGAGCGTGGATTGAAACAGAAAGTGGTACAGAATGAAAAGATCAAGTCAGCCGTCGCTCCCTTGCACGGGGAGCGTGGATTGAAACCGGTTCAGCTTTCCGAGAAGCCAAGGTGTCCCCTGAGTCGCTCCCTTGCACGGGGAGCGTGGATTGAAACGAATGCCAATACGGTCAACACGATAATGGGCCAGGTCGCTCCCTTGCACGGGGAGCGTGGATTGAAACACGCGGATAGCGATCGGCGACGGCGATCTCGGCGGGTCGCTCCCTTGCACGGGGAGCGTGGATTGAAACAATACTCCATGTGTTTTACCGATTGAACGATTGCCAGTCGCTCCCTTGCACGGGGAGCGTGGATTGAAACCGGAGAGGAAGGAGCTGCTGCTTGCATCTCACGAGTCGCTCCCTTGCACGGGGAGCGTGGATTGAAACAGCCCATATATCGCAACGCAGAATGGAAGCTATCCCCGTCGCTCCCTTGCACGGGGAGCGTGGATTGAAACAGCAAAACGATTCGGCGCTCGATGAAAAGAACAAAGTCGCTCCCTTGCACGGGGAGCGTGGATTGAAACTTAAATAAGAGTTAACCGCTTGGGGCGTTACTACCGTCGCTCCCTTGCACGGGGAGCGTGGATTGAAACCAATAGATAACTCGCTCATGGCGTCCTCCGCCTTTGGTCGCTCCCTTGCACGGGGAGCGTGGATTGAAACGAAGAGATTAAGAAGAATACGGAGCACCCTGAAATTGTCGCTCCCTTGCACGGGGAGCGTGGATTGAAACCGACCTCGAGCGGCGGCTGGAATAGCCCGTTACTGGTCGCTCCCTTGTACGGGGAGCGTGGATTGAAACACCAATGAACTCGAAGTCATTAGGACAGAGGTCGGTCGCTCCCTTGTACGGGGAGCGTGGATTGAAACCATGAGACGGACGACGACGAGGGAGGAGGATACGTCGCTCCCTTGTACGGGGAGCGTGGATTGAAACCTTCGACGCTACAAAGGACGACATCAAGGAACTGGGTCGCTCCCTTGTACGGGGAGCGTGGATTGAAACCGCCTAAACGTGCTTCTGCGAATCCGGGCCTGGCTGTCGCTCCCTTGTACGGGGAGCGTGGATTGAAACCGCATCAATGGATCATTATTGATTATGGGCAGACGTCGCTCCCTTGTACGGGGAGCGTGGATTGAAACCTCTACCGCTTTGGGAGCAAATCCATGCCCGATGTCGCTCCCTTGTATAGGGAGCGTGGATTGAAACGTTCCGGACCCAAACGGCGTCGTCACGATCTACGTCGCTTCCTTGTGCGGGGAGCGTGGATTGAAACCGCATCCGTGCCAATGAAGCCACCGGCGGAGAAATCGTCGCTCCCTTGTACGGGGAGCGTGGATTGAAACGTCCGGGAACGCTGTGAATGCGATGTTCGTGACGAGGTCGCTCCCTTGTACGGGGAGCGTGGATTGAAACCGGTCGTAATTTGCGGAAATAATTTGTGCCGCTGCGTCGCTCCCTTGCATATGGAGCGTGGATTGAAACATTCATGAGCTCGGCCATATTTCCGAGTACGCGGTCGCTCCCTTGTGCGGGGAGCGTGGATTGAAACGCCTCTATGCAGACGTCGAATTGACCTTTTGATTGTCTCCTCCCTGCACAGGGAACATAAATTAAAATTTCAACCTCCCCCCCCAATCAACGACTGCAACACGCAGTCAGAACCACCCCCATCAAACCAGCGCAGCCCGTCTGATCCCCTCCGATATTTCAGCAATAGCATGATTTATAAGATTCCGCAATAAGGTAATTATCCATAAAAAGGTTTAATATCAGCAACTAAAGATGATTTCTCTCGTTTAACAAGGCAGATGCCAAAGATTTGTTCTAATTTAAGAGCTTGCACCAACTACTATTATTGCTGAAGGAGACTGCAATCATGGGTAAAAAAAGCATCTTAAGCGGGTTGGTTTTGACCGCCATGTTGTTTGGAATCGGGAACAGCGTATCCGCCGCCGCTCAAGTTCCCCTTTCTCTTAACGTGAACGGAGTGAAGCTCACAGATCAACAACCGGTCATTATCGATCAGACCACGATGGTGCCGATTCGGACCGTCTCCCAGCTTCCTCATTTTCACGTCGATTGGAATAACAAAACCAAAACGGTGTCCGTAACCAACACGAACTCGAAGGAAGTGCTCAAGCTGACCGTCGGGCACACGGAAGCTGCAAAAGGAACGACCGCTTTGAACGTAAGCGTGCCGCCCCGCAACATCGGCGGTTCTGTGTATGTGCCTTTGCGTTTTATTGGCGAATCGCTGGATGCTTTTGTGGCATGGGATGCGGCTACCAGAACGGCTGTCATCTATCCCTTCCCGGCGAATGACAATTATAAAAGCGCCGACCTCGTCACCGCACGGCAGGCTGCTGTAGAATTGCCGCAGATCAACTTGCGGGAACATCTTGGCTTTACGCAGGAAATTCGTACAACGACGTATTATTTTCCTTACGGGCAATCACAGAAATTTTTCATTGAGAAAGGGGATTATATTCGCTACTTTGAAGTTCAAAATGGCGCGGCGTGGCAAAAATGGGAAGGCCATGAGATAAGCAAAAAAGCCAATGCGCCGGATGCAATTCCGAATCTGGTTCCAGCCGTCAAGGAGGAGTGGGGGACTCGCCCGACCTATAACGGTGCCTATGTTTATTTTCAACATGGGTGGATGGCAGGTCTGATCGACTATGGCGTGATGGATGACAAGGGCAAACGGAACGAGCTGGAGAGCAAAGTTGGAGCGTTCGACAAGTTGACCGTTTATGCCATTGACGGGGAAAAGTAATATCGGCGGCGGCCTCGATTATCCAAGCATTCCGGCATCCTGCCCACCATTCTGCGTATGTCCGGGGATGGCAGCGTCAAAAAGCACGATCGATCCGCAGCGGATGGATCGTGCTTTTTCCTGCTATCGCGTCCCGTCGGCCGTCGTTCACTTGCCCATGCTCCCCTTGTACTCCGCCGGACTTGCCCCGTTGTACTTTTTGAACACCTTGGAGAAGTAGGTCCGGTCCGAATACCCCAGCTTGTCGGAGATCATCTCCACCGTCATGTCCCGGTTTTTCATGAGCTGCTTGGCGACGTCCATCTTGCAGCGGTTCACGTAGTCGGTGAAGTTGACGCCGGCGAGCTTCTTGAAGTAGCGGGAAAAGTAGCTCGGATTCATGTACAGGTAGTTGGCAGCCGAGACGAGCGAGATGTTCTCGGACAGGTGTTCCGTAATATAGCGGTCGATGAGTGACAGCTTGACCTGGGCGCCCGCTGCGGCCGAATCCGTCTGCATAATGCCGGCGAGCAGGATGGTCCGGGCGCGATCCTGGGCGCAGCGCAGCGTCTCGGAGAGGCGCGCGGTGAGCGCGAGGTCGGCGTGGAACGTCGCGCTGTCCTCCTCGTAGCCGGTCTCGTATTCGAGCAGGCGCACCCACTGGGAGAACTGGGAGACGACCGCCCCGAGGGGTGTGCCGTCCGCCGCGCAGGCCAACGCGAATTCGTCGAACAAGCGCATCACGTCACTCTCGTCGCGGTCGCGGCAGGCTCTGATCAGCGCTTCCCGCATATCGCTCCGCTTCGGGGCGGCCGATCCGGCGCCTGGGGCAAGGGGAGCAGCCGCCGGCTTCGCGGCGCCGGCGGCGGTCATGCCGTGCACGTCGCCCGCCGCATAGTACAGCGCCTGATCGAACCGCTGCAGCTCGGCGAATCTGCCGCCCAGCTCGGCCAGGCCTTTGAATTCGCAGCCCGCCACGAAGCCGATGCCGATCCGCATATAATCTTCGGCCTTGCACCGCAGCTCGGCGGCGAACCCGCGGAATGCCTCCTGGGCGTTGACCGCCAGATTGCGCCTGTAGTTCATGATGCAGATCAGGTCACGGCGCTCGTCCGCGATCACGGTGATCCGGCCGGCGGCGAACGTCTGCGCGAGCTCCTGCGCGATGTTGTATACGCCGTAGCGGATAAGGGGCGCGTCCTTGAGCCCGTACTGCCGCATGATCGAGGCGCGGTCGATATGGACGAGGCCGAGCATGAAGTCGGATTCGCGCCATTCGATGCCCAGGCGCCTGCCCGCGTCGAGCGAGGCGTCCGACAGATCGCCGGAGACGATACGATGCCAGTAGGAGCGCTGGAGCACTTCGCGGTTGCGCGTCACCTCCTCGCGATAGGAAGACTGCACAGCGCTCTCCTCCGCGAGGCGGATGAGCCGGCTCGCCTTGTCCACGCTGGCCCGCAGCGCGTCCGCCGTCAGCTCGTCCTTGATCAGATAGTCGTCGGCGCCGAGCTGGACGGCCGACCGTGCATAGGTGAAGTCCTCGTGGCAGGTGAGGAAAATGATGCGCACGTCCGGCCGCAGCCCGCGCAGGCGCGCCGCAAGCTCAAGCCCGTCCATCTTCGGCATACCGATATCGGTGACGACCAGATGCGGCTGCGTCTCCTCGAATTGCTCCAGCGCCTTGACCCCGCTCTGGGCGGTCGCCGCGATCGCCAGCCCCATCTCCTTCCACGGGATCAGCTTGTGCAAGTACCGCAGCATCGGCGCATCGTCGTCGACGAGCATGACCTTCAGCATGTCACTTCCTCCTGTTCGCTAGCGCTTGGGAAAACGAAGGATGACCGAGACGCCGCCGGTCTCGTTCCCGGCGATGTCCATCGAGACGCCGGCGCCGTAGGTCAGCCGGAGCCTGCTGTACACATTGGCGAGCCCGATGCGCCGGTTGGACGCCTGCGGCTCCGCGTCCGAGGCTGCGGCCCGGCCGAGCGCCTCCCGCTCGGCTTGGCTCATCCCCGCGCCGTTATCCTTGATCTCGATCCGGCAGTATCCGCCGTCCTCCGTCGCCCGCACCCAGATCGCCGCGTCGTCCGGCAGCTCGGCGAAGCCGTGCACGATCGCATTCTCGACGAGCGGCTGCAGCAGCAGCCGCGGCACCTCGAGGCTCTCGAGCGACTCGTCGATGTGGACGTGGAGACGCACCGGGATCTCGCTGCGCATCTGCATGATCTCGACATAGTCGCCCAGCAGCTTGCACTCCTGCGCGAGCGTACAGTTCTCGTTGACCCGCATATACGCCCGCAGCAGGCTCATCAAGGCGTCGATCTGCTTGCTGTTGACGGCGTCTCCGTCCGTCGCCAGATTGCACTTGATCGAGTTGAGCGTGTTAAGCAGGAAGTGCGGCCGGATCTGGGAGAACAGCGCCTGCAGCTCGATCGCCCGCTTCTCCTCCTGCTCCTGCTCGACGTCCACGATCAGCTGGTTGATCCGGTCGAGCATCCGGTTGAAGGCCGAGCCGAGCACGGCCACCTCGTCCCTGCCCCGGACCGGGAACCGCAGCATCCGGTCGCCCTCGCCGAAGCGCTCCGCCGTACGGCGCAGCTTGCCCAGCGGACGGTGCAGCGTCCGGGCGATCAGCACGGAGATGAGGAGGAACGCCAGGACGCACAGCGACAGGATGAGCGCATAGACGCGGAACATGCGGGAGATCTCGGCCGTGATCGCCTTGGACGAATAACGATAGACCAGTTCCCAGCCCGGCTTGGCGACGGCTTCCCTGATCTCCATCCAATCCCCGGCCGCCTGCGATTCGGTCCGCGCCGGATAGCGGTAGATCGTCTTACCGTCCTCCGACAGCAGCTCGAACTCTCCCTCGCCCCCGTCTTTGCTCAGCAGCTTCTCGAAGTACTCGATCGGCACGCCCACGAACAGCGTCCCGACCTTCTTTTTCATCGATGGGTCTCTGATCGTCTTGACCGCATAGTAGAACCCCTGCGTCTCCCCGCTCGAATACAGCTTCAGGCTGTCCGCCTTCACCCAGCGCATGCGCCCTCCGAGGCTCTCGTCACGGGCCATGCCGCTCAGCACGCCGTTCATCCAGCCCTTCAGCGCCGGGAAGTCGAGCACATTGTTGGCCGCATACACGACAAACCCGCTGTTATTGACGAAAAAAACCTGCGCGTTGAGTCCCGAGGTTTTGGAGAAGGCGAGGTTCATCGATTCGGACAGCCGCTTGTATATAAAGTAGTCCTTGGAGGAGTCGATCGAGCCGACGTCCTTGAAGGCCATCAGATCGGCGATCGAGCTGCTGTCCGCGCTGGCGAACAGATTCGAGGCGTAGATGATGTCCTCTACGTTCTTGTCCAGATCGGAGGAGATGACTTCGACGACGCTCCGATTGGACGCATGGAATTTGTCGATGACGACTTCCTTGATCAAGTAGTAGGACAGCAGCGATACGATTGCGAGCGGGAGCAGGATGAAGATGAACAGCGAGATTTGCGTTCTCGTATAAAAGGAAAACCGAAGCAGCCAATCCATGATGCCATTCCTCCAGCTTATCAGCGTCTGTCCGTTCCTGTTCCGGCACTCGCACGATCGTCCGCGCTTGTCCCTACTATAGCGTATACCGGCCCTTTTGCGCGATCGATGCAGAAAGGACGACCTTGCGGTCGCCCTCTTCAGGCTCTGCGGCTTACTTGTTCTGACCGATGATCTTGTTCGCTTCGTCGATCATTTGCTTCTCCGCGTCCTCCGCGCTCAGGTTGTCGAGCAGGAAGGTGGCGAGGCCGTTCTCGAGCACCGTCTTGAGCTGGCTGGAGTACGCCGTGGAGTAGCTCGGATCGTAGATCGTCTTGATGCGCTTGTCGAATACGGTGGCGGCCAGCGAATCGGTGTCGATCAGGTTCGTCTTGTCGCCGACGAGCGCGCTCAGCACCTTGGACTGGTCGGCCTTCTTGGAGCCCGGGAAGTCGCGGATGACGTCCGTCTGCTGAGCCATGTACTTGAGGAATTCATACGATTCCTTCTTGTGCTGCGACGTCTGGCCGACCGCCAGATAGTGGCCGCCGATGTAGGACGTGCCGATCTCCGTATCCTTGGACGCGGCCGGCAGCGGCGCGAACACCGTCTTGAAGTCGTGCGGGAACTTCTCGGTGTCGAGCGCCAGATTGACGATGAAGGTCGCCGTCGGGATCATCGCCGCCTTGCCGCCGAAAAACTCGGAGTCGTAGCGCAGCTTGCCGCCGATGACGTCGGAATAGGTCTTGGCCGACTTGTCGTCCTTCTCCATCGTCCGGCGCAGATTGAAGAAGTAGGTGAAGGACTTGTCGTCGAACACCGGCTTGTGGTCCTGGGTCAGGTACGGATGCGGCAGCTCCGAGTAAGCGATCGGGTTGGCGTATTCGCCCCATGTATGGAAGAAGGCGCCGTACTGCTCGTCGTCGCCCGAGCCCTTGGTCAGCTTCTTGGCATAGTCGCGGAAATCGTCCCACGTCCAGCCCCAGGTCGGCACCGGCAAGTTCGCCGCGTCGAGCGCGTCCTTGTTGAGGGCGACGAGCCATGGCGAGGACAGGTCCTGCAGACCGTACACTTTGCCGTCGTACTTGGGTGTCATGTAGTAGTCTTCGTCGGCGTTGATGCCGTCCGCGCTCAGATACTCGTCGATCGGGATCAGCACGCCGCGGGCGGCGCGCTCGCTCAGGAAGTCGACATGGGAGAACGCCGCGACGTCGATCGGATCGCCGGAAGCCGCGATCAGGTCGAGCTTCTTGTAGTAGTCGGTCGAGTTGCCGTTCGTGACGAGCGGCTCGTTGACGACGTCGATCTCCGGGTGTTCCTTCTCGAAGTTCGCGATGATCTGGTCGACCTGATCCTTCGTCTTGCCGTTGTCCCAGCTGTAGTATTTGATCGTGACCTTGGAGCCAGTGCTTGCAGAGGCCGAAGCCGAAGCCGTTCCGGATGCCGCCGGTGCCGTGCTGCCGCCTGCGCTTGCCGACGGCGATGCCTTCCCGTTGTTGTTATTGCCGCAGCCGGCCAGCATCGCCGCAGCGACGCCCGATACGAGAAGTGCTTTTGCGACCTTCATTTTCATTTCCCCCTAGGAGACTTTATATTGGTTACATCGTTATTGTAAGCGGTTCACCGAAGGCCCGGTGTGCAGTATCTTGATCTCTATGTGCACTATTATGGTTATCCTTTGACGCCGCCGCCCGCGATGCCGTTGATGACCTGCTTCTGCAGCACGACGAACAGCAGGATGAGCGGGATGATCGCGGATACGGCCGCCATCATCATGACGGCGTAGCTGCTCGCGTACTCGGCGTTGAACGACTGGATGCCGAGCGGGATCGTGAACAGCTTCGGGCTGCGCAGGAAGATGAGCGGTCCCTGGTAGTCGTTCCACGTCCACAGGAACTTGAGGATGCCTACGGTCGCGACGATGGGTCTGGCCATCGGCAGCACGATCTGCCAGTAGGTGCGCAGGTAGCCGGCGCCGTCGATCCTGGCCGCCTCGAGGAATTCCGTATGGATGCTGAGCATGAACTGCCGCATGAGGAACGTCAGCGTGATCGTGAACGCCCCCATCAGGATGAGCGCGACATGCGTGTCGTACAAGTGTAGCCATCTTATCATAATAAAGCGCGGCACGAGCGTCGACTCGTTCGGGATGAGGAAGAAGCAAAGCAGCAGGATGAACAGCTGGTTCTTGAAAGGGAAGTTCAGCTTGGCGAACGAGAATCCCGCCATCGACGAGAACAGCAGCGTGAGCAGCGTCTCGATGACGGCCAGCTTCAGCGAGTTGTAGTAGTTGAGGTCGAACGGAATCGTTCCCATCCATACCGTCTTGAAGTTCGCGATCAGGTTCCAATGCTCGGGAATCCACCGGATCGGGAACGACATGACGTCCTTCTCGACCTTGGAGGCCGCGGACAGCATCCAGAGCAGCGGCGTCAGGAACGCGACCGACAGCAGCGCCATTACTGCCGTGACGATGATTTTGGACCATCTCTTCGATTGCATACGAATACCTCCCTTCTAAAATTGTTTTCTCTGCGCTCTCCATGTAATCAGGGTAATCACGGCGATGATCAGGAACAGCGCCCAGGACAACGCGGAGGCGTAGCCCATGCGGAAGTTGCGGAAGCCTTCCTCGTAGATGTAGTAAACGAGCACATTGGTGCTGTTGTTCGGCCCGCCCTCGGTCAGGAAGGCGATCAGGTCGAACACCTTGAAGGAAGCGACGATGGCGGTAATGCTGAGGAAAAACGTCGTCGGTCCGAGCAGCGGGAACGTAATCTTCGTGAAGCGCTGCATCCAGGTGGCGCCGTCGATCTCAGCCGCCTCGTACAGATCGTCCGGGATATTGGTGAGCCCCGCCATGTAGACGACGATGTTGTAGCCGATCGCCTGCCAGACGGCGACGATGATGATCGCCCACATCGCCGTATTCGTGCTCCCCAGCCATCTGGGCGGATCGGAGATGCCGAGTGTCATGAGCAGATGGTTGACCGGCCCCTTGGACGGGTGGAAAAGTGCCGAGAAGATCGCGGCGACCGCCACCGTCGTCGCGATGTACGGGATGAAGAAGACGACCTTGAAGTAATCCTTGATGAAGACGCTCGAGTTGATCACGACCGCGAACAGAAATCCAAGCCCCATGCTGGCCGGCACGGTCACGGCCGTATAGAGCAGGTTGTTGCGCAGCGAATGGTAGAACTTGTCGTCATGGAGCAGGTCCGCGTAGTTGTCGAGGCCGATGAAGTGAATCGCCTTCAGGCCGCCGACCAGGTTCCACTCCGTGAAGCTCAGGTACAGCGAGAACAGCAGCGGGAATACGCCCAGCAGGATGATGCCCAGAAACTCCGGCGCGACGAACAGCAGCCCGACGGCCGCTTCCCGGCGGCGGTTCGTCCAGTAGGCGCGGCGGCCTGCGCCGGGCGGGGTGGCGGGCGGGGTGGCGGGCGCGGCGCCGGCGCGGGTGGCCGTGGGCCCGGCGGGAGCGGCGGCTGGCGAGCCGGTGGGGCCTGCGGCGGCGTGGGCGGCCGGCGAGCCGGTGGGGCCTGCGGCGGCGTGGGCGGCCAGCGAGCCGGTGGGGCCTGCGGCGGCGTGGGCGGCCAGCGAGCCGGTGGGGCCTGCGGCGGCATGGGCGGCCGGCGAGCCGGTGGGGCCTGCGGCGGCGTGGGCGGCCAGCGAGCCGGTGGGGCCTGCGGCGGCATGGGCGGCCGGCGAGCCGGTGGGGCCTGCGGCGGCGTGGGCGGCCGGCGAGCCGGTGGGGCCTGCGGCGGCGTGGGCGGCCGGCGCTGCGCCTGGTCCTCCTGCGGCTGGCAAGGCGGCGGAACCTGCGGCGGCGGCGCTACCGATGGGTGAGCCCGTGTGGCCGGCAGCCGGTGCCGGATTCGCCCCCCCGTTAGTGGCGATCGATTTTATCGGTTCCATGGTTTGGTCACCTCATGTCTTTTTGTCCTCCCCAGTATAAAATCCGGGCAGGCGGCCAGATACGGACGAATTCAACCGTTATGTGCACTTTCTTTACCTGCCGGCCTGGAGGTGACGTTCTGCCCGCGACGGGGCTGTGCAGAGGCCTCTAGCGGAACTTTTTTCCGCTATGCGGCAGTATGGTGGTTACTTGGCAACCCATAGCGGAACCTTTTTCCGCTATGCGCCCAAAAGTAGGTTACTTAGCGGCCCATAACGGAACTTTTTTCCGCTATGCGCCCAAGAGTAGGTTACTTAGCGGCCCATAACGGAACTTTTTTCCGCTATGCGGCCAAGAGGAGGTTACTTGGCGGCCCTTAGCGGTACTTTTTTCCGCTATGCGGCCATGAGGAGGTTACTTGGCGGCCCTTAGCGGTACTTTTTTCCGCTATGCGGCCAAGAGGAGGTTACTTGGCGGCCTATAGCGGTACTTTTTTCCGCTATGTGGCCATGAGGAGGTTAGCGGACTCGGGCTGCCGTGCGACAAAAAGCCTCCCGTTGCCGGGAGGCTCTGGCGTGTCGATGGGCCGTGCAGTGCGCTTACGAGATGACCAGCAGCGGCCGGTTGGCGGCCGTGGATGCCTCGCGCGAGCTGGATTGCACGTCGCCCTTACTGCTGGCTGCGCCTTCGTTGACGAGCAGCAGCGAGATTTGCTTGTCGTCCATATTGGCGTTCACGAGCGCGGTCACGTCGATCTCGATCCAGACGCCGGACGCATTGCCGATGTTGACGGATGGGCCCGCCGTCACCGTCGCCGGCGCATTGTTCCAGGTGAGGCCCGTCTCGGTCCACGTCTCGCCGGTGCTGTACACCTTCAGCGTACGGAGCGCGTCCGTGTTGACGCCGCTGACGTACAGGCGCAGCTTGGCCGAGGCCGCGGTCGAGCCGGCGAACGAGGAGAAGCTGAACTTGAGGTACGTCTTGCGGGCATAGCCGGACGCGTCGGACTTGACCATCAGATCGGTCGCGGTGCCGTAGTTGGTCCCGGCATAGGAGCCGTCCCGCACGAACGCGTCCGCCGACGGCGCGTATTCGGTGCCCGAGCCGACGGCGCCGGTCTTCTCGTGCGCGCCGATGTCGGGCGTGCCGTTGTACAACGGATTGCCCCAGAAGTCCTGGCCGCCGTTGCCGGAGACGGCGAGGCCGTGGTTGATGAGCGGCGAACCGGCGCTTAGCTGATACCCGGTCAGCGTACCGAGTCCTATGCCGCCGCTGCCTGCATTCGCGAAGCCCGGATTGGCCGTTACCTTGGCCGAATCCGCAGGTTCGCTCGCCGGATGGGTGCCTCCCGCCTCATAAAAAACGTTGTTGCTGAACGTCGCCGCATCCGCCCAGTTGACCGTCCCCCAGTTGGTCGGCGTAGAGCTTTTATTATAGAACACGTTGTTGTACAGCTTGAGTCCGGCCCCCGCGGGGAACGCGTCGTCCGCCGTCATCTTGGCCTTGGCCCCGTCGTAGTAGTAGATGTTGTTGTAGAGGTAGGCGGGCGTCTTCTCCTTGGAGCTGACCCACTTGAGGAAGATGCCGTCGTTCTGGCTGATGTTGTAGCGGACCACGTCGCCCTCGTTGTTGCCCATCAGCAGCAGGAAGCCCTGCGGATTGTCGTGGCTGTAGTTGTACTGGAAGGTCGTATTCTTGAGGTACAGATCGAGGTCGTAGGCCATGCCGTCCTGGTTGCTCGCGGGGCCGCCGTACACTTCGTTGTATTGGAAAATGTTGTTCTGCGAGACGGTCGCCCAGATGCCGGCAATCGCGGATGTGACGTGGGTGCCGAAGCTGGTGAGGGTGTTGCGCTCGACGATGCCTGCATCCGTGCAGCGTACGACGATGCCGTCGCCGCCGATCTCGGACAGCGTGTTGTTCCCGACGTACACATTCGTATCCCAGTTGCCGTACTTCAGGACGGATGTCGTGCTGAAGGAATCGTCGCTCAAGTACAGGCTGTGATCGGTGAGGCGAATGCCGGAGCGGTCGACCTTGCGGACGGTGTTGTTCTCGATGCGGATGTCGTTGAAATGTGCGCTCGTCGCCGTCGTCTTGTTGTAGGTGCCGACGATCATGCCGATGATGCCGCCGTTCGCCTTGGCGCTCGGGTTGTTGTAGCCGTCCACGTCATGCACGTCGACACCGCGGATGTAGATGTGATTGTAGACGCGGTCGCTCGCATTGGCGTCGATGGCGAAGAACACGCCGGCGCGCAGCGCGGTGGAGCTGTTGTTGTCGGTGGCGAGATTCTCGTCGTTGCTCACGTCGAGGTTGTTGATCTCCCAGTATTCCTGATTCTTCAGAAATACGGTGCCGCTGTTGTACGTCGTCGTCGCGCCCGATACGGTCTGCGTGAAGCTCGAGCCGCCGCCGTTGATCGCGGGCTTGGCGCCCGTGCCGTAGCGGTCGATGACGATCGGATTGCCCGAGGCGCCGGAGCCTTTGGGCCATAGCTGTCCCGTCCAGGAGCTGCCCGACTTGAACAGAATTTTGTCGCCCGGCGCGAACGTCGTGGCGTTGACCTTGGCGAGCGTCTGCCAGGCGGCGGACGACGATTGGCCGCTGTTGCCGTCGCTGCCGCCGGACGCGTCGACGTAGTATGTCGTGCCGGCTGCGCTCGCCGTCCCGACGGGCGATACGGCAGCCGTTGCGACCGGCGCGGCGAGCAGTGCGGTGGCCAGGACAAGCTTCAGACTTTTTCTCATTAATTCTCCTCCTTTGATATGGACTTGCATCGAGCAGGTACGCCCATATCGTAACCGCTTTCAAATGCGAGCGGCGTATACTTCCTTTACATTTGTGTGCAGTATTTTGGCTGTTACGTGCGTGGAGGAAGTGGGGCCGCTTACTGTTGATCTACGTGCACGCTTCGGCTCCCGGGCCCCCACGCACCCGCCCACTGTTGATCTACGTGCACACTTGGGTCCCCTATTTGACCGTCACAACCTCTACGCCCGCTGCATCCCGCTTGATCAGCACGACTTCTCCGAACACCTGTACGTCGTCGACGACATACGACTCGTGATGGAGCATCGGCCGCTTGTGGCAGATGAGGACGTCGTACACGTCTCCCGAATCCGGCAGTGTGATCCGGCATGCCTCGGCGGTGTCGCGACCGACCTCCTCGCCGAGATAGGTGTGCACCGGAATCGCCTCGACCACGGGCAGCGCCGCCTCGCCCGGACAGAGCGGATAGAGCACCTGCACGATCGAAGCGAAGCCGGAGGCCTGCATGCGACAGGTGGCGGCATAGTTGTCCGCGCTCTGATTGTACACAGGCGCGATCCGCTCCGCCTCGATCGCCACCGTCAGCTCCTCCGGACGCACCGGGACGATCGCGAGATTCGCCGCACTCTCGTTCAATGTCCGGACGACGCCTCCCGCCTGCTCGACCTGCACTTCTCCCGGCGGGAAGTGGAAATGCTGCGCGTACGCATGCGCCCCCGCCGCTCTGAAGCTGTCGCACAGCACCCAGAAGCCCGGCTTGACGAATAGGATTCGGCGCAGCGGCACGACCGGGTCGGGCAGATGCAGATAGCCGTCGTGGCTGCCCTCCACGTAATCGAACGCCGCCTCCGACAGCCACTGGACGCCGGCAGGACGCGCCATGCGTCCGAAGCTCCAGGTGCCCAGACATTCGGTGAAATCGATGCCGTCCACCGTCGTCGTATTGTGGCTCGCGCAGCGCTTCAGCACGAGGCGCAGCGCGTCGCCCTCGCTGTAATTGTGCCGCCCGAGATCGGTGAGCAGATCCCGGCCGTAGGCATGGACATCGAAGTGCAGCAGGTCCGCATGCCCGTGGCCGCCGCCGATCGGCGCACAGTGGAAAAACAAGTATGCTGCGTCCGCATCCCACGATGAGCGCATCACAAAGTTGCCGGACGCTGCAAAGGCATGCGAAACCTCAGGCGGCCGCGCAGCTTCCAGCGCCTCATATGCGGCGATGCCCGCCGTGCCGAAGCTCCAGGCGCTGTCATAATCGATGCACGCGTAGCCGCCCGACTTCAGACAGCCGTCCCCGAGCAGCCCGGCTGCATACGTCACGATATCCCGCATGTCCGTGTCGTCGCTGTCGCCCAGCATCGGCTGACGCCCGTTCGGCTTCGCCACATACAGATCGGCGTAGGCCATGCGCCGCGCCGTCTCGACGATCGCGGGGTCGAGCGCCGTCCCGCTACGCTGTGCCAGCAGCAGCACGTCGAGCAGGCCGTGCAGCACCTCATTGTGATACATCGGCGACTGCTCCCAGTGCCAGCCGTCGCGGCTCACCTGCAGCCGCGCCATCTCCTTCAGCCGTGCGAGCGATTGGCTGCGCCACTGCGCGGCGGACGGGAACCCGTCCAGGAAGAGGGACAACGCAAACAAGCCCTGGTTCTCCAGCACGCCCCAATTGCTGATGCTGCGCCAGCCGCCGGGCTGCTCGGCCAGGCAGCGGGCGTGCGCGCAGAGCGATGCCAGCATGCTGCCCAGCAGCTCCGGCGTCATGGACGGGCTGCGCCTGAAGTAAGCGAACGCCTTGATCCAGTTCGCCGCCCGCAGCCCCGCCTCGATGGACCGCCACGCCAGGCTCGGCTCGCCGGGCCGCCAAGGATTGGCTGCGATCCAATTCGCCAGCTGTTCGGCATACGTCCGCGCGTAGCGCTCGTCTCCCGTCAGCCAGTAGGCTTGACCGAGCGCGACCCAATAGCGGTGCCGGTTGAGCATGTACGCCCACTCCTCGTCGCCCGCCGGCACATGCTGCCAGTCGATCCGCTCCGGGAAGTCGACCGGCACATGCGACCGCTCCATATCCCAGCGGAACCGGAACGCGAACCGCCGCCCGGCCACTTCTCCGGCCGTCCGCAGCGCTTCCTCCAGCTCCTCGCCGCCGTGCCGGCGAATATAAGCGAGCAGCGCTTCGCGATCGCCCTCGCTCACATACAGCTCAGGCATGGCCGGGCCCGTGAAGCGATCGTGCAGCATCTGCAGCGCCGCATCCGCTCCGTCCAGCTCCCGCAGCATCCCGAGCGCCGCATCCGCTCCATCCAGCTCCTGCAGCATCCCGAGCGCCGCATCCGCTCCATCCAGCTCCCGCAGCATCCCGAGCGCCGTATCCGCCCCGTCCAGCTCCCGCAGCATCCCGAGCGCCGCATCCGCTCCGGCGTTCTCCCATAGCTCGGCGGCCCGCAGCCAAGCCGCGTCCGCGGCCTCGGCCGGGTCAGCCTTCGCGCCCCATCCAGCCTTGTCATGTTCCATCCTCATCGCCCGCCGCTCCTCGTCTTCGGCTCGCGCGGCGCATCCGCAATCGCTTGCTTCCACCTGCGCTGCACGCTCCTTGTCTGCGACAATCCTGCCGTTCCTCCAATCATAGCTGCCGGGCGCGGATCAGGCGAAGGGCAATTTAGACAAATGCGTGCACTTTTTTGACCACTTCGTCATCACCTCGCCGGCCCCTCATTAGTCCAGCGTCAGCCCCTCGTCAATCTCTCGCCGCTCCCCCGTCAGCCTCTCGTCAGCCCCTCGCCAATCCCTCACAAGCCCCCTGCCAGCCTCCCTCCAGCCCCCCGTCAATCCCCCGCGGGCAGGCCGTACAGCCTGCGGAACTGCTCGGGGCTGAACCCGGTCGCGCGCTTGAACACCGCGCCGAAATAGCTGGCGCTGTCGAAGCCGACCGCCCTCGCCACCTCATGCATCCGCAAGCCCTGCGCAGCGAACATCAGCTGCTTGGCCCGTCCCACGCGCTGCATGTTGACGTATTGAAGCGGCCGCATCGCCATCGTCTTCTTGAACAAGCGGCACAGATACTGCGGCGACATCGCCGCGGCATCCGCCAGCTCCCGCAGCGTGAGCGGCCGGTGCAGATGGTCCTCGATGTGCGCCAGGATCGGCTTCAGCCGGTTCATGTCCTGCCCGCCTCCCGCGCTCCGCGCGGCGCGGCCCAGCTCGAGCAGCAGCGCGTACATGAGATGCGACCGCTCCAGATTGGCCTCGTAGGAGAGAGAGTCGCCGCCGAGCATATCCCTGAACGGCCCGATCAGCTCCGTATCCCCGAGCCTGCCGCCGCCCGACGACTGCCAGCCCGCATACCGGAGCAGCGCGCTCGCTTCCCTGCCGTTGAACGCGACCCATGCCATCTCCCAGCGTCCGCCCGCCGACTTGTACACATGCCGCTCGCCGGGATACAGCACGCATACCTCGCCCGGCCCGACCCGGATCGTGCGGCCTTGCAGCGTATACTCGCCCGTGCCCCGAAGCGTCTGGTGAATCTGATAATCGGGGAAGCCGTCCTCCCGCGCCATCTCCGGCTGATGCTCCCAATAGCCGACCGAGGTGACGTAGACCGGCAGCAGGGAAGTCCGGTCGGGCTGCGCGAACAGCAGCTTGCTTTTCATCGCGATCACTCGTTTCATATTTTAATACCCGGAGGCAATATCCTTTTATATAACGACTCTATCACACCTATTATAATGTGAATATATTAACCAATACGTATCTGAAGGAGCGCTGCCCGTGCGTCACAAATTCGTCTATACGCCGCCCGCCAACGGCTACCCCGAATGGAACAATAACCCCGACGTCTTCCAGCTCAACCGGATGGAAGCGCATGCGCATATGATGGCTTATCCGTCCGTCGAAGCCGCGCTGAACGGCGATCCCGCCGCGTCCCCCTATTACCGCTCGCTGAACGGCACGTGGAAGTTCGCGCTGGCGGATACGCCTGAGCAGCGCGCGCGCGACTTTTACCGGATGGACTTCGACACGAGCGGCTGGGCGGACATGCCGGTGCCGTCGCATTGGCAGCTGCAGGGCTACGACTATCCGCAGTATACGAACGTCCGCTACCCGTGGTCCGAGCGCGAGCCGGAGCTCAAGCCCCCGTTCGCTCCCACTGCCTACAACCCGGTCGGTTCCTACGTCCGCACGTTCGAGGTGCCCGCGGCGTGGGCGGGACAGCCGGTATTCATCAGCTTCCAGGGCGTCGAGTCCGCCTTTTACGTATGGGTCAACGGCGAGCTGGCCGGGTACAGCGAGGATACGTTTACGCCGGCGGAGTTCGACCTCACGCCCTGTCTGATCGATGGAGAAAACAAGCTTGCCGTCGAGGTGTACCGCTGGTGCGACGCGAGCTGGCTGGAGGATCAGGACTTCTGGCGGCTCTCCGGCATCTTCCGCGACGTGTATCTGTACTCGGCACCCGCGCTGCGAATCTCCGACTTCTTCGCGAAGCCGACGCTCGACGCGGATTATCGCGACGCCGTGCTGGACGTGGACGTCAAGCTGGACAACTACTTCGGCGGACGCTGTGCCGCCGGTCGGCTGGACATGCAGCTGTACGACGGGGACGGACGCGCGGTATGGGACACGGCGCCTTCGACCGCGGTCGTTTCGTCCGCCGAGGGCGAGCTGGCGCTGACGCTGTCCGCCGACGTCGCCGCCCCGCGCAAATGGAGCGCCGAGACGCCCCGCCTTTACACGCTGGTATTGACGCTGTACGGCGACGACGGGGCGCTGCTGCATGCGACCGGATGCAGGATCGGCTTCCGCACGTTCGAGCTCAAGGACGGACTCATGAAGATCAACGGGCAGCGCATCGTCTTCAAGGGCGTCAACCGTCACGAGTTCTCCTGCGATACCGGCCGCGCGCTGGCCAAGGCGGACATGATCCGCGACATCCTGCTCATGAAGCGCCACAATATCAATGCCGTCCGCACGTCGCATTATCCGAATCAGCCCGTCTGGTACGAGCTGTGCGACGAATACGGTCTGTACGTCATCGACGAGACGAACCTCGAGACCCACGGCAGCTGGCGGTACGACCAGGAGGGCGTGGAGGAAGAGGGCAACGTGCCCGGCAGCAAGCCGCAGTGGCGGGACAATGTGCTCGACCGCGCCAACTCGATGTTCCAGCGGGACAAGAACCATCCGTCGATCGTCATCTGGTCGCTCGGCAACGAGTCGTTTGGGGGCGAGAACTTCATCGCCATGCACGACTTTTTGAAGGCCGCCGATCCGTCCCGACTCGTGCATTACGAGGGGATCTTTCACCATCGGGCTTACGAGGCGGCGTCGGATATCGAATCGACGATGTACGCCAAGCCCGCCGACCTGGAGCGCTACGTATACAATCGGGGGAAAAAACCGTACATTCTGTGCGAGTACAGCCATGCGATGGGCAACTCCTGCGGCGGCCTGCATCTGTACTGGGAGCTGTTCGACCGCCACGACATTCTGCAGGGCGCGTTCATCTGGGATTGGGTGGATCAGGCGATCCGCACGCGCACGCCCGACGGGACCGAGTATATGGCCTACGGCGGCGACTTCGGCGAGTCTCCTCACGACGGCAACTTCAGCGGCAACGGCCTGATCTTCGCGGACCGGACGGAGAGCCCCAAGCTGTACGAGGTCAAAAAGTGCTATCAGAACGCGTCCTGGCAGGCGGTAGACCTGATGGAAGGCCGCTTCGTCGTGCGCAACAAGCATCTGTTCACCGATCTGTCCGCCTACGAGCTGCGATGGGAGATCGCGCTGGACGGCGTGCCGGCCGGAGAAGGGGCGGCATCCGGTGAAAAGCCCCTGCACGGCACGCTGGCTCTGGCCGCTGCGCCCGGCGAGAGCGCCGAGCTCGCAGTGCCGTACGACTGGGCTTCGCTGCCGGACGACCGGGAGGCGACGCTGCTGCTGGCGCTCGTGCTCAAGTCGGATACGGCTTGGGCCGGCCGAGGGCACGAGGTCGCTTGGGAGCAATTCGTAATCAAGGCCCGGACCGCACTGCCCGTGGAAGCCTCGGACGCGCAGGCGCCGGTCGCCGCCGAATCGGCGGATGCGCTGGCGGTATCGGGCGAGCGCTTCGCCTTGCGGTTCAGCCGAGCGACCGGGGAGCTGGTCTCCTACGCGGTCGATGGCCGCGAGCTGCTGATCGCGCCGCTGCACCCGTACTTCTGGCGGCCCGAGACCGACAACGACCGGGGCAACAAGATGACCGAGCGCTGCGCGATCTGGCGCGAGGCGGGCAGCCGCCTGCAGCTCGTGGGCCTGGATAGCCGCACGAGCGACAGGCAGGTCACCGTGATCGCAGCATACCGTCTGTCGGACGATCCGTCGACTGCGCTTACGCTGCACTATGCGATCGGAGCGGACGGCACCGTCGAGGTGACTCAGGAGCTCCGTCCGGGCGGCGACACGCTGCCCGAGCTGCCGGCATTCGGCGTGATGCTCGAGCTGGACGGCGGGCTGGATGCGCTCTCCTGGTACGGCCGCGGTCCGCACGAGAGCTATTGGGACCGCCGGACGGGCGCGCGTCTCGGCCGCTTCGCAGGCAAGGTCGCCGATCAGTTCGTCCCGTATCTGCGGCCGCAGGAGTGCGGCAACAAGACCGATGTGCGCCATGCCGAACTGACCGGCGCCGACGGGCTCGGCCTGCGATTCACGAGCGCCATGCCGTTTGAGCTGAGCGCGCTGCCCTGGACGCCCGTCGAGCTCGAAGCGAGCGACCATCCGTACAAGCTGCCGCAGAGCCGCGGCACCATCGTGCGTGTAAACTACCGCCAGATGGGCGTCGGCGGCGACGACAGCTGGGGCGCGCGCACGCACGAAGCGTACACGCTGCCCGCGAATCGGCCTTATTCGTTCAAGTTTGCATTCGGGCCTCTCGATCCGACGCAATAAACCGATATAGATGGACAGAGCCGCCGGCGGCTGCCGACGGCTCTGTTTATTTATATCGCACCTGCATGTGGTATAATTTACATATAATTCTGGCATCCATAGAAAAGGGGCTGTCGCATGCTGCGCAATTCGCTTCGCTCGTTCGCCATTCATGCGCTAGTGCTCGCGGCGAGCGGCTTTTTGTATTCGGGCTGCCGCGGCCCGATTAGCTACGCGATCGTGCTGCTGCTGGCGCTGGCAGGCTATGCGGCGCTCGCATTCGTGTACCTGAAGCCCCTTCGTTCAGCAACGCTCAACCTGTTGTCCGTCATTCCGGTAAGCCTGGTCGGCGGACTGATGGGCGCCTGGCTGTGGTATCATCCGGGCAGAATGGGCTTTCATTGGCTTTATTTTATGGCCTACAACCTTCAAGGCATCGCAATCACTGAGATATTTCGATTCGAATACGATCCCGAACGCATCTACTGGACCTTTATTTTTCCGTTCCCCTTTCTCTGGCTCGGCCTTCAGGCGAAGGCAAGGCGACAGATGCGGCAAGCTTCGGCATCCGTACACAAATGAAGTCCGCCCTGCCGTCGGTGCCGTCAGTGCCGTCGCTGCTGTCTGATGCTGTCTTTATGCGCCTGCGCGTTTCGTATACACGACTAGACGCTCTTGGTGCTCTTTCATTTTCCTGCTGTATTTGCCTGTGCAGGTAATTAAGTTAAGCCTCGGTTCGTCAGATGGTCCGAATATTCTTTGCACAGGGGCATTCTCCGTTTTGTAGACGCCAATCGCCTCGACCCTGAATTCAATCGCGGTTCCTTTTGCATCCTTCACATAGACCGAATCTCCCGGCTTCAGCTTTTTAAGATGATAGAACACGGCTGGCCCGGTATAGCTGTCCACATGACCGTCCATCACCGCGTTCCCTTTTGCGCCGGGAAGCGTGCCGTCTTCCAGATACCCGATTGTTTCCGTGCTTTTCGGAACCTCCATACTTCCTTGAAGCGATACGTGAACCGGCTCGATATCGGCATGAAGATCGATCGCCGGGATGTACATTCGGACTGGCTGTATGCCTCTCCAATTCGTCGCTTGGGGAGCGAACCGCGTTGGATTCGATTTCTTGTTTTCCGTTATGTCTAGCGCCTTATCGTGCGATTGCGGCGCGGGTTTCTCAGGTTTTGTGCGAATGTCGTTCTGACTGGAGCAAGAAACTACAATTAAAGCGCTCATCATGAGGACGATACATTTCAGGAGATATTTCATCTGGTTGGTCAACAGCCGAAGGAGCCGCCCACAAGCGCTCTCCTCCGGCTATCTCCTTTGCTATTCGGTTTGCTCGCTGGCACCGCCGAAGCCCGTTTTCGGAAGCTTCGTTACATCTTTCGCGCTCAGCTTTTTGTCGGTTTCCAGCATTTTCATTTTCCCGTTCGATTTGGCATGAAGCTTGTGTGCTTTTCCTGCATGTTTGTGGTGCATCGTCTCATGCTTTTTCTCGGTCATCGGCGCTGCAGCGGATGCAGCAGAGCTGGCGGAGATCAGCATACAAGCAGCGACAACGGCAACAGCGATTTTTTTCACGCGTGGCAAGCCTCCTGAATGTTTGGTTTATGGTCCGAGAGCTATCATCCCCCGTTTGCGGGATTTAGGAACGAACAAGTTGATGTCAATGCATCCAGATTACTGAAGCGAATAATAAGCAAGCAGGAGAGGAAAATTAATGTCGGAGGTGATCAATTATGAAAAAAACAATGCTGCTGGCGGGTGCTCTGGTACTCGCGATCGGATTGTCGGGATGCGGCGCTTCATCCAACGGCGTTAAGACCAAGTCGAAGGAGCAGCACATGATTCACGACTCGGCCACGCAGGATATGCGGAAGGCCGATGAATTGTCCGCCAAAATCGCACGCATTCAAGGCGTAGACAAAGCGACTGTATTGGTGAACAATCATGAAGCGGTCGTCGGACTCGACGTCAAGTCAGGCCCCCAGTCCGCACTTGTCGCACAGGAGGCCCAACAAGCCGCCGAGCGGGCGCTGCCCGGACACCGCATACACGTGACGACGGACCGGAACCTGCACACCCGGATTCAGCAAATTCACGGTCAGATGAAGCCATTGGACGGACATCCCGTCCGCAACTTCTCTGAAGACGTGGCTGCGATCATCCGGGACGTCGGCCGCACGGCGACTGCGCCATTCCGATGAATGGAACCCGGCCCCGTACAAATAGAAAAAGCAGCGGACTCGCCGACAATCGCGACCCGCTGCTTTTGCTTTTTTATGGCCTTTTACTTGATCAGCTTGTTCATCGTCGTCATCAGCTCGGCCAACACATCCGTGTCGCCCTCCTGAATGCGTTCGACCACGCAGCTCTTGAGGTGATGCTCGAGCAGCAGCTTGCCGACGCCGTTCAGCGCCGACTGGACGGAGGCGATCTGATTCAGCACATCGTCACAGTAGGTATCCCGCTCGATCAGGCCCTTGATGCCGCGCACCTGGCCTTCGATCCGGTTCAGCCGGCTGATCAGGCTGCTCTTGACCTTGTCGGAGTGGTGGCTTCTGCGGTCGGACCCGTCATGATGGCAAGATTCCGCTTCGTTCGGGACTTCGGCTGGAATAGGCGATTGAGATTCGGCATGCATAATCGTCGGCCTCCTTCTTATAGCTCGATTATACTCCCCCACCCTATGCTATGGCAACCGTATCATTCGGCAGGCTTCCATGAGTGTTCATCCTGGTCGTCCTCCCGCTTCCTCACCGTAATATCCCGTCCTACGCTGATAATGCGTTCGACACGGCCATCGCCCCCGAGCACCGGTGTACAGCCCGTCTCCACCCATACCCAGCCTCCGTCCCGATGCCTGAGCCTGAACGCTTCATGGCCGGCTTTCTTCTTTTCTACCACTTCGGAAAAGAAAGCAGCCGCGGCGTTATGATCGTCAGGATGAATGAGATCCGACAGCGTCTTGCCTTCAAGCGACTGCAATGCAAATCCTAAGAGCTGCTCGTGCGAAGGGGATGCATATTGCAGCTTGCCGTCCGTGTCGAACACCGATATTAAGTCCGTCGTATTCTCTGCGATCAGCCGGAATCTGGCATACATCTGCCGGAGCGCTTCCTCCGCTCGTTTGCGCTGCGTGATATCGATCGCCGAGCCGATGACCTCCACCACCCTGCCGCCTCTGCGGATCGGGCGCAGCGAGGAGAGATACCAGATCCCGTTGATTTCATCTTCGTACGTGACATTGTCGTTGCCGAGCCATGCCTTTCTGTAGAAGCTCTCGATTCGTTCAGCCGTGCGCGGGGGGAGGAAATCCCGCAGCTCCTTGCCGACAATATGCCCTGGCGTGAAGCCCATGCGGTAGAGCAGCTCGCCGTCGCACAGGGAATGAATGAACTTGCCGTGTTCTTCTCTGAACTTCATAATCTTGCCCTGCTGCTGACGCAGCGTCGTCTCCAGGTCATGCCGGGTTGCGCGCAGCTGCTCCTGTATCCACATCTGATCTGTCAGCGACGCGCTGAGGCCCAGGCTCTCGACGACGGACCCGATCCGACCGTATTCCTGCAGGAATTGATCTGCCGGCAGCGGTCTGCTGAACAGGTAGCCCTGGCCCTCGTCGCACAGATGCTGCTGCAGGAATATGAGATGCTCGGGCGTCTCGATGCCCTCGGCGATTACGTTCATATTTAAATGATGCGCCATCGATATGATGGTCTTGATGATCATGGCATCGCTCTCGTCCGTCGTGCAATCCCGGATGAACGATTGATCTATTTTTAACGTGTCGATCGGAAAGCGCTTCAGATAATTAAGAGAGCTGTAGCCGATGCCAAAGTCGTCGACGCTGATTTTCACACCCAGCTTCTTCAATTCATTCAATGTCGCGCTCGACCGCTCCACGTCCATCGTCATGCCTTCAGTGATCTCCAGCTCCAAGTACCGGGCATCCAGCCCCGTATCCGTCAACGCCGCGCTGACGGTATCGACGATGGACGACTGCTCGAACTGACGCGGTGACAGATTGACCGAGACCGTGAACGGCTCCATCCCGTTGTCCTGCCAGGCTTTAATCTGGGCGCAGGCCTGCCGGAGTACCCATTCGCCGATCGGGATGATCTGCCCGGTCTCCTCTGCAATCGGGATGAACTCGCCCGGAGATACGATCCCGAGCGTCGGATGCTGCCAGCGCAGCAGCGCCTCGACTCCCATAATCCGTCCCGTACGAATATGAAGCTGCGGCTGATAATATACAAGAAGCTGGTTCCGGTCGATCGCTTGGCCCAATTCCCTCACGAGAGGAGACGAACTGTCCGTCTGCCTGTCCTCCGTGCAGCTTGCGGCGAACTCCAGCCAGGCCGCCTCATCACGACGCGAGGGAATAGCGGTACTGTATAAACCGATCACCTTGCCCCCCGCATAGACCGGAACGAAAGAAATGCGCAGCATAACCTCTCTGCCATCGCGATGGATGAAGGCGGCCTCAAGATGCTGGGCGCGGCCCGTTCTCGCCTTCAGGAAGTAACCCGATATGCGCTTCAGATCCTTCTGCGAGACGATGCGTTCAAAACAGAGACTGGACATCTTCTCCGCAATGCTGCCGAAAAAAGCTTCGAATGCCTCATTGCATCCCAGCATCGCGCCGGTCCCGTTCATCCACCATGCAATATCGGAATGCTGCCCCAATAACAACCTTGCGCTCTGCTCAAATTGCCCTTCTTCGGCTGACAATGCCGAATATCGCTCCATCCCCGGTCACATCCATAATTGTTTTAGCTCAAGATGGGCCATATGATATAATAAAGGTAGGCAAAAGTATTCATTTCGAGTACTCGGTTTGTATTTTAAAGGATATTGGTCCTATTTTCAATGATTGTATGAGAAGGAGAATTATGACGAATCCATTCGGAAACCGCCTGAAGCTGCTCAGGAAAAAGCGGGGCTTCACCATGGAGCGGCTCGGCGCAGAGGTAGGCGTAGCCAAGACGACGATATCCGGGTACGAGAACGGCAATCGGGAGCCGCCGCTCGCCGTCATCTCCAGGCTGGCTCATGTCCTGCATACGACGTCCGACTATTTGCTCGGCTTGACGGATGTCGAGGAACAGCCGCTGTTGCAGGCCCCTGTAGAGATTCGTGCGGGAGCCGGCACGCTGCACTGGGACGGTTCCGAGCTGGACGAGCATGAGCTGGAGACGATCCGCGAATTCATCGAAGCGATCCTAATCAATAACAAACGCCGAACTGCAGAAGAACAGTCATCCTAAATAATTCGGAGAGATGTTTGGTTATGGAGCAAATCGTCACTTCCTTGAGAAAGTTCAAGGAGACCCGGGAGCTGAAAAAGCTGCTCGCCCGTCTCGATCCGTCGGGCAAGCATGAGAGCAACCTAGCTGTGCAGCTGCTGCAGCTCTACCAGGAAGAGCTGATCGGTCGCTCGGAATACCTCGCCCTCCGGGCGAAGATTGCGACGGGACACTATCTCAGCCGCTTGCGAAGCGACTGCCCCGAATTAAGGGGCGCGCTGTACTTGTACGATACGGACAAGCTGCGGATCTGGAACGCTTCGGTCTCCCATATGCCCGACGTATTCAATGAATACACGCAAGGCCTGGATGTGGGGCCGGATATCCCCGAGCAGTCGCCCGCCCCCGTCTATGCGACCCATATGCTAAAAATCGAAAACGTGCTCCGTTCGGACCATCCGATCGTGAGCAACCACTACGATATGTACAAGCGGGCAGCGATCCAATCGTTCGTCACGCTGCCGCTGGTCCACGGGAGCGAATCGATCGGCTATCAGTTCATCTCCGCCGAGCGTCCGCGCGAGTTCACGGCCCAAGAGCTATCGCGCTTCTCCGCCGCATCCGCCTACTTGATACGGGAACTCGCCGCCATCAAGCCTTATATGATCGATCAGTTCGAGCGAGCCGAACCCCAGGCGGCACACAAACACAAAAAACGGCCTTGAGTCCGGCGCTGACCGGATCTCAAGGCCTTTTGATTCTTACGATTACTTGCAGCCAGATTAGCGGAACTATTGAGAGAAAGGATATAAGCTATGGCGGCTGACTCCGTTGGAGAGTGAGACCCGAAAGCTCATTTACCGTGGGAAAGATGGTATTATAATCTATATCCGCTGTGCGCGCGAACCCCAAGCGAACATGAAAATCTCGGGAGGTTCGCGCAACACGCCACTGCTGGAATTGTATGCGTATGGAAGTCGAAGAAACGATAAACTACAATAAGTTAATCACGTTCGCGAAAAATCGCCCAAATCCCTTGCGCTGCAAGGCCGGTTTACGGGTGCAGTCGCTCCCCGCGCGGGAGCGTGGATTGAAACACCTTGGGTGGCCGAGGCTCTGCGCGATCCCCAGTCGCTCCCCGCGCGGGAGCGTGGATTGAAACCATATCCGAAGTCGGTTGCAGGTGCGCCTGATGTTGTCGCTCCCCGCGCGGGAGCGTGGATTGAAACGGCAGCATCTTAAGCAAGCACGAGGTGCCGTATAGTCGCTCCCCGCGCGGGAGCGTGGATTGAAACAACGACGGAGCATTCTCCACCGTTGTAAGACTCAGTCGCTCCCCGCGCGGGAGCGTGGATTGAAACGTAAATAGCAGGTACTCCAAGGCGGCTGTCGCCAGTCGCTCCCCGCGCGGGAGCGTGGATTGAAACCACTACGTATACCGCGGTGCCGGCGATAACGTCGTCGCTCCCCGCGCGGGAGCGTGGATTGAAACATCGCGTGATCGTATAGCTCCTCGACGGTTGTCGGGTCGCTCCCCGCGCGGGAGCGTGGATTGAAACGAGTTGCCGGAGCTGGATCGCAAGGCGACGCAGCGTGTCGCTCCCCGCGCGGGAGCGTGGATTGAAACAAGCATCTGCAGGCAAACGAAATCGACGAGGCACTGTCGCTCCCCGCGCGGGAGCGTGGATTGAAACTTGGCGACGTCCTCCGGGTCTTCTTTGCTGCCGAGTCGCTCCCCGCGCGGGAGCGTGGATTGAAACCATTTTGTACCCTCCCTCCTTATTCGATCGCTAACGTCGCTCCCCGCGCGGGAGCGTGGATTGAAACCCTTGGTTCTCGGCTGACTCGCGCGGTTGGTCCGTGTCGCTCCCCGCGCGGGAGCGTGGATTGAAACTTGCCGAAGCAGCATCTGAACGCATCGACTTTGCGTCGCTCCCCGCACGGGAGCGTGGATTGAAACGCAGTCATATGGGAAAAAGAACGAGTCAGGTTACGTCGCTCCCCGCGCGGGAGCGTGGATTGAAACCGCATTTCCTTCCGGCGCTCCGGTTGTGCCGCCCCGTCGCTCCCCACGTGGGAGCGTGGATAGAAACAAATGCGGCTCCGCGGTTGGCAGGTTCAGGAGGGGCTGGCGTGCATCCGCAACTATTTCGGTATCATCGACATCCGGATCAGGGGCTGCTTCCGGTTCGAATGGGATGTGGGTTCCGCTATCCTCGAATGCCGGGTGATTAAGTTCAATCAGCAGCCGATTGTGGAAAACGCCATCTACCATGGGCTCAAGCCGTGGCTGGAGGCGGACGTTCTGCTATCCGGGGTTCCTCAAGGATGAATTTTTACTTTTTGTCATCCAAAATAACGGCGCGGGGATGACGCCGAAGGAGCTGGCCGCTCTGCGCGACAGCCTGACTTCCGCCCGGGCGGCGCCGGAGGCCGGCGGCGACAACGGCATCGGCCTCGCCAATATCGATCGAAGGATTAAAATTTTGTACGGAGAACGCTACGGCCTGGTCATCACTAGCGCGCCGCACGAAGGGACCGCGGTGACGGTACGCGTCCCGACGCTGCCTGACGGGGGGGCTGCCGCTCCGCCGACCTCGCGGAGGCCCTGGCACGTGACGGATGAGCGCGTCAGATTGGTCGTAGCCGAGCTTGCGGATCGTCTCTTCAACCGGCCCCAATGCTGTTCAGCGCAGACGGCAAGGAGGCGATCTGGCTCAGTACATTGTCGGATACGTATCCCGTTCGATCAGCCCCCTGAGCTACGCATCTGGCCCTCAATTCGGTCCAGCTCGCCTCCTTCGTGATGGCAGGCTTCCGCCTTCTGCTGCGCTCCGACTTTCTCCCAAGTGGAACTCCTATTTCAGATGCAAGGGGAGCATATGAGGACACGGATTGCTTCTAGATGAGGCGTCCTCGAGGAGCGGGGACTGTATCGGATCAGCGCAAAGAGGCCCATGCACACGGCATGGACCACTTCTCTCAGCCAATCAGCGGAACTTCGGCAGCCAGTCGCCGTGCGCTTCGATCAGATCGTCGCACAGGGAGACGATGTCGTCCATCGACAGCTCAGCGGACGTGTGCGGGTCGAGCAATGCGGCGTGGTAAATATGGTCCTTCTTGCCCGTCATAGCGGCTTCGATCGTGAGCAGCTGCGTATTGATGTTGGTGCGGTTGAGCGCGGCCAACTGAGGCGGCAGATCCCCGACATACGTCGGCGACACGCCCGACGCATCGACGAGACACGGCACTTCGACGCAAGCTTCCTTCGGCAGGTTCGTGATCAGACCGGTGTTCATGACGTTGCCGCCGATCTTGAACGGCACATTCGTCTCCATCGCGTCGAAGATATACGAAGCATACTCGTGCGAACGCTCGTGCGAGAGGCTCGCATTGTTCACGATGCTGTCGCGCATCTCCTCCCAGCCCTTGATCTGGTTGACGCAGCGCCGCGGATACTCGTCCAGCGGGATGTTGAAGCGCTCGATCAGCTCCGGATAGTTTTTCTTAATAAAGTACGGGTGGTATTCCGCGTTGTGCTCGCTTGACTCCGTGACGTAGTAGCCGAACTTCAGCATCAGCTCGTAGCGCACCATATCGTGATGCTTCTCCTTCTGCTTCTCGGCCGCCAGGCGCTTGATCTCCGGATACAGATCGACGCCGTCCTTGGACACTTCGAGCAGCCACGCCATATGGTTAATGCCCGCGATACGGGACTTTACCCCCGTCTTGTCCATGCCGAGCCCGTCGAACAGATGATCGACGCACACCTGGACGCTGTGGCACAGACCGACCGTCTTCACGCCGCCATGGGTGTTCATGACGTTGGTCAGCACGGCCATCGGGTTCGTGTAATTCAGGAACCAGGCGTCCGGACATACCTCGCGAATGTCGCGTGCGAAGTCGAGCATGACCGGGATCGTGCGCAGATTGCGGAAAATGCCGCCGATACCCAGCGTGTCCGCGATCGTCTGGCGCAAGCCGTATTTCTTGGGCACCTCGAAGTCGGTGATCGTGCACGGGTCGTAGCCGCCGACCTGGATCGCGTTGACGACGTATTTGGCGCCGCGCAGCGCCTCCTTGCGGTCCGAATACGCGACGATGCGGCACTTGCTGCCGGACGACGCTTGAATATTGCGGAGCATGCTCTCGGATTCCTTGAGCCGCTCCGGATTGATATCGTACAATGCCAGCTCGAAGCCTTGGAGCGACGGTACGAGCATGCTATCACCCAGTACATTTTTGACAAATACCGTACTGCCCGCTCCGAGGAACGTAATCTTGGACATGAGGATGCAGCCTCCCTGATTCCCGGTAGTATTAAGCCTATCTGCGATCTATAATAAATAAAAAGCGCTTCCGGGCATATGGAACAATTCGTGCTTCTTATGGAATTATGTAGTCTGCTATGTGGAGGGTCACCGTTCATGTCTAATCCGTTCAGCCGCACGTCCGTGCACCCGAACCCGCGCGCCTCGGGCGCGCTGTCCGTACTGTTCGCCGGACATTCGCAGACCGAACCCGAGCACCGGATGGGGCCGCAGAAGCTGGATCATATCCTCATTCATACGATCGCAGAGGGGAAGGGCTGGTTCAAATGCCGGGACGTTCACTACGACCTGGAGCCGGGTGACAGCTTCGTCATCCTGCCCGGCGAGATGCATGCCTACCAGTCGGACAAAGCGCAGCCCTGGCGATACCGCTGGATCGCCTTCCGCGGGCCCGAAGCCGAACGCTGGCTGGCCGCGGCGGGAATCGACGCCTCGCATCCCATCGTGCGCGGAGGCGGAGAAGAAGCGCTGCGGGCGATTCGGGCCGTGAACGGCGCCTTCGCCAAGAAGGGCTGGACCGCCGACTGGGAGGCGGAGGGCTGGCTGCGCCTCGCGTTCGCGGCATGGGCCAGGGCGAACCGGCCGGGCGGTCCCGCGGCGGGCGCCGAGCGCCGGAGCGCGGCCGCCGTCGAGGCGGACCGCGCGGCGCGCTGGCTGCAGGCGCAGCAATCCTCACCCTCGGTCACCATCGCGCAGATGGCCGCCGAGCTCGGCTACCACCGCACGCACCTGACCAAGCTGTTCAAGCGTGAGACGGGCATGACGCCCGTCGCCTATCTGCAGCAACTGCGTATCGAGCGCGCCCGGTCGCTGCTCGCAGAGCCGCTGTCCGTCGAGGAAGTCGCCCTGTCCGTCGGCTACACCGACCCGCTCTACTTTTCCAAGTCGTTCAAGAAGCTGACGGGATATACGCCTTCGGCATATAGGCGGCTGGGGCGGGGTGGGGAATGAGGAATAAAGATATGAGCTATGGCGGATGACTCTACTAGGAGAACGATGTCAGCCGCCATAGCTCTTTCAACGAGGAAAACATGGTATTATAATCCTGTCTCCCTCTACGCGCGAACCCCAAGCGAACATGAAAATCCCGGGAGGTTCGCGCACCAAGCTACAAAAGGGATTAGGCGCGATTGGCTGTTGCAGACGCTAAATTACGCTGAGTTGAATCACGTTCGCGAAAAATCGCCCAGATCCCTTGTGCAGCAAGGCCGGTTATGGGTGCAGTCGCTCCCCGTGCGGGAGCGTGGATTGAAACATCTGGAGATCGAGAAGGGCAAGGACAAGCTTCTCAGTCGCTCCCCGTGCGGGAGCGTGGATTGAAACAATATGCTCCACATTACCGGATGCCGATCTGGTAGTCGCTCCCCGTGCGGGAGCGTGGATTGAAACGAATACTGTCTGCAAAACGTATCGGCGGTCGAGAGTCGCTCCCCGTGCGGGAGCGTGGATTGAAACTTACCCTACGAGTGGCAATGGCAGTTATGAATATCGTCGCTCCCCGTGCGGGAGCGTGGATTGAAACGCGGTCATCGGCGCCCTCACCGTCGTCCGCTACGTGAGTCGCTCCCCGTGCGGGAGCGTGGATTGAAACCATGCCGTATGGCTTTCCTGGAGTTGTCAAAAAAAGTGCAGTTTGAAAACACCCTCATACAGAAATCCCGTTACTAAGCAGCTTGTGATAGCATTCTTTCACGATAAATAGCTGGGGGCCATCCCCCTGGATTAGAAATGTAGAT
>NZ_JAZDQE010000020.1:0-123190 GCF_037963805.1 Cohnella sp. 56 | reverse complement strand
CTACAGGCATGACCGGCGCTACAGGCATGACCGGCGCTACAGGCATGACCGGCGCTACAGGCATGACCGGCGCTACAGGCATGACCGGCGCTACAGGCATGACCGGCGCTACAGGCATGACCGGCGCTACAGGCATGACCGGCGCCACTGGCATGACCGGCGCTACAGGCATGACCGGTGCTACAGGCATGACCGGTGCTACGGGCATGACCGGCGCTACGGGCCCGGTCGGTTAACCGGCCCGGCAAGCATTCGGCAGCAAGGCCGGATCTCAAATAACACTGTCGTCCACGCTACGATTTATCGTGCGCGTGGACGCTTTGTTTTCAATGGCAAGGGCTGCTGAGAACAAGCTTGGCTTGGGATTGCGAGCAGTATAGAATTGTGCGTAAACGGAGGTGTGCCATGAAGCCTGTAAGTATCGTTCTGCTCGCTCAGCATGAAAACCTGGTGGAAACCTGCCTGACTGCGCTCCGCCAACGAACGAGGCCCTCCTGCGAACTCATCGTCGTGCTGGAATCGGGGGCAACCGAGATCGCCAAAAAAATCGGAGCGATCAAAGATATAAACCCGCTGATCGTGCTTGCGCAAGCGGGATTCGGCGTAGCGGCCATGTACAACCTCGGAATCGCGCAAGCCCGGGGCGAGATCGTGGTTCTCATGCGGGATACTGTTGTTGTCGGCAACGACTGGCTGGAGCCTCTCGTCGATTGTCTGGAGGCTCATCCGGAAGCTGCGGCTGTCGGGCCTATGAGTCACGGCGTCAGCGGCGCACAGCATGCGGCGGGCGACGCAACAGAACTGCTGGAGCTGGATCGGGCGCGGCGGGCAACGGCCAATCCGGATCAGCGAGCCTCCCGGCTGATCGGTCTGATGATCGCTTTTCGCAGGAGTGCGCTTGAACAATTGGAAGGCTTCGACGAACGGTTCGAAGGCGAGAGCTATGAAGACGACGACATATGCTATAGAGCGCTGCTCGCAGGCTATACGCTGTATATCGCACGCGGGAGCTTCGTCGCGTACAATTCGCCGTTCATGACGCCGGCCCAATCAGATGCCTACAGACTTCATATGGCCAGGAACAAGCAGGTTGCCATAGAGAAATGGGGAGGCGACCTGACCGAGCTGCTGATGAATTGGAAATTGCCCGTGACGGTCAGCCTTTGCATGATTGTTAAAAATGAGGAAGAAACGTTGGCGCGCTGCTTGTCCAGTGTCGCGGATCTCGTCCAGGAGATTATTATCGTCGATACCGGATCCACGGATGCCACGAAGGAGATTGCAGCCCGCTTCGGGGCGCGTATCTTCGACTTCAAATGGGTGGACGACTTCGCCAAGGCCAGAAACTATGCCTTTGACCAAGCGACTCAGTCTTATATTCTGTGGCTGGATGCGGACGACATCCTGCTGCCCCAAGATCAAGCCGCCTTCGCAGAGCTGACCGCAGCTATGCCGGCCCATGCCGATGCGATATCCATGCACTATCATCTCGGCAAGGATGAATACGGCAATGTGACGAGCAGCCTTCGCCGCAATCGCCTCGTCCGTCGCAGCATGGGCTTCCGGTGGCACGGTATCGTCCACGAATATCTCCAGGTATACGGCAATATCGTTCAGCGCGAGATTGCCGTGACGCACGATAGAGTGCACAGCCACTCGGATCGCAACCTTCTTATTTATGAGCGCAAGGAACGTTCGGGCGAGCCCTTCAGCCCCAGAGACACCTACTACTATGCCAACGAGCTGTACGATCATGGCCTGTGGGCGCGTGCCGTGGAGCAGTACGAACGGCTGCTCGCGGAATCCGAGGTGTGGGTGGAGGACAGGATCGGCGCTTGCGGGCGCGCGGCAGAGTGCTACCATGCGCTGGGCCAGACGCAGCTGGCCAAGATCAAGGCGCTTCAATCCTTTGCCTACGCGCTGCCGCGCGCCGAAAATTGTTGCAGGCTGGGCCTGTTTTATTTGTCCGAAGGCCATTACAAGGAGGCTGCCTGGTGGTATCGGTTGGCCACGGAGGTCGAGATGCCATCGGATTCTGCCGCCCTGCTGCAGCATGCATGCTGGACCTGGCTGCCGCGCCTGCAGCTGTGCGTCTGCTACGACCGCATGGGCGAGTATGCGCTCGCTTATGAAGAGAACGAACAGGCTGCGGTTTATATTCCCCAGGATGCCCGGATCCTGACGAATCGCACCTATCTGCAGGACCGTCTCGGCATAGGAGATGCTACAGGGGGGACAAGATGAGCGCGATGCGCCCGCGGGAGCCGATAACGCTCTCTATGATCGTCAAGAACGAGTGCGGCAGGTATCTGGAGCAGGCACTGACGAGGCACAGGGAATATATCAGCAACGCCGTCATTATCGACGACGGCAGCACCGATCGCACGGCCGAGGAGTGCTTGCGTCTGTTGGAGGGCATTCCGGTTAAGCTGGTCCGCAATCCCGTGTCACGCTTTCAGAATGAGATCGAGCTTCGGCTTCAGCAATGGGAGGAGACCATCGGCGAGAATCCGAAGTGGATATTAAATCTGGACGCGGACGAATGGTTCGAAGACCGGTTCGCGAGCGAGATTCATTCCTTGCTCCACGACGAACAAGCGGATGTGCTCTGTTTCCGGCTGTACGACTTCTGGAACAAAAAAGCGTATCGGGCCGACGAATACTGGCAGGCGCATCTTTTTTATCGTCCATTTCTTCTTCGGTATCAACCGCACTTCAACTATCGCTGGAGAACGTCTGCCCAGCATTGCGGACGCTTCCCGGAAAATATACTGGAACTGCCGTCCGCGAACTCCGCGCTTCGCCTGAAGCATATGGGCTGGTCGTCGCCTGTAGACCGCGAGAACAAGTTTATACGCTATATGCTGCTTGATCCGAACGGCGAGCACGGCTGGAAGGAGCAGTATCTGTCCATCCTGGACGAGAATCCGGCTCTTGTCGAATGGTCGGATTGAACAGCTGAACCTCCTGTCCGCCATCCGGAGCAGGAGGTTCAGGTTCATGCGCCTCAGGACTGCAAGCCCTTGGCAAGCAACAGCCGGATGCACTTGATCTCCGGTCCCCACATGGTGGTAGAGATCGCATCGGCAGACTCGGCAAAGTCATCCATGCCGGCGTAGCGCCAGCCGACAGCATCCATCTGGGACTTGAACATGTCCATATCGACGTTGGGATAATCGACGGTGAGCACGAGCAAGCCGTCGTCCTTGAGCACGCGTCGGAACTCGCTCAGCGCGCCTCGCAACGTCTGCTCGTCGACATGTTCAAGCACGGAGATGCAGAAGACTTTGTCGAAGAACCGATCGCCATAAGGCAGGCTCGTCATATCGCACTGCGAGAGATGTATCCGGTCAAACAGGGCATGATCGAATTGGGACTCCGCCTGCCGGCTGACGGATTGAGCGATATCCGCCAGAATCGCTTCGCGTGAAAGGATGCGATGATCGCGATCGCATGCGTAAGCAGCCGACGCATGCGATGCCGCGAAAAACTTGAACGGATGGCATATCCCGCAGGCCGCATCGAGGATCGTATCCTCCGGCGCTATGAACCTGGACGCCCAGGCATACTCGTAGCGCCTGCTCCACCATGCTTCAGGCAGTTCGTATATAAAGTGATGCACCAGATCGTCAGTCCGGCGGATAAATCGCGATACGCGATCCTCATCGGATGCGCCAGGCTGGAGCAGGGCTGCGTCCTCCCGGCTGTGCTCCGCCGTCCGGGAAGCCAGAACCCGTTCCAGGAATTCTTTGTTGGACAGCATGCCGGGATGCCGGGGGTCGAATCGCAAGCCTTCATTATTATAATAGTAGGCAAGAGAATGATCCCCCAGATTATCGTAGCACACACAGAGCTGGATATACGGTTTCCAGGTCCATGCAGCCGGGTCGGGAGAAGGCGCCTCGGAGAACGGCTTGTAGGCCTTCGTCGCCTGCCTGTACCAAATGACGGCCTCCCTCCAATCCTCCTGATCCATGCACTTGGCGCCGAGTCTGCAATAGAGCTCCGCTCGCTTGTGGTTCAGCAGTTCCTTAAGCAGAATGGCTCTGCCTTCGTCGCCGTTGCCTCTTCGCGAATGAAATTCGTCGAGAAAAAGGCAGGCATGCGCCCGGTGCACAGGTGTCGTCTCCCCATCATCCGAAGCCAGATATTGACGCATACGGTATGCCGCCGCAAGCTCGTACCCGAAGCTTGCCAGATGCAGAGCCTCTTCATAAGGAGAAGCGAAGCCACCTGGGACGGCGGTGTCCGCCTCCGCGAGGTGGCGGCTAACAAACTCCGGAATTCCTGCAAGATCGGAATCGCGATATACATGATAGGCTGGATACGAAGTCTCGACAAACAGCTTCAAGCCCAGCGCGGCGGCCCGAACGCAGAAGTGCCGATCCTCTCCCCAATAGCCCAGATTCGGAATCTCGGCAAAGGATAGACCGGCGTTGATCGCGCCTGCCGAGATGAGCGTGCATGCGCCCAAGCCCCCCACTTCATAAACGCCGGGCACGCGAAGCCGTCCGTAAAACAGCTCGGTCTCCAGTGCCTTCTGCTCTTCCGTCTGCTCCCGGCGACGCTCAAGCGGGTACTGCTCGTATTCGCCATGGAGCCACACCTGCGGCATCGGACGCGTCCCGGGCTGCCAGCTCGTCCAGAAAACATTCGATACGATGTCTTTGCCCGCCCGGATCAGACTTTGCAGCGTCTGCGGATGGAGCACCAGGTCAGAATCGATCAAGAAGACGCCGTCATATTTTTCTTGCCTGGAGATGGATAGAATAGCATCTTTGTAGGCCGCCACTTTCCAAATGAGCGCATCCTGCCACAGATGCGTATATTCGTTCCGATACGATGCAGACGGACTGCCGTCCGCAGCCGTCCCCCCCTGGACGATGCGGACCGAAGGATGCCGGGTCGCAAAAAGCTCCAGCAGCACAGACGAGACAGGCTCCTCGTTGTCGTCGATAAAATAAAAATCGAGGCTGATGCCGGACAGATCCAGCCGCTCAAGCGATGCCAGGAAAGCTTCGAGCACGGGGGCTTGCTGCCTGATCGGACTGCCCAGCAATACTCTGGTGACGGCCATCATTATACACTCCTGTTGTTAGAGTCGACCCATCGTCAATTCACTTCAGCGTAACACAAAAAAAGTAGCGAGCATATGCCCCGAGCAACGCGATAGAGCGGATGTGAAGACGAATCATGCCAAGTAAAACGGGACGATGCAGGGATTATCCTGTACCGTCCCGTCTTGTCGGTAACGCGATCTTATTTGCCCCACTGCTCCAAGCCGGTCTCGTACAAGACGTAGCTGTGGGTGACCGAAGCTTCCATAATATCGGCATAGGCCCAGTTCGAGTCGGACAGATCGGTCCACACCGCAGGAACGCCGATTGTCTGGCCCGGACTGCGCTTCAGCAACTGGTTGAACACCTTTACCGCTTCGGCCCTTGTGACGGCCTGATTGGGACGGAAGGCGCCGTCCTCGTAGCCCTGCATGATGCCTTGGGCCCGGACGGCCGCGATCGCTTCGCCCGCCCAGTGCGTACCCGTATCGCTGAACGGGGCTGCGCCGCTCGCCGGCGCCTTCCAGCCGTACAGATTGGATAGCGCCTGCGCGAGCTCGGCTCGCGTCACTTGGCCTTCGGGCTTGAACGCTCCGCCGTCATAGCCCTTCATCCAGCCTTGCGCCGCAGCGGTGCGTATGCCGGCCGCCGCCCAATGCTTGGCGGATACGTCCTTGAAGGCGATTGCCTTGCCGCCGGTCTCCCGCTGCTCCATCGTTCGGGTCAGGACCACTGCCAGCTCGGCCCGGCTGACGCCTCTTGCCGGCTTGAAGCTGCCGTCCGGATAGCCTATCATATATGCCTCATGCGTGCCGGAACCTCCGGCCTTCGGCATAATCTTGAAGCTGTACTCGACGATCGATTGGCCGACATGGATATTGCCGTCCTTGATATAGCTGTCTTCGCCCTGCTGCTCGTTGCGCGTATCCAGGCGGCTGTCGAATCCGACGTAGCCGTCCTTCTCGCCCAGAATATAGTAGTCGCCGTCCGGATAAACCATCCATCCGTACTTGCCGCCGTCCGTGCTCGTCTGCGGATCGCGATTCTGATTCGGCGCGAAGTCCGGCAGCTCGGGCAGCTCGACCAGGGCGCCTGGCGTACGGCCCTTGGACTTGTTGAGCGCGGTGTCGCTCCAGTGAAGTGTCGTCTTGACGCCGTCCACCGTCTTGCCCGTCAGCGCATCCGTGATGGTACCATACGGATCGATCAGCTCGGAGGAGATCGTCGCGTTGCCTGCGGCATCGACGGTCAGCTTCGCAATCTTGCCTGCGAGCCGGTCGCCGGTCGGCGCGATCACGTTCAGCACGAGCTTGTAGGTGCCGGCGGCGAGCTGCGGCAACTGAATCGACTGCCCGCTCTTGATCGTGACCGGGGCATAGCCGAGATTCTTGCCGTCCGCGGACAGCAGTTGTCCGGTCAACGCGAGCTGCGGGCCGACGAGCTTGGTGAGCGGCTCGCTTAGCGCTGCGCCCTTGTCGTCCACCACGTTAAGCGTCACCGACTTGGCGGGAGGCGACACTGACACTGTCGGCGGCGCACTGACGACCGCGATCGTGTAGGGGAATGAGGCCACTGCACTCTTCGTCATACCGTCTTTAAATGCAACAGCTCTGATGGTCTTGGCGACGTCGATCATGATCGGCCTCTCGTAGACGGGGCTGTCGGCCGTCGGCTCGGTGCCGTCGGTCGTGTAACGGATCACGGCACCCTCGGTCGGCGATGCAAGCGCTACGGTCGTACCCGAGGCTACCTCGCCGGCGGCCGGCGAAGCCGTCACGGCCGCGACTTGAGCAAGCGCTGCTACCGATGTCGTGTTCGAATCGCCTTCGCGGCTGCCTCCGACGACCGCCAGCTTGAACATGTAGGCGGCGCCCGGGGACAGCCCCGTCACGGTCGCCGTACCGGAAGCGTAATCGAGCGGCTGCAGCGTGGTTGCTCTCTCCCAGCTCAGGCCGCCGTCTGCGGATACGAGAACGACAACCTGCGAGGCGCCGGAAGGTTGGCCGAAGCCGAGCAGCACTTGGTCGCCGCTCCGCGAGGCGGACAGGTTCGAGATTGGCTTGGGGTATACCTTGACCGTCGAGCACTCGCCTTGCAGTTGATCCGCGTAGGATACATAGGGCCTGCCTTCGGGATCGATCGCGAGCGAGATGTCGTAGGCGGCGCCGCCGGAGAAGTCCTCGCCGCCTACGCCCTCCCATGCCGAGCCGTTCCAGCGCAGCACGCTGACCGGCCCTACGCCCTCGAAGCGCTTGGAGTAGGCGAGATAGGGCACGCCCTGGTTGTCTACGACGATCCGCAGCGCATCCGCACGCCCGGCGATGCCCGCAGATCCGAGCTCGTCCCAGGCGCTTCCGTTCCAGCGGATCACGCTCGGCTTGCGGCTGGCATTCGAGTCGTCGAAGGCGACATACAGCGTATTGTCGACCGGGCTTGCAGCCAGCGAGATACGCTTCGTCAGCGAATTCGGCTCTCCGAAGCCGTCATAGCTGATGTCGGCCCAGCCGCCGCTGCCCAGCCGATAGACGAATGGCATGTAGCTGTTGTACGAGCCGTCGGGCACGGCGAAGTAGCCCACATATGGAATGCCGTCCCGGCCTATAGCCAGCGACAATTGCTGTACGCTGGCCTCGGGCGTGAACTGTGCTGCGCCGGCCGGCTGCCAGGCGCCGTCGACGAATCTCGATACGGTTATGGCGCCGCCGAGCGGGCCGGCCAGATCGCGATAGGCGACGTACGGACGGTTCGCGGCGTCCAGCTTGAGATCGGGCAGATCAGCCTCGCCGATGCCGGCTTGGCCTACGGTCTTCCATGCTTGTCCGTCGAATTTGCGTACGGTCAGCAGGTCGTCCGCTGACGCCGTATAAGCAATATAGGGATATCCGTCGCTGTCGAGCGCCAGCGAGACGCTGGACGCCTGCTCGTCGGACGCCTCCGCGCCAACGGACGTCCATGTCGCTCCCGTGAACTTTTTAACGACGATCTTGCCGGTCATTGCTTGGTCCACATAAGCGATATACGGAATGCCGTCCGCTCCGATGGCGAGCTCGGTGTCTCTCACCAGTTGGCCGCTGAAGCCCTGCTCGCCGACCAGACGCCAGCCGGGATCGCTCTTGGTCATCACAGTCGCGATATTGGAGAGGCCCCCTCTGTATCCGTCTTTGACGGCAAGGCGGAATTGATAGGAGGTCCCGGGCTTAAGTCCCTTTACGGTTGCGTCGTTGGAATATTTACTAAGCTCGTCCCCGTACGCAGATGTCCACGTGAGGCCGCCGTCTTCGGACTGCTCCAGCTTCACCTCGGTCGCATCTGCCGGACTGGTGAAGTGGAGCGATACTTGCGTATCGCTGGCCATGTATGCCGACAGATTGGTGATCGGCTCCGACAGCCAACCTCCCAGGGCAAACGGCACAATCTGCCCTTCCGTCCGTCCGGCTGCGCTCCAGTCGATCGACGCGATGTCGCCGCCTGCGCCTTGAACGCTGTAGATGACAAGGTCGCCCTCATCGATCTTGTCCCTGTCCCCGTACTTGACATTGGATGGCTGCGGGGCGTCATCGATGCCGACGAGCGCGGTGCGGCTGCCGTCAGCGTCCGTATTGCCGATGACGAGCCAATAACGCTGGTCTCTGTACAGCTTGACCGGACTGTCCAGCGAGAAGCTCCGGGCGCCGAAGTTATTGACGGCGCTGCCGCCGTCCAGGGCATCGGCCAACTGAATGGTTCCTTTGGCGCTGCCGACCAGCGTGCCCGGCTTGCCGCCGTTGTCGCTGTAAATGGCTGCCGACAGGGCTACGTCAGTATAGGTCGGACGCTGTGTGTTGTCATATTTTACGTTGATGAAGAGAACGTCGGATTCGGCATACGCGTTTTTCATCTCGAACGGCGTCGCAATATAAGAGGCCGGGGCAAGCGCCTTGAAGGGAGGCGTCTGAGGCTCGCTCCCCCAGCCCATCGTATCGTAGATTGCGCTGAGCTCGGCGTTGGCTGCGGGAAGGCGAATAAATGGCAATATGAGCGTTAAAGTCAGCAGCATCGCCAACGATCTTTTCAAGCTTGCGTTATTTCCCATGTTAAATATAGATGCCTCCTGTTAGATCAAATGTCGCACCCAAATTATATCAGCCGATTCTGGACATTCTCTGAACATTTTTCGACGAAATTCTTGATTAGCCGTCGAAAAGAGGGATTGAGTGTGGTAAAAAGAAGGTACGCATTTTTCTTTATGAATGGGGCTTTCACACAATGAGAGCGATAATTATAGACGATGAGCAGCCTGCGATCGATCTATTGAAAATACTGCTGGCTGAGGATGGGCGGACCGAGATCGTCGCCGCTTTTCGACGCCCGTCCGAAGCGCTGGAGCGGGTAGGCGAGCTGGCGCCGGATGCTGTATTTCTGGACGTCCATATGCCGGGCATGAGCGGCCTGGAGCTGGCCGAACGTCTGTACGAGCGATATCCCGGACTCGAAGCCGAGATCGTCTTCGTTACGGGCTACGAGCATTATGCCATTGAGGCGTTCCGCCTGAATGCAATCGATTATTTGCTCAAGCCGGCGGACGAGGACCGAGTCAGGCAGACGGTAGACCGCGTGCTAAGGCGCAAACCCGGCCTGTCCCGCAGCATGGGAAGCAGTCCCGCTCAAAAGCAATCGGCACAGGACCAGCAAGGCGAATGCGTAACGGTCAAAGGATTCGGGGGCTTCAGGATCACATCCGGGAACGTTCAGCAAATGAAGTGGCGGACGGTCAAATGCGAGGAGCTTGTTGCCTGTCTGGCTTTGAACAAAGATCAGCCGATGTCCAAGTGGGAGATTATCGAACAGCTGTGGCCGGGTCTTGACGCGGAACGGGCGCTGACGATGCTCCACACGACCGTATATCAGACGCGCAAGGCGCTCAGAGGCTCGGGGATGCATGTCGACCTCACGTTTTCCGCCGGCCGTTATCGTCTCGCGTGGTCCGGAGAGCCTGCGGACTTCACGCGCTTCGAGGATTATTTCGGGAAAAATGTCCGGGTCGACGACCGCAACGCCCGGCAATTCGACGTCATGCTCGCTATGTACGAAGGAGAGCTTTATGGCGATATGGACGCCCCCTGGTGCATCAACAAGCGGGAGAGTCTGCTCATGCTGTTCCTCGAGCGCTCCCGGCAATATTGCGGTTATCTGTTGAGCGCCGGCCACGAGAACCAGGCAGAGCAGCGGCTGAGAGCGCTGCTGCGGCAGTATCCGTTCGACGAAGGCCTGCATGAGTTGATGCTGCGCCTGCTGGAGGGACGGGGAGATCGCACCGGGTTCATCCAGCACTACCATCGCCTGACCGCGATTCTGGATCAGGAGTTCGGTCTGCAGCCGGGGGACGGGGTCAATCAGCTGTATCAACGTGTCCTGAACGCCGGCAAAGCCTCGCGCTGAAAATTTTTGTGCCCTCCGGGAGGTCGCCCATCATTAACTATACCTTGCGTGCCATTCGTGCCAACAAGCCCCGCCTTGTTTTTATAATGGCGGTGCTCGTTTATGCGGCTACTTTTATTATCCCCATCTATCAGCATCAGAAAGCCTACAAGCCGGTTGCCGTGGCAGGCTCGATCGATCTGCGGGATTGGGACTGCGCTTCCGACATCACGGTCCCGCTCAACGGGGAGTGGGCGTTCTACTGGTCCAGACTGCTGTCTCCCTCCGATCTGGCCCGGGGAGAGATACAGCCGGACACTTATATGAAGGTGCCCGGCCATTGGGACGGCCAGCGGATCGGAGCTGCCAAGCTGCCGATTAACGGCTATGCCACCTACCGTCTTCAGGCACAGCTGTCGTGCGGCCAAGGCACGCTCGCGCTCAAGACGTCCAACATCCGGGCGTCCAACCGGATCTTCGTCAACGGAGACGAGATCGGACACAGCGGATCGCCGGCCGCGACAGCCTCGACCATCATCCACCGCAATACGCCTTACGCCGGTTATTTTCAACTGCAAGGACGCCACGAGCTCGATATCCTCGTCCAGGTGGCGAGCTTCAAGAGCTTCAACTCCGGGATGGTGCAGACGATCACGCTCGGCAAGCAGGATGTTATTGCGCACCTGGGCGAGTACAACGTGCTGCTGGACGGGATTGTCTCTTCGGGCTTCCTGTTTATCGGGCTATACTTCTTTGTCTTGTATTTCCAGCGCAGCAACAGCAAGGAGCTCATCTACTTCGCGTTGGTCAGCTTCTTCGGCGGCATCTACCAGATGACCCATTCGGAGCGCCTGCTCATGAAGCTGGTGCCTTCGCTCGATGTCATGCCGCAGCTGTGGATCGAGAACTTGTCCGCTCTCGGGGTGCTGTTCTTCTTCTCCAGGTTCACCTACTATCTGTTGCCGGGCGTATTCTCACGCCGGGCGCTGCGGGTGCTGGAGATCATTCTGACGGTGTGCGCAGTGCTCGTGATCTTCACCAAAGCGACCTACTATGCGCCATATATTTATTCGATTCTGCCGATGTCCGCCTTTGTCATGGGGCTGAACGGCTATTACATGTACAAGGCTTCGCTCAGACGCAGACCCGGCGCCGTTTATCTGACGCTATCCGCCATCAGCTGCTTCATCATGATGTTCACCTCTGCGCTCAACACGCTGTGGCAGCTCGACGGACATTTTTTCTTGCCGATTGCCCAGCCGATTCTCGTCATCTCCCAGGCGCTGTACATGTCGCTGCAATTCACCAACGACTACAATCAAGTCAGGCGCTTGACCGACAAGCTGTCGGCGGCGGACAAGCTGAAGGATGAATTCCTGGCCAACACTTCGCATGAGTTCAAGTCGCCGCTCAACGGCATCATCAACATCTCGCAGTCCCTGATCGAAGGCGCACGCGGCCAGCTCAGCCGCGAACAGTCCGATGATCTCCAGCTGGTGAGGGACATCGGCCGCAGATTGACGATACTGGTCAATGACATCCTGGACTACTCGCGCATGAAGCATCGCGATCTCGTGCTGAATATCGCGCCGGTAGATCTGTCGGCGGTCGTGGGAGCGGTCATCGGCCTCTACAGCTATGCGATCAAGAGCAAGCCGCTGCTGCTCGACAATCGGATTGCCCCCGCAGAGTTCTATGTGCTGGCGGACGAGAACAGATTGTATCAGATCATCCGCAATCTGATCGACAATGCCATCAAGTATACAGACCGCGGCAGCGTCACCGTCTCTGCGCGCAGCACGGCCGGCCATGTCAAGATTACCGTCTCGGATACCGGCAGAGGAATCCCGCCGGACCGGCTGGAATCCGTCTTCATGTCCTATGAGCAAGCGGCGGGCGCGGATCCCCAGCTCTCCGGCGGTGTCGGTCTCGGCTTGTTCATCGCCCGGCAGTTAGCCGAGCTGCAGGGAGGAACGCTCGTCGCAGCTTCGGCGCCGGGCAACGGTACGCAGATGGAGCTGACCCTGCCGGCTACGCAGTCTCCGGCCGAAGCCGCATCTGCCGTCAAGGCAGAGCCGCCGGCGGAGCTGGATGTATTCTCCGCCACCGAAGGCTGCGGCCCCATGAACGTGCTGATCGTGGACGACGACTATAGCAATCTGCGTACTTTGCTGAATGTGCTCGCGCTGGACGGCTACACAGTGACGGCCGTAGGCAGCGGGGAAGAAGCGCTCCGCCAAATCGACGCGCAAGCCTACGAGCTGTGCATCATGGACATCATGATGCCGGGCATGAGCGGCTACGAGCTGTGCAGGAGGATCAGAGAACGCTACACGCTGCCCGAATTGCCTGTCCTGCTCGTGACTGCGGGCTCCAGCCGGGAAGGGATGGCATACGGCTTCGAGGCCGGCGCCAACGACTTCTTGTTTAAGCCTTATGATATGTCGGAGCTGCGCACCCGCGTCAGGACGCTCGTCTCCCTGAAGCAGACGATGGGGCAAGTCGTTCAGAAGGAATTGGCTTTTCTACAGGCCCAGATCAAGCCTCACTTTTTGTTCAACACGCTCAACACGATATTATCGTTAAGCCACACGGATCACGCCAAGTCGCGTACAGTGCTGCGGAACTTCAGCGTATATCTGCGCTACAGCTTCGAATTCAGAGGCGAAGCCGAGCTGTCCGAGGTGCGTCAGGAGCTGAATTTAATCAAGGCTTATGTGGATATCGAGCTGGCGCGGTTCGGCAGCGAGCTGCGGGTGGACTATAGCATCGATCCCGAAGCCAACACCTGCAATATGCCTCCGCTGATGCTCCAGCCGATCGTAGAGAACGCGATCCATCATGGCGTCATGTGCAGGGAGGAAGGCGGGACCGTCCGCATCTCTATCCGTCTGCGCAGCGGCCGGCTGCATGTGAACGTACAGGATGACGGCGTGGGCTTTTCCGCACACCCGATGACGGTCAACAGCGGCCGCAGAGCGAGTGTCGGTCTGGACAATATTCGAAAAAGGCTCAAGCACCTTTACAATGAGGAGCTGATCATTGAGAGCAGTCCGTCCACAGGCACATCCGTATCGTTTGCCATTCCGGCCAGAACCGATTCGCAAGGATGACAAATAACTGCATGTGACCCAAGGTCCCGTCTCCCGGCTGGCCGGCCGGCGAAGGCCGCCCCTCCGCGGACGCCGCCCGGCGGCCCTACCCGCCGTCCCGCGCCGGGCCCGTCGTCGCCCGCACGATCAGCTCCGTCGGCACGATGACGGCCGGGGCCGGACTGTCCGGCTCGGTGATGAGCCGGTCGAGCAGCTCGATCGCGCGGCGCCCGAGCAGCGGCATGTCCTGCCGCACCGTCGTCAGCGGCGGATGCACGACGCGCGCTTCGTCGATGTCGTCGAAGCCGACGATCGACAGCTCGTCCGGCACTGCGACGCCCGCCTCGCGGGCTGCCTGCAGGGCGCCGATCGCGCACTTGTCGGAGCTGCAGATGATGGCGGTCGGCCGCTCGGATAGCGCCAGCAGCCGATGCATCCCGCGATAGCCCGCCTCCTGCGTGAAGTCGCCGGCCACGATATCGTCCGGGCGCACGGACAAGCCTGCAGCGGTCATCGCCGCATGATAGCCCGCCATACGCCGCTCGCCGACGTAGGAGCCCGGCAGGCCGGCGAAGTAGGCGATTCGCCGATGCCCCAGCTCGTACAGGTAACGTACGGTGCCCTCTATCGCCTCCTTGTTGTCCGAGGAGATATAGCCCGCGCGCTTGCCCTTCAGGTTCAGATCGATGAACAGCGTCGGGATGCCCGATGCAACCAGCTTGTCCGCATCGAGCTCACCGAGCTGGAAGCCGAAGGCAAGCACGCCCTCGACGTTGCGGCTGCGGCAGTGCTGCACGAAGTTGTACTCGGGATGCGCGGACAGCTGCGCCAGATAGATGAGATCGTAGCCGCGCTCCTTGAGCGCTTCGTCGATGCCGCCGAGCAGATGCACGAAGAAGGGGTTCGACAGCCCCGCCGTGAGCAGGATGCCGATCGTCATCGAGCGCCGACCGACGAGCGACCTGGCCGCCTCGTTCGGCCGGAACTGCATCTCGGCCACGAGCGCGAGCACCTTCTCCCGCGTGGCCCGGCTGACCGTCGTATAGTCGTTGAGCACCTTCGACACCGTCGCGACCGACACCCCGGCCGCCTTTGCGATATCGCGTATTGTAGCAGTCATCGCGGGAACCCGCCTCCGTCTTGCCCGGCCGTGAGCGCCGGCGTTATATTGTTCCTACCATAACGCGAAGCGGGGCCGCATTGCAATGCGAGAGAAGCAGAACCCCGCGGGGACCGATCTGCCTGCCGTCCGATTCCCCTCTCTGTCGCGCCTCCGTCGTTATTCCGTCGTGCGCCGCATTGCCTGCAAATATACATCTCCTTTCGCCGCTGGCTATCCTTTTGAGAAGAAAAGATGCAAATGCGCAGGTATTTTCCTCCATCAGCCCCATTTCCGGATTATGCTTTGAATTTACCTGCACATTTGCAGGTATCTCATCAAATGTAGCGCGTCGGCAGAAAATACATGTACAAATACAGGTTTTTCAGCACGCCACCCATCCGAAAAACGTCTGCATGCCGAAAGCGCGCGCTCCCTTTCCCGCAATTCGCCGCTGCACGCAAAAAAAGGCACAACCCGCGAACAATCCGCGGCCTATGCCCTTTTCGACACCTTATTATCCCTTCAACGCACCGTCCGCCAGCCCCTGCAATATAAAGCGCTGGAAGGCGACGAAGAAGGCGACGACCGGCAGCGCCGTCAGGACGAGCGAGGCGAGGATGCTGCCCCAGTCCTTGGTGTACTGGCCGAAGAAGCTGTTGGTCGTCAGGATGAGCGTGTACTTCTTCACATCCGTCAGCACGAGCAGCGGCAGCAGGAAGTCGTTCCATATCCACAGAATATTGATGATGGCAAGCGTGACCGTGATCGGCTTGAGCAGCGGCAGAATGATGCGGAAGAATGTATAGATCTCCCCCGCCCCGTCGATCTTCGCCGCCTCCTCCAGCTCTCTGGGGATGCCTTTGACGAAGCCGTGGTAGAAAAAGACGACCATGTTCAGCCCCATGCCGATGTAGATCAGCCCGAGTCCGAGCGTCGAGCCCTGGAGCGACAGATGCTTGACCAGCTGCGTCAAGGTGATCATGATGACGTTGAACGGGATCATCATGGAGGCGAGGAACAGGAAGAATACGCTCCCGCTCAGCTTGCCCGGCGTCCGCGACAGCTTGTAGCCGGCCATGGCGCCGAGAATCAGCATGCCCGCGAGTCCGACGACCGTCACGATCAGGGAGTTGAAGAAGCTCTGGACGATGTCGACGTTGTGAATGACGTAGTCGTAGTTCTTGAAGCTGAAGCTCGTCGGCCACGAGAGCACGGAGTGGAAGATCTCCTTCTGGCTCTTGAACGAGTTGACGACGGCCATGTAGACCGGCAGCGCGAAGAAGACCGCCATGACGAGCAGGACGAGATTGGACAGCACGGACCGGGGTGCGGAGCTGCGCTCTATCATGCCTCGATCTCCCTCCTCTTCATGACCTTGACCTGGATCAGCGTGAAGATCAGCACGATCACGAACAGGATCATGGCCTTCGCATTGGCGAAGCCGAACCGGTAATTATAATTGAACGCTTCCTGGAAAATATGCATCGCCACGACCTCTGTCTTGCGCCCCGGACCGCCGCCGGTGAGGCCATAGACGACGTCGAACGTGTTGAACGCCGCGTTCAGCGTCAGGAAGATGCAGATCGTCAGCGCCTGCGTGATCATCGGCAGCGTGATCGAGCGGAACATCTGCCAGCCGTTCGCCCCGTCGATGCGGGCGGCCTCCTTCATATCCTGCGGCACGCCCTGGAGCGCGGCGACGTAGATGATCATCATGTAGCCGGCGCCCTGCCAGAGCGACACGATGATGATGGCGAAGAACGAGATCTTCGGATCGCTCGTCCACGCCTGATCGAGGAAGGGCAGCGACGCCTTCTCGGCGAGCTCCGGCAGCAGCTTCGTGAAGATAAACGTCCACATGAAGGCGCCGATGATCATACTCATCAGATTGGGCATGAAGAAGACCGTCCGGTAGGCGCCCTTCGCCCGTCTGCGCGACTCGATGAGCAGCGCCAGCCCGAGGGCGATGGCGTTCTGGAGCAGCACCATCAGCACGACATACTTGAGCGTGAACAGCAGCGCCTGCATGAACGCGGGGTCCCGCAGCGCCTCCGTATAGTTGGCGATGCCGATGAACGAATAGGTGCGGGCGAGCCCGTTCCAGTTGGTGAAGCTGTAGGCCGCGCCTCCGAGCATGGGGAGCAGGGTGAACACGGCGAAGAACAGCAGCGCCGGAGCGACGAAGATCGTGAACATGGTGTAATGGCGAAGCGCGCGCGGCATTTTAAATCACCCTCCCTTCAATCCGAAGGCAGCTTCGGATCGAAGCTGCCTTCTCGTGTGCTGCGGACTATTGCTTGTTCAGCGCGTTCGCGTCGGCCCAAGCCTTATCCAGCGCCTTGACGACGTCTTCCTTGGACGAGTCCTTGGCGTAGTAGCTCTGGAACAGCGTCTCGGATACGTTCTTGACGCCCGAGGGAATGCGGGGATCGTCGTAGGCTTTGCCGGCCTTCACGTATTCCGTCACGTCCGCGACCCACGGGTACGGGGTGAACGTATGGCTCTTGGCGACGGGATTGAACATCAGGCTCTCGTAGAACGCGCTCGAATCTTTGGCGTCGAGCATATAGTTGACGAGATCGAGGGCCACTTCCTTCACCTTGGAGTCCGGGGAGACCGCGATCGACGTCGAGGTCGACAGATTGAGCAGCGTCGAAGCCGGGTCGTCGTTGATCGGCATCGCCGCGACGCCGAGCTCGAACGACGGATCGTTCTTCAGGATCGCCTCCGCGAACCACGGACCCTGCGCCGGCCACATCGCGATGTTGCCCTCCGCGAATTGCGCGGTCGCCTGGTCGCCGTCCAGCTCGAACACCTTTTTGTCTCCGAACTCGCGCAGCATGTCCATCGCGTCCGTCAGGCCGTTCAGCTCCGCATACGACGCCTTGCCCTCGTCCATTCTTTCTACGAAGCCTTGGTTGGCCGAGCTGTTGAGCGCACCCGCGGCCAGCGTCGGGAAGCTCTCTGCCATCCACGATTCCTTGAGCGCGATCATGAACGGCTGAATGTTCTTCGCCTTGAGCGTGTCGCCCAGTTGCTTCATCTCCGACACCGTCTCCGGCAGCTTCAGGTTGTTTTCGCGGAAAATCTTCTTGTTGTACAGCATGCCCCAGCCGACGCTCTCAAGCGGTACTGCGAGGATCTTGTCGTCATAGGTGACGCCCGACTTGACGCCGTCCAGCAGCTCCGAGACGAACGGCTGGTCGCTCAGATCGGTCAGATAGCCGGCACGGTAAAAGCTCGGGATGTCGTTGACGGCATGCAGCGTGAACACGTCGGGGCTGTCGCCGCTGGCCATGCGCGACTTCAGGATCTGGTCGGCCGTATCGGAGCTCGGCATCTCCAGGCTGATGTTCACCTTGATGTTTTTGTCCGCCAGCTCTTTCTTCTTGAACTGCTCGAAGTAGCTCTCGAACTGGGTCTTGAATCTCGGCAGGCTGACGAACACCTTGAGATTGACGGTCTTCGCGGCTGCGCCGGTGCCGCCCGCGTCCGCGCCGGATGTATCGTTATCGGACCCGCAGGCGGCGAGCGCGCCGCCCAGCAATGTCAACGTCAGCAATGCAGGAATTTTCTTGTTCATAGGGGCCTGTCCCTCCTGATGGATATCGATCGATCGTCTGCACTCAGTATAGCAAGCGCTGCCACGGCCGGGATCAGACGATATTGGCTCCTGGGATAGGACAATATTAAGGTGCCGGCCGCTCCCGCATCCGCCCCGGCGTCTCGCCGAACTGCTGCTTGAACAGCCGGTTGAAGTAGGTCACGTCCTCGTACCCGACGGACAGGGCGATATCCTTGATCTTCAGCTCGCTGCCGCATACCAGGCTCCGGGCCTTGTCCATCCGCAGCCGGATGACGTATTCGGTCAGATTGACGCCGGTCTGCGCCTTGAACGCCTTGCTGAGATATTCCTTGGTCACATAAAAAGCCTCCGCCACCGACTCCAGGCTGATCTGGCGTTCGTAATTGCGGTCGATGTAGCTCTTGATCTCGCCCATGTCGAGCTTCTCCTTGTTTTTGCGCTTGGCGGCGATATGGCCGATGGCCGCGCCGTACAGCTCGGACAGGCCGTCGACCAGCGCCTCGGGAGATGCCGCCGCGCCGGACGGCCGGGACACGCTCGGCCCCTCGGTCCGCTCCGCGATGTCCTGCATGGAGCCGTCCGACCGGACGACGAAGTCCTCCAGCAGCAGGTACAGCTCCATATACAGCTTGCGCAAGCCGGCCTCGCTCGCATAGGCCCGCTGCGTCAGCGCCGACGCCAGATGGCCGAGCGTCCGCTGGACTCCCTGCCGGTCCAGACCGTGCAGGTACCGCGTCAGATCGCGCTTGGTCTCCGCCGTCAGCGCCTGCAGCGCTTCGTCCGTGTAGTGGACGGACCGCAGCTCCCGCTCGCGCTGCGTCCGCGCCAGGCGCAGCTCGCGCACGCAGCGCTCCAGCGCGCCGTTCAGCTCGTCCTCGTCGATCGGCTTCAGAATATAGGTCGACGCCTTGTAGTCGATCGCATGCTTCGTATACTGAAAGTCCGCATGCCCGCTGACGACGATCACCTTGGCTTCGTTGCCCTGCTCGTTCAGCCTGCGGATGAGCTCGGTTCCCTCCATGCCCGGCATCCGCATGTCGAGCAGCACGATATCCGGATGCGCAGCCGCGATCAGCGCCAGGCCGTCGTAGCCGTTCTCCGCTTCCCCGGCGATCTCGATGCCGAGCGCGTCCCAGCGGCCGAGGCTGCGGATCATCCGCCGGCTCCAGATCTCGTCGTCGATGATGACAGCCTTCATGCGTCTTCTCCCTCCCTCTCTCCCGGGGGCTCGGTACCCGCCGGCAGATGAATCTCGATCACGGTGCCGGCCCCCTCCGCGCTGTCGATGCGAAGGCCGTAGGCCGCGCCGAAGCGCAGCTTGATCCGCGCGTCCACATTACGAAGGCCCAGGCTCTCCGAATCCCGGTACAGCGCTCCGTTGGCGTCCAGCGTCCGGCGCAGCTCCGCCAGCCGCTGCGGCGCGATGCCATCCCCGTTGTCCGCGATGCGGATGACGGCGACGCCGTCCCGCAGCTCCGCTCCGATCGCGATGCGCCAATCCGCCAGCTTGTGCTGGAAGCCGTGCTCGAAGGCGTTCTCCACGATCGGCTGCAGCGTCAGCAGCGGGATCGGCAGCGATTCGAATTCGGCCGGCAGCCGCTCGTCCACCGTCACCTTATTCGGGAACCGCATCTCCTGGATATACAGGTAATTGCGCATATGCTGCCAATCCTCGCGGAGCGTCGCCGCGTCGGGCAGGCTGCGGATGCTGTAGCGGAACATCCCGCCGATCGCCTTGACGACCCGGTGAATCTCCGGCACGTCCTTCTCCAGCGCCATGCCGCTGATGAGCTGCAGCGTATTGTGCAGAAAATGCGGGTTGATCTGCGCCTGCAGCGCCTTGACCTCCGCCGTGCGCCTGGCGATCGTCGCCTCGTACTCGAACTGGATCAGGCCTTTGATATTGTTCACCATAAGCTCGAAGCTGTTCTCCAGCAGGCCGATCTCGTCCTGGCGGTTGCGGCTGGCGACGTAGTCGGTCTTGATCCAGTCGAGCTTGCGCATATAGCGCACCAGATTCGTGATCGGCTTGGTCATCATGTAGGCCAGCAGGACGGACAGCCCGATACAGACGAAGACGACACCCGCGCCGATCCAGAAGCTGCTGCGGATGATGTCCTCGCTGCTGCGGTCGATCAGGTCGCTCGGCACGAGCTTCGCGACGGAGAAAAACGTGTAGGGCACCTCGCTGCGGAAAAGGTACGTGTCTCCCACCTTCTCGTACGACGCTTGCTCGCCGGGGCGCGGCTTCAACGCGAGCAGGAGCGCTTCGGACTCCGGCTCCTGCTCGCCCGCCTGCGGCGAATACAGAATGCTGCCATCGGCGCCGACGAGATAGACGCGGGCGCCCTCGTCCTGCCGGAGCGCGCTTAGCATGCGGTCCATCAGACTCCACTTCACGTCGAGCGCGGCCGCGCCGAGCAGCTTGCGGTCCTCGAACCGGTTGATGGGGCGCATGAGCATGAAGCTCTGCCGGTCCGCATGGTTGGCGTAGCTCAGCCGGCTGTGCGCCAGATCGAAGCCGGCCCAGTTCACCGAGGCGAGCGGCGAGGCGTTCCTGATGCTCTCCTCGTAGCCGCTGACGACATACGTCTTGCCGATGTTGGCCACCTCGAGCATGACGCTGTTCAGCACGCTCTGATTGGCATAATAGATCGAGGAGAGCTTGTTGTTGATATAGTCGTTGGCCCTGTAGAACTGCGTGATGTCGTCGTTGTCCAGCCGCCCCATCCGGTCCGAGATCTTGTCGTCGATGATGATGGAGTTCAGCATCTCGTCGAGCTGGCTGAGCTTCTCCGACATGTACTCGCTGACGGTGGAGAGCTGGGAGCCGTTGAATTGGATCATCTCCCGCTCCATCGCCTGCGACGATCGCGCGATCGCCATCGCGGTCACCGCCGTGATGGGCAGAATGGAGAGCAGCAGCATGAAGAGCAGCAGCTTGTTGCGGAGACGGCTGCGGAACGGATCGAGCAGGCGGGCGCGCCAGCCGCCGCGGCCGCCCGGCGGGCGGGTCCCCGGGGGCCGTCGGCGGCGCGCGCCGGATTCGGAAGATGAGGCAGCCATACGGCGTTCAAGCCTCCTTGGCTTCGAGAATGACGAGAGGCATCCCCCGATCTCGCGATTGGGGGATGCCTGTCGAACTTAATATGCGTGACGATTGGAATCCGTTCTTAAGCCTCGTCGCCCGGCCAGGCCGCCTTGTCGGCGATGACCGTCACATCGGCATGCCGCTGCAGGAAGCTCGACGGCACGAGCTCGGTGATCTCGCCGCGCAGCGTCCGGCGCAGGATGTCGCGCTTGCCTTCGCCCGAGGCGAGCAGCAGCACCTGCTTCGAGCCGAGCAGCACGTCCATGCCGGCCGTGAGGCTGTGGCGCGGCACCCGGTCGAGGCCGCCCCAGTAGACGGCGTTGCTGTGCAGGCTCCGCTCGGTCAGCGGCACGGCGCGGGTCGGCGCATCCGCCGGGGACGGCGGCTCGTTGAAGCCCAGATGTCCGTTCGGGCCGAGACCCAGCACCGTCGCGTCGAAGCCGCCGGCCTCGCGCACCTTGGCGTCGTATTCCCTCGCGGTCGCCTCCGGGTCGGACGTATTCTCGTCGAGCAGCACGAGCTGGTCCTCGCGCAGTCCCCACGGCTCGGCGACCGAGCGGCGCAGCCAGCCTTCGAGCGAGCGCGGGTCCTCGCGGGTGATGCCGAGGTAGCCGTCCAGCTGGAACGCCCGGATGCTCTCGAAGCTGACCTCTCCGCGCTCTCTCATCTCCGTGAGCGCTCCGTACATGCCCATCGGCGTATTGCCCATCGCCAGCACGACGGAGGCGGCGGGCTTGTCCTGCACGATGGCCTGCAGCCACTTGGCCGCCTCGCGGCTCATCGCTTCATAATTATCCGCAACGATTAAATTTATCATGAGTGCGTCCTCCTCACTTCAGCAGGCGCTCGGGCAGATATGCCCGGTGCGCATGCGCCATCTCGTCGTACAGCCGCTCTGCCCGGTCGATCGAGTAGACGAGCGGATGGCTCGCCAGCGCGCGGATGCCGTCGATGCGGGAGCCGCTCCAGCCGGCTTCGGCCGTCAGCGCCTGGTATTCGCCCAGCATCTTCACGAGGCCGGACACCTGCTGCGGCATATGGCCCTGTGCGATCGGGGCGATGCCGTTGCGGTCGACGAAGCACGGCACCTCGACGACGCGGTCCGCCGGGAAGTCGGCGATGGCGCCGTTGTTGCGCACGTTGCAGTGCCACACTTCCTTGCGGTCGTTGAAGACGGCGTCCATGACGTCGAAGGCCAGCTCCAGCTCGTGGATGCCGCCGCGGCTGCGGTTCGGATCGAGCACGGGATCGGCGCTCTCCGCCTGCTCGGTATAATGTTTCCAGTAGTCCGGCACCTTAGCAATAATATCCTGCGCACGCGTCGTCGGCTTCGCCTGCAGCTGCTCCAGCACTTCTTCTTTATAGTAGAAGTATTGGAAGTAATCCGCCGGGATGGCGCCCATCGTCACCGCGAGCTTCAGCATGCGGATCTGGTGGCGGCTGACGGACGGATCGTCCTTCAGGCGCTCATAGGCGTCGGCGAGCAGCGGCATCATGTCCTGCCCCTTGTACAGATGGCGGTTCGACCAGCAGTTGTGGTTGAGGCCGATCATCGTGACATCGATCTCGTCGGGGTCGAGGCCTGCGGTCTTGGCGATCCACTGCGGGAAAATAATCGGACCTTCGCACAGCGACACGACCTTGATCGGGCTGTGATGCGTGATCGCCTCGGACACGATATTGACGGGGTTCGTATAGTTGAACAGCCACGCGTTCGGGCAGATCTCCTCCATGTCGCGCACGATCTCCTTGATGACGTGCAGCGAGCGCATCGCCATGAAGAAGCCGCCGGCGCCTTGGGTCTCCTGCCCGATGAAGCCGTGCTTCAGCGGGATGCTCTCGTCGAGATAACGGGCCTCGAAGCCGCCGGGACGGAAGCTCGTCAGTACGGCGTCCGCACCCTGCAGGGCGGCGCGGCGGTCCGTCGTCGTCGTGATCTTGATGTCCGCGCCGAGCCGGTCGGACATCTGCTGCGACATCTTGCGCACGATCTCGAGCCGCTCCTCGTTCAGATCGACGAGCACGACCTCCGAGCCCTTGAAGTTGGCGCCCTCGCCTTGATGGATGAAGCTGGCCACCGTTCCCGCGGCGCGGGTACTGCCGCCGCCGATATATACCATTTTGATCGCTGCCATGCCGTATCTCTCCTCTGAGGTTGAATGCTATTCGGTCGTTCGGAATAAACCAAGCGCGGCGACGGATGCCGCCAGCGGCTGTCCTTGCATCGGGTAAGGCCGCCCCGTCTCGCGGTCGAGCGCCATCAGCACCGCGCCGACGACCGGCTCGTATGCGGCCTCCGCGACGCGAAGGCCGGGATGCGCGGCCGTCAGGCTGTCCGCCACCGCCTCCGTCAAGATCGCGGGCCGCGCCTTGAACAGGCTGCCCGACAGGATGACGACGGCTTCGTCCGCCCGGATGCCGAATCTGGCGAGGCCCGCTTCGACATACCGCGCGTTGCGCCGGCCGAAGTCCCGGACGAGCCGGACGGCCGCCTCGTCGCCGGCGCCCGCCGCCTCGAACACGAGCGGCGCCAGATGCTTCTTGGAGCCGAGCTTGCCTTGAACCCAATGCTCCATCAGTGCGTCGGCGTCCGCGAGCCCGTAGTGGGCGAGGATCAGCGGCTTGAGCTGCGTCACCGGCCCGAGGCCGACGTCCGCGTCGAGCGCCGCCCGCAGCGCCAGGCTGCCGAGCGATTCGCCGCCCGAGTCGTCGTCGCGCACATGATAGCCGTAGACGAACGGCTCCGCGCCCGGCCGCAGGATCGCCGCATTGGTGCCGGTGCCGATGCAGAGCACCGCGCCCGTAGGCGACGACGTGCCGCCGCGGTAAGCGATGATGCAATCGTTGACGACCGTCACATCCGCGACGCCGGTCGCGCTCCGCAGCGCATTGCGCAGCAGCGAATATTCATAGGGGAAGTCCGCGCCGGTCATTCCGGCGTGCACGCTCGCGATCTCGCCCGCTTCGGCTCCCGCCCGGGCCAGCGCATCGGCCACGGCTTCCTTTACGCGATCCATGCTGTGGTCCATGCCGAGTATGCTGTGACAGCTCCCGCCCGCGTATCCTGCGGACAATATGCGTCCGGACGGGTCGGCGAGCGCGGCGATCGTCTTCGTGCCTCCTTGGTCGAGCCCCAACATATACTTCATGTCTGACACCTACTAAGTCGTATTGGCTTGCCGTGTACCTATCGTACACCGCCCGGATGCCGCGCTCTCCGTCAATACGACTGAGGACTAATGCAATCTTATTGCGCGCCGCGCACCTGGCTCGGCGTCCGGCCGACATGCTGGACGAAGACGCGGTTGAAGTTGGACAGGTTGCGGAATCCGCATTCGGCGGCGATATCGATGATCTTGCGGTCGGTCGTCTCCAGCAGGTGCACGGCCTGCCCGAGCCGAATCTCGATGCAATAGTTCAGGGGAGACAGTCCCACGATCTGCTTGAAAATCGCGCTGAAGCGCGAGGGGCTGAGGTGGATGAGGTCGGCCAGCTCCTGCAGCGTCCAGGCGCGGGCAGGGTCCCGGTGGATCTCCTCCAGCACGCTGCGCACGAGCGGCTGCTTGCTGCGGACGTCGATCGAAGCCTGCGTCGCCGACTTGGAGAAATGCCGGTTCACATAGGCGAGGAAACGGGCCATCTGCGCCCGGATGATCGTCCGGTACGAGGCGGACTTCGCGTCGTGCTCGGCCTGCATGTCCAGCAGGATGGCGCGCAGCTCGCGCATCTTCGGATGCGTGCGGTCCAGCACATTGTCGAAGCGCAGACCCATCTCCACGAACGGCGCCAGCAGCTCGGGATCGTAGCGCTGGTCCGCCGCGAGCAGCGCCGGATCGAATACCGTCACCTGGAGCACCAGGCCGCCCTTGTCGAATGCCCGATGGAGATCGCTCGGACCGAGCAGGACGATATCGCCCTCCTGGAGCGCGTAGGTCGTGCCGTTGATGAGATAAGCGCCCGCGCCGCGCTTGACATAGTTGATCTCCAGACTGTCGTGCCAATGCAGCCGGTTGAAGTCCGGGAAGACACCTTCGGTGTCTGCGATATCGAACGGGAATGCCTTGGCCAGATCCAGCCAGTCGCGTGCTACCGTGCCCATCGTGATCTCCCCCTTCCGCGTGCGGATGAATAGGTAATCCGGGATAGTGCTTTGCGTTTTATGATAGCACTGTGGGGGGGGGAAAACGAATAAAGCGCGCTGCGGGGCGCTGGAGCGGTGAGCCGATGCGGGGGTGTGAGGCGGCGTAAGGCGGCGATGTGGCGTAGGGCGGCGCGATCAAATGCAGCACAAGCATTTGTTTGCGAATCATTATGTGTTATAATATTCCTCGCTGCGGCTCCGTAGCTCAACGGATAGAGTAACCCTCTCCTAAAGGGTAGATGCCAGTTCGATTCTGGCCGGGGCCGCCATTAAGATCAACCATTTTAGAATCGTGTGGGTGCACGGTTCTTTTTTGTATTCTGGCTATACCGCGATATTACGGACCGCAAGCAAGTCGAATAGGCGTCGATAGCCGCTAACCGGAAGCAGCCACGCTGCATCCGGTTATTTCTTTGCTCGCGTTATCGATAAATTAATCGTTCTTCCCGCATTTAATCAAAACGTTACAAAACATTTAACGAACCGTGTATTGATGGCAGAATGGACACCTCATTACAATATAGATGTCAGACAGCATCGCCATTTCATTTATGGAGGGATTATTTATGAAAAAAGTCGCAAGTCTGTTGACCCTGCCGGTCGCGGCCGTCGGATTGTTCGCGGGTACCGGTACCAGCCAGGCAGCCGTCAATTACGCGGATTTGGCCGCTCACTGGGCACCGCAAATTTATCAGGACGTCAATGCGGACCTGAACGTGAGGGCGGACTTCATTACGAACTTCAACTATGACGGGGACTATCTGGCGCGCAACAACTGGAACAATCTCGACAAGTTCAATCAGAACGCCTACGTTTACTACAAGGTTTCGGAGACAGCAACCGATTATTTTATCGAATACGACCTGTTCCATGCCAGAGACGACGCGTATACGCGCCCGCTTGACGCGCACGAGAACGATTTTGAAGGCTTGATTCTGGTCATCAAAAAGGATGGCTCGACGTATGGGAAATTCCGGTTAATGGAGACGATGGCGCACAATCAATGGTATGACTATACCAACGATCCTACGATTACATCGGGTTCCGACAACGTGGACGGAGGCGTGCTTTTTAACGGCAGCCATCCTATGGTATTTTGCCAGGCCAACGGACAGAGCCCCAGCGGAGGACACGGCGTCAAGGCTTACGACGGTTCGTCTGCGCCGGGCGGAGATGGAATCGTCTACGATTATACGGGCCAAGCCACGTTCCCGACCAATACGTCCGGCAGCTACGCCAACCATTACGGCTATGCGCTGATCGAATGGGGCGATCTGTGGAACCGGCGCAACGATCCCAATATTTTCTCCTCCTGGGGCACGATTGCAGGCGACGACTATACCTCGAATTCCGCCAAGGCGCCATGGGGCTGGGACGACAGCGACGACGGTCCCGCACTTCAAGGCATGAACTGGTCCGATCCAGCGCACCAGGTGGACGTCCATCTGGACGGACTCGGCTCTTTTTCGCACAGCTACGTCTACAATCCTTATTATTCGCACAAGATCACGCTGTCCAGTGCGCAGAGCCTGGCAGACCGCGATCCTTTCGGCGGCAAGAGCGATATTTACATCAAAGCCTACGTAAACGGACAGGGCCAGACCGACGCCCGGTTCTGGAAGAAAAACGATGCCCCGATCGGCCAGAACTACAATATCGTCTTCGGCGCCAACGAGGCGGAGTTCGGTCCGCACTTCTCGGAAAGCTATAATACGGTGTACGTGGCCAAGCCTGCGAATACGAATGTCGAGCTTCATGTCTACGACTCGGACGGCACATCCGGCGATGACGACATGGGTTATGTCTCGGCAGTCGTCGCACCGGGTACGGTCATGACCTGGACGAATGCAACGACAAGCAACGGGCAGGCGAGGCTAACGGCCACGGTCGAGGCAAAGTAGTCGAACGGGCGCACGAAAAAAATACGGTTAACGCCGGGTCCGCCGCGGATCCGGCTTTTTAATTGGGGCCTTGAAGAGGCGGCGGCAAGCAAGAGGAGGCTGGCAGTACAGCCCTATTTTTGATAGTCTGAAGGGACAGGCAAGTCAAATGCGAGAGGAATCGGACCATGGACAATAAGCCGCTGTATATTCGAATCAAGGAAGAGATTGAGCAGAAAATTCTGTCGGGCGAGATGAAGCCCGGCGAAAAGCTCATCTCGGAGCCTGCGCTGGCCAAGGCGTTCGAGGTCAGCAGGCCGACGCTGCGCGAGGCGCTCAAGATGCTTCAGCGCGAAGGCACGCTTATTAGTAAAAACGGCGTAGGCACGTATGTCAACGAGCGCTCGCCTTTTATATCCAACCCCTTGAACAAGCTTCGCAGTCTGGGCGAGATGATCAAGAACGTAGGTTATAAAGAAAGCGAGACGGGTGTCAAGGTTTACGGGCAGGATGCGGAATCCGACTGGCAAGAAAAGCTGCAGACGGAAGGTCCTGTCGTCGTGCTCGAACGAACGCGTACGGCGGACGACCAGAAGGTCGCCTTTTACTATAATATATTTCCGCAGCATATCGCGGGCGATCATTTCGCGCAGGGTTTCAGCGGCGCGATTTTCGATTTTCTCCGCAGCAAGCTGGGCATCCGCATCTCCTACGCGATGACAGAGATATGCGCAGTGGGGACGACCGACAAGCGCGATCTTGTCGCGGCGGACATTCTCGGTTCCGAGCTGCTGCTGCTTAAGCAGCTCCACTACGACCAGGATGACCGGCCTGTATTTTACTCGTTAGACTACCTTAAGAGCAGCACCTTCAAGCTGTTCGTGCGCAGGGATTGACGAAGGATCCGCCGGGGCCGCGTATCGCCGTCCGCGTTGTTCCTCTGCCCCAATGCTTTCTGAGCAAGTCAAGGAAACCGCACAAGCCCTGTGCGGTTTTTTTTGCGCTTGATCTCACAATTAATGAATCTTTAACCAAGCCTTGACGCTCGGGTAACACAGGTCCTGTACCTTTATAGATGTCAGACAGCTTGGACATTATGAGGAGGATCGCTATGTTGGGGAGTTGGAGAAAACGAGGAAAAAGCGGGCTGTTCGCCGCAATGGTACTAACGGCTTCGCTGTCGCTTTTGGCCGCGTGCGGCCAAAACAACAATGCCGGAGGGAACGCATCCGCGGGCCAATCGGAAAATGCCGCGGCGGGCGCCGCAACGCTTGCGGCGCAAGCGACCGGCAGCGCCGGCGCTTCGGCCGCAGAGCCGGCATCCAAGAAGCTTGTCGTATACTCCGCGATGAACGAGGACGACATCATTCAAATGCAAAAGAAGTTTAAAGAAGATACCGGCATCGAGCTGGAATACCTGAATCTGGGCAGCGCCGGCGAGGCAAGCACGCGAGTACAGGCGGAAAAAGACGCCCCTCAGGCAGACATCCTCGTCGGCGGCTCCGTGGAATTTTATCAACCGCTCGCCGATCATGGCCTGCTGGAGTCCTATACGTCACCCAATGCCGCGGAGATCGACGCGAAGTTCGGCGATCCGAACGGTTACTGGCAGGGCTGGTACATGGGCGTGCTCGGCATCGTGCTGAACACGGAACGTTTCGAAAAAGAATTCGCATCCAAGGGCGTTCAAGAACCGAAAACCTGGGATGACTTGCTGGATCCAAGCTACAAGGGCAAATTCGTGACCTCCAATCCTGCGACCGCGGGCGGGGGCTACATCTTCATCGCGGATCAGCTGTTCCGCCTGGGAGATGAAAAGGGCTGGGATTACCTGAAGAAGCTGAATGAAAACGTTCATCACTACACGGCGAAGGCGGGGGACGGCATTAATCTGACCGCCACAGGCGAGTTTGCAGCCGGCATGTCCTGGGCGCATGACATCGTCAAGTCGGCCAAGCAGGGTTATCCGATTAAAGTCATCGTACCGGATCAGACTGCGGCCGAGATCGGCGGCGTCGGCATCGTCAAGGGAGGAGAGAACGCCCAGAATGCCAAGAAATTCGTGGACTGGCTGCTTACCAAGCCTGTGCAAGAAATGAACGCGAACAGCTCCAACCGCTACTCCGTCCGCAACGATGTCGAACCGCCCCAAGGCATGATCAAGCTGGCGGACGTGCATTTGGTCGATTATGACCGGACGAAAGCGTCTGCCATGAAGGCCGACGTCGTCAAAAAGTTCACGGATATGATCGGCAGCAAATAACGCGGGATTATAGGCAGCAAGGAAAGCCGGTCGCCTCGCAGCGCCCCTGGATGGCGCCCAAAAGGCGGGCCGGCGTTCCGTGCGTATCGGCAGCACGTAAGAAAAAGAAGAAGAGAAATAGAAGGAGAAGGTGATCCCGATGACTGTGTCCGCCCTCCGAAGCGCATGGACGGACATCAAAAAGCTTCGGCACGAGCCATGGCTTGCGGTCGCCATCGCTGTCGCCGTGACGCTCACCGGATTTTTCGTATTGTGGCCGGTTGCCAAAGTCGTAAGTCTGCCGCATGCCGCCGATTACGTGCAGCTATGGACGAATGCGCGCTGGTTTCGCGCAGGACTGAACAGCCTTTTCATGACCGCGATATCCACTGTTTCTTGTACGGCCGTCGCCTTTTTGTTCGCCTACACGCTGGCCAGACTGGATGTTCCTTTCAAAGGGCTGTTCAGGTTCGTCACGCTGCTTCCCATCGTATCTCCCCCATTTATCGTGGCATTATCTTACATTTTGCTTTTCGGCAGACAAGGCTTGATCACGAAGCAGCTGCTTCATATGAATGTCGATATCTACGGCTGGCATGGGTTATGGCTCGTACAGACGATTACTTTTTTTCCTTACGCCTATACGGTGCTATATGGCGTTATGAAGTCTTCGGCCGTACATCTCGAGTATGCCGCCTATAATTTGGGGGCGACGCGCTGGCAGGCTTTCAGGCACGTCTTCCTGCCGCTATGTCGTCCCGGCATCGCGGGCGGCGCGTTAATCGCGGCGATGAACGTGCTTGCCGACTTTGGCAACCCGATTATCATCGCCGGCAATTTTACGCTGCTGCCCACCGAAGCTTATATGCAGATGTCAGGCTGGTTTGACCTTGCTTCCGCCGCGATGCTGTCCACCGCCTTGCTGGCGCCGGCGCTCTTGCTGTTTCTCGCCAACCGGCGCTGGGTGGGCAACCGCTCTTATGTGACCGTAACGGGCAAAGGCTCGGGCTTGCGGCCTTATCCGCTGCCGAACGCCGTCAAATGGAGTCTATTCGGGGGCTGCCTGCTGATCTCCCTGTTTATTCTTGCGGTTTACGGCGTGCTATTCTACGGTGCGTTTACGAAAACGTGGGGTTACGACTGGAGCTTCACGCTCGGCAACCTGAAGTACGTTTCGGCCAAGGGCTCGGAGCTGTACAACAGCATCCGCTTCGCCTTCTGGTCGTCGGCAGCAGCATCCGTCTTTGGACTGGCGCTCGCCTATCTGGTCCAACGCAGACGGATCGGCGTCAACCGGCTGCTCGACTTGCTGGCCATTCTGCCTGGCGCCGTCCCCGGCGTATTCCTCGGGCTCGGCTTCGCGATCGCCTTCAACAAAGCACCGTTCGAGCTTGGCGGCACGTCCGCGATCATGATTATCGCCTTGGCGCTATGGAATCTGCCGACCTGCTACAGCGCTTGCCTGGCAGGCTTCCAGCAGATCGGACCTTCGCTGGAGGAAGCGTCGCTCAATATGGGCGCGGGCAGCTTCGCCACCTTCCGCAAGGTGCTGCTGCCGCTGGTAAGAGGACCGATGCTGTCCGGATTGGCGGTATCATTCCTGCGATCGGTCACCTGTCTTAGCGTCATCGTCTTCATTTATTCCGTTCATACGTCCGTCGGCACCGTATCCATACTGAGTCTCGTCCAGAGCGGCGTCTGGGGAGGCGCTGCCGCATTTACCGTTGTTTTGATTGCCATCGCCTTCGCCGTGCTGGCTTTATCCCGTTTAATTCCGTCCCTACAAGATCGGAGGTATCTATGAATACGACCGTAGCGCCGCAGCCGCAGCCGCATATTCGCATCGCGGGCGTCTCCAAATCGTTCAGCGCGTACGCCGCGCTCCGCGACGTCTCGCTCGACATTCCTGAAGGGAGCTTCACGACGCTGCTCGGACCGAGCGGCTGCGGCAAGACCACGCTGCTGAGGCTGATCGCCGGCTTTGACGAGCCGGACAGCGGAGACATTGCGATCGGCGGCGTCCGCATGAACGGTCTCCCGCCGTTCAAGCGCCGTACGCCGCTTGTCTTCCAGGAATATGCGTTATTTCCTCATATGACGGTTGCCGAAAATATCGCGTACGGCCTGAAGCTGCAGAAGGATTCCCGCGCCGACATCCGCCGCAAAGTCGGCGAAATGCTCGACATGTTCGGACTGAAAGGACTTGGCGAACGTCTGCCCCGGCAGCTTAGCGGCGGCCAGCAGCAGCGCGTGGCATTCGCGCGGGCGCTCGTGACGGGCCACCGGGTGCTGCTGATGGACGAGCCTCTCAGCAATCTCGACGCCAAGATGCGGGTGGAAGTCAGAGACGAGCTTCGAGACCTGCAGCGTCGTACCGGCATTACCGCCGTATTCGTAACGCACGATCAGGAAGAAGCGCTGTCGCTCTCCGACAGGATCGCCGTATTCGATCAGGGCTGCATACGACAGGTAGGCACGCCCTGGGAGGTCTACTACAAGCCGAGCGATGTTTTTGTGGCGGACTTCGTCGGGACGGCGAACTTTGTGCCCGGCGAGGTGGCGGCTACGGACGGGGGAAAGCTGCAGGTCCGCTGCGGTGATGCCTTTTTCAGTGTTCCTGGAGCGGCGGGTCCATCATGCAAGATCGGAGACGCGGTCACGCTCGTCGTCCGGCCCGAGTGTCTCGCCATCGTCGGGGAGGACGAGGCGGGGGCGGCAGGGCCGGAGTGGACGGGAGAGATTTCGAACAGCCGATTTTTGGGACGGCTGGTACGCTATGAAGTGCTTAGCGGCGGCATGACATTCGCGGTGGACGTCTCCGATCCCGGATACGGCGGTGTGCGCAGCGGACGCGTCCGCCTGCGGGCCGATCCGGATAAATTGCATGTGCTGCCCGGCCGGCGGGAAGGGACAAGCGTGCAGCCAGACAGCAAGCGCCCGGAACGTCTGGCGCTTGCTGGCGCCGCCGTTCAAACCGCGCAATTTTAAAAAGGAAGGAGCGCTTCCCGAGATGCGCGCAATCGTCAACTTTTTGAATGTCGGCTGGGGGGACGCCCATCTGATCAGACGCGCTTCCCGCGAATGGACGCTGATCGACGGAGGGGACGGCCGGCGCGGACCGGAGAGGGATCATCCGCTGGATTGGATGGAGCGCCGTGGCGCCGACCGGTTGGATTGGATGATTCTGACGCATATCCATGAGGATCATCTGAACGGACTGATCGACATCGCGCGCAGCCGTGAGGTCAAGCGCGCGGTGCTCCCCTATCCGCTTCCCAAGCATCTGTCGGCCGTCATGCAGACTGTAGCCGGAGTATTGACGTCCCTCTCCGGCAGAGTCGTCGGCATGCTGAAGAATTATGAGCGCTTGATCGACCTGCTGCGCGGCCAAGGAACGGATATCCGCTGGCGATCCGAATTCGGCGCGGATGAGAGCAAGACGCTGTGGGTGGCGGAGGGGGTGGCTCTGGACCACCTGTATCCATGGCAAGGCGACCCGCTGCCCGGACTCGACGTATTGAAAAAGCTGGCTGATGAAGCTTCACGCGACCGGACGCCTCGGGCGGACGAAATGAACGCAGCCTGCGAAGCGTTTTTCTCCGCTTCCAACGACGATAGCTCCGTATATCGGCTCTCCAGCGAGACGGATCCTACTGCAGGCGTTTTGTTCGGCGGCGATCTGACGGAATCAGGCTGGAGACGGCTCGCGGCGCGGACGGGCCTGCAGAGCGCGGTCTGGAAAATACCGCATCATGGGATGGCGGACGCCTTCGGGGAGGCTTCGCTCCGTGCGGTCGATCCTAGAATCTGCGTCGTTCCGATCGATTCGGCAGGCGCTATCCCGCTGCGCGAGCGCTGGGAGCGGCTTTGTTCGCTGTCCGGCCCGATCCTTCGCTTGACAGGGGCGATACAGCCGGGAACCGGACTACGTTTGACCGAAGGACCGATCGAATCATGGATTGGCGATGACGACGGCTGAAGGACGCCGTTTAATTAGAGGAGCGAAGAGATGAGAGAGCTCGGCGTCAGCGTGGCGATCGCCTTCGCGACAGGACTGCTGTCCGTCGCGCAGGGAACGATCAACGCTTCGATCGGCAAGGCGCAAGGACAGTACGTCATGATCGTCGGCGTATCGCTTTTTCAGATCGCCATTTCGCTTGCGATGCTGCGTCTGGGCGGGTCTGCGCCGCGCGCGGCAGGCTTCGATCCGTGGATGATCGTCTCGGGGTTCCTTGGGGTCGGCATCATGTTCGGCATCGCCAGAGCGACAGGGACGGCAGGAGCGCTGCCGGTGTTCGTGACCGCCGTGTTCGGCCAGCTCGTCGCTTCTGCGATCGTAGACCATTGGGGTCTCGGCGGACTGCCGCGATCTCCGATCACGCTGCAGAAGCTAGGGAGCCTCGCGACGATCGCGGCAGGCGTGTACTGGCTGTTGAAAGGCCAATCTAACTAAACCAGAGGAGCAAGCATGAACGAAAATATAGATTGCAGAGACGCCGTGCTGGCGTCCGCCATTCGTTACGCGCAGGACGCAGGCGATCAAATCGTCAAACGAATGAGCGACGCCTACGGCATCAGCGGAAAATTGAACCTGTCGGATCTCGTGACCGACGTCGATCTGCAAAGCGAGGGCCTGATTCGCGGCTGGATCGCGCGAGACTACCCGGCGCATTGGCTGTTGTCCGAAGAGTCGGACGGCGCAGGCGATCCGTTCGCGCTGATGCGGCAGCCGCCGCCTGGCTATGGCTGGATCGTGGACCCGATCGACGGCACGATCAACTTCGTGCAAGGCATCCCGCACTTCGCGATATCCATCGGAATAATGGAAAACGGCGAATTGCTGCACGGCGTCGTCTATAATCCGCTGACCCGCGAGTTATACCAGGCGACTGCAGGCAAAGGCGCCAGCTTGAACGGCAAGCGCCTGCAGACAAGCGAACAGGACGACATCGGCTGCGCAGTGCTGGCTACCGGATTCCAAGCCGCGGACTGGCGTCCGGAGTCCGTGACGCTGGCTCGTATGGGCCGAGTCGTCGGCATCTCGCGGAACGTGCGGATTCAGGGTGCCGCGAGCCTCGATCTGTGCTGGGTAGCCAGCGGACGACTGACCGGGTTCTGGCACGACGGGTTATATCCTTGGGACGTCGCCGCAGGCGTGCTGCTCGTCCGGGAAGCCGGAGGTGCCGTGACCAATGCCGAGGGCCAGCCTTACAAGCTGCACGATGTCCGGCTGGTTGCATCGAATCCGGGACTTCAAGCCGCTTTGCTGGCGCTTGTCGGACCGGAGCGCTAACCGCACCCGGAAGGGACGGTATGACCGTCATTGAAAGTACTTACTTTGGATATCGTGACAACAGCATGACAACAGCGTATATATATACATATACGAAAAACAAGAAGCCCTTCCCTTCGTTCCCATTCGACCGTGTCAGGGAAAGGCTTGAATCATTTGGATATTACAGAAAAATGGTTCCATGAATGCCCGCTTCCTTAACGTGGTGTCGGATGTTCGAGTCATCTCGGGGCCGCCCTCTTTCAGCCCCCCAGAACCGTGTGACTATATTTGTGCTGAGGCACCACACCCATCCTAACACCCTAGAGCCCGATGCTGATTATTAATGGCATCGGGCTTTAATTAAGGAGACAGAGCATGAGCCAAAGTTCAGGTTTAATACTCGTCCATTCCGCCACATTCCCTTCAATTAAAAATTGGATCTTGGAGTCCAAACTCCAAGCCTTTGTATTTCCAGCCAATGAAGAATGGTATGCACTTGCATTAAAAAATGGTTTAACTATATCCTCTAAACGTGCTCAGCGCTTATCCGAATCATTAGATGCAGTCGCAATTGATATTAAATATTATGAAGACTATCAATTGGAGCTTTGTGTGTTTATAACTGGAAAGAAAATAGCTCGATATATTTGGCAGGTGGATGAAAACCAATCAAACCGAACCAAGAGCATTGACTTAGATGTTTTAAAGTCATATGCATTGTATCCCGAAGCAATCGATCACATTGAGCCGACAATGGCCCACACTGAAGTACTCAAGGTTTTAAAACAAGCGTTTGATTGGGGCGATTCCTTAGAACTTTTTGAATTCAATTTTTTTATACACGCCGATGAAAAAACGCTTCTCGGTTATAAAGCAGAATTAGTGTCGAATAAACAGCCGATTAGGGTGAGCAATATCATCAGGAATGTATGCGCATCGGCTCTAGAACTTAGTGGGTTCATTGAAGATCCCGATACCTCCGCCCAGCATGGTGCAAATAACAATTTGTATTTTAAAAGAAAATATGACGCATTTTACTATTTTATTGCCTTTCACTATGGAGAACGTGATTTCCAAGTCGGTTATAAATATCCCACTAGCCAGCATCCCGAGGAATACTTTAAGCAAGTAAATGCTGGTCTTAAAGATTCGTATGTTTATAACTCAGAAAAGAAACTGGTGACACAATTAAAGCTTGCTCTTCCTATTATTTTAGAAAAGGGCATTTCATTTTTAGAATCACAAAGATATGACGTCTTTAATATCAACGAGACGTTAGAAGAATCTGCAGACCTCTACTATAAGGAAACTGGTTTTAGCCGGGAGCCTGTCGATTTAACAAACTGGGCTTCTACTGGGGCCGAATTTTCTTATACGAAACAGCATTTACAAATCATCTATAAGCTTGAAGCGAACCGATGTATGTTAAACATTGTTCTTGATCACAACGGAGTAAGAAAAAATTTGTCCGGCGTTCTTGACGAGATGCTAGGGCAAGGTGAACTGTCCGATTATTTTCATAATTTTTCAGATATGAAATTAAAATGCTACTTCCTAAGTTTCCACAACAAAAAACAATTCGTAGCTCGGTTGGAGGATACTTATCAATACATAGAGATCGCGCAGAATTATTTAGTTCGGCAAGATCGGCACTCTGGTTGAACGTCATGATTGCCCGCTTCCTTAACGTTTTGTCGGATGTTCGAGTCATCTCGGGGCCGCCATTTTCATAACCTTTCTGAACCGCGCTGCTGCGCGGTTCTTTTTATTTTGCCGGTATGTCGACATTTCGCCCCCCTTTCCGCAGCTTCCTCCTATGACTTTTATGACATGAAGCCATGACCGAGTCACATGGAGTTTGGGTATGCCGCTCCTGACGTGTGTCGTGTCGTTCATGAGATGATTTTATGAATACTGCGATACGACTGGTATCCGACAAGGAGGAGGAATACTCAATGGCACGGGCATGGAAAAGGATGAAGACCCTTGCGTCCGTTGTATTTGCATTATCGCTTCTATTAAATGGAAATTTGGTTCAATTGTCGGCGGCTCCGGAGGAGCTGAAGTCGGAAGGTTCGGCGTTCGATCCGTCAGAAATATTGCGCATGGCAAACTTGGCAGACGAACCGGTCACCCATACGGTGAAGGTAGCTGAGCTGCAGGAGCCGACAGGCGGTGGCAGCCAGCCGACCGACGACGCGAATCCGGCGCCTGGCGCCACTTCCGTCGTCGCTGCCGTATATGATTGGACGAGAGGCGAAGTCAAATATCACTGGCAATTGATAGGCTACGACGAGATCGAGGTGCGCTGGGATGCGCTCACGGTGCCCGATCCCCAGAACCAGCGTCAGCAGATTCCCGCCCAGGGCGTCGACCACTATGAGCTGCAATGGAAAGTTGGAGGTAAGTGGGAGACACTGAAGACAACTTCGGAGCCAAGTGACTTTTATTTCCTGCACACGAACTTGTCCGAAGCCAGATTCGTAGACTATCGAATTAATGTTTACGGCGTGGCGGGCGAAAGAACGGATTTCTTGTTCGGAGCCGCGACGAATCACATGAGCGAACGACTGATCGTTGCCGGCCCCGAGATCAGCTTGTACGACGAGACGATCAGCGCGGACGGCCAGACGGTTGTCTTTATGGCGGACGGCCATGACGACCAGCTCCCCGGCTCCGTCGACGGCAAGACCGGGCTGTATCTGTATCGCGCCGCGGAGGGCGGGAGCATCGTCCGACTGGACGACGCCGCATCCCATCTCGGGGCTGCGGGTTCGAAGCTTGCGATCAGCGGCGACGGCAGATATGTCGCTTATCCGAAGGGAAATTACTCCGATGGATACGGACTGTACCGCTTCGACACGATGACCGGCACCAGCCAGCTGGTCGCTTTTCCGGGCCCGACCGGCTACGACACCGTCGCCATGAGCAGTGACGGCAGCAAGCTGGTGTTCGACTCCTCCTCCAACGATCTGGTACCTGGAGATACGAACGAAGTGAAGGATGTGTTCCTGTACGACTTCAAACCGCCCGAGGCCGAGCGGCTGCGCCGTATCAGTCTTGCCCCGAGCGGCGAGCAGGCGCAGGACGATAGCATTCAGCCGACGATCAGCGGGGACGGGAAGTACGTCGCATTCGTCTCCGAGGCGTGGGAGTACGTTCCGGGGAAGGAGGAAACGGGAGAAGACCGCGGCCGCATTTACCTTTATGACATGCAAACCTTGAAGCATCTGGAGATCGTGGACGAAGATGAAGACGGGGCCTCGTTTGACTCGCCTTCATTGTCCTTCGACGGCAGTAAAGTCGGCTATATCAGCAAATACAACAACCGAAAAGTATACATCGGTGTGTACGACCGCAGCAAATCGGAGGAGATCTGGCATCTGGGCTCCATCTACAATATTACGATGGATGCTCTAAAGCTGACGAGCGACGGGAATTATGTGTACCTCAAGCTGCACAATGCCGACATTTATTCCCCGGCGGAGCCTTACCGATCGCGCGGTTACGTACGTTACGATATCCGCAAGGAGAACGACTACCGCTACGTCGGCAGGCTGTTGATCAACAGCTCGCTCAGTCTGGCCGGTGACGGCACCAGAGGCGTTTTCTCCTATAACCGCTATGATGATCCGGATGAGGGTGAACAGACGAACGAACCCGAAGGCGCTTACCTCCGGTATGTGTGCCTGGCCTCCTGCCCGGACACGCCGCCGCCGCAGGATATGGTGACCAAAGCAAGCATCGATCTGCCGTATCAGGTGAACGGGGCCGTGCCGATGAACGGAGCTGTCGTCATTCGCGCGGTGGCGCAGCCGAATTTGTCGTTGCAGGCGGACATTGTCTACAAAAGGGTGGGACAGGACGACAGCCTGACCGCCACCGTGCCGCTGGCTGCCGCCTCAGGCGAACCGCGTGCCTATCGTGCGGATTGGACGGTGCCGGATGGCGCGCGCGAGATTGTATCCGTGCGTGTGCAGCCGAAGGATAAGCCCGATGCGGGCAAGGATGCCGGCGGCGTGCCGATAGCGGTCGCCGGCGCGCTGAAGGTGAAGCTGACCACGGCGGATGCCAGCTTGCTGCAGGGCGCACGTGCGAGTCTATGGAGTCCGGCCGCCAAGCTGGGCGGATCGTCGGCATTCCCCGAATCGCTGGACACCGTGATCGCGGCCAGAGCGGCGGCCGACTATACACTGCGCATCGTCGACGCAGACGGCCGGCTGCTGAAGGAGACCGCCGGTATCGAAGTGAAGGCGGGGGAGCAAAGCGAACTGTCCGTCGCTGTCCAGCCTGTCGCGCAGCTTGTCGTGACGACGGTCGACGAGCGAGGAAGATTGGTTGCGGATGTGCGGGTAGACATCCGCGACCCTGCCGGAGGGGAACTGCTCTACGGCGGCAAAACAGCCGGTGACGGACGGCTCGCGATTGCGGGCAGCTATTTCGCCGGACAGCAGGTCGAGATTCAGTTATCCGCTCCCGCTCCCTATCAATCGCCGGCCCCGCAGGTCGTGACGCTGAAGGCGGGAAGCCAGGAGCAGGAGATCAAGCTGATCAACCTTGATTTTGGCACATTGGAAGGTACCGCGGTCAGCGGCGGCAAGGCGATTGCCGGCGTGACGGTCAAGCTGCTGGCAGAGTATGGCGGCGTAGTCGGCAAGGCCGTGACGGATGCGCAAGGCCATTATGTGCTGCGCGCGCCTGCGGGCAAATATGCGGCGGTAGGCGAACGCACGGAAGCGCCGCCACTGTATGTGAGCAAAAATCTGCCGGTGACGCTTAAAGAAGGAAAGACGGAAACGCTTGAGATCCCGCTTAGCAATCAAGGCCGCGGCCGGATCAAGCTGGATGCCAAGGTGCGGCATGTGGACGGCAGCATGGAGGCTGCCGCGATTACGGACTGGAGATCGGCCGTTCACTACCGATTGCAGATGAGTGCCGTCAACGCCGCCCAAGGCTATCGCTTGGAGGATGTCGACGAACGCGGCATTCCCGTATATGGGACGCCGGGCGATATTTACAAAGTGTGCGCCAATGGCGTAGAGGCAGGATTAAGCGACGCTTGCGCCGAGGTCACGTTGAACGACGCCCGGGAAGCCGTGGCGACGCTTGTGATGAAGGAAGCGGCGAGACTGTCGGGCAAAGTCGCCAATGCCACGACGACTACCCTCGGCACCCTCCTGTATCGGGAGGACAAAGATGCCGCATGGGGTTTCAGTCGCAGCTTGTCCATCGGCAGCGACGGCGGGTTTACTGTGTCTATGCCCACAGCCGGATATTATCGTCTCACGATATACGACAGCGGGAAGACGTATGCGGCGGAAGGCAGTATCGCACAAGATCAATGGCTGCGCCTCCCTCCCATCACGCTGACCGCCGAGACATTGCGGTTCGCGGGGAAGCCCGGCAACGGCTATGCGCAGAGCGATCTCCGCGCAGCGCCCGGCGGTACGGCGTCCTTGCAGGCCGTCTACCGGCTTGACGGCACTGTGGCGGTCGACGATGCCGTGCTGATCGTCACCGTCCCGGCCGGCGCCTCCTTGATGACGGACAGCGTGATGCTGAACCAGTCTCAGGTCGCCGTGGCCGATGAGGGCGGCGGGGAGTATGCGATCAAGCTCGGCCAGCTTAAGCCGGGGGCCCAAGGTTCTCTGTCCTATCGCGTCGCGCTCGACGAAGCAGCAGCGGACGATACGCTGCATCAAGTGTCCATCCGCTACAGCAAGCCGCAGGGCGGCGGTACGAACAAGGAAACGTTCGGATCGGCCTATGTCCGCACGGCCGACATCACGCTGGAGGCGCCGGAGACGGCAAGTCAGCCTTCGTTCACGGTCAGCGGGCGGGCGCCGGCGGGCAAGCAGGTGCTCGTGTATGCCGATCGATCGCTTGTCGGCAGCGCCCAGGCAACTGCCGGGGGTCTGTGGACTGCCCGGATCGAGCTGCCCGGCAGGTCTTCCGATCTGGTGTGGCAGAAGCAAGCTGTATACCGTCTGACCGCCAAGGTCGAGGGGGAGACCGGATATGTGGAATCCCGTCCGGCGCTCGTCACGCTTGATTCCGAGGCGCCCGCCATTGGCGAGATGTCGATGCGTCAGGATGGAGGACGCGAGGCTGTGTTCAATCCGGCGGACGGTGTTGCCCGTTTTCCGTTCGTCATCGTTCCCGGCCAGTCGATCTTCGTCAACGTGCACATCTCGCATGCCGACAGGATCAGCAATCCGACCGTCTCGATCGGCAAGAAGAAGGCTAAGCTGACGGAAGCGGAGCCCGGGCAATTCCAGGCGGTCGTTTTTCCCGATTATAATATGGGCACCGGCGTATATGTCAGCTACGACACGGCGCCCGTACAACCCCAGGCGAGAACGGCGGACCCGACCAAGGAACAGTGGGAGGCCCAACAAGCCGCCCAGGCCGCCGATCTGGGGCCGGTCGAGGGCAGCGTCTACGATCCGAGTATGAAGGGTCCCGATCCAAGCGCGGCGTATACGCCGACATTCAAGGTCGTGTTCCCGGACAAGAACCATACCGAAGCGCTTGTCCGAATGAGCATCAAAGACGAACGTCTTGGCGGAGATCCCGTGCCTTATCGCGGATTCGTTCCGACCTTTGACCCTAATACAGGCGCCATTGTCGTGAAGGGCAGCATCTCCCGAAAGGCGTTCTCTCCGCAGCAATTGCAGAAGCTCGCGGCGCTTGCGCCCGGGCTGCAGGCCCAGGCAGGGGACCAGATATCGACAGATTACCTTGGTATCACGTTCTCGGTCGCATTTCCTAAAGCGGAAAACTTCAACAAGGCATACGCACTGGCCAACAGTCTGAAGGCTTATGTCAGCGACGCCATGGATTTTATGGACTACGCCGATCAACTGCTGGAATTCCAGGATTACGTTATTCAGAACGAATGCAACACGCAGAGCGTCAACTACTTTCTCAGGATGACTGATCTGCTGTACGATCAAGCCTCCTCGAGTCTGGTCGTCAAAAATGCCATTACCGGACTTGGACTTATTGCGAGCTATCTGGATTTTGGCGAAGATGCGCCGGTAAAAACATTGGGCGGAATCGCGCTGGCCTTGACCGGGCTTAACGACGGAATCTTGAGCAGTTGGGGCGACAATCTCAATTCATTAAAGAAAGAATTCGAGGAAAATAAAGAGTGGCGCGACAAAATGGCGGCGGCCGGCGCAATCGAACGCTGCAACGAGCGGCCCAAAGATGAGGAAGATGAGCCTAAGAAAAAGCTGGCCGATCCGGTATGGATCTGGGACCCGAGCGGCTATGTCTATGAAGCCGTGACCGGCAACCGGATCGAAGGCGTGAAGGCGACGCTGCTGCAGGAAGACCCGGCGCATCCGGGCGAATGGAGACAATGGGATGCCGACTGGTACGGCCAGGCCAACCCGCTGATCAGCGACGAGCTGGGCAGATACGGCTGGGATGTGCCGGAGGGTAAATGGCGAGTCTTGTTCTCGAAGGACGGTTATCTGCCTGCCCGGAGCGAGGATCTGACCGTGCTTCCGCCTCATTTTGACGTCAACATCGCGATGGTGTCGCTGGCGCCTGCGGTGCCGGCAGCGGGTCAAGCGGCCGCAGGCAAACCGATCGGTCTCGCGTTCAGCAAGTATATGGTCGCAAGTACGGTCGTGTCCGGCGGCGTGATCGTGGAAAATGCCGCTGGCGAGCAGGTGGCCGGCCATGTGGAAGCCGTCGATCCGCAGCAGGACGAAGCCGGTCAGACGGTTGCCCGCAGCTACCGCTTCGTGCCCGACGAGCCTACGGTCGCCGGGGAGAAGTATAAGCTGCGCGTGCTGTCGCATGTCCAAACGTACGCGCATGTCGGGATGACCGCGGAGATGGCGTTCGATCTGACCGTCCTGCCTGCCGATGCCCCCGTCCGGGAAGCGGCGAGCGGCTTGAAGGCAATCGCCGGCCAGCAAGGACTGCTGGCTGAATGGAGCAAGCTAAGCGACGCGGATGCCAAGCTGTATCGGCTGACCGCCACGCCGCAAGGCCGCGCCGGCTGCGAGCCGGTGACGGCGGAGATCGGCCTGGACCGCAGCAGCGCCTCGCTCACCGGACTGTGTCCGGGGACGGAGTATGCGCTGCGGCTGACCACGGTGGACATGAACGGCACGGAATCGGCCGGCATCGCCGCGACCGTGCGGACGGAGGACGTAGAGGCGCTGGTGGCCGATACGACGCCTCCGGGAGAGCCTGCGAACGCCTCGGCCGAGTGGGAGAACGATCAGCTGATCGTGACCTGGAAGGACCCCGCCGACGCGGATCTGCATCATATGGAGGTATCCTACAGGCTCAAAGGTACGGCCGACTATAGCAAGGCGTATTATGCAGCCAAAGGCGAACAGGAGGTTCGCTTGCCGGGGCTTGCCGCCGGCAAATCGTATGAGATTATGCTGCGCTCGTTCGACCAGCGGCTGAACGGCTCAACCGGCGTTGTCATCGCCGGCCAGACCTTGGAGCCGGGGCCGGGAGGCAATCCCGGCGGCAATCCCGGCGGCGATCCGAAGGACCCGCTTGTGGCGGAGATCAACCTGGACGCTGCCAAGGGCGAGCACTCGCTGTTCGACGGGGCGCTGGGGCTCACCTACCCGGCAGGCGCTTACAAGGATTCGCACAAGCTGACGCTCCGGCAGCTGCCGAACGGTCCACTTCCGCACGCATCGGGCTTTATCCCGCTCAGTCAGGCGTTCTCGCTGACGCCGGATCAAGCCGCCAAGCCTGCCAAGTCGACCGTGCTGAAGCTCAAGTACGATCCCGCGCTGCTGAAGGGTCAGGATGCGCGCAAATTGGGACTGTACCGTCAGGACCCGGCCGATCCGGACAACTGGATCTACGTCGGCGGCATTGTCAAGACGAGCGCTTCTACAGTTCGGACGGAAGTGTCCGAATGGGGCGTATACGCCGTCTTCCTCCGCGATATCACGTTCGAGGATGTGCTGAAGCACTGGAGCCGTCCGGAGGTGGAGGTGCTGGCGAGCCGCGGCCTGGTATCGGGCGTCGCACCGGGCAAGTTCGAGCCGAACCGCCAATTGACGCGGGCGGAAGCAGTGAAGCTGCTGCTCTCGCTGCTGCGGGCTTCCGGCAAGCTGCCGGAATCGCAGGCAGGCGCAGCCGGCATGGCGTTCGCGGATGTAAGGGACGACGCCTGGTATGCGGCCGACGTCAAGCTGGCCAGCCTGCTCGGCCTCGTTCAAGGCGCGGCGGGCCGCTTCCGCCCGAACGATCCGATGACCCGCGAAGAGCTGGCCACCATCGTGTATCGGGCCGCGATCTGGCGCTCCGAGGAAGAATTGGCGAACGACGCCTGGAAGTCGGGCTACAAGGATGCCGATGCCGTCGCCGCGTGGGCGATTCCGGGCCTGCGGTCGGCGATCGGCGCAGGCTGGCTCAAGGGGCGCACCGCCTCTACGCTCGCCCCCAAAGCCAATATCACACGCGCCGAAGCCGTCGTCATCCTGTATCGCCTGTTGGACGGGATCGGCTTGATCGAAGACAAAGCTTAACCGACTTACCGCGCAGGCGCGCTCTTGCGGCAAATAAGATGCTGACGCATCCTTATTTACCGCACGGGCGCGCTTTTTCAGTACATAAGACGCTGGCGCATCCTTATTTACCGTACGAGCACACTTCTCCCGCACATAAGACGCTGGCGCATCCTTATTTACCGTTCGAGCACACTTTTCCCGCATATAAGACGCTGGCGCATCCTTATTTACCGTACGAGCACACTTTTCCCGCATATAAGACGCTGGCGCATCCTTATTTACCGAACGAGCACACTTTTCCCGCATATAAGACGCTGGCACATTCTTATTTACCGTTCGAACACGCTTCTCCCGCATATAAGACGCTGGCGCATCCTTATTTACCGTACGAGCACACTTTTCCCGCATATAAGACGCTCACGCATCCTTATTTACCGTACGAGCACACTTTTCCCGCATATAAGACGCTGGCGCATCCTTATTTACCATTCGAGCACACTCCTCCCGCACATAAGACGCTGGCGCATCCTTATTTACCATTCGAGCACACTCCTCCCGCACATAAGACGCTGGCGCATCCTTATTTACCGTACGAACACACTTCTCCCGCATATAAGACGCTGGCGCATTCTTATTTACCGTACGAACACACTTCTCCCGCATATAAGACGCTGACGCATCCTTATTTACCGTTCGAGCACACTTTTCCCGCATATAAGACGCTGGCACATTCTTATTTACCGTTCGAACACGCTTCTCCCGCATATAAGACGCTGGCGCATCCTTATTTACCGTTCGAGCACACTCCTCCCGCACATAAGACGCTGGCGCATCCTTATTTACCGTTCGAGCACACTTTTCCCGCATATAAGACGCTGGCGCATCCTTATTTACCGTACGAGCACAATTTTCCCGCATATAAGACGCTGGCACATTCTTATTTACCGTTCGAGCACACTTCTCCCGCACATAAGACGCTGGCGCATCCTTATTTACCGTACGAGCACACTTTTCCCGCATATAAGACGCTCACGCATCCTTATTTACCGTCCCCACCGCCCCCGCTCCCTTCTTCCCGACAAGCCACCCTCAGGGAGATCGCACCGGCTGGCCCACCCTAACCGCAGTGTCGGATGCTCGCCTCGCCCCCCGTGCCACCGCCGATTCGTACGAGTGATGCGGTTTTATTTTCTCGCCCAAAAAGTAAATAAACACTTTACAGACCGACGGTCGGTATTGTATGATGAATTCACAACAGACCGGCGGTCGGTATGCACATACAAAATGAACGAGAAAGCGAGCGATAGAAATGGAACAGATGTCCAGCTTCCAGACGATCCTGCAGGCGACGGAAGCTCTGATTCACGAGAAGGGCTGCAGACAAACGACGCTGCAAGACATTTTGAAAAAGACGGGGTTGTCCAAAGGCGCGATCTACCACTATGTGACGGGGAAAGACGAACTGCTGGGACTCGTGCTCAAGTCTCGAATCGAGCAAATGAACGAGCGGTTCATGAATCTGGTGAACGATCCGGCCACGATCGGTCTGGAAAATCCGCTTCAGCTGATCGCAACGGGATTCGTGAGAACTTCGCAGCCCGAGGATGTGACGAACAAGATTTTCATTTACTTGCTCAGCCAGATGGACAACGCCGCAGTCGCCGTCATCATGCACGACGTCTACGAATATACGCGCGGCGTATGCGAACGCTGGATCGAGGTCGGCCAACAGAGCGGCGTCATCCCCCTCTCTATCGATCGACGCCGCGTCGCGACCCGCCTGCTCACGTACATGTACGGCATGCGGATGTACAATACGATCCGACCGGCCCCCGACGACGGTCAGATAGAAGAGGTTATGGCTTTCATGATGCAAGCACTGCGATCCTAATCGGAAAGGAAAATCGAACATGTCCAAACGACGCGAGGTTATCCTCACACTGCTTTTTAATGGTATCGTACCGTGGCTGCTCTACATATGGCTCTCCGGCCAGATGTCGAGCCTCGCCGCCTTGTCGATCGCGACGGCCGTGCCGCTGATCGAGAATGTATGGCATCTGGCGAGACATCGCAAGTTCGACGCCTTCGGCGCCCTGATGCTGTTCACGTTCGTACTGACGCTGGTGCTGGTCGCTTGCGGCGGCAGCGAGAAGATGCTGCTCGTGCGCGAATCGATGGTGACCGGCTCCGTCGGCCTGCTGTTCCTCGCCTCGGTCGGCTTCCGACAGCCCTTGATGTTCCATCTCGCCGGCCGGTTCATCTCCAATCCCGAGTTCAAGGGCAACTGGCAATACGCCTACTTCCGCTTCGTGATGCGGCTGATGAGCGCCGTATGGGGCATCCTGCTCCTGTCCGAGGCGGCGGTGCGCACGTATATGGCGTTCGAGCTCTCGACTGCACAGTTCCTCGCGCTGTCCAACTTCGTATTGTACGGCTTCATCGGAGCTGCGATCGTCTGGACGGCCGCCTATCGCAAGCATTCGGCCAGACGGCTGGCCGCAATCAAGCAGACGGCGGCCATGGCGGAGGCGGCAACGGCATGACGATCATTCAGCCCGCCCCGAGCGATAGACGGGAGATACTGGCGCTGTTCCGCGACATCAGGCTCTCCCTGGCTCTGCAGGGCATCCGTCAGTGGGACCGGTGGTATCCGAACCGATGGGTGATCGGCCGCGATCTGAATTGTCGCAATGTTCACGCAATTATGGATGATGGACGGATCGCCGGCGTCGTCACGCTGAACACGCGCCAGAGTTCCAGATACGCCGATATTGCTTGGCACGGCGATAGCTATGCCTGCATTCACCGACTGGCCGTACTGCCTGCTTGTCAGGGCCGGGGAATCGGCGGACGCCTGCTGAAGCATGCCGAAGACACGGCCAGAGCGCGCGGATATGCCAGCATCCGGCTCGATGTCTGCTCCGCCAATCCGGGCGCGGCGAACATGTACTTGCGCGCAGGCTATACGATCCTCGGCTCGATCCGCTATCCCTTCCGGCCCGCCCCCTACCTCTGCTGCGAGAAAATGCTTTAAGAAACGCCATCCTCCCCCTTACAGGTGATCCCTTATGAGATTGCGTAAAACAAAATACTCGCTGGTCTTCGTACCGGCACTTTTGGTATGCGCCTATGCCTTCATTCAATACGGACTATACCCGCCGCAGCTGGCCAGCTTGGTCCAGTTCAAGCTTCAGAGCCCCGACTTCCATCTGCGGCCCTGGGTGTACTTCCTCTACGTCCACATCGCGGCGAGCAGCGTGGCACTGCTGATCGGACCGGTCCAGCTCTTCCGCCGGGCGCGAACCCCGCGGGCTGTCCGCCTGCACCGGACGCTCGGCAAGATCTATGCCGTGAGCATCGTCCTGAGCGCGCTCGTCAGCATCCAGCTGTCGCTGTCGGCAAGCGGCGGATGGATAGCACGAACCGGCTTCCTCGCCATGGATCTGGCCTGGCTGTATACGACCTGTACAGGGGTGCGCCAAGCGATGCGCGGGAATATCGCCTCCCATAGCCGATGGATGCTGCGCAGCTACGCGATCACGTTCGCCGCGGTCACGCTCCGGCTATATCAGCTGCCGCTCATGCTATTGTTCGACGCATTCGAGCCCGCCTACCGCCTGTCGGCCTGGCTGTGCTGGACCGTGAACCTGGTCGTCGTCGAGTGGCTGCTCTACAGGAAGAAAACGAAAAATCAACTATCCCAACAGAAAAGAGTGATGGAATCATGAAACAAGCATTCCTGACGTATATCAAAAAACCGCAAACGATCGTGGCGATCGTCGTGGCGCTTATGGCCCAAATCATCTTCATCGTCTGCTGGATGACTTCCTACGACGGCGTGCTGGACCGGACGTCGCATCTGCGCATCGCTGTCGTCAATGAGGACGGCGCCGCCGGGGAAGCGATCGTCGCCCAGCTGAAGAAGATGCCGTTCGAGATGGTGACGCCTTCCAAGACAGAAGCCCTCAAGCAGCTGGACGAACGCACGACGCATCTGATCGTCACCATTCCGGCGCAGTTCGCCGAATCGCTCGGTTCGGCGGACGCGAAGACAGCGATCCAGTTCACGGTGAACCAAGCGAACCCGCAAGTGACCAAGGGCGTCGTCGACAGCGTCGTCGCCAAGCTGTCCGCGCAGTTGAATCAGATGGCCTCGCCGAATGCCGCTCCGATCGGCGCAGAGACGACAGTCATACACCCGGTCGACGGCATGAACAACCAGATGGTCCCGATGATGATCGTGCTCGCCTCCTTCGTCGGCGCCATGCTGATGGCGATGAACGTGCACCAGGTCTCGATGTCCATCGGCCAATCGATCTCCTTCAAGCAGCACTTTGCAGCCCGTGCGCTCCTCATCCTCTGCGGCGCGCTGCTCATCTCGATCGCAGGCTCCTCGCTCATGCTGGCGCTCGGCGGTCAGATGGAGAGCGGGTTCGGCGCATTCTGGCTGTTCCACTTCCTGATCCTGCTCACCTTCATGTTTTTCGCGCAGATGTTCCTCATCGCGCTGGGCATGGCGGGCATGTTCGCCAACATGGCCATGCTGTCCCTGCAGCTCGTCACCTCGGGCACGATCGTGCCGAGGCAGATGCTGAGCGCCTTCTACCAGTCGCTCGGGCATTATCTCCCCGCCACATACGCAGTCGAGGGGCTGATGGATCTGGGCTTCGGCGTACCGTTCCTCGCACAGGACGTCCTGGCGCTGGGCGCGATCCTGCTGGCCAGCGCGGGCATCAGCTGGGCGGTGCTCTGGGCGAAGTCACGGCGTACCGGTCAGGCCGCGAACGCCGGTCTGGCTGCCGCGTAGGTTCGTAAGCCGGGTGATCCGGATAAGGGGGGCGGGATAAACCCAATGTTGTCAGGTTAACTGCAAATATACAGTTAATCTCCGTGGTGGCGGCATTTATCGGAGCGATAGCTGCGAATATACAGTTAATCTCGCGAAAATCGACCGTCATCCGGCTCAGACTCGAAAATAACTGTATAAATGCAGTTATCGCCGCCAGATGTCCTGGCGCAGGAGAAAATAACTGCGGTTTGGCAGTTATCTCCCCTTTCAAGGCTGTGTTGCACGAACGGTTTGGGGAAGAACTTCAACGTAGCCGCATCCCTGTCGTCCAGGATCGCTCGTTCATACGCAACAAACAGACCAAGCACAATTTATTCATGAAGACCACGCGCCGGGGAGCGGCAGGGTTCTTAACCTGACAACATTGGGGATAAACCTGCCCTCTTCAGGCGGAGCTGCCGTTGCGGATTGCATGCGTATCGTCTCCTCGGCAACGAACTTGTTGACGAAAGCCTGAAAATATTATCCAATGGTAAATATGTAAAAATCTAAGGAGGCGCTTGTATCAACGACAATCGGATCGCTTCGGGCCGGACGGCCGAAGTTTACGACTACGGGCAGGGACAGGTGCTGAAGCTCTTCTATGAGGGATTGCCCGAGCATCAGATCGAAGCGGAGTACCAGGCCGGCCTCATCGTCCGGTGCGCCGGCATACCCGCACCTGCGCCGATCGCGCGCATCCGGCATGGGGAGCGTCTGGGAATTGTGTACGAGAAAGTATCCGGCACGACGATGCTCGCCGCACTGGCGCAGCGCCCCGGCGAGGTCGCGGACCGGGCGGGACAGATGGCGGCGCTGCATGCGCATATGCACAGCCAGTCGGCGCCTGGCTTGCCCGCCCAGAAGACGCTGCTCGGCGAGCGAATCGGGCAGGCGAGTCTGCTGAACGATGAGGAAAAGGCGCGTATTCTGGCCCTGCTGGACCGGCTGCCCGACGGAGACCGGCTCTGTCACGGCGACTATCACCCGGACAACATCGTACTGGGGACGGAGGATGCGCAGACGTGGATCATCGACTGGATGACGGGCATGAGCGGCCATCCGGCCGGAGACGCCGCACGGACCGCGCTGCTGCTGCAATACGGCACCGTCCCGGACGGAGCGTCTGAGGAAGTCGTCGAGTGGCTGGCCCGGATGCGGGCGGAGCTGCTTGAGGGATACCTGCGCACCTATACGCAGCATACCGGCACGACGCGGGAATATATTGAGCAATGGATGGTACCCGTCGCCGCCGCGCGCCTGTGCGAGTGGATTCCCGACGCGGAAAAGCAAGCGCTCGCAGCGTTTATCCGGCAATCCATAGCTGCCGAGTCAAACGAATGACTGCGCGCGCATGGCTCATCGGCGCAGGAGTCGCGATTGCATCTCCGGTATTGGTTCATCTGCTGCTCTACGCTGCATCGCACTGGGCGGACAGTGGAGAGCCCGCCGATTTTGCCTACCATGACACTTTTTTCACAGCGTATCATATCGGTTGGGCGGGCGACGTCTCGCTGGGTCTCGGCGCATTGGTCCTATACGTCCTGGCGCGCAGCCTCTATCGGAAGACAAGGCCCAGGAAGCCAAGGTAAACCATACGATCTATGATGGAGGGAAGCACTCTCTATGCCGAAGCTATTTAAAATGATGGTGTCCCTGTCGCTGCTGCTCGCCATCCTCGTACAGCCGACGTATGCCGCAGAGAAAAACGTCAAGATTAAGGTAACGGTCGTGGAGATCAAGCTGGTCGAGAACAATCACGTGGGGAACGAATGGTACACCGCCGCTTCGGTCAACGGCAAGGAAGTATCGGCGGGCTCGTCCGTGACGTTGACGCTCAAACCTTCCGCCATGATTCAACTGAAAGCCTACGCCCAGGAGCAGGACAAGATACCGGAGGACGATACTGCGACCGCATCCGTAAAGGCAAGCTCGATCACCAAGACGACAACAAAGGCATTAAGCGTAGTCGTGACGGAAAATAGAGGCCGATACTCCGGCAATACGGCGACCTGGAAATTCACTTACAAGCTGCAGAAGGCATCGTGACGATCGAGAGGCACGCTGCTGTGGCCGCCTCGACCACCACCTTGTACTTTGTCCGCCATGCGGATTCTCCCTACCTGCCCGGCCAGGAACGCACACGCGGGCTATCCGAACGCGGCAGCTCGGATGCGCTGCGCGTCTGCCGGGCTCTCATGGACGTTCGGGTCGACACCTTCGTCTCCAGTCCCTACGAACGAGCGATTCGGACGATCGGGCCGCTCGCAGGAGACCGGGAGCTCGCCATTATCGAAGACCTGCGGGAACGCGACATCGGCGTCCTCTCCGATACGGACTTTCAGGCTGCCAAAGCTAAAGTGTATGAAGACTTCGACTTCGCTTATCCCGGCGGGGAATCTTCCCGATCGGCGCAGCGGCGGGCGGTACGCGCCGTCCTGGACCTGCTCCGCGTCTTCCAGGGCGGCCATGTCCTCCTCGGCACCCACGGTGATATCATGACGCTCATTTTTAATTACTTCGATCCGTCCGTGCACTACGCGTTCTGGCAATCCACTACAATGCCGGATATATACAAGCTTGAATTCGAGGGCGAACGGCTTGTGACGAGGAGCAGGCTTTGGCGCACGGACTAGCGCGACATCTGCTTCTCAGCCCCGTCAGTATCGCGCCCCCTCAGGAACGCCAATATTCAGCTCAGCCGCCAATTGTCCGCGCGTTTCGTCTTATATCCCCTTCTGCAGGCAGAACACGAATGAACCCCGCCCCGCTTTCCAATAATACCAATTATAACCGGAAGGAGGGGCGTCAGGTGAAACGTATGCTGTCGACGCTGCTGTTATGCGGAGCCGTATGGGGGTCATGCGCCGCCGCAGCCGCAGCCCAAACTGTCGTTGATAAAGATCAGAACGCCGTGCTGCGGCGCCTGTCCGCGGAGAGCGGCGGCCGTCTCGAAGTCCGCTGGCATGCGGAGACGGGGACGCCGTCTCTGCTGCTCGGCAAGCTGTCGCCGCCGTCGGCGCATTCGCCCGCATGGATTGCCGGCGAGTTCGTGACCAAGACCCGCAGGCTGTACGGCATCCGGAATCCGCATTCCCACTTGAAAATCGTACATGTGGAAAAGCTGCCCGAAGAATCCGCTTACCGGGTTCATCTACAGCATTATCTGTATAAAACGCCTGTCTGGGGAGACGAGCTGCGCATCGAGATCGGCGGCAACGGTGTCGTCGAACGCGTGGAGGGTCGAATCTATCCCGATCTGGCTAAGGCGATCTCCAACCGCCCGCGCCGCGCCACCGTCAGCCAGGCCGAGGCGATCCGCATCGCAGCCGCAGCAGCAGCAGGCGCAGCCGGGCCGGGCGCAGGGGATGCGCCGTTGGACACCGCCCAGGCCCTCCCGTACTACCTCCCCTCGCGAACCGGCATTCCGCTCGTTTACGCCGTAACTTTGTATCCCCCCGACCAGCCGCCCGTATCTGTCATGGTTCATGCCCTGACCGGCAGGACCATCGCCCACTGAAAAAGAACGGAGCCCTGCAGCAGCCGGACTGCGACAGGAATCCGTTCTTTTTATTGCCCGCCCGCCTCATATCATCATACCGATGAGCAGACTAATGCTGTGTCGAACTTAGGGCAATGCCCCAGGTTTTATTTCTACTGGGAAAATAAAATTATTTTAATATTATGTGATTTAAAAGGATAAATATGGGGTTAAAAGAGAAGGAACTAGGCGCATTTTACCACCCTACATAAAAAGTCCCGATATTGCGCCTGCAAATTTAGCGGAAAGGAGGACATTTATCTTAGTCCGGCAAGCCTATTTCATGATATAGAGACGGAGGCAATCTAGCATATGACGAACTGTAAACGCTATTCATCCATCCTGCTCATCGCGGCCGTGGGACTGACCCTGATGCCGCTGTCGTCGCTCGCCGCCGCCAAACCCGTGCCTGCGAAGCCCGCCGTCATCGTCAAGGAATTGACCGACAGCCGGAGCGCCTACAGCAAGACATATCTATATTCCGACGGCAGCTACGAGGCCGTCCTGTATGCCAAGCCGATTCATGCGCCGGACGGCGCGGGGAATTGGCAGGAGATACATCCCGCATGGCAGGCGGAGGCGGATGGGACAGGCTACCAGTCGATCGGCGCTCCCTATGAAGCCGAGCTGCCGCAAGCCTACGAGCAGGGGTACGGATTGGGGCAGGGAGCGGATATGCGGTCATTCCTTCCGGTAGACGCTGCTCCGAGCCAGGGTATTCTTAGTGCCGGCAATGCCGTCCGCTATGCCGACGCGTGGCCCGATACCGATTCTACCTTTACCTTAACCGATCGGGGCTTGATAGAAACGTTGACCCTGCGCTCCGACGCGGCGCCCGGCACGTTCGTCTATGAGACGTCGGGCGAGTCGGGTGAGGGAGCAGCGGAGCTGCCCGCAGCGCTGCTGCAGGATGCGCAGGGACAAGTCCAAGCCGTCCCGCAGACCGTGCGCCGCGACGACGGCAAAATCTATGTCGACCTCACCCCGGACCTGACCGGTCTGGTCTATCCGATCTCGATCCGACGAGCGGTTGAGATCCGGACGGAGCCAGCGCCGCCCGCCGCGGAGCTGTCCGTCGCCGGAGCCGCCTACGGCGCGCCCGACAACGGAGGCGGCGCACAGCTCGCAATCGGACATGTTGGGGATACGGCCGCATACGCGCATCTGCAATTCGATCTGTCCGTCGTGCCGGCCAAGGCGGCGCTGAGGGACGCCTACCTGTCGCTCAACGTGACGGATGCGGGCACGGGCGGCACAGCTGCCATACAAGCGCTTCGTCATGCGCAAGCCTGGAGCCCGGCCGGTCCTGACGGTGCGGATGCGCCTGAGAGCCTGATCCCGCTCGATGCGAGGGGCGCTGCCTACGGCTCGCTCTCCGTGAACAGCCCGGGACTGAAACGGCTCCCGCTCGCGGGTCTCGCGGCCGAGTGGCTGACCGCCGCCCAGCCGAACTTCGGGCTCGCGCTGGGCTCGGACAGCCCCGGCCTGCTGACGATCGCTTCCTCCGATGACCCGGATGCCGCGCTTCGTCCTCAACTTCATATCCGCTACGAGACCGCGGACGGCAAGCTGAAGCGCTCGCTTCAGGCGCTGACGGGCCTGCAGCTTTTTACGTACACCTACGACGCACAGAACCGGCTGCAGACGATTCAGATGCCGGGCGGCCATATCCAATTCACCTACGACTACAACGGCAATCTGACACGGCGCGAGTTCATACCGGATGCGGCCGCCTTGTCCGAGGAGACGGGGCAGGAATAGCCCCCCCCCTTCCCCCATACATCCCCATCATAAATCAGCGAGGAGAATTAATCGGTGAATAAAAATCGCTTCGTACGGCTGCTCAATATTATGCTCGTCCTATGTCTCGCCATCGTGGTCGTCCCCCCACGGGCCTTCGCCAGTGACAGCGTCGACAACTCCGCCATCCTGAACGGCATCGAGACGCCGAAGTCCATCTACGAGATGGACGCCAATTCGCCTGCCGCAGGCGTCGTCGAAGGCGAACGGATATCCGACGTCTCCGGCTCGCTCAAGTACGGCGTCACCGACTTCACGCTGCCCGGACGGGGCGGGCTGGACGTCACGGTCAGCCGGATCTATCAGAGCAACGCGGCGATCGTATGGAGTCCCACGGCCGTCCCGAAGAGCGTCGCCGGCGGCTACGAATACGAGAACCAGAGGGAAGGCACGACCTATGAAGAGCGCACGTCGAACCTGGGCGTCGGCTGGTCATTCGCCTTCCCGTCGCTTGAGATTCGCGGCACGACGCTGCTCGCGCATCTGTCGGACGGCACCGTCTACGAAGTGGCTGCGGGTGGTAACGGCTTTGTCGATCGTCCGCTCCAGGATCTCGCCTTCGCGCCGTCTACCGAGACGCTGACGACGAACGATGCGGCCGGCACGCCGGTATCGGCCACCGCCGCCTACAAGATGACGAATACGCTCGGCACGAGCGTCTACTTCAACAGCGCCGGCAATTGGATCGGCACCAAGGACGCCTACGGCAACGTCATTCTCGTCCAGTATGCGAACCAGCCGATTCTCGAGGGAACGGCCTATCCCCTCATCAGCAAGATTATCGACACGCTGAATCGGGAGATTACGTTCACGTACGCGCCGAAGGTCGTCACCGTCACCTACGCGCCGGGCAAACAATTCGTTTACAACAAGACACTCATCACCAACGAAGGCAAGAAGCGCAACCTGACTTCAGTAGAGAACGAAATGGGCGAGACGACGGCTTATACGTACAAAAAAGGAGAGGTATACTTCGACTATGATTCGTTGTCGGGCCCCAATGGCGTCGATACGCTGTATTCCAATCTGGAGCGGATCACCTACCCGACCGGCTCCGCCACCTTTTATGAGTATACGACCAGCCTGGTGACCAAGCGCCTGGGGGACAATGGCTATATCGGCTATTACCGCGTAGCCGCCCGCTACGACCAGGCCAAGGACAAGAAGTACAACTACACGGCTTTCGACTATACGAATAACGCCGACTTCACGAATCCGGCACAGACGAGCTACTCGACCAAGCGCACCATTATCAGCAATCCGAATGCCGCATCTCATATCCCGCGTGTCGAGAAGATATCACTGACGACAAACCTGAACGGTCAGCATCTGGTGACGAGCACGGTAACCGAGAAGGCGGGCGAGTATAAGAGCGAGACCGGCTATGCCTACGACACCGCCAAGAAACTGCCGACATCGATCACCCGGACGAGCCACGACTATACGCAGACACCCGCAACTTCGGGGATCGAGACAACCTCTTACACTTACGATAACTACGGCAATGTGCTCACCGCGACGAATGCGGTCGGCCACGTCAGTACGTACACCTACGATACGCAATATCCGGGCCTCGCGACGCATGTACAGACGACCGTCTCCGGCGTCCTGACGGACGACGTCGTCCATACGGTCGACAGCGCCAAGCCGCAGATCAATGCGACGACGCAAAACTATATGGACGACAACGGCCAGCCGGCCAGCATCTCGTGGAGCTATCAGTATGACGGCTATGGCAACGCGACCCGTGTGACGCAGGCGCTCGAAGAAGGCAAGAGCCAGCGTACGGACATCGCCTACGACGCTGCCTACAAGGGCGCATATCCGACGAGCATCAAACAATACGTGACGGGCGATACGGGCACCAAGACACTTGAAGAGCGCTATGTCTACGACCTGCCGACCGGCCGCGTCACCGAGCACTACGACGGCAATGCCGTAGCGGCAGGCGCACCGGCAGGCAGCGAGGAATCGTACAGCTACGATCCGGTCGGACGCCTGACCCAGATCACGAACAAGAAGGTTGCGGGTGAAACGGCTGCGGGGACACGTACTTATGCCTACGTTTACGACACGAACGCGCAGATGTTCTATCAGACCGCGACCGACGAGGAAGGCAAGAAAACCGCCTGGGTCTACGACGGCCTCGGCCGCCTGTACAAAGTTCAGAAGGAGAAGCTGAACAACTACAATTCACGTGTCTCCTACGATCTGCTGACCAACTATTACAATGAGATCGGCGAGTTGGCGTACACGGTCGACGGCGCGGGCCACCGGACCGACTACAGCTACGATGCGGCAGGCCGCCAAGTGTCTGCGACTTCGGGCGAAGGCCGCGTACTGGGCTACGCCTTCAACGATCTGCTGCACCAGTCGACGACGACCAGCGATTATGGCGCGGCCGTCACGCAGACGACCGATGCGATCGGCCGTTCGACCGGCACGCAGATTCAGGGCGACAGCGGCGGCACGAGTCCGCTGACGACGAGCACTTCCTATGAAGTCGGCGGCGATCCGTTCAAGACGCAGACGACCGACGCGATGGGCGGCATCAGCAGCCTCAAGGCCAACGGACGCCATCTGCTCGGGGGCGTGACGCAGGCTGCGGACCCGACCGCGCCTGTGACGACTTCCTACAAGTACAATCAGCTAGGCAGTCTGGCGGAGAAAGTATTCCCGGATCTGTCGTCCATCGCATACAACTACGACGAACTCGGACGCCGCCTGTCCAAGACCGACTCCGTCGCAGGCTCCGAGAGCTACACGTACGACGACAACAGCAACCTGACCGGCGGCACGACGCGCAAAGGAACGGCCGTCACCAATGAATACGACGAGCTGAACCGGCTTAAAGGCTGGACGAGCGGCGCGAAGAACGGCAGCTACACATATTACAAGAACGGCCTGCGCAAGACGATGACCGACGAGACGGGCACGACGCAGTATTTCTACCGGCTGGACAATCAGTTGGAGAAGGTCATCTACCCGGACGGCAAGTTTATTCAATACGCTTACTACGACAACGGCCAGGTGAGCGCCATCACCGATCCGTTCGGCAAAGTCATCAGCTACGAATACAACCAGGACGATCAGATCAAAAAAGTGACCGTAGACGGTGCGGTGCAGGGCGATTACGTCTACCGCGACAATCTGGCAACCACCGATCCGAGCTACAAAAAGTCCTCGCAACTGTATCAATTGAAGCTGGCGGGCGGCAGCCTGCTGGAAACGTACACGCACGACGGCTACGGCCGCTTGACGAAGCTGGCGCAGTCCGGCACGGGGTTCAGCCAGGACTTCGATTACACGTACGACAACAACGGTAATATTCTGACCCGCAGCGACGGTGCGACGAACGGGACGTTCACGTACGACGGCCTGAACCAGATCCTGACCAACTCCGAAGGCGACGAGACGTACACCTACGACGCCAAGGGCAACCGTCTGACGCTGGAATCGAGCGCACAAAGTCCGACGACGGACACGATCGACTACACGTACGATGATGCCGAGCAGCTCAGCACGGTCGCACGGAACGGCGACACCGTCAGCTACAAGTACAACGGCGACGGCCTCATGACCGAGCGCACCCAGACCGTCGGCGGCGTCAGCACGACGACACGCTACTACTACGACGGAGCCAATATCATTGCCGAAGGCACGGTGTCCGGCGGCACAGTGACCTTCAAGGCTCGTTATGTGCGCGGTGCGCAACTGCTGTACCGCGAGGACGCTGCGGGTAATAAAGCTTACTACCTGCACAACGGCCACGGCGACGTCACCGCTCTGCGCCAGACGAACGGTACGCTGCTGAACGAGTACAGCTACGACATCTGGGGCAACCCGCTCGTCGCCAATGAGACGATCGACAACCCGTTCGGCTATTCCGGCGAGTACTGGGATGAAGTCACGACGCTGCAATACCTGCGCGCGCGCTGGTACGATCCGGGGCTGGGGCGGTTTATTTCGGAGGATACGTACGAGGGGCGGGTGAATAGTCCGCAGAGTCTGAATGCGTATGTGTATGTGGAAAATAATCCGCTTCGATATAGCGATCCTACCGGATTTTATCCAGATTACAACGAAAATTGGTCGCCACCTCGAATTGCACCAAAAGCTAAAGAAAGAGCGGATCAAGAACAAGGAATGAAAGGCATAGAGAACTATGTTAGGAAGGAGATTTTAGGGCAAAAGAGAATCTATTCAGGCAGGACAATGTACGGAATGCCTGAGGAGGACTTTGTTAGCACTCCTCCTGCAATAAAAGCTTCTATACAAGCGACGACCAACCTGGATGGAAGTTTAAGGAATCCCAATCGAAGTATAATTTCTACTGGGGCCAACGATATTTTTAAGTATAATTTGATGAAGAAAGACTTAAAGTATACTGAACGATACGGGACTGATTCAAAAGTAACTCTTTCTGATGGAAGAATTCGTTACTATGGAGATGTAGAAAAAGCCAGTAAGCCAGGTGAAATGGCTGGTCGTCGTTTGGTTCAGGAGTTAAATCCGAAAACTGGTGGTGTAAGATCTTGGCATGAAACTTTGGATACAGAAGGAAATGTAAGACAAGTGAGGCCTCAACTAGGACCTGAAAAGATTCATTATAGATTCGATAAATACGGAAATTATATCGGGAGCTGGTAAGGGTTATGTTAAAGCCTACTGTTAATGATATTGTAAGTAAATTAACCAGTGTATTAGAAGGTAAATTGACCCGAGAAGAGGTTTCTCATTGGGCAGAAAATTGGTCTAAATTCATTAGTAACGAGTCTGGATTAAGTGAAAGTGATTTATTATTGTGGAGGTATATGGATACGATTTCCGGTGTTGATTTGAAGGATTCCCCGCTGGAGTATTTACACAATGAGGAGGATATACAAGATTGGATTAATAGAATAAACAATTATAGTTCTCACATTTCGCATGTCAATGATCAAAAGTGAAATATTATAACCACCCGATGTGGCCTCGTACAAAGCTGTCTTGAGCTGAGAGTGAGAATGGGCGCCTATAACTGACAACATTCCTTCATATTCGACAATGGACCATCCTGTAATGGCCGTATTGCTCTTGCAGCTTGTGATTTCGTCAGCATTCGCGGTGTAAATGGTCATGTCATACTGTCAGCGCTCACGTACTTTGTCGGTGTCGCGATCACCTTTATTGACGTGAGCGCTTGTACATCTAGCACGTCAGCAACCTGAGAAGTCTATCGTAAACCATAGTGGGGGCGAAAAACGGCGGCCATCCCGCCGTTCCCCGTTGCCGGTCTATGTCCGCCAGTACGCGACCAATCTGCGCTTCTTCAATCACCTCGGCGTGCTTGGCTGCAGATATGGTTAACCACCCGTGGAATCCCCTAGCTTGCTGCATACAGCATCTGCACCACACTCTCGGCAAACACCCGCCACATCAGCTTTGCCTCCTCTACATGGTGCTTAACATACGCCGTCGTTTCCTCTGGGCTCATGCCGCTTAAGTGGTACTGGATTCCAATGAGGTCAGCGAACTGGCATACACAATCGACGTTGCCTGCCACCGGACCGACTACAGCTACGATGCGGCAGGACGTCAAGTGTCCGCGACTTCGGGCGAAGGCCGCGTGCTCGGCTTTGCATTCAACGACCTGGCACATTTCTGGATCCATGTAAGTAAAGTAACATCTAGTGTAGATGCTGAATTATTATTTATTGGATTATCTCAGAGGGTACAAGATTATTTCCGCTCAACAAAATTAATATCTGGAAGGCGAGAGATTCATGACAAATTATAATGAATTGTTTGAACAAGCTGAAGGGTTTTATGAAGAGGGCAATTATCAAGCTGCTCTCGAACTTTTTGAGAGAGTGTTGACTATAAGTTATACGGATGATTGTATGAATTATATCGCTTGTTGCTATTTAAATTTGGGTGACTTAATTAAAGCAAGAAATATATTACAAGACTTGATCAGGACGAATCGGACTTGGGAGAGACCATTTATTACTCTTGGAAGGGTGAATTTAAAACTAGGGAATACCGAAGAAGCTTTGAAGTCATTAGAATCTGCTGTGAAAATTCAACCTGATAGCGAGGATGCTTACTTTTATCTTGGATTATTCTATTTCCAGCAAGGGAACTATGAAGAATCCATAAATTGCTATGAAAAATCGTTATCTATTGATAGTGAGCAATCTGAAACTCATTTAAATCTAGGATTATGTTATCTTAGATTGCACGCGTTTGATAAAGCTTTATTAGAATTTAACCAGGCATACTTATTCGACCCTAAGTGCATAAATGCAATTTATAATCAAGGAATAACATACTATGCAATGGGTCACTATAGGAAAGCACTAGAAAAATACTTAGACGCATACAAGTATATGACTAATGATACAGAAGTCATGTATGATATTGCTCATTGTTATTATAGACTAAACGATTTGGAACAATCTATCGAGTGGGGACAGAAAGTTCTGAATATCAATCCAGAACATTCTTATGCAAACAAATTAGTTTCAAATATTAAAGTTTTAATAAAGGAAAAAAAGGGTGGGTAGAGATCTAATTATTCAAGCTACATGCGAGTGTAACATCTCGCGTGTAGTTTTCTTTTTTTGTGCGCAGTCCCGCCCAGTGCAAATGAATCGGGCGGTTAATTGTTGAAGTTTAAAAAGCAATATGGAAACATTAGACCTTAGAGTAATTAATCTTGATTTGGCTCCATGCCTTTCGAGGTTTCTTTTTTGGAGAGATGTTTGGTTCCGAATGATCCTATGGTCAACCCAACACGTATACGCCCCGTCTAAGACTACGACGACTTCCTACAAGTACAACCAGCTCGGCAGTCTGGCGGAGAAAGTGTTCCCGGACCTGTCGTCTATCGCGTACAACTACGACGAACTCGGACGCCGCCTGTCCAAGACCGACTCCGTCGCAGGCTCCGAGAGCTACACGTACTACGACAACAGCACCCTGACCGGCGGCACGACGCGCCAAGGAACGGCCGTCACCAACGAGTACGACGAGCTGAACCGGCTTAAAGGCTGGACGAGCGGCGCGAAGAACGGCAGCTACACATACTACAAGAACGGCCTGCGCAAGACGATGACCGACGAGACGGGCACGACGCAGTACTTCTACCGGCTGGACAATCAGTTGGAGAAGGTCATCTACCCGGACGGCAAGTTTATTCAATACGCTTACTACGACAACGGCCAGGTGAGCGCCATCACCGATCCGTTCGGCAAAGTCATCAGCTACGAATACAACCAGGACGATCAGATCAAAAAAGTAACCGTAGACGGTGCGGTGCAGGGCGAATACGTCTACCGCGACAATCTGGCGACCACCGATCCGAGCTACAAAAAGTCCTCGCAACTGTACCAATTGAAGCTGGCGAGCGGCAGCTTGCTGGAAACGTACACGCACGACGGCTACGGCCGCTTGACGAAGCTGGCGCAGTCCGGCACGGGGTTCAGCCAGGACTTCGACTACACGTACGACAACAACGGTAATATTCTGACCCGCAGCGACGGCGCGATGACCGGGACGTTCACGTACGACGGACTGAACCAGATCCTGACCAACTCCGAAGGCGACGAGACGTACACCTACGACGCCAAGGGCAACCGTCTGACGCTGGAATCGAGCGCGCAGAGTCCGACGACGGACACGATCGACTACACGTACGACGATGCCGAGCAGCTCAGCACGGTCGCACGGAACGGCGACACTGTCAGCTACAAGTACAACGGCGACGGCCTCATGACCGAGCGCACCCAGACCGTCGGCGGCGTGAGCTCGACGAACCGCTACTACTTACGATGGTGCAAACATCATCGCCGAAAGCACGGTATCCGGTGGCACCGTGACCTTGAAGGCTCGTTACGTGCGTGGCGCGCAACTGCTGTATCGTGAGGACGCCGCGGGTAATAAAGCTTATTATTTGCACAACAACCCCGGCGATGTCACAGCCCTGCGCCAGACTAACGGCACGCTGCTGAACGAGTATAGCTACGACATCTTGGGCAACCTCTCATTGCGAACGGGACCATATACAACTCGTTCGGCTATTCCGGCGAGTACTGGAACGAAGAAGCAAATATATCACAGAAACCGAAGAACACTTAAAAATTCCCCATAATAAGGAGTGCACATGAAAATCAACCCGGGTCAAATTGTTGAAATTAACCTTACTGCAGATGGGCATAAGGGATATGGTAGGATTATCAAGAAAAAGGGATTTGAAATATTAATTGAGCTTTATAGAATTATTGCAGAAAGAACGATAACAATTAGCGAGCTGAAAAACTTAGAGCCGCTATCTTATGTCTGGACAGTAACCCATCCAATTTTAGAGGGCAGATGGCCTATCATCTATAGTTTGGATTTGCCTGAAAAATTTAAAATGCCAGTTTTATGGCAACCCGACTATCTTGATGAAAGATTTATTTACCTTTTTGTGGGCGATGAACAGACTCGAGTGCCAAGAGAGAAAAGAGGCAATGCTTCTCCAAATGGAACCTTCTTTGAAGGTGCTCTAAAAATTCACTACTTAACTGAATTACAAAAACAAGGACTATATTCGGGAGATATACCGGAAGATTCACTCGCCCCTGCTTTAACAGCTAAAATAGAGGATGACGAACTTGTTCGAGAAATTTACTTATTATACAACAAATTTCGTGGACGACAGAACTCTACTCCTGAAACGGTGACTGCCAGACTTCTTAAGGATTACAACCGTTATTTGGAGGATGAAGACGATCAAATAACGGTTTACTTGGGTATTGCGCTGGCGCAGCTTAAACATGGTGAATTGCTAGCGGAAATTAAAGAAAAAGCATTACTAATAACAAAAGAAGGACTCGGGCTGAATTTATGGTCCACTTTAAGTCCTGAAATATTTGAAGAAAGAAAAAACGAATATGCTCTTCTTGAGGAGAAGTTACGCAGTTGGAATTAAAGCTCTAAATACATTACGCATATTTTTAAAGGCCCCTCTCGCTCGCGTGACGATAGGGGCTTTGCTTTTTACAATTGAGTAGCTCTTTTGCAAATGGGTATTGATCAAAGATGGACACCGTAGCTACAAGATGCCATTAAAAGTGGAGGAGGGCATGAAAATCCATAATTTTTATATAGGTCTCTGCTATCGGATCTTCTTATTAATAAGAGCAGATATCAGGTCATCACAAAATAGCTACTTACTGGTGGTTCTTATAGAAATTCTGAGGAAACTTAAGAACGGAGAACGTTTGGATCGGGATGACATCGTTAAGGAAATAAATCAAATAACCAAGCGAATATTGTTAGACGATATTGAAAGCAGTGGAGTAGATTATTCAAATCCCCCTTCTCTAATTCATTTGAAGGTGCTTAATGAAATTCTTGAAGAGGCTCTATTCTTACTCAATCAAAAGGAATTTCAGAGAGCTTATGATTTAATTGATGCAGTTCATTTCCTTCCGGAAATAATGATAACGGAAGATTGGATTGAAAAAGAGTACTGGGATAATTTTATCATTCCGTACAGAAACAAATGGAATGATCATTTTTTAAAAGACTTAGAACCTCAGATCAGGATATCCAGGTAAGGGTAAGGAATCTAATTACCAATCCTTTGACGAATAAGGGGTGAAAAATGAAATTCATAAAAAACTACACGGCTCTTCAAAAAATTCCAGTCCCCTTCCATGAAAATGACTTTAGCCTTGTTTCAAGCATTCGTTATTAATTGATTATAACGAACATTTTGAAGAAGTATCTTTTTTAGAGGTTGGATATATCGTGGAACCAAAGGCGGCGAATAAGTCATATCAAGTGTTATTAGGTTTTAGCGAAGTTAATTCTCTAAAACTATCGAATTTTGGTGGTGCGTTTAATCAAATAACAGGCTTCAAAATAACCGATATGAAGGATCACGGCTGGGAAAGAAGTCTGAGATATTACGTTCATGATTATGAAAACGATGCCATGAGTTTCTATTGTCGCTCGATTGAAGTTTTATCTGTAGAAGAAAGATAAGAATTTTTACCGCTTTGATTGGACTTTGCCTTTCAAGGTTTTCTTTTATGCAGAACTCATGAAGATAAAACTGCAAGGTAAATGCTATAGGAGCGCGATAGTAGCATGGACTCCCGACAATTAAACAGCCTGATTGGACAAATAAGTAAAGTGTTGATAGCTATTGAGCTGGATTTACGGCCTTCGATATTAATTGATAATGAAAAACTCAATGATCTCCAAGAAAAGCTTAACCGTATTATCCCGCACTTAATAAACCATCAGATCCCCAAGAAACTATTATATGAATTAAATTATTGCTATCTTTCTTTGATTACTGAGATCAATTATGCGGATGATTTAACGAATACACCGCTCCGCGGGGCTATAGCTAAATATGAACAAATAGTATTTGATTTTCTCAACAGCGGTATAGCAATTCATTCGAAGCTACCAGGAAACGAAAAAGATATAGATTCAACAATTTGTATTATTGAAGAAAACGTAAGACATGAGACTACGGTCAGCCAGCAGAATGCGTACAAACTATTTAAACTTCAATGTGATTATGTTAGAAATAACTGGAGTGCAGAAAATAAGTCAACTTGGTTAGCTAACTTTGAAAGAATATATTATCAAGTAGAAAACGTGTATAAGTAATTTAAATTACTTCCCCTAATCTTATAAGGTGGACTTGGGATGCAAAGAAAAGGGATTCTAATATCAATAAGTTTGTTATTTATAGCTTTACTTATTACTGCTGGTACTGTAAAAGCTATAAACTTCTTTAAGATTGACATCAATCATCTCCCCAAAGGCACTCTTATCAAGGAAGTACAATCTCCTGACAAAAAGCATTCAATAAAAATTTATTTGGTTAATGGGGGTGCAACTGTAGACTTTGCAGTACGTGGGGAACTGATTTTTAATTCTAAACACAAAAAAAAGAAAAATATTTATTGGGTATACCATCGAGATGATGCGGAGGTTCATTGGGAATCTAATAATATTGTAAATATAAATGGCGTTAAATTGAAGATTCCTGATGAAGTATACGATTATAGATTAGAAAAATAGTCTCTATTCTCCGGCCGTATCTGAAAAAAAGTGAATAATAAAAATAGAATACTTGTAGACGGTTATCATCGCTACGTGGCGGGGATAAATGAGGTGATCTAACTTGATTGTAATTCAAACCTTAGCGAGCGAGGCACCCATTATTATTAATGCGACCTCACTTGTTAATCTTTCTCTTGAAGGAATTGATTTTCATCGAGCAATTTTGAGCAATAGAGAAATGATGAATTGTATTTTAAGGAAGGCTAATTTAAGAAACGCAGACTTAATGGCGCTCAATTGCATGATGCTAATTTTGAAGGCGCATTGTTATTGGAAGCAACATTTGATAATACGACAGTATGGCCTAAAAATTTTCAGCCCTTGCAGCGCGGTGCGATTTGGGCAACTAACAATTAAATTTACGTGCGGCGTTACCGAACAGCTCGGCATGGTCGCTTGATACGGCATATGTATCATGACTCTTTCCTTGACCAGCAAGCCATCCCTTAATAATAAAAACGGATTCCCACAGCAGCCAAGCTGCGACAGGAATCCGCTCTTTGTTTATTGATCGCCCGCCCACGCTACGCTCTGCAGCAGCCGCTGCTTCATCAGCTCGAGGATGAAGTCCGTGTAGTAATCTTTGCGGACGATTACCTTGTATTCGCGATCGGGATATTGATAGAACAGCACGTCCGTGTAGACTTCGTTCTCGTCGAAAAACTGCCGGACCCGCTTCATGCCCTCTGCCAGAGCGGGGTCGCCGCTTAAGAGAACGATGCGGAACTCCACGTCTTGGTCGTTCGCAGTATCGCCTATTCGCAGTGCGGCTTCGTCGAAGCGATACTTCAGCATGTCGATTCCCCTCCCCCAACCTCACATCAAATAACGGACATACACATACACGCTCGACAGCGCGATGGACAGCAGCATGAGCGGGAAGCCGATCTTAAGATATTGGACAAACCGGATCGGGTATCCTTCCTTGGCGGCCATGCCGGCGACGATCAGGTTCGCGCTCGCGCCGATGAGCGAGCCGTTGCCGCCGAGGCAGGCGCCGAGCGCCAGGCTCCACCAGAGCGGCTCGAGGTTGCTGACGCCCATCGTGCCCATCTCCTGAATCATCGGGATCATCGTCGCGACGAACGGGATGTTGTCGAGGAAGGCGGAGGCGATCGCGCTCAGCCACAGGATGAGCAGTGAGGTCGCGACGAGGTCGCCGCCCGTCAGATCGATGGCTCGCTTCGCCAGCTCTGCGATGACGCCCGTCTCGATCAGGCCCGATACGAGTACGAACAGGCCGACGAAGAAGAAAATTGTCATCCACTCGACCTTCGTGAACGCCTGCTCCATCATATGCTCGCCGGTGAGCAGCAGCAGGATGAAGGCGCCGGCCAGCGCGACCGTGGCCGATTCGAGATGGAGCAACTGATGTGTGAAGAAACCCGCCAGCGTCAGCCCCAGCACGGCCAGACATTTGCGCAGCAGCTTCGGATCGGCGATGAGCGCCTTCTCGTCCATCTGCATGATGCTCTGCTTCAGTTCGTCCGTCGTCCGAATTTGTTTGCGGAACAGCCGCACGAACAACGGTACGTACACGGCCATGACGATGACGGCGATCGGGGTTAGATTGTTGATAAAGGCCATGAACGTCAGCTCCGGCACCGCGCTGCCGATCATAATATTGGGCGGGTCCCCGATCAGGGTCGCCGTCCCTCCGACGTTGGATGCAATGATCTGGGTCAACAAGTACGGTATCGGATTGACGCGAAGCTGACGCGTAATGCTGAAGGTAACCGGGACCATGAGGAGCACCGTCGTCACATTGTCCAGAAACGCCGAGCCGACCGCCGTTATGAGCGACAGCACGATCAGGATGCGGACGGGCTCTCCCTTGGCCTTCTTCGCAGCCAGCACGGCGATATACTTGAACACCCCCGTCTCCGCCGTCGTGCTCACGATAATCATCATCCCGATGAGCAGTCCCAGCGTATTGAAGTCGATATGGTGGACTGCAGTCTCCTGATCGACGATGCCGAGGACGACCATGAGCAGTCCCCCGATCATGGCGACGATCGTCCGGTGAATCTTCTCCGAGATAATAAGCGCATAGATGACGAGGAAAATGCCGATTGCCCAAATTGCCTGCTGTTCCATAACAACCTCCCTGATGGAATTGGAAATAGGATCGCCGGAAATGGCCGAAGTATCCCGCACCTCCATTCGGACAGGCAAAAAAGACAAAAGGAGCCCACCGAATGGCAGGCTCCTCCGTTATTCCCGATATGCATATTTGCTTCAGTATAGATTGTGCATGCGGGGTTGTAAAGCCAAGCGGAGAGCGCAACTCGTAAATAAATGAAAAGCGATGTAAAAAAGCAGAAATAGTAAGCGCTTTCCTGCCTACCGTACAATAGGTTCATGCAGGTCCGAACCAAGCAGCAACGTTGCAAAGGGGGAAATTGATATTCGTGAAATCGGTCCAAACGGTCGGGAAACGGAGCGCGCTGCGACGGCGGACGATCGGTGTCGTCATGATCCTGATTGTCCTGTCGGGCGCGCTGCTGGTCAGACGCTTCGTGCTCGGCAGCGGCGAGACGGACGACGCGATCGCACGAGTGGACGGCGTACCCATCCACACCGCCGAATTCGCCAGAGCCGCGAGTCTCTATCGGGACCGGGTCGCCTCAGGCGACATCACGGCGGAGACTGCCATGCGGGATGCGCTCGATGACAGCGTGAAGATCAAGCTTCGCCAACTGATCGCCCATGAACAGGGCGTATATCCGGACATCAGCTACACAGGCTTTTTGCAGCAGCTCGGACAGGAGAATCGGAAGCGGCAGCAAGCGATCGAGAGCGGCCAGGTCGTATTCGGGCCCGCCCGGTACAGCGAGGACGCCTACTTCGAATATGTGCTGGGCCAGGCTACGCTGTCTGCCAAGCGTCGGCTGCTGGAGCAGACGTGGCAGCCGGACGAGCAAGCTTTGCAGCAATTCTATGAAGCGAACAAAAGCCGACTGTACATGGTGCAAGGCTCGGTCAAGATCAACCAGCTGTCGATGTCGTTCCTGAATGCGAATCAGGAGGTCGACGAAGCGCTGAAAAAGCAGGCAAAGCTGAGGATGGACGAAGCGCTCTCCCAAGCGGCCGCCGGTGTTCCATTCGAGAAAATAGCGGGAGCTGGCGATTCGAACATGCTGCTGGAAGAGCGATCCGTCAGCCTCGGCAACGTCAGGATGAATCTCCGCAGCCCCGTCGCGCAAGCGGCCGAGAAGCTGGCGGTCGGCGAGATCAGCGGCGTGATCGAGGAGAACGGCCGCTTCTACTTGCTCGCATGCACCGACAATCAGGCGTACGGTTCAGCCGATCTGAAGTTCGAAGCGATCCGCGATCAAGTGCTGAGAGACTACACCGACTCCAGATATGAACAATATGTCCGAACACGCGTCGCAGAAGCGAAGATTGAGACGAACGAGACGAAGTACCGCGCGTATCGCTGGTAGGGAGAGGCTGCTGCACCTGGCGATGTAATGGCTTCAATTGGGCCCGATTGAGGCTTTACATAAATACGAGGAAAAGGATGATATATGTGGTCATACGGACAGTCAGGAGACTGGGCGCGATCGTGACGCTCACTTCCTTGCTCTGCGGCGTCGCCGCCGTAGCGCCGCCGGTCGCAGATGCGGCCGGAACCGTCTATTACATCGACGACACGGGGGGCAATGACGGCAACAGCGGCACAAGCTCGGGTTCGGCATGGAAGTCTCTCGACAAAGTCAATGCGACGACCTTCGCTCCGGGCGACAAGATTCTGTTCAAATCCGGCGGAAGCTGGAACGGCAGATTGTGGCCCAAGGGCTCGGGGGCGGACGGCAGTCCGATCGTCGTCGACCGCTACGGCACGGGCAGCAAGCCGCTGATCGCCGGCGTCACATCCGAGCTGGAAGCCGTGTACCTGAGAAATCAGCAGTATTGGGAGATCAATAACCTGGAAGTGACCAACCGCTCCTCCCTGCCGTTCGACCGCGATTGGCAGAACGCGCGCGGTCAGCGCCGCGGCGTCTATATTCTGAACGAAGAAGCCGGCATCCTGCATCATATCCAAGTTAAAAACTTGACGATCCACGACGTGGATGGCGCCTACACGACGCGTTCGGGCGGCATCATCTTCGACTCGGTCGGCTCCAACACGCCGAGCGCCTTCGACGGCATCCTGATCGACGGCAATACGCTGACGGATGTGGACGCCTACGGCATCTACATCAGCTCCAACTGCATCCTGCGCTACGGCATGGGCGATCTGTGGCCCTGGGTGCCGAAGCCGTACGGGCCATGGACGCCGTCCACCAACGTCAAGATATCCAACAACGCCGTCATCCGCGCGGCGACGGGCGGGATCGCCTGGAACGTCACCGACGGCGCCGTCGTCGAGCGCAACACCGTGCAGCAGGCGACCTATCTGGCGACCAACGCCGCGATCTGGTGGGCGTACGCCGACAACAATCTCGTGCAGTTCAACGAATCGTTCGAGAGCGTCAACGGCGCGGAGGACGGGCATGGCTTCGACGTCGACGCGGGCAACATCGGCTCCCTCGTCCAGTACAACTACAGCCACGACAATGCCGGCGGCTTCATGCTGTACGTGAACGACACGTACTATACCGACGATACGGTCGTCCGGTACAACATCAGCCAGAACGACCGCAAGAGCATCTTCCGGTACAGCGGCTCGATCCGAGGCGTGACGAATCACAACAACACCGTGTACGTCGGCGCCGCGTCCGGCAACCCGGTCATGAGCGATTATTTTACGAAGACTTCAGGCTCTCCGACGAATATTCAAAATTACAACAATGCCTACTACAGCGTCGGGGATAAAGGGTGGACACTGACCGGCCAGATGTTCGACTACAACGCATACTTCGGGGGCAAGACGCTGGTCAGCTCGGACCCGCACAAAGTCACGGCCAACCCGCAGTTCGCAAGTCCCGGCAGCGCGGGCACCGGCATGAACACGGTAGGCGGATATCAATTGCAGGCAAGCTCTCCCTTGATCGGCGCGGGCGTGCCCATCACGGACCGCGGCAGCCGCGACTACTTCGGCAACCCGCTGTACAACGGCGATCCCGACATCGGCGCATACGAGTACCCGGGCACGGTGCCTGCCGCATCGAACAAGGCATCCGTCCCGTATACGAAGCTCGGCAAGTCCCCCGCCGCCAACCTGGCGAAGGCTGCGAAGGCCAGCACGACCTTCACGACGCTCAACGCCACGACCGCCGCCGTCTCCAACATCAACGACGGCTATTACGACTACGCCTGGTCGAGCAACGGGTCGCCCACGTTCCCCAGCGACATCACGCTCGACTTCGGCGCCGTGCCGGTCACCGCGGATACGTTGAAGGTGGTGACGAGGTTCGGTCAGGGTCAAGGCATTACGAGCTTCGATCTCGAGTATTACAACGGCTCGTCCTGGCAGCCGCTTCAGAACAATGTCGCGCTGAGCTGGAATTCCAACACGGCTGAGGAGGAGATTCGGACGGTGAGCTTCGCGGCCACGACGATGTCCAAGCTGCGGCTCAAGGTAAAAAACGGCAACCGGCAATGGGGCAACATCGCGGTGAACGAGCTGGAGCTGTACCGTACGCCGATCGCCGCACCCGCCAACGTCGCCCCGGCCGCGACAGCCAGCACGACATTCCCTGCGGGCAGCGCCGGCGCGATCTCCACGGTCAACGACGATCGCAGCGCGACATCCTGGGCGAGCGCGACCTCCATTACGTTCCCGCAATACATCACGCTGGACTTCGGCAGCCAGCCGGTCACCACGGGCAAGCTCAGCCTCTACACCCACTTCGGGATCGGCCAGGGCATCACGAATGTCGATGTCGAATACTACAACGGCGCGAGCTGGGTGACGGCGCTGTCGAACGTGTCGCTGACCTGGTCGCTGAACAACAGCACGGTCGAGACGCGGGACATCCTGTTCAGTCCGGTCACTGCGGGCAAGCTCAGATTAAAGGTCAACAACGGCAACCGCCAATGGGGCAATATCGCGCTGAACGAACTGCGCGTATGGACGTCGTAGCAGCCGCTTAAGCAGCGCGGACAGGGAGCATTCCACCGGGAATGCTCCTTATCCGATTCGTCGGCTTTGACAATTTCTTTCTTGATTTTGAAAGTTGAATGCCCCATATTAGCGATAATACAAGGACGATCCGGAAATTACGGCACGGGCAACGGGGGAACGGCATGAAGCTGCATGCGCAGGGCAAGGCGTCTACATGGTTCGTCTATCAGAAAATGATCATCGTCTTCCTGGCGTTCCTCGTGCCCCTCGTGGCGACGAGCATCTGGCTGAACTTCAGGGGACTGTCCTTGACGAAGAACACGATTCTGGATTCCTCGTCGGCTGGCGCGTCGTTCTATTCCAAGCAGCTGGACAAGGAAATGTACTTCATCCGCAATCTGCAATTGCAGCTGCTCAGCGATACCGACCTGCAGAAGCTCGGCTTCCGGGGCAGCAAGCTGCTGGGGAGCTACGAGGAAGTCGAATTGATCGAGCAGGTGCGCAACCGTCTCGCCACCTTGACCGCCTCGAGCGACTATGTCGTCGCCGCCGGGGTGTACGTCGGGGCGGTGGGCAAGACGATCTCCACCGGGTCGGGCGTGACGAGCACCCCGAACGAAGAATACCTGCTGATCGCTTCCCTCGCCGCAGCCCAGCCCAAGCCTTCGTTCTATCGCGAAGGGAATCGCATCTTTTTTATCGAGACTGAAAATATCGCCGGCATCTGGTCCTATATCGAGATCTCCGAACCGAAGCTGCTGGAGGCGCTGGGCCAGATCGCCAGCTTGTACAACCAATCCGAAGTGCTGCTCAGCAACCGCGAGCGGGGCATCGTCCTCTCGACGGACGCGGACGCTCGGCGGGCGGCGGATGTCACCCGTCAATTCGGCGAAGGGGACGAGCGCGAGCCCGGCCTCTCCTACTCGCTCAAGGTCGGCGGCAAGAGCTATGTCGCCATCCGCCACGAGGTCAGTTCCCTGGGTCTGTCCTTGATCACTTATGTGAACCAATCCGAGCTCACGAGATCGCTCAGCCGGTTCAATACTTGGATCTATCTGCTGTTCGGGATCGCCGTCGCGTTCATCGCGATTTATTCGTTCTCGCTCCACTTCATGATCCATCGTCCGTTGTCCAAGCTGGTCAAAGCCTTCCATATGATCGAGACGGACAACCTGAATCTGTCGATCGTATCCAAGACCAAGGATGAATTCCATTATCTGTTCAACAGCTTCAACCGGATGGCCTACCGGCTCAAGCGCTCGATCGAGGACAACTACGAGCAGCGGATCGCGCTCCAGCATTCGCAGCTCAAGCAGCTGCAATCCCAGATCAACCCGCATTTTCTGTACAACAGCTTCTTCAACATTTACATGATGTGCAAGGTCGGCGATCCGGAAAATGCGGCGGAGCTGTCGCAGAAGCTGGGGAGCTACTACCAGTACATCACGAGAAGCGGGTCGGACGAGGTGCCGATCTTCAAGGAGTACCAGCACGCGCTCGATTATTGCGAGATCCAGTGCATCCGCTTCTCCAACCGCATCCGCTACGAGCATGAGGAGCTGCCCGCCGAAGCGAGCGCTGTATCCGTCCCGAGGCTGATCATCCAGCCGCTCGTCGAGAACGCATTCGAGCACGCTTTCGAGGACGAGCAGGCGTCAGGGACGGTCTATATCGGCGCCGACATTCAGGACGGGTCGGTCCGCATCACCGTCGAGGATACCGGCACGCGGCTGACGGACGAGCGGATCGAGCGGCTGCGGGAGACGCTGGCCAGAGATTCCAAGCAGATCGAGAAAACGGGCTTGATCAACGTCAACAACCGGCTCCAGCTCAAGTACGGGCCGGGCAGCGGCTTGTTCGTCTCCCGCAGCGCGCACGGGGGCTTGAAGGTGGAACTCATCATACGGCACGGGACCAAGGAGGCATGAGCATGTATCGTTTGCTGATCGTGGACGACGAGCCGGTCATCGTCAACGGCTTGTATCAATTGTTCCAGGAAAATCCGGCATTCGAGCTGGACATCCGCAAGGCATATTCTTCCGGCGAAGCGCTTGAGATCGCCAAAAAAACGAAATTGGATATTCTGGTCAGCGACATCCGCATGCCCCAGAAAAACGGCTTGCAGCTGGTGGACGAGATTGTCCATTACTGGCCGTCCTGCCGGGTCATCTTCCTGACGGGGTACAGCGAATTCGACTACGTATACGAAGCGATCAAGAAAAACGTCGAAAATTATATTCTGAAAACGGAAGGCATCCAGCCGGTGTTCGAAGCGGTGCAGAAGGCCGTCGGCAAGCTGGAGGAGGAAAACCAGAGCAAAATGCAGCAGGAAGCCGCGCGAAGGCATCTGGAAATGGCGGAGCCGTTCCTGAAAACCGAGCTGATCGAAGCGATGCTGAACGGGGAACCGCTCCCGGCGCTGCTGAACGGCGAGCGCTATGCGGAGGTGGATTTCCGGATCGCGGCAGACCGTCCCTGCTTCGTGCTGGCGGGCCTCGCGGACCGGCCGGAAGCCCGCCCGCTGTCGGCGCTGCAGTCCGTACAGCGGATCGCGGACGGACATCTGCCCGGCTCGTTCGCGGTCGAACGCGCGATCTGCGGCGGCGACACGCTCGTCTGGCTGCTGCAGCCGGACGAGCCGTGGCTCGCGAGATTCGAAGGCGGCGGGGCGGGCGCGCCGCGCGACGGGCACGCCGTCGCCTCCTACATGAAGGGCATACTGGAGCAGATTCAGAACGAGTGCGAACGCATGCTGGATATGTCCGTCTCGTTCGGGATTACCGGCGATCTGGCCGGGCATTGGGATACCGTCCGCGATCGGGTCGAGACTGTGCGCGCCTTGATCCGGGAGCGGATCCTGCTCGGCCAGAACATGGTCGTCGTGGATCTGGCACAGACGTCCGGCTATCATGCCGCGCTGTACGTCGGCGGGGGCATGAAGCAGGAGGAGTTCAAGGCGCTGCTCGTCGAGCAGATTCACCGCTACGTGCGCGACAACCTGACCGGAGATTTGTCCCTGACGGCGATTGCGGAAGCGATGCACTTCAATCCTTCCTATCTGTCCCGCTACTACAAGCAGCTCACGGGCCGCAATCTGATCGAGCATATCCAGTCGGAGAAGCTGAGCGCCGCCCTGGAATTGATGACGAGCACATCGCTCAAGCTAAGCGATATCGCCGTGCGGGCGGGCTTCGATTCCTACTCGTACTTCACGACTTTTTTCAAAAAAGTGACAGGGCAAACGCCGCAGGAATATCGGAATACGCAGGAAGTAAAAAAAGCAAAACCGATGTAAAAATTGCGAAATTGCAAGCGTTTTCCCCGCGCACTTACAATGAATACATGGAGCTCCTAATCCGAACACAGCATCTCAAGGGGGAAAACGTTCCGTATGAATATCGCAAAAATAGGCAAGTGGGCGCTGCCCCTCTCGCTCGCCGTCACGGCTGTCACGGCATGCGCAGGCAAAGACAACGACAGCGCGTCTTCATCGCCGGCCGCGTCTTCTCCGGCCGCTTCGTCCTCCTCGTCCTCTCCGGCAGCGAGCCCGAGCGCCGAGGCGCAGGACCCGTTCGGCAAATACCCCGAGACGGTCACCGTCTCGGAAGTCATCGGCTACAATCCGCCGGAAGATCCGCGGACGCCGAAGGGCTTGACCCCCGACAAGAACGCGTACTTGAAAGACCTCAAAGACATGATGAACATCGACGTGAAGTTCAAATGGATGGTGCCCTCCAGCCAATACGAGCAGAAGTTCTCGCTGGCACTGGCGTCCGGCGATCTGCCCGACATTCTGGAGCTGGACCAGAAAAACTACGAGAAGCTTAAAAACCAGAACATGCTGGCGGATCTGACCGAAGCGTATGCGCAGTATGCGTCGCCGGATCTGAAGAAGTACATGGAATCCGACGGCGGCTTCGCGATGAAGACATTCAGCTCGGACGGCAAGCAGCTCGCCATTCCCGCCTTCGAGGACCCGTTCCTCTCCACGCAAATCCTGTGGATTCGCAAGGATTGGCTCGACACCTTGCAGCTGCAGCCGCCGACCACGATGGAGGAGCTCGACAAGGTCGCGGATGCGTTCGTGAACCAGGATCCCGATCAGAACGGCCAGAAGGACACCTACGGTGTCGCGCTGCAAAAAACGCTGTTTTTCTGGGGCTTCGATCTGCGGGGCTTCTTCAACGGATTCGGCGCCTACCCTTCTGTCGGCGACGCGCAATCCGCCTGGATCAAGGGCGCCGACGGCAAGCTCGTCCCCGGCCTCATTCAGCCGGAGATGAAGGAAGGCCTGACGATGCTGCAATCCTGGTACAAGCGGGGCATCCTCAACAAGGAGTTCGCGCTGAAGGACGAGAACAAGGTCGTCGAGGATCTCGTAGCCGGCAAAGTCGGCATCTCCTACGGAGAATGGTGGTACCCGAACTGGCCGCTCAATTCGAGCGTAGACAAAGACCCCAAGGCCAACTGGATTGCCATCCAGATTCCGGGGCTGGACGGACCGGGCAAGTCGCTCGTGCCGAAGATTCGCAGCGGCAAGGTGTTCGCGGTGAGCAAAAACATGAAGCATCCCGAGGCTGCCATCAAGATGCTCAACTTCTACATCGAAAAAGGCTACAAGAAATACTACGACCCGAAATCTGCGGAAAAAGGTTATGTGTACAACTGGTTCAATCCGCGCATCTACAACCCGGCCGAGATCGAGACGATCTATACCGAGGTCAACAAGGCGCTTGAAGCCAATCAGACCGAGATCACGCTCGAAGACCAGAACTACTCGACCGTGCAGGGCCGCTTCGAGGCCACGAAGGATTACTTCGCGAAGGATACGTCCAAGGCGTCCAACGGCGTGAACTGGGGCCAATACTTCAGCCGTGTTGCCAAGGACGGCGGCTGGGGCGTGACCCGGCAGATCAAAGAAAAGCAGGCATTCGTCAACAATGAGTTCTACGGCCTGCCTACGGCAACCGTGGTCAGCAAGGGCAGCCAGCTCGACAAGCTGATGCAGGAATCCTTCACCAAGATCATCATGGGGGCACCGGTCGACGAATTCGATAAGTTCGTGGCCAGCTGGAAGTCGCTCGGCGGCGATCAGATCATCCAGGAAGTCAATGACTGGTACAGCAAAGAGGCCGTGAAGTAAGCTGCATGACGAGGAGGCGGGGGGTTGCGTCGAGGAGTCGACAACACCCCCCGCCTATTAAGTATCCGGGTTTTGGAGCGGGGAGGAACATCCTTGAGAACGTTAAAAAAAGATTGGCCGCTGCATGTGATGGTATGGCCGGGTGTCATTTTTACGCTGATCTACGCCTACGGCCCCATGGCGGGGCTCGTGATGGCTTTCCAGGAATTCGAGCCGCTGGCCGGCTTCTTCAAGTCCAAGTTCATCGGATGGGATAACTTCTCGTATGTGTTCCATCTGCCCGACTTCGGTCAGGTGCTGTGGAACACGATTATTATCGCCGTATTCAAGATGGTGCTGTTCCTGCTTGTCCCTCTCATTCTCGCGCTGATGCTGAACGAAGTGACGCGGAGATGGTTCTCGCGATTCGTGCAATCGGCGATCTTCCTGCCGTTCTTCCTGTCGTGGACGGTGCTGGGCGGCATCATTATCGAGATTTTCTCGCTCAACGGGCCCGTGAACGGGATTCTTTCTTCCCTGGGGCTGGAGCCGATCATGTTCATGCTGAACAACGGCTGGTTCCGGAGCATCATCATCGGGACGGACGTGTGGAAAGGGATGGGGTACAACATGATCATCATGCTGGCCGCCATCACCGGCATCCATGCCACGCTGTACGAGGCCGCCGAGGTGGACGGCGCAGGCAGGTGGAAGCAAATGCTGCACATCACGCTGCCGGGCATCGCACCGATCGTGATCCTGCTTAGCGTATTGGGCCTCGGAGGCATCCTCAACGCCGGGTTCGAGCAAATTCTGATCATGTATAATCCGACCGTCTATGAAGGGGCGGACGTCATCGATACTTTTGTCTACCGGCTGGGGATATTCAGCCAGCAATTCGGCCCTGCCGCCGCGATCGGCCTGTTCAAATCCGGGATCTCGCTGGCGCTCGTGTCGGTTACCTATTACGCGGCCTACAAGTACAACAACTATCGAATTTTCTAGACTGGAGGTGGACTGATCGTGCGTAAACTTACCCTGGGCAGAGGGCTGTTCGTCGGCATCAACACGATTGTGCTGACCGCCGTCACCTTGCTGTGCATCGTGCCGTTCATCCATTTGCTCTCCATTTCCCTCAGCTCCAATACGGCCGCCATGGCCGGGGAAGTGAAGCTGTGGCCGGTCGGATTCTCCCTGGACTCCTATCAATTTCTATCGGAGAAGGTCGAGTTCTTCCGTTCGCTGCGCGTCTCCGTCGAGCGGGTGCTGCTCGGCACCGCCGTGAATATGTTCCTGGTGTTCATCACCGCCTACCCGTTGTCCAAGGCGAACGATCAATTCAAGCACAGAACGATATACGTATGGTTTTTTGCCGTCACGATGTTTTTCTCGGGCGGGCTCATCCCGACGTACATCATCGTCAAGTCGACCGGGCTGATCGATTCGATCTGGTCGCTGATCCTGCCGGGGGCGCTGAGCGTATGGAACGTGATCCTGATGCTGAACTTCTTCCGGTCCATCCCGAGGGAGCTGGAGGAGGCCGCGAAGATCGACGGCGCAGGGCACTGGAAGATTCTATGGAGAATCTATCTGCCCGTCTCGCTGCCGTCCATCGCCACCATCGGCTTGTTCACGATCGTCGGCCACTGGAACGCGTGGTTCGACGGCATCCTGTACTTGAACTCGCCGGACAAGTACCCGCTGCAGACCTACTTGTCCACGCTCATTATGTCCATGAACTCCATGATGACGTCCGTCTCGAGCGAGCAGCTCGAGATGCTGGAGAATCTGAGCGAGAAGACGCTGCGCAACGCGCAGATCTTCATGGGCGCACTGCCGATCATGGTGGTGTACCCGTTCTTGCAGAAGTACTTTGTCAAAGGCATGACCGTAGGCAGCGTCAAGGAATAGAGAGTGTGCAGAGAGTGTCCAGAGAACGTGCAGAGAACGTGCAGAGAACGTGCAGAGAACGTGCAGAGAACGTGCAGAGAACGTGCAGAGAGCATGCAGAGAGCGTGCTGAGAGATCATAGAGAGATCGGATACACAAAGGAGAGCGGATCATCATGAAACCGGTAAAAGTCGCCTTGATCGGTGCAGGGCTGCGGGGCATCAACTATTTGGAGTACGCGATCCATCAACCGCATGAATTGCAGGTGGTCGCCGTCGCCGAGCCCGTCGCCGAGCGGCGGCGCGCCTTCCAAGTGCGGCACGGCATACCGGAGGATATGTGCTTCGAGAGCGCGGATGCGCTGCTGGCCTCCCCGAAGCTCGCGGATGCCGTGCTGATCTGCACGCAGGACAGGCAGCACTACGAACCGACGATGCAGGCGCTGGCAGCAGGCTACCATGTGCTCCTGGAGAAGCCGATGTCCCCCGATCCCGGAGAATGCATCCGGATGGCCGAGCAGGCGGAGCGTGCGAACCGGGTCCTGTCGATCTGCCATGTGCTGCGGTATACGCCCTTCTTCTCGACGATCAAGGAGCTGCTCGACCGGGGCGCGATCGGCCGCCTGATGTCCATCCAGCACAACGAGAACGTCGGCTACTGGCATCAGGCCCACAGCTTCGTCCGGGGCAACTGGCGACGCAAGGACGAGTCCAGTCCGATGATTCTGGCGAAGTCCTGCCACGATCTCGACATTCTGGCGTGGCTGGCCGATTCGGAGTGCGTGCGCGTCTCCTCCTTCGGATCGCTGACCCACTTCACGGCGGCGGAGGCGCCCGCAGGAGCGCCGCTGCGCTGCCTGGACGGCTGCCCCGTGGCGGACGGTTGCCTGTACTACGCGCCGCGGCAGTACCTGACGGACAACACGGACTGGCCGACCTCGGCCATCAGCGACGATCCAAGCTACGAAGCCCGCTACCGGGCCTTGCAGGACGGGCCGTACGGCAGATGCGTCTATCATTGCGACAACGACGTCGTCGACCACCAGGTCGTCAACATGGAATTCGCCAATGCCGTCACCGTGGCATTCACGATGAGCGCCTTCACGCGGGACGTGAGCCGCACGCTCAAGCTGATGGGCACGAAGGGGGAAATCCGGGGCGCGATGGAGAAAAATGAGATTGAGATCGTACATTTCGGCAGCGGCAAGGTCGAGACGATCTCGTTCGGCGGCGTGGACGGCCATGTCGGACACGGCGGCGGCGACATGCGGCTCGTCAAGGACTTCCTGCGGCTCGTGCGGGCGGACGGCAAGGGCGACAGCCTGACGTCGGCGCAGCGATCCGTCCAGAGCCATCTGATTGCGTTCGCTTCCGAGCAGTCGAGAGTCGACGGCCAGGTCGTCTCGCTCGAACAGTTCGCGCGGCAGCAGTGAGCGCCGAGCGCGAGCGGCGACACTGACGGCGAGTATGGCGGCCGAAGCGGCGGATTCAAGTTTTGTTTTAGGGAGGCGTTGGCATTTTGAAAATCCACTTTTTAGGCACGGCGGCCGCCGAGGGGTTCCCCAACCCCTTCTGCAGATGCGACGCCTGCCGCGAGGCCTGGCGCTTGGGCGGCAAAAACATCCGGACGAGAAGCTCCGTCATCATCGACGATGTCATCAAGATCGACTACTCGGCGGACTCGCATATGCAGGCGCTCCGCGATCGGATCGATCTGGGCGCGCTTGAGCATCTGCTGTTCACGCACACGCATTACGATCACTTCATTCCGCAGGACCTGTACAACCGGGTCGAGGGCATGGCCAACGGCATCGAGCATCCGCTGCATGTGTACGGGCATGACGCCGCGATCCAGCAGTGCAGAGCCGCCCTCGGTCCGGACGCCGGCGACCGGTTCGCCGCCCATCTGCTGCAGCCATTCAAGACCGTCGACGTCGGCGGTGCGCGGGTAACGCCGCTGCCGGCGAATCATGACCCGATGGAGACCTGCCTGCTGTTCTATATCGAGCAGGACGGCAAGCGGCTGTTCTACGGCCACGACACGGGATGGCTGCCCGACGACACCTGGGCTTGGTTGAAGGACAAGACGATCGATATGGCGATTCTGGACTGCACGCACGCGTACACGGGCAACAACCGCAATCCCAACCATATGGGGATCGAGACGGTTCTGGAGGTCCAGCGCGTCTGGCGGGAGGACGGCATCCTCGGGGACGGCGGGCAGATCTATACGACCCATTTCACCCATAACGCCCTGCTGCTGCACGAACAATTCGAACAGATCTTCGAACCGCACGGGATCAAGGTGGCCTACGACGGATTGATCGTCGAGTTCTAATAATATCGGTCGTCATTATCATCGCGAAAAGAGGTTGCTGGCGCATGGCGAGTTTCACAGCGCAAGATTATCAATTTTGGTACAACGGGGAACCGATCCGCATTCTCTCCGGCGCCATCCATTACTTCCGCGTCGTCCCCGAATATTGGCGCGATCGGCTGATCAAGCTCAAGGCTTGCGGCCTGAATACTGTGGAGACGTATGTCCCCTGGAACATGCACGAGCCGCAGGAGGGGCAGTTCGACTTTGACGGCATCGCGGACCTGACGGGCTTCGTCTCTCTGGCCGGCGAGCTAGGGCTGCATGTCATCGTGCGTCCAAGCCCGTACATCTGCGCAGAGTGGGAATTCGGCGGCCTGCCGGCCTGGCTGCTCGCCGATCCGGGAATGCGGCTGAGATGCGCGCATCAGCCGTACCTGGACAAGGTGGACGCCTATTATGACGTGCTGCTGCCCAAGCTCGTCCCCCTGCTCTGTACGAACGGCGGCCCGATCATCGCGATGCAGATCGAGAACGAGTACGGCAGCTACGGCAACGATACGGCGTACCTGACGCATCTGCGGGACGGCATGATCCGCCGCGGCATCGACGTGCTGCTGTTCACCTCGGACGGGCCCGAAGACTTCATGCTGCAGGGCGGCATGGTGCCGGGCGTGCTGGAGACGGTCAACTTCGGCTCCCGGCCGGACGAGGCGTTCGCGCAGCTGCGCCGCTACCAGCCGGACAAGCCGTGCATGGTCATGGAATTCTGGAACGGCTGGTTCGATCATTGGGGCGAGGAGCATCATACGCGGGATGCGGCGAATATGGCGGGCGTGCTGGATGAGATTATGAAGGCGGACGCCTCGGTGAACTTTTATATGTTCCACGGCGGCACGAACTTCGGCTTCTGGAACGGCGCCAACCATCACGAGGCGTACGAGCCGACGATCACCAGCTACGACTACGACGCGCTGCTCTCGGAATCGGGAGAGCCGACGGACAAGTATTATGCCGCGCGGGAAGTCATCGGCCGGTATGTGCGGCTGCCGGCGCTGGAGCTGCCGGCGCCGATCCCGCGCCGGGCATACGGGACCGTGGCGCTGGCGGAGCGGGCCAGGTTGTTCGACTCGCTGGACGCGCTCTCCGCTCCCTTGCAGCGCGCGTGCCCCGAGCCGATGGAGGCGGTCGGCCAGGCGACGGGATTCATTTTGTACAGCACATTCGTGAAGGGCCCCCGCCCGTCCGAGCAGCTGATTGTTCAGGATGTGAGGGATCGCGCCATCGTGTTCGCGGACGGCCGGTACGCAGGGACAATCGAGAGGCAGAGCGGCGGAGCAGGCAATGCCCCCGTCCTGATCGGGATTCCTGCGGATGGCGTACGGCTGGACATTCTGGTCGAAAATATGGGCCGCATCAACTACGGACCGCGGATGCTGGACCGCAAGGGCATCACGGAAGGCGTCCGGCTGGGCAACCAGTTCCTGTACGACTGGACGATCCGCCCGCTGCCGCTGGACGAGCTGTCCGCGCTTCGCTACGAACTGTCCCGCGACTCCGTCTCCGACGACGGACCGGCGTTCTACCGGGGTACGCTATGCGTGGAAGGCCAGCCCTGCGATACGTTCCTGGAGCTGGAGGGCTGGACGAAGGGCGTGGCGTGGGTCAACGGCTTCAACCTCGGCCGCTACTGGAGCCGGGGCCCTCAGCGTCGCCTGTATGTGCCGGGACCGCTGCTCCGGGCAGGCGACAACGAGCTGGTCGTGTTCGAGCTGCACGGTACTGCCTCCGCGGAGGTCCGTCTGTGCGACGGCCCGGATCTGGGCTGATCCCTTCCTATTATTCGTGTTAGCAGAGCTTGGGCTTCATAGCCCGGGCTCTTTTTCCCGTTCGGATGAATCAACTTATATTCCGGTCATGCGGAGGGACAAAAATGCTAAGAGAAGCCCGCCGACGGCAGGCCCCTCCGTTTATTTTCGATATGCTGTAGTTGTTTATATATGCATTGGGGAGGCGATTGTGGACCCGAGCGGCCAGAATAGCCGGTCTATGCCTCCGGGTACACGATCCGCGCGTCGCCCCAATCCGCGTGATCCCAGTCGCCGCCTGCGATGCCGTTCGTGACGACGAGCTTCAGCTCGCTCGCACCCGCGATATCGAGGTCGATGAGCTGCGTCTCGGAGGTCGCCGTCATGACGCCGCTGTCGAACGCCTTCACCCCGTCCAGCCATACCTCGAAGCTGACGTCGCCGTTGCCGTAGGTCTCGTCGTCGACGCCGACCGCCGCCTGGAACCGGGCGTATGCGCCGCCGAGCGTGTATACGATCTCGGAGGCGGCGTGCGTGCCGAGCCCCTTGGCGTAGACGACGTCGTTCAGCGTGATCGGCTTGCCGTCGGACGACTTGTCGCGCTGGATGTTGCCCCAGCCCGCCGTGCCGGAATCCCAGGCGTAGTCGCTGAGATACACCGTCGCGGAGGCCGGCGGCGTCAGCGTGGCGACGGTCGGTTCGCTGGCGGCAGAGCGGTTGCCCGCAGCGTCCTTCGCCTTGACGGCGAACGTCTGCGACGTGCCCGGGAGGAGACCTTCCGCGGTGTACGCGGTAGCTGCCGCGCCGGTCGTCGTGCCGATTAATGCGCTGCCGCGGTAAATCTCATAGCCCGTGACCGCCTTGTTGTCCGTGGACGCGGTCCAGGACAAGCTCGCGCTTGTGCCGGTGACCGCCGTCACCGAGAGCCCGGTCGGCGCCGTCGGCGCTTCGGCGTCCGGCAGCTCCGTCGTCACGGCGAGCGGCGCGCTCGCATCGGAGACGTTGCCCGCGGCGTCCCGCGCGCGGACCGTGAAGCTGTAGGCCGTGGCTGGCGCGAGGCCGGACACGGTGTAGGCAAGCTCGCCGGGCGCCGTCGAGCCGGCCAGCGTGCCGTCGCGATAGACGTCGTAGGCGACGACGCCGACATTGTCCGAAGCCGCGCTCCACGTCAGGCCGACGGCTTCGTCGGTTTTGGACGCGACGGCCAGATTGGCGGGCACGTTCGGCTTCTTGGTATCGGGCAAGCCCGGACGGACCAAGATGATGCGCTCCTTCAGGTCGGCGCGGCCTTCGTTGTCCCAGACGACGAGCGTCACCCGGTACGCGCCGGGCTGATCGTAGACGAAGGTCGGGCGGGACGAGGCGCTCGGCAATCCCGCTCCGAAGTCCCACAAATACGTTGCGATCGCCCCGTTGTCCTTCGACTTGCTGACGAACGTCGCCGGTTCGCCCACCCGCACCAGCAGCGGGCTGTCGAAGTCGGCGGCCGGCTTGGCGTTGGCGAATCCGCGCGATGCCGGCTGCGCGTTGCTCTTGTTGCCGTATACGACATTGCTCGCCCACTCCAGATGCCGGGCGGCCGCCGGATACGGATCGATCGCCACATCCTTGTTGCCGTAAATGATGTTCTTCGTGAAGCTGAGCCGGTCGACGCCCGGCGCATCCGTAATCTCGATCGCCTTGCGGCCGTTATTCGCGATCAGGTTGCTGTCGAACGTCAGGTTTTGCGCGTTGCCGTGAATACGCACGCCGTTGCCCTCGTAGCCGGGATAAGCGGCCTTCGGATTGCCGAGCTGCGTATCGATGAAGCTGTTGCGGTAAAAGTATTGGAACTGCTCGGTCTCGCCCGATCCCGCGCCCTGCAGCTGCATGCCCCACATGACCATGTTTTTGACGACGTTGTAGCCCCACAGCTGATGCCCCGTACCCGGAGACTGCTGGATGCCGACCTGCTGGCCGCCGTCGACCACGTTGTCCGTCGTCACCGCATTGTCGGCCATGATCTCCAGACCGATGGAGCCGACGCGGCCGTCGGCCGGGTGCACGATGTTACGGCGGACAGCGATCGTCCTGGAGCGGACGGCGCTGATCCAGAAGTCCACCTGGTTGTCCTCGATAATCGAATTGTCCACGTCCGTGTGCAGTTCGATGGACAGGCCGTGCTCCTTGAGCCCCGATCCCGTGATCTTGTTGCCTCGGACGACCGCGCGCGGGCTGCCGTCGTTCACGAAGATACCGCCGCGGCCGGTATTGGAGATGATATTCCGCTCGATGAGGGCGTCCGAAGAGCCCCAGCCTGCGCGTACGGCGGCGCCCCAGATGGAGCCGGTGCCGATATTCGATATTTTGTTGTCCGCGATGCGGACCTTCGGCGAGCCGACCGCATAGAGCGCGTGCGGCCCGAAGCCGTCGGTCGCCGCGAAGTCCTTGACGACCAGTCCGCTCAGCTCGTTGCCGCTGCCCCCCTCGGACACCGCCGCCGACATCGCGACCGTGCTGCTATTGCCGTCGAGCGTCATATTTTTCACAGAAGCGCCCGTCACGTTGTTCAGATAAAACATGTAAGTATCCGCGCTGTCCACGTACTTCACGACCGTCCCGCCCTGGGACTGACCGCGAATCGTCACGCCCGACTTGCCCCGCACCGTGCCGCCGAGATAGTACGTCCCGTTCGGGATCAGCACCGTATCCCCGGCCGAAGCCGCGTCGACCGCCGCCTGAATGCCGGCACGGTCGTCGAGCGTATCCGCGCCGCTGGCCCCGTAGTCCGCGACCGACAATGTCGCCGGACCTGCGGCGCCCGCGGCAGGCGGGACCGCCGTCCACGCCAGTACCAACGACAAGCCGAGTCCGATCGCCGTTCTTTTGACCGCTTTTGTTGACGCATTGCTGGTGGAAGGATGAAGCTTCATTTCTTAATTCCTCTCCTTCGCGCGATATGTACGGCTCCGAGGGAGCCGTCGTCTCTATCATGCGGGAAGGGCGTACGAGCCGTTACTGCAAAATGTTCGAACACCCGCTTAGGCGACTGTTTCTTTTGGGAATTGTTGTGATTTCATTGAATCCGATCCTTTCCCACGCGCAGAGATATGCGATATGTTAGTTTTACATTTGTATAAAACAGGTAAAATGTGCTGAAATGCTCCTATTCGACGAAGAGAGGAAGCGAGACCATGAAGAAAAAAATTATCGTTCCGATCGTTGCAGGTGTGTTTCTGCTGGGCAACGCAGCCGGCATCTTGGCCGCCTCGCAGTACCAGACCGTTAAAGCCTATCTTTTCCCCGCGTTAAAGGTGGAACTGAACGGTCAGGCGGCGGAGCCGGTCAAAGCGCTGAACTACGAGGGCACGCTGTACCTGCCCGCCAAGTCGCTCCTGGCTTATTTCGGACTGAACAGCGCCTTTGAGTACGACAAGAAAAACAACTCGCTCAAGATGGGCGGCCCCCGCTATCTGAACCTCCACCAACGCTTCGCGCCGCAAATGTATCAAGTGATCATCAACGGAAACTGGCATCCGTCCGTAGTCACGGAGACGCGGCAGGTGTACAGCAACTACTACATGGGGATCGAATTCGCGCTTGAGACTTCGAAGGATACGACACTGGAGACGTATGCCAAGCAGGCGCTGAAGGATCAGTTCAAGTATCTGAATACGGGCAAGGCGCGTGCCGCCCGGCTCGACGGGGCCGATGCGCTGTTCTACGACTATAGCACGAGCGATTCCGTCGGCAGGCTGGCGATCGTCCGGAACGGGGACGACTTCATCACCCTCAACTTCTTCGTGGACAAGACCAGATATACCGCGGCGGATATGAAGGCGTTCGATAGCATCCTGGATAGCTTCAATATCCAGTAGTCTTGGGGAGGCGCGTCACGAAGATCATGCCGAAGAAGTAATCGCGGGCCGCATGCTGCCGGAGCTGGAGCATATCGCTTCGCGCGGCTCCGCGTACATAACGCGATGTTCGCTAGCCGGACGGCTCGATCGGTCCCTTGCGGATCAGATTGGCCGATACAATAAAAAAGGTATATAACTTGTACGCAAAGCGATACAATTCCATCATACACGATTCGGAGGTGCAGGATGGACTACGATACGGTTAAGCGTGCCAGAGCCTTGGCGGAGGAGGTGATTCGTCAGGCCGGCGCGGCGGCGCTGGAGCGGTTCGACAAGATCGCCGAGCTGACGGACAAGGACGACTACGGAGATGTCGTGACGGAGGTCGATCATCTGGCGGAGGGCATCATCCTGCCGCGCATTCAAGCTGAATTCCCATCGCATGCCATCCATAGCGAGGAGGCCGGCAACCTCGGCGGAGAGAGCGACTGGCTGTGGCTGATCGATCCGCTCGACGGCACGAACAACTTCGCGATCGGCCTGCCCGTCTTCACGACATCGATCACGCTGATGTACCGGAGGGAGCCCGTGCTCGGCGTCATCTATGAGCCGCTGACGGACAGAATGTTCGTCTCGGCGGCCGGCGAAGGCGCCGCATGCAACGGTCTGCCGATGCGGACACGGCCCGCCGCCAGCCTCGCCAAGGCCAACATCGGCTGGATACAGGGTCATGCCGTCCGCAACGATCCGCATGCCGTCCGGCTGCGTCATCATCTCGACGTCAGCTTCAAGCGCATGATGCGGCTGTGGGCGCCCTCTCTGCAGTGGTGCATGCTCGCCAAGGGCGATATCGACGGCATCGTCCTGTACAATTCCGAGGGCGACGACCTGTACTCGGGCATCCTGATGGTGAAGGAAGCCGGGGGTATCGTCGTCGACTTCGAGGGACGGCCGTTCACGGGCATGCGCGCGGAGCCGTATCTCATCGCCTGCCATCCGGACGATGCGGACGCGCTGCTGCAGACGGTCCGGGCCGGACTGCCGCCGAGCGGGAGCGAAGCGTCGGCTTGACGCGCGCCCGATCGGACGAGGTCGAATTTTATCCGTTGCCGGACGAGTTTTTAGAACATAATGTCGTACTAATGTGAGCTGCCCGCATCATATACTTCTGCGACCCGGAACGACACGTCTACGCAGGAGGAATGATTCATGACATCGCCTCAATCTACGGTGCTGCAGACATCGGCGCCCCAGACGCCGCTGCTGCAATCGCCGTCCCTGAACCTGTCGGCGGATTCGACGCAGAAGGTGGCATACGCCAAAAACGCGCAAAACGTCATCACGCAGCTGTTCGCCGAGCAGTTCCCGGCCGTCAGGACGGGCTTCTTCAACATTCATATGAGTCAAGGCGTCGTCGTCTCGCCGCACTGGCATACGAACGCTACTGAGCTTGTCTTCGTCATCAGCGGCGAGCTGCAGACATCCGTCTTCAACCCGTTCACGCGGCAGCTGATGACGTACCGGCTGAAGCCGGGGCAGGTGTCGGAGTTCCCGCTGGGCTGGTTCCACTGGCTGGTCGCGCTGACCGACCAGACGCATCTGCTCACGATCTTCGACGTCCCGACACCCGACATCGTGTACGGCGGCGACTTCCTGCGGATGCTGCCGCCCGAGATCGCGGCACGCGCCTTCTGCGTGAACCCGACGGCTTATGCGCAGACGATCTCGCCGATCCAGCCGCCCGTCATCCTCGGCCCGCCCCCGGGCTGCTCGCCCGCTCCGGGCGCAGTGCAGGGCGCTGCGGCTGCGGCGCAGCAGGCGCCGTACGCCGGCTACGCCGGGCCCCAGAGCGCCGCGGGACCGGGCGCCGTCGGCCCGGGGACGTATCCGGGCGCATACCCGGGAGCGGCGCCCGGCGGCTACGCCCCCCGGCTCTAGCCCCCCATGTTGTCAGGTTAAGAACCCTGCCGCTCCCCGGCGCGTGGTCTTCATGAATGTATTGTGCTTGGTCTGTTTGTTGCGTTTGAACGAGCGATCCTGGACGACAGGGATGCGGCTACGTTGAAGTTCTTCCCCAAACCGTTCGTGCAACAAAGCCTTGAAAGGGGAGATAACTGCCAAACCGCAGTTATTTTCTCCTGCGCCAGGACATCTGGCGGCGATAACTGCATTTATACAGTTATTTTCGAGTCTGAGCCGGAGGACGGTCGATTTTCGCGAGATTAACTGTATATTCGCAGCTATCGCTCCGATAAATGCCGCCACCACGGAGATTAACTGTATATTTGCAGTTAACCTGACAACATTGCTCTAGCCCCCTCTGGGGGCGTTAGTGCCAGCACGAGAGCCAGTCTGCGGGCAGCTGCCCGGCAGGCTGGCTCTCGCCATTCGGCGGCGGCATAGACCTGCCCCGCCGGACTCCGCACCCTCTCCCCGCCATGTGCTTTCCATTGACTGCACTTCGCCAAGCCCCGTGCCAGCACACTCTATCTACCTTCAGCAATATTGAGACAGCACAGTGTATACAAAAAGTAGCTGAACAACTGGCGGCGGCCGATTCAAGCGCGCCCCCGGGAGGTATGATAATTAGAAAAATCGGGGAGGCGCGTTCACATGAGCGGACATCGGCACCGGTTCGGGAACGTCGGAAAAGTGGAGCGGCGCGGGACGCAGATGGCGCAGGGTGACACGCGGAGGATGGCGGAAGGCGGCACGCGGACGGTGCAGAGCGGCGCGCGGCGTGCCCTGCGCTTCACCTTGCTCGGTTCGCTCGGGTTGGCTTTAGTGCTCGGCCTGTTCGGCACGTTCCCGCCCGCCTCGTCTTCCCGCGTCTTCGCCGCCCCGACGTTCAACATTTCCTGGCCATACAAAGCGGACCTGCTCGGCGCCGAGCAGGTCGTTGTCGTGGAGACGAAGTCCGAGCGTGCGCAGACGGGGCTGCTGTCGCTGCGCGAGAAAAGGACGGACGGCTCCTGGGCCGCCGTCCTGTCCGGCATTCCCGTGACGCTCGGCAAGAACGGCATCGGCAAGACCAGGGAAGGCGACGGCCGCACGCCGTCGGGAGTGTACCCGCTGGGCGGCGCCTTCGGTACGGCGGGCGAGCCGGCCGGGCTGAAGCTCGCCTACGCGCGGACGACGAAGCAGGATTACTGGATCGACGATCCGGCGTCGGACGACTACAACCGGCGCGTGACCTACGCGGGCGATCCCGATCGGCGATGGCGGTCCTACGAGCGCCTCTACCAGCCGCTCTACAAATATGCGATCGTCGTCCGCTACAATGACGAACCGGTCGTCTCCGGCAAGGGAAGCGCGATCTTCCTGCATCTGTGGCGCGGCCCGGACAAGCCGACGGCCGGCTGCATCGCGATGTCGGAGCCGAATCTGCTCAAGCTGCTCGCGGCTCTCGATCCCGCACGGTCGCCCGCCATCGCGATCGGCGTCGCGGGCTGATCGCCGCATACGGCTGCCCGCTGCGACCGCCGGCCTCGTTGCTCAGGTCAGGAAGCTCAGGATGAGAATAATCGCTACCGGCACGATGAGTATCCCCGCCAAGATAGCGATGCCGAGCGGGTGGGCGAAGTTGATCGTCCAGCCGACGCCGTATCTTTTCTCCACCATAAGCGCCGGATCGGCCTTGTTGTAGTAGAACAACCCGCCGCCGCGCCACACCTCGTCCGATTGAATCCGCGAGCCGCCTGCGGACTCGTCCAGACCTTGGCGCGTCACGTACCAGACGAACCCGAACACCGCCACGATCGGCAGCGCGACCAGACTCAGATACCCCACGTTGAGATGCTTGATCGGCCAGCCATAGAGCGTGATTGACTGACCCAGGCCCAGGAACACGACCACGAACAGCGACAGCGCGTGGACAAAAATCGAATTGGCTCTCCTGAAGCGCAGCTGCTGCTCGCGGGATGCCTCCGGACGTGCCGGATTGATCTGCTGCCGCGCCTGGCGGATGGTCATATTGACCATAAGGAGTACCCCGATCAGCACGAGCTGCACGATATTGAGCGTGAAGACGGCGCCGAAGCCTTTGGACGAATATGCGTCCGCTTCGCCATTGAGGCCAAAGTGCGTCGGCACCGGATCCGGGATGACATCCCAATGCAGCCAGGCGGATATCGCGCAGGCCGCCACGATCGCGAGGTCGAGCAGGAACCAGCCGTTGCCGACGAGCCGCTGGCGCTGGCGGAAGAGCAGATCCACGACGATCTTGGACGGCTGTTCGACGCTCCAGTTCCTGTCCTGCTTGAGCCGCAGCGCCTGTCTCCGCCCCGAGCGCCAGATCGGGATCAGACCGCCGATCTGGATGACGAGCACCGCTCCGAGCGCCGTCTCCGGGCTGCCGCCCGTGAACCCGTCTCCTCCCCAAGCGCCGATGACCGCGCCGACAGCGATACCCGCCAGCCATAGTGCGGCTATCGCGCCGTAATGCCGGCTTCGAATCCGTCCGACCTCCGGACGATCGCAATCCGCCTGTGGCACGTACACGCCGAACAGCAAATACTTCGGCGCCAGAAACACCGCTGCGATCAGCGATGCCGAGATCACGATGTTTATAATACCGATTACAAGCCACTCCGTCTGCATCGTCGTCATTTCGCATCTTCCCCTTTCGTCAGCAGCTGTCTGTAGACGGCCGCGCTCTGCTCCGCAAACTCCGCTTCCGTCATGCCGCGCACCGCCGCCTCGGCCGCGAGCGTCCTGAGCCCCCGCGCCAGCTTGGCACGGAACGCCGCATCCACCCCCGGCATGCCGTCCGGCTGCACGACCACCCCCTGCTTGCGGTGGACCTGCAAGAAGCCGTCCTGCTTGAGAATCTGATAGGCCTTATTCACGGTATGAAGGTTGATGCCCAGATCGGCGGCGAGGCTGCGAACCGAAGGCAGTGGATCACCCGGCCTCAGCTGCGCCGAGGCGATCCCCTCGATCAATTGATCGACCAGCTGCTCGTAAATGGGCACCTCCGACTGGAGATCGATCTCCATCCACATTACGCATCAACTCCCGACTTTTGTTATACTTATTATATAACAGATATTAATCAAATAACAACCTCTATCACGATACTCCGGCGCCTAAATTACTCCTTTGCATTTGGACCGGGCTATGATATAATTTCTCTTGCCGCTTAAATTCGGCATCTTCGAGACGTGGCTCAGCTTGGTAGAGCGCTTGCTTCGGGAGCAAGAGGTCGCAGGTTCAAATCCTGTCGTCTCGACCATCCAATACAATCAACAGCTGCGGGGATTCCCAACCGCAGATTTTTTTATGCCCAAAAATAAAAAGCATGCGAACGGCCTGCGCCGGCCATCGTGTATATGACAAAACAAGAGGGTCCGAGCTATCCCGCTCGGCACCCTCTTGTTTAATTACCTCGCCGGGCATAATCAGTCTGCCGCGATGAACCGGTATCCGATGCCCGGCTCCGTCACGAGCATCGAAGGGCGGGTCGGATCTTCCTCCAGCTTTTTGCGCAGATGGCCGATATACACCCGCAGATAGTGGCTGTCCGCATCGTACGGCCCCGCGCCCCAGACCTCCTGCAGCAGCTGCCGGTGCGTGAGCACCTTGCCCGCATGCGAGGCGAGGACGCGCAGCAGGTCGTATTCCTTGGGCGTCAGCTTGACCTGCTGCCCGCTCAGCGTCACGACTCGCTGCGCGATGTCGATGGAGAGACTGCCGAACCGCAGGATCGGCTCGTCCGCCGACTTGGCCGCGTGGCGGAGCGATACCCGCAGCCGTGCGAGCAGCTCGCCCATGCCGAACGGCTTGGTCACGTAGTCGTCGGCGCCGGCGTCCAGCGCCGCGATCTTGTCTTCCTCGCGCTCGCGGGACGTCAGGACGATGACCGGTACCGATGACCATTCGCGAATGCGCTTCAGCACCTCCATCCCCGACATATCCGGGAGGCCCAGATCGAGCAGCACCAGGTCGGGATGCGTCGACGCGGCCAGATAGACGCCTTCGGCCCCCGTCGACGCCTCTCCGATCGTATATCGGTGCGCCTGAAGCGTCACCTTCAATAGCTTGCGTATCGCCGGCTCGTCGTCCACGATCAAGATCCGCGCTCCGCTTCCGTTAGTCGTCATGCCGTTTCCTGCTTTCTTCTGCCATGTTCGTCCGTTCCGGCGAACGGTCCGGTATTGCTGCCGCGACCGGCTCCGTCGCTTCGGCGGGCGGCTCCCGCCCGGCGCTTCCAGCCGCACGGCCGTCGTCGTCCGTGCCCTGCGGCTGCGCCGTCAGCGGCAGCGTCACGACCATTCGCGTGCCCCGCTCACCGTTCGGCTCCGCCGAGATGCTGCCGCCGTGGGCTTCGACGATGCCCTTGCAGATCGCCAGCCCCAGTCCCGTACCCGTCCGTCCGCGTGCAGATTCGCCGCGATAGAACTTGTCGAACACCTGCTCCCGCTCGTTCGCCGGAATGCCGATCCCCTCGTCCGCAACCGCAATCCGCATCGCGGCGGGCAGCACGCGCACCGAGATGTCGATGCCCGTCCCTTCCGGCGAATACTTGACGGCATTGCTCACGAGATTGCCGAGCACCTGGCCGAGCAGGATATCGTCGCCCCGGAGCAGCGGCAGCGGCGGCGCCACCGGCACCTCCACGCGAACCGGGCGGTCGCCACGGAGTTCCCGCGTGTCCGCGAGCACGACGCCGATCAAGTCCTCGACGTCGCACCACTTGCGCCGCAGCTGCAGCATGCCGCTCTCGAGCCGGACCATGCCGAGCAGATTCGCGACCAGCCGGTTCATGCGCATCGCCCCTTCCCGGATGGTCGCGAGCAGATCGCGCCGTTCCTCGGGGCCGAAGATCGCGTCATCCTCGGCCAGTGCGGACGCAGAGCCGACGATCGTCGCGAGCGGCGTCCGCAGCTCGTGGGAGACCGAGTCCAGAATCGCCGTCCGCAGCCGCTCCGACTCCGCCGTCAGCTGCGCCAGCTTCGCCTCCTCGCTCAGCTTGACCCGCTCGATCGCTCCCGCCGCGAGTCCGGCCAGCGCTTCGAGCAGCCGGACCGTCTCCACGGGCAGCCGCTCGCCGGGCCGCGCAGGATGGACAGCGAGCGCGCCGTACGTACGCGCGCCCGTCCGCAGCGGCATATAGAGGCCGGCCTGCTCGCTCAGATTGCACGAGCCTCTGCCGGCCGGCTCGCTGTAGCGGACAACCCAGCCCACGATCGCCAGCTCCGATTCGCCCGGCGCCGAGCTGCCTTCACCGAATGCAGAGCCGCCCTCGTCCGATGAGAATACGGCGTACCCGCTCTCCGTCTCTTCATTCCGCATATAAATATGGACCCGCTCGCCTACGAGGTCCGCGATCTGTCCGGCCAGACGGCCGAGCAGCTCATCCAGGCTCCCGACGGCCGTGAGCTGCCGGCTGATCGCATAGAGCGACGCCGTATGCGTCTCGCTCTGCCTGGCGACGGCCACCTGATGCTTGAGTCGCGCGGCCAGGCTCGACGTCAGCGCCGCGACCGCCAAGTAGACGGCGAACGACAGCAGGTACCGCAGATCCGCCACCGTGAAGCTGAGCAACGGCGGTACGAACAGGAAATCGAACGCGAGCATGCCGAGCAGCGCCGCGAATACCGAGGGCTTGAGCCCCCAATACACGGCGCTGAACAGGATCGGGAACAAATAGATGAGCGCGACGTTGACGAGATCCAAGCCCAGCCCCGGGGCATGCAGAACCAGGGTCAGCAGCCCCACCTGCAGCGCGATGAACGCATAGGGTATCCATGTCTTCTTCATAACGTTCATTATATAACGGGATGCGGGTCATAATCAGCAACGACGAGCACGTCACGGTGCCCGGACAGCGAGACGAGCGTCTCCGTGACGGAGCCCCGGCGCCATCTCTCCCAGCGCCCGCGCGCGGATTGGCCGACGACCAGCTGTGTCGCACCCGCAGCCTCCGCCTGATCGGCCAGCAGCCGGGGAATCTGCCTTGGGTGGTCCGCCTGGTGGACGGCGAACAGGCCGCCCAGCTGCACCGTCAGCCGCTCCAGCGCCTCCGCTCTCGCGAGCGTGTCGGGATGCGCCGTCCCGACGACCGCCATATTCACGTGCCAGACCGCCTTCAGGCGGTACGCGGTGCGGAATCCCCGCCGGATCAGCCGCTCGGCGCGGGGCGTATCGTCCACGCAGACGAAGACGACTTCCCGGCGTCTCCACGGTCCACGCAGAGACGGGTGACGCTCGAGCGATTCGAGCCGCTCGTCGACGTCGTCGGCCAGCTCGCGCAGGGCCAGCTCCCGCAGGGCGATCAGATTGCCGGTTCGGAAAAATCGGTCCAGCGCCTGGTCCACCTTGTCCAGCGCATACACCTTGCCCTCCCGCAGCCGCTGACGCAGTGCCGCTGGCGCGACGTCGATGAGCTGCACCTCGTCGGCCGTGCGAAGCATGCCGTCCGGTACCGTCTCTCTGACACGGATGCCCGCAATCTGCGACACGGCGTCGTTCAGGCTCTCCATATGCTGAACGTTCACGGTCGTGATGACGGAGATGCCCGCTTCCAGCAGATCGCGGACGTCCTCGTACCGTTTTTTGCGCCGGCTGCCAGGAACGTTCGTATGCGCGAGTTCGTCGACGAGCACCACCTCCGGATGCTGCGCGAGGATCGCTTCGACGTCCATCTCCTCCAGCCGCTTGCCCTGATAAGCCACGCTGCGGCGGGGAATCTCGGGCAGCTTCCCGATCTGCTCCAGCGTCTCCCGGCGTCCGTGCGTCTCCAGCAGTCCGATCCTTACGTCGATGCCTTTTTTCAGCAGGTCGTTGCCCTCCCTCAGCATCGTATACGTCTTGCCGACGCCCGGCGCGGCGCCGATATACACCTTCAGCCGGCCGCGCTTCATGCGGCCGATCTCCTCGGCGACCTCGCGCTCGCTCAGCCTGCGGAAGCGCCGGGGCTGCTCGCCGCCAGCGCGGCCGATGCCGGCGGGCAGGATGCGCCCGCCCTGCGTCCGGGCGGTGTCCGCGACCAGATACAGGTCCAGGTTGCGTGCGATCCGCAGCAGCGTGTTCACGATCGAACCCTGGAGGCGGTCCTGCAGCGCCGTCCGCCGCGTATGCCCCATGACGATGCGCGTCGCGCCGAGCCGGATCGCATGCGCCGCGAGATTGCGCGCCAGCAGCCGCCGGCCCGGGATGCGCAGCTCCGTCAGCTCGCAGCCCATCTTGCGGGCGAGCTTGTGCATATTTGCGCGGAAGGCTGCTGCCTCCGCGGAGAGCCGGCGCCGGCCGATCCGAAAGGAAACGATCGACAGCTCGCCGCTCAGGCGCTTGGCAATCTGTTGGCCGCGCCGCATATAGATCGAGCCGTTCCAGTGATACTGGACGCACACGAGGATACGCTCCGCCGTCCCGGACGGGCCGATCAGGCCCTGAGCCTCGCGGTGGGCGGCGAGCGAGGCGCTGACCTCCTCGGCCATCATGCGCAGCGCCAGCTCGCGGAGCACGCCGAGATTGCCGTGATCGCGCATCGGCACGGGCGTCCGGTCTCCCAGATGCCCGTCGGCCAAGCGGCTCAGCACCGTCTCCGGCGTCACATCGATGAGCTTCACCTCGTCGGCCAGCTCCAGCGTATGGGCGGGCAGCGTCTCCTCCGCTTCGATGCCCGTCAGGCGCCGCGCGGTCTCGGTGTAGCCCTCGAGCTCATAGACGTTGACGGTCGCGATGACGCTGATCTCGCTGGCGAGCAGCTGCTTGATGTCCGCGAGGCGCGTCGGATGTTCGGCCCCAGGCCGATTGCGGTGCGCCAGTCCGTCCACGAGCACGACTTCGGGGTTGCGTGCCAGGATGGCGGCCATATTCAGGTCCTTCTTCTCCTCGCCGTCCTTGAACCAGTGAATGCTGGGCACCCGCTCCAGATCGCCCAGCTGCTCTACCGTCTCCGGACGCCGGAGCGTGGACACCGCGCAGATCACGACGTCGACGCCGTCCCGCTTCAGCTGCCGGCCCTCGCGGAGCATGTGATAGGTTTTGCCGGAGCCGCTTACCGGACCGACGTACACCTTCAGCTTGCCCCGCTGCAGCCTGGCGATCGAGGACAGGAGCTCCTCGGGCGTCTTGCGAACGAAGCCGTCCATGTCAGCCACCTCCGATGAGGGAAATCGTCAATTGGGCGAACCGTCAATCGGACAGGCATCGCCTACTGCTCTCCTCCCGGCGCCAACTGCGCCAGCGCCATGTTCAGTGCCGTCACATTGACCCGCGGTTCCCCGAACAGGCCCAGCTGCCTCCCCTTCGTCTGCGCGTCCACGAGCTGCGCGAGCTGCGCCTCGGGTATTCCCGTCTCCCGGCTGATGCCGGGAATCTGCGCCTTGGCCGCCGCCGGGCTCAGATCCGGATCGAGTCCCGAGCCCGAACCGGTGACCAGGTCGGCCGGGATGTCCCTCAGTCCCGGATTGCCGGCGCGCAGCGCCTGGACCTTGGCGGCGATCTCTTCGGCGTACGCCTGCGAGGCGACTGCCCGGTTGGACCCGACCGAGGCGGTCGGGTCGTACTTCGCCGCGGACTCCCGCGGGTGGAAACGTCCGGGCGACTCGACGGCCTGCGCCAGCAGCGCGGAGCCGACGACCTGGCCGTCCTCCGACCGGATCAGACTGCCCGCCGCCTGCCCGGGCGCCAGCAGCTGCGCCAGTCCCGTCGCCGCCAGCGGATAGATCAGACCGCACAGCGCCATCAGCACCGCGGATATTCGGATCGCGACCGCTGCGTTTTTCATATCGTACATCTCCTCTTCTATTGTGAGCATGCTACACGAGCTGCAAACCGTGCAGGAGCATATCGATCAGCTTGATGCCTGCGAAGGGGACGACGATCCCCCCGAGTCCGTATACGAGCGCGTTGCGGGCGAGCAGCCGGTCGGCGGTCCCCGTGCGGTACTTGACGCCCTTCATGGCGATCGGGATCAGGAGCGGGATGATGACGGCGTTGAAGATCAGCGCCGACAGAATGGCCGACTCCGGCGAATAGAGGTCCATGATGTTCAGCGTCTTCAACTGCGGCAGCGCCAGGATGAACATGGCCGGGATGATGGCGAAGTACTTGGCGACATCGTTGGAGATGGAAAAGGTCGTCAGCGCGCCGCGCGTCATGAGCAGCTGCTTGCCGATCGCAACGACGGACAGCAGCTTGGTCGGGTCCGAGTCCAGATCGACCATATTGGCCGCTTCCTTGGCCGCCATCGTGCCCGAATTCATCGCCAGGCCGACGTCGGCCTGGGCGAGCGCCGGCGCGTCGTTGGTGCCGTCGCCGGTCATGGCGACGAGCTTGCCCGCCTGCTGCTCCCTGCGGATGGCCGCGATCTTGTCCTCCGGCTTCGCTTCGGCGATGAAGTCGTCCACGCCCGCCTCGAGCGCGATCGTCGCCGCCGTGAGCGGATTGTCGCCCGTGCACATGATCGTCTTGATGCCCATGCCGCGCAGCTCCGCGAACCGCTCCTTGAGCCCCGGCTTCACCGTGTCCTTGAGATAGACGACACCGAGGATCCGCCCGTCCCGCGCGACAGCCAGCGGCGTCCCGCCCGCCTTGGCGATGCGGGCCGCGACCTCCTCCAGATCGTCAGGCACGAATCCGCCTCTGTCGATCGCATAACGCCTGACGGCATCGACCGCGCCCTTGCGGATCTCGGTGCCGCCGGTCATGTCGAGCCCCGACATCCGCGTCTCCGCCGTGAATAAGACCGGCTCTCCGGCCTGACCTCCGCCAGGCGCCCATGACACGCCCGACTGTCCGGCCAGCTGGACGATCGAGCGTCCCTCCGGGGTCTCGTCGAACACCGACGCCTGCAGTGAAGTCGTCACCAGGTCATCTATCGCGACGCCGCGCACCGGTATGAACTCGGCGGCCATCCGATTGCCGTATGTGATCGTGCCTGTCTTGTCGAGAATCAGCGTGTCGATGTCGCCCGCAGCCTCGACGGCCTTGCCCGACATGGCCAGCACGTTGAACTGCGTCACCCGGTCCATGCCTGCGATGCCGATCGCGGACAACAGCCCCCCGATCGTCGTCGGGATCAGGCAGACGAGCAGGGCGATCAGCGTTGAGACGTCCAGCCGGATGCCCAGATAATCCGCCATCGGCACCATCGTCACGACGACCACGAGGAAGATAAGTGTCAGCACGGCTAGCAGCGTCGTCAGCGCGATCTCATTGGGCGTCTTCTGCCGTCTGGCCCCCTCGACGAGCGAGATCATCCGGTCGAGGAACGACTCGCCCGGATCGGTCGTCACCCGGACGACGATCCAGTCGGAGGCGACGCGCGTGCCCCCGGTGACCGAGGAGAAGTCGCCGCCCGCCTCCTTGATGACGGGCGCCGATTCCCCGGTGATCGCGGACTCGTCAATGGAGGCGAGACCCTCGATAATCTCGCCGTCCGTCGGGATGATATCTCCGGCTTCGATGCGCACGATATCCCCTTTGCGCAGGTCGACGGAGGACACTTCGCGGTAAGCACCGTCCGACTCCCGCCTGCGCGCCTTCGTCTCCGACTTGGTCTGGCGGAGCGTCGCGGCCTGTGCCCTGCCCCGCCCTTCGGCCAGCGCCTCCGCGAAGTTGGCGAACAGCAGGGTGAACAGCAGGATGGCGAACACGGCGAAGTTGTAGCCTCTGCCCGTGCCCGACGAGCCGAACAAGTCGGGCTCGATCGCGAGCAGCAGCGTCACGACCGTGCCGATCTCCACGACGAACATGACGGGATTGCGAATCATGGCGACGGGATTTAATTTGCGTATGGCGCCCGACAGCGCGTCGGCCACGATATGTTTATTCAGCGTGTGCTTGCGTTCTGCGCTCATGACAGACCCTCCTTCAATGCTCGGTTAAACGACAAGCGGCATGGCCGCTCACTTGGGCATCGCCAAGTGCTCGGCGATCGGTCCCAGCGCGACTGCGGGGAAAAACGTCAGCGCGCCGATCGCGAGTATGACCGCGACGAGAATGCCCGCGAACAGCGGCGTATCGGTGCGAAGCGTGCCCGAGGCAGCCGGCGTGCGGCGCTTGACCGCGAGCGAACCCGCGACCGCCAGCAGCGCGATGATCGAGATATAACGTCCCAGCAGCATGACGACGCCGATGCCGATATTATAGAAGTCCGTATTGGCGTTCAGCCCTGCGAACGCGGAGCCGTTGTTCGCGGCGCCGGACGTGAAGGCGTACAGCACCTCGGTCAGTCCGTGCATGCCCGGATTGGAGATCGAGGAGACGGCGCTTGGCGTCGCGAGCGCGAGAGCCGTCGGCGCCAGGATGATGAACGGGTGGATGAGCAGCGCGATCGAAGCCAGCTTGATCTCGCGGCCCTCGATTTTTTTGCCGAGAAACTCCGGCGTTCTGCCGACCATGAGACCGCAGATGAAGATGGCGAGAATGAGGTACAGCAGGCCGTTCAGCAGCCCGACCCCTTTGCCGCCGAACACGTTGTTCAGCATCATCTCGGCGAGCGGCACCATGCCGCCCAGCGGCGTCAGCGACTCGTGCATGTTGTTGACGCTGCCTGTCGTCGCCGCCGTCGTCACCGCCGTGAACAGCGCGGACTGCGCGATTCCCATTCGGACCTCCTTGCCCTCCATATTCTCGGCGATGCCCATGCCGCTCAGGGCGGGTACGCCTCTATATTCCGAGATGAATACGGTCGTCAGCATCGCGAGGAAGATGACGCCCATGGCGGCGAATATGGCCCAGCCCTGCCGCTTGTTCTTGATCATCAGGCCGAAGGCATAGACGAGGGAGGTCGGGAGCAGCATCATGCAGAGAATGTGGATCACGTTCGAGAGCGGCGTCGGATTCTCGAACGGGTGCGCAGCGTTGACGCCCATCCAGCCGCCGCCGTTGGTTCCCAGGTGCTTGATTGACTCGAGCGAAGCGACCAGGCCCCGCGCGATCGTCTGCTGCGCACCCTCCAGCGTCGTCGCATGCGCAGCCGCGGCGAGCGTCTGCGGCACGCCCTGGCCGACGAGGATCAGCGCGACGAGCAAGGCCAGCGGCAGGAAGATGCGCGTGACCGAGCGGACCAGGTCCACGTAGAAGTTGCCCAGGCTGTCCGAGCCGCCGGCCAAGCCGCGGATAAACGCGATGGCGACGGCGAAGCCGGTCGCGGCCGACGTGAACATCGGAAAGGTGACCGCGAGCATTTGGGATAAGTACGAGAGTCCGTTCTCCCCGCTGTACGATTGCCAGTTCGTATTGGTGATGAACGATGCGGCGGTGTTGAACGCCTGTGCCGCAGGCATGTTCCCGATGCCGTCGGGGTTCAGCGGGAGCGCGTGCTGGAGCCGCAAGACGACATACATCAGGATCAGCATGACGAAGTTCGTCAGCAGCATCGCGCCCGCGTACTGCTTCCAGCCCATCTTCGCTTTTTCGTCCGTCCCGGCGAGCCGGTAGACGCAGCGCTCGAAGCCCCCGAATAGCCGGTCGAGCCGCGTCGGCGCATAATCGAATACTTTTACCATATAGCTGCCCATCGGCTTCACGAGAAGCATGACGAGCAGCAGCGTGACCGCGATCTGCAGGACCCCCATGGCCATAACGACGATTCCCCCTATCGATTCGCGGCAGCCGCCGCGCTAGAATTTCTCGGGCCTGATCAGTACATAGACGAGATACAGCATGAGGATAAATGCGATGATTCCCAGGACCGCCATGCGGACGCCTCCTTACCCTTTCTCGCAAAACTTCAGAAATCCCCAGAACAGGCAGAACATCAACGTCATCAGCAGCACCATCCCGATATCTCCGAACAAATCGATTCCTCCCTCGGCAAGGCCCGCGGCCCGCTGCAATGAAGTGTACAACGGGATCGCATCAAAGCAGGGTAAAGATCGGAAGGCCCGGCATAAAAAAAGTGTAAAAATCGCAGTCTTAGGCCTTGGGCTAGCGCGTCGTGCGCGAATCAGGAATCCGAATGAGAAAAGATACGTCATCCCCGTTCGTCAGCACGATCCGGTCGGCGCCGAGCCCCCTGTAGATCATCCTCGGGTTGCAGCGGTGCGAGATGACGAACAACCGGCCCGCGGTCCAGGCTCTGCACGCCTGCACGTACCGGCAGCACTGCGGCAGGCTGCGCTCGAAAATATAGACGTCGCCGATCGGAAAATCCGGTATCGCCGTCCGTTCCTCCTCTTCGTGCAGCCACATAAGGCGCTCCACGCCGAGCCGCTCCATCGCCGCCGCCTGCCGCTCGTCGCTCACCAGCGCCGCATAAGGGATTTTCCGCGCCTGCAGCGCTTGGATGAACCGCTCTCCGCACGGCGTCGGGGCCGCAACCAGAATGATATCCTCCGTCTGCGTTTGAATCATGCTTGCTCTCCTCCTCGGGGTCAAGGCGCCTCGAATCGGCACGCCGATAGAGAGCATTCTAGTACGGATCGGTGTAAATGCAGGGTGAAAACTCGCGGCATACAGCTAAAAAAGGCGCAAAAAAAGACTGCCGAGACAATCTCGGCAGTCCGGGACGGCCCGCGGGCCGTCTTTTTGTGATTGCAGCCGTTCAGCGCTGCATTTACATTACATGCTGTTGCCGCTAAGCCCCGGGAGACCCAGCTGGTTCAGCTGATCTTCGGTCAGCACTTCCTCGGCCTTCGGCTCGCCCGACAGCTTCACGTCGCCGTTGATATCCGTCAGCTCCTGTACGACCTTGACGCTGCCGCTGGCGGATTGGCCCGCGTCCTGGCCCGCGAACGTGATCTTGGCATCCGAATAGCTCACATAGCCCTTGCCGTCGATGCCGATGTTCGAGAGAATGTCCAGCGTCTGCACGCCTTTCTTGAATTCCTCGAGATTTTTCGAGATCTCGCCGTCCTTGGACTCGGAGAGATTTTTCTTTGCTTGGTCCAGATCGGATTGCTCGATCTTCAGCAGCTTGCGGTACTCTTCATTCTTGGACAACAGGTCGATGACCTCGGGCGCGATATCGTTCACGACCGTCTTGATGAGCGGCTCGACTTGATCCTTGGTCACATGCGTCTGCACGACCTTTTGGACCCCATCCGACGCGATGCCCGCATCCTTCGCGGAGACGTCCTTCAGATAGGTGTCTTCGTCGATATGCTTGAATACGATGGCAGACACATCGTTCACGAGCTTCTGCGTCGTGCCGATGTCAAGCTTCGGCATCTGCTCGCCCTGCTGCTCGGCCAGCTTTTTCAGATCGACTTCGATATATTTGCCGACGATCTCCGCCGGCAGGCCCAGCATCGGGATATTCGGCACTTTGACCCACAGCTTCTGGTCGTTCATGATGATCGGGACCGTGATCGTCATCGCCAGGTCGCCCTTGGTGGCGATCTGCAGGTTCACCTCGGCGAGCATCGGGTCCTTGCGGTAGCCGCCCGTCCATGAGATCTCGGCGGTGCTCAGCATGCTGCTCACCATGCTCGTATTATCGCCATCCGCAGCGGATGCCGGCAGCTTCAGATCGGAGAGCTGCAGGCTTCCCTTCATACTGTACGAAGTCATTTGGGATGATTTTTTCAATGCGTCCTGAAGCGTCTCTTCGGGCGACTTGGAGCTGGAGCAGCCTGCCAGCAGGATCATGACCAACAGCGTCGCGAGCATCGCCCATACGCTTTTTTGTTTCAACACGATTTAAGCCCCTTTCAAATTCTGGATGCCGTCCTCTATAAATAGAAGCAGCCTCCATTTTAGTCGATTGCGGACCAAGATGGAAGCTTTTTAGACTAAAGACTCGATTAAAAGTGGCTTGCAGCACGCAATTGCTTCAGTGGATGTCTTTTTTGCGGAACCGTCCGCCCTTGACGTCGTGAATATTGCCGACCGCGAGGAAGGCGACAGGGTCCAGCTCGTTGACGATCGACTTCAGCTTGGCCTCCTCCAGACGCGTGATGACGCAGAAGATGACCTGCTTGGCGTTGCCGGAGTACCCGCCTTCACCGTTCAGATAGGTGACGCCGCGTCCGAGCCGGCTGACGATAGCATCGCCGATGTTGCGGTAGTTGTCGCTGATGATCCAGACCGACTTCGATTCGTCGAAGCCCTCGATCGTCAGGTCGATGACCTTGAACGCTATGTAATAGGCGATCAGAGAGAACATGGCATTGTCCCATCCGAATACGAGACCTGCGCTGCCGAGGATGAATACGTTGAGGAACATGACCATCTGGCCGACGGAAAAGGGACTGCGCTTGCTGAGCAGAATGGCGACGATCTCCGTGCCGTCGGTCGTGCCGCCGAAGCGAATGACGATGCCGACGCCGACGCCGAGGAAGATGCCTCCGAAAATGGCGGCCAGGAGCGTCTGGTCCGTGAAGGGTTCAACATGGTGGAGCGCCTGTGTCGTGACCGCCAGTGTGACGACGCCGAGCAGAGTGGACAGCGCGAAGGTCTTGCCGATCTGCTTGTAGCCGATAATGAGGAACGGCAGGTTGAACAGGAACAGGAAAATACCGAGAGGCGCATGCGTAAGGTAGGCGACCATAATGGAGATACCGGTGATGCCGCCGTCAATAATGGAATTCGGAACGAGGAATACCTCAAGCGCGGCGCCGACGAGTACAGCACCGATGACAATGGCGATGACACGCTTGGCAATCTCAAGGAACGGCAGACCCGTATGTTGTGCTTTTTTGACGGATGCACGGGCTGCCGCTTGGGCTTGGGAGTCGGGAGACTGGGACTTGAATTTCTTCGAGCTGGCCATAAGCACCTCCTGATAGGCAATTTCTATATTTATTATAACAGTATAAAGTATGCGGAGAAAAGCCACAGTAATAAAAATTCGGGTGTTTTTCAGCAAATTTGGCCGATTTAGACGCAAATAAGCGATTCGGGCCGCACAATGGCGTCTTAAATCGCTTAATGTTCGCAGGAGTAGCCCTTACGGCCGCGCATAGGGTGCGAATCTTCGCATTCGCACCCTCGCTCGGCCGCGACAAGGGTCCGTTAGCCCTGCGGATTATTGTGGCTGACATGATTGCGGTTTTTGACCTTTTTGGAGCCCGACAGCGGCTCTTGGCCGCCGTGACGGCCCGGGCTGCGTTCTTCGCGCTCCTCCTGAGGGTTCGCCTCGGGCACCGGCTGCGACTTCGGTTTGCTCATCTGCTGTGTCCCTCCGCTCGTTAATCGTTAGTCGTGATGCTTCAGCGTCTTGTCGTTCATCGGCTGGTCATGGTTCAGCTCGTCCTGGTGCCGCCGGTCGTTGTGCTGCTGATTGAGCTGCTGGGCGTGATGCGCGTTTACCTTTTGCTCCGCGAGATCCTCCGCCACATTGCTCAGGTTTTTATCCGCCATTCCGTTGTCATTGGCCACTTCGTTCACCCCTAGACATGCGTGTATGGCTGCAGCGTCTGCGCGCATTCGTGCAGATGTCTGCGATAGTCCACGATGAGCTCCTGCAGCACGTCGCTGCGCTCGTCGACGGCATGGCCGTCGCGCTCGACATCGGCGAGACCGATCTCGATCTCCCGGCTGTCCACGTAGCGAACGCTGAAGTCGAACTCAAGATCCTGCCTCCCGGCGCTGCGAATCTGAACGAGCAGTCCCGCAGGATTCGCTTCGTCCGCGCGTACCTCGGCTTGATCGCCGCCGTGCAGATGCTGCTGCAGCTCGCTCTGCCACCTTTGCACAAGCTCGGATTGTGGAATCGTCAATTTATCTTCGGTCGCCATGATTGAATGCACCTCCGCCCCGTTAGAGTGGCCCGGGACGGCGCTCTTCATACGCTGTAGCGTGGGTGACGCAGCGTTATTCGTTATAAGTAAAACGGCTCCTTCGTTCTCCGAACGATAGCCATACGTTTTTATCGGTGACGATCCAGAGAAGAGTAACGAATGAAGACAATCCTGCAAAAGTGCAGGATAGCGCCGCGTTTGGAAGGACTGCGAGCTGCTACCTCGCAAATATGCAGGTTTGAGCGCCTCATCAGCGGCATTTAGTCCATGCATCGGTGTCCATCATGCACTTTTGCGCGGTACACTCGGTCAAGCGTAAATCATGCAATGCCACGCAGTTACGGATGACGTAGGGTAAACTCTTGTCTTCGGCCCGCTCACCGTCATCGGCTCGCAACATCCGCGAAACGGCTTCATCGTTATTGATTAATAGCCGAGATAAAGCTCGCACCTTACATGAGAGTAAATAAAACCTCCCGGCCGAAGCCAGGCGGTCCATAAATTACTCTTCCGGGTCGTACTCATCTACATCAAAGTTTACAATCTTTCCGAACACGATGTACTCGGCACGCACTTTAAATGGTCCCTTGTTAAAAGTCTTCATGAATTTGAATTTGGAATTCAGTGTTGCTGACTCAGTCCAATCAAGGAAGTTGTCCAATTCAGCAGCGGCCAGATCGTATTCCTTTTCAGCGCCCCCGACGAGGTGGATGGTCAGCAACGCGCGTCCGGAGGATACAGGTGCAGTCGGGATTGCGTTCACTTCATTTGAATTACCGCTCTCGCCGCTTGTATTTACCGCTGTAACAACGTAGTAATACTTCGTACCACTCGTCAAGCCAGTGTCATTGTAAGTCGTGCCGGTTACTGCCGTCGCGATAGTTGTATATGGCCCGCCTGCCGTCGTGGAGCGCTTGATGTTATAGCTCGTAGCGCCGGTTACTGAATTCCAGTCTAAATCGACGAAGAAGTTACCAGCCGTAGCCATCAAATTTCCAGGCGCTTCAGGACTAATCTCATCGAGCTTATATTCCACTGTAGAAGTCGAAAATGGAGTGTGCGATCCAGCTAAATAAAGTGCGTTATTAATCACACCATAAAACGCCAATTTCTTTGTAGAAGGAATTGAAATGGTGCCGTCCCATGTATTACTAATAGGATTGTAAAGATTCAATAACCCATCATAAGAATAGATATATACTTTTCCTTGAAGCACCATGGCATACGTATATAAGGTTTGAGCGTATCCTGCACTGCGTTGGGTCCATTCATTTGTCGCGCTATTATACTCTTCTATCCTATTCCCTAAAAAGTATAGCTTGTTTTGAAAAACAAAGGCCGCACCAGAAAAGTTAGAATAGTTAAGACTTGCGGCAGATGACCATGTATTAGTGGAAGGATCATAGACTTCAACCACATTCGTATCTGTTGATGACGTTCGTCCGCCTATTACATATATCTTGTTATTAAATACAACTGCAGATGCTCCAAACCTTGCAGTTGGCATATCCAACTTTTTTGTCCATGTATCCGTGTTCGGATCATACTCGTATACGCTAGACACCGGCACAGGTGCCCCACGGTTAGTTGACCCACCAAACACATAAATCTTACCATTAAGTGCAGCTGCAGTATGTCCGCCGACTAAAATAGGATAATTGGCTTTAGTAGTCCACGTGTTTGTAGTTGGATCAAACATTTCAACAACATTCGTATAATTTTGATACACCTCACCGGATATTGCATATAGCTTACCGTTTACAACTGCGCTCGCACCATAACTGTGGGCAATCGACATGTTTGCCTTATTGCTCCAGCTCGGAGCAGCGCCCGCATGCCCAATAACCATGGATTGCACAATTATTAATAAAAGAACAATCCAGAGAGAGCCTTTAAAAAACTTCAACCCAATCACTCCCCAATATGTAATGCTCTAATCATACAAGGGAAATTCAGGAACAATAAGTCTGTTTTCCGACAAATTTTTACATTACTATTGAAGGTTATATGTATAATAAAACCGTCAGGCCGCAGCCGGACGGTAGATAAATTATTAGTCATTTGGGTCATACTCATCTACTTCAAAGTTTACCATCTTCCCGAACACGACATATTCGGCACGTGCTTTAAACGAAACCTTACTCCAATTCTTCACGAACTTATATTTGGAATTCTGCGTTGCCGAATCGGTCCAATCAAGGAAGTTATCCAATTCTGCAGCAGACAGGTCGTATTCCTTCTCATTCCCGCCAACCAAATGAATTGTCAGGAGAGCCCGGCCAGTAGGTAACGGTGCAGTCAATGTCGCACTCGCTTCGTTAGAGTTGTCACTTTCCCCACCCGAGTTTACCGCTGTGACAATGTAATAATACTTGGTGCCATTAGTCACCTCTACGTCGGTGAAAGTTGTGTCGGTTACTGCCGTTGCAATTGTCGCCTATGGGCCACCTGCTGCTGTCGAACGCTTAACGTTATAGCTTGTAGCGCCTGTTACTGCGGACCAATTTAAAGAGACTGATTCTTTACTAGGGCGTGTATGCAAACCTCATAACAACCAGATTATGGAAGAAGCTAACTTTAAAAAAGCCGTGAAAGTACAGGCTAATTTATCGTAGCGAGCTGCCAGGCGGCGATTGTGTTTGAGCTTATTAAAGAGGCATTCAACCAGGTGCCGTTCTTTAAACAACCACCAATCGGTTGTCCGTTGAGTTGTCCGATTCTTTTTACTTGGAATGACGGAATGAGCTTGTTTCTCTTGCAATAAGGCAATGATTTTGTCGGTATCATAACCGCGATCCGCCAAGACGTTTTTCCCTTGAATGTCTTGGGTTTGCAAGATTTCATAACCGGTCACACAATCGTTAATGTTGCCCGCAGTAATTTCAAAGCGTAAGGGATTGCCAAGACCATCTACAAGGGCATGGATCTTGCTGGTTAAGCCTCCACGGGATCGTCCAATTGCTTGAAATTGCTGCCCCCTTTTGCCCCAGCGCCGTGTTGATGAACACGTACGATAGAGGCATCTAACATCACGCTTTCTTCGTCTGGTTCGGCTGCCAATACTTCCAATATACGATCAAAAATGCCTGCTTCTCCCCACCGACGGAAACGGCTGTAGACGCTGCTCCATGAGCCATAGTACTCAGGCAGGTCTCGCCACGGCGCGCCGGAGCGAAGCACCCAAAGCATGGCGTTGAACATTTTTCGATTATCTGTGGCAGGACGTCCGCCTTGCGGTTTTCGTTCTGGCGGCAATAGGTCTTTGATTCGTTCCCATTGGTCATCTCGTATCTCGTATCGTCTCTTCATAGGATAAGTTTACCAGCATTATGGCTATTCTGATAGTTTGCATACACGCCCTAGTACTTGCGATCAGAAAGATGATCCCTCACTCATAGTCCAATCCCTCACTCATAGCCCAATTGAACTTAGCCTTGACCGTCCGTAATTTGATTGTAATCTGATGTTTATGGTGGAGGGCTTCAACTTCTGTATCGTCAACATAGATGAAATCCATGTACGAATAACATCGCGATTAGGCACCAAAGTTATCAAGACCGCTGTACTCAGATGCCATGAAACGGCGAACCAGTTCATGTGCTTCATGTAGCCCTCTAGCTGCCACCCCTGCCGCTTGTCTTGCGGCCTAAGCCTATCCAGTGTCAGCGTCTCAGGACGCGGTTTCTCGGCTTCATGAATGGTGGAGCGGGACGTTTCCAAAACCGAAGGAGTAAGGCGGTCTACTAACCGCTGTGGAATGTCCAATTGATTCTTTCTTTGCCCGCGTTTATGCGGTTTTTTACCCATGCTTACGCTCATATTTCGTTCCTCCCGCTTGTTCTTTATCCAACGGTCACGAACACAAAAAAACGCACCCGACCGCCGTTCAACGGTAAAGTGCGTTTCAGTCATAATCGCCGCAAATCCTTGCACGGCGGGGAATTATAAGGTAATGGCGGAGAGAGTGGGATTCGAACCCACGTGGGCTTGCACCCTAACGGTTTTCAAGACCGCCCCGTTATGACCGCTTCGGTATCTCTCCATGCATAGAGCGGCATTGGTCTCCTCGCGTGAGGTCGGCCAACCCGCTCCGTAATCATATCATACGCCGGATCGCGCGATCAAGCCCCGTGGCGCGGTGCGATAACTTCGAGCCCGGCCATATAAGGGCGCAGCGCCTCGGGTACGACGACCGTGCCGTCTTCCTGCTGATAGTTCTCGAGGATCGCGGCGACCGTGCGGCCGAGCGCGAGTCCCGAGCCGTTCAGCGTATGCACGTACTCCGGCTTCGCGCCCGTCTCGCGGCGGAAGCGGATGGCCGCGCGCCGCGCCTGGAAGTCCTCGAAGTTCGTGCACGACGAGATCTCGCGGTACGTCGCCATGCTCGGCAGCCACACCTCGAGATCGTACGTCTTGGCGGAGCCGAAGCCCATGTCGCCCGTGCAGAGCGCGAGCACGCGATACGGCAGCCCGAGCAGCTGCAGCACGCGCTCGGCTTCGTTCGTCAGCGACTCAAGCGCCGCGTACGATGTCTGCGGATCGACGAGCTGGACGAGCTCCACCTTGTTGAACTGGTGCTGGCGGATCAGTCCGCGCGTATCCCGTCCTGCCGCGCCCGCTTCCGAGCGGAAGCACGCGCTGAACGCCACGAGCTTGCGCGGCAGCTGGTCCTTGGACAGAATCTCGTCGCGGTGCAGATTCGTGACCGGCACCTCGGCCGTCGGGATCAGATAGTAGTCGGTATCTGCAAGCTTGAACAGATCCTCCTCGAACTTGGGCAGTTGGCCCGTACCGACAAGGCTGTCGCGATTGACGATGTAGGGCGGCAGAATCTCCTCGTAGCCGTGACGGTCCGCATGCAGGTCCATCATGAAGTTGATCAGCGCGCGCTCGAGGCGGGCGCCGAGGCCCTTGTAGAAGACGAAGCGCGAGCCCGTCACCTTGGCAGCCGCCTCGAAGTCGAGAATGCCCAGACCCTCGGCGATCTCCCAGTGCGCCTTCGGCTCGAAGCCGAGGCTCGTCTGCTCGCCGACGCGGCGGATCTCGACATTGTCGGCTTCGGAGGCGCCGACAGGCACGCTCTCGTGCGGGATGTTCGGCACGGCGAGCAGCAGCGCCTCGGATTCGCTCTCGAGGCCGCGGAGCTCCTCGTCGATCTGCTTGATGCGGTCGCCGACGTCCTTCATCTCGGCGATGAGGCTATCGGCGTCGCCGCCGCTTTTCTTCAGCTTGGCGACCTCCTGGGAGACGACGTTGCGGCGGTTCTTGAGGTTGTCGCTCTCGGTCTGCAGCTCGCGGCGTCTCGCGTCGATCGCGGGAAATGCGGCGATCAGCTCTTCCGAGGCGCCCCGCTTCGCGAGCGCATCCGCGACCTTGGCGTAGTCGGTGCGCAGCAGCTTGATATCGATCATGGGTGGTAGTACCTCCTGCCCCCGCTCTCGGGGTGATGTGCGGGCTCTATGCTTATCCTCGGGCGGCCTCGCGCGCCATATCGAGGAACAGGCCGTGCAGACGGTAATCGTCCGTCAGCTCCGGATGGTACGAGGCGGCGAGCAGATGTCCCTGCCTCGCGGTGACGATCTCGTCCTTGTAGACGGACAACACCTCGACGTCCGGACCAACCTCGGTGATGAGCGGCGCACGGATGAATACAGCGCGCAGCGGGGAATCGATGCCCTTGACGGGCAGATCGGTCTCGAAGCTCTCGCGCTGACGGCCGAACGCATTGCGCGCGACCGTCATATCCATCAGCCCCAGATGGGGCTCCTCGTCGCCGCTCAGACGCTCGGCCAGCACGATCAGGCCTGCGCAGGTGCCGAATACCGGCTTGCCTGCCGCGGCGAAGACGCGCACCGCTTCGATGAAGCCGTACTTGCGCATCAGCTTGCCGATCGTCGTGCTCTCGCCGCCGGGGATGATGAGCCCGCCGATCTCCTCCAGCTGCTCGGTCCGCTTGACCGCGACGCCCTCGCCGCCGGCGAGCTCGATGCTGCGGATGTGTTCCGCTACCGCGCCCTGCAGCGCCAGAACTCCGATTTTCATTCGAATCGACCTTCCTTTTTCACTGAGCCTTCGTAAAACCAATCGGGGCGGCCTCGCGGCCGGCAGAAGTGCCGGGGCGAGGCCGCCCGAATCTGTAGCTTAGCCGGCGTCGGCGATTAGATGCCGCGGTCCTGCATGCGCTGGGACAGCTCCAGCTTGGAGATCTCGATGCCCTTCATCGGCGTACCGAGGTTCTTGGAGACGCGGGCGATCAGCTCGTAGTCCTGGTAGTGCGTCGTCGCTTCGACGATCGCGCGGGCGAACTTCTCCGGGCTGTCGGACTTGAAGATGCCGGAGCCGACGAATACGCCGTCGGAGCCCAGGTGCATCATGAGCGCAGCGTCCGAAGGCGTCGCGATGCCGCCGGCGGCGAAGTTGACGACCGGCAGACGGCCCGTCTCATGAACGCCCAGCAGCAGGTCGTACGGTACGCCCAGCGTCTTGGCTTCGTGGTACAGCTCGTCCTTGGACAGGTTCTGAACCTTGCGGATCTGACCCGTGATGAGGCGCATATGACGGACGGCCTCGACGATGTTGCCCGTGCCCGGCTCGCCCTTCGTGCGCAGCATGGACGCGCCCTCCTGGATGCGGCGAAGCGCCTCGCCCAGGTCCTTGGCGCCGCAGACGAATGGCACCGTGAAGTCGGCCTTGCTGATATGGAAGACGTCGTCCGCAGGCGTGAGCACTTCGCTCTCGTCAATGTAGTCGACGCCGAGCGATTCCAGTACCTTGGCCTCTACATAATGGCCGATCCGTGCCTTCGCCATGACGGGAATGCTGACGACCTTCATGACCTCTTCGACGATCGTCGGGTCCGCCATGCGGGCTACGCCGCCGGCCGCCCGAATGTCGGACGGTACGCGCTCGAGCGCCATAACTGCCGTAGCGCCGGCCGCTTCGGCGACCTTTGCCTGCTCGGCGTTCATGACGTCCATGATGACGCCGCCCTTTTGCATCTCTGCCATGCCGCGCTTAACTCTCGATGTGCCTGTCTCCATTTTACCCACGCCTCCAATACATTCTAAGCATTTATTTTACAGGAATGGACTCCGATAGACAACCCGTCCGCTCGGGATTACCGGCGCTCAGAACAGGTTGACGATGCCCTTGAACAGTCCGCTGAAGAAGGCGCCGATCGCGCGCAGCATCAGCTTGAACCAGCCCGCCTTGTTCACGTCCTCCGTCGCGACCAGATCGACGGTGACCGTCTTGTCCTCCTGCGTGACGGGATCCTTGTATGTGTAGGTGGCCTTGCCGACCTTATCCCCTTGCTTCAACGGCGCGACCAGCGGGTCGCTCGTCGGCACGACTTCCTTGAGCTGCGCTTCTACCTTGCTCGTCTTCGGCAGCATGACCGTGACGTCCTGGCCGGTGACGATCTGCACCGACTTTTTGCCGCCCTTCTTGACCTTCAGCGTCTCGTGCTCCGCGATCGCGGTCTTGGGCTGTACAAGCGTCTTCTTCTCGAAGTTGTTGAAGCCGTAGTCGAACAGCTTGGCCGTCTCCAGGAACCGCTTGCCGTCGTTCATGCCGCCGGGGACGCCCATGACGACTGCGATCAGGCGCGTGCCCTTCTGCATCGACGTGCCCGTGAAGCAGTTGCCCGCTCTCGACGTATGGCCCGTCTTGAGGCCGTCGACGCCGGGATAGGCGAACTTCTTGAAGTTCGTCACGCTCTTGTTGGACTCCAGCATCCAGTCCCAGTTGTACATCGGTTCCTTGTCCCGCTCGCGGAACTTGAACGATTGAATCTTCGAGTACTCCAGGAACTCGGGGTAATCCTTCAATATATGATAAGCCAACAGCGCCGAGTCATGCGCGGACATCTCCGTCTCGCCTTCAATCGACTTCGGACGGTAGGCTTCCGGCATATCCGCGCGGTCCAGACCTGTCGAGTTGATGAAGTGGGAGTTGTTCATGCCCAGCTCCTTCGCCGCCTCGTTCATGAGCTTGGCGAATGCTTCCTCCGAGCCTGCGACCGTCTCGGCGAGCTGCGCGGTCGCGTCGTTGGCGGAGCCGACGGCCATCGCGATGTACAGCTCGCGCACCGTATGCTTGTCGCCGACGGCCAGCAAGACGCGGCTGCCGATCTGCTTGGCTGCGTTCTCCTGGATCGTGATCTGCTGCTCCCAGGAGATCTTGCCCTCCTGAATCGCCTTGAACACCAGATATTCCGTCATCATCTTGGTCATGCTGGCAGGCGGCAGCGGGGTGTCCGCATTGTTATCGTACAGCACCTGACCGGTGTCCGCGTCCATCAGGAATGCAGATTTCACATTTAATTGAAGGCCGCTGATATCGTTCCCGGCGGCCGAGGATCGCGGCAGCAGCATCGCTTGCAACAGAGCGGCCAGAAGCAGAACGACAAGTAGCTTGAACATGAGGGCAGTACGCTTCGTATACCGGTTATAAGCTTGATTCAACACGCGGTCTCTCCTTTTTCACAGCTGATTATGAGTCGGACGAGGCCGTGAACTCCGTCTGTTATTGTAACACACCGCATTCAAAGGCAAAAGCCGCAAGGCGGCGATAGACACCCTGCGGCTCTGCTAAAATAACGGTATTTAAGGTTACATCGAGTAATTCGGCGCTTCCTTCGTGATCTGCACGTCATGCGGATGGCTCTCGCGCAGGCCTGCGCCCGTGATCCGGACGAACGCGGTGTCGTTCTTCAGCTCATCGAGCGTCGCCGTGCCGCAGTAGCCCATACCGGAGCGCAGACCGCCCAGCAGCTGATGCAGCGTGTCGCGCAGCGGACCCTTGTACGGCAGGCGGCCTTCGATGCCCTCCGGCACGAGCTTGGAGTCGTCCTCTTGGAAGTAGCGGTCCTTGGAGCCTTCCTTCATCGCGCCGATCGAACCCATACCCCGGTACGACTTGTACCGGCGGCCCTGGTAGATCTCGGACTCGCCCGGGCTCTCCTCGGTGCCGGCGAACAAGCTGCCGAGCATGACCGCGCTCGCGCCCGCCGCGATCGCCTTGGTGATCTCGCCCGAATACTTGATGCCGCCGTCCGCGATGATCGGAATGTTGTACTCCCGCGCGACAGAGGCGCAGTCGTAGATCGCCGTGATCTGCGGCACGCCGATGCCTGCGATGACGCGCGTCGTGCAGATCGAGCCCGGCCCGATGCCGACCTTGACGACCGATGCGCCGGCTTCGATCAGATCGCGCGTCGCTTCGCCCGTCGCCACGTTGCCGGCTACGATCGTCAGCTCGGGGAACCGCTCGCGCAGCTTGCGGACCATCGTCACGATATCGATGTGGTGGCCGTGCGCCGAATCGACCACGAGCACATCCACGCCGGACTTCACGAGCGCATCCGCGCGCTCGAACGTGTCCTTGGATACGCCGACGGCAGCTCCTGCGAGCAGACGCCCATGCTTGTCCTTGGCCGCATTCGGGAACTGGATCGCCTTCTCGATGTCCTTGATGGTGATGAGACCCTTCAGCGTATTGGAATCGTCCACGAGCGGCAGCTTCTCGATCTTGTGCTTCTGCAGCAGCAGCTCGGCCTCCTGCAGCGTCGTGCCTACCGGCGCGGTAACCAGATTCTCGCTGGTCATCACTTCTTTGATCTTGATCGAGTAATCGTGCACGAAGCGCAGGTCGCGGTTCGTCAGAATGCCGACCAGCTTGCCCTCGCCGTCCGTGATCGGCACGCCGGAGATCCGGTACTTGCCCATCAACTCCTCGGCATCGTACACATGATGGTCGGGGGTCAGCGAGAATGGATTCGTGATGACGCCGCTCTCCGAGCGCTTGACGCGATCCACTTCCTCGGCCTGCTGGGCGACCGACATGTTCTTATGAATGATGCCGATGCCGCCCTCGCGAGCGATGGCGATCGCCAGAGCCGATTCCGTGACCGTGTCCATGCCGGCGCTGATCAACGGAATATTCAGCTTCACGGAAGGGCTGAGCGCCGTCTGCACGCTGACGTCCCTCGGCAGGATCGACGACTTGCGGGGGATGAGCAGGACATCGTCGAACGTCAAGCCTTCCTTGGCGAATTTATTTTGCCACACGAACAATTTCCTCCTTTGGAAATGCGATATTTTAACGTTGCCGAAATTGAATTATAGGCAATCTTAGCAGAGGCTCTAGGGGCTGTCAAGGCACAGCGAGGGCCCGTCAAGACCGACAGAGCCTGCAGGTACATATTCAATCCCCGTGCGGCTCCGGCGCCCTTCCTCCGTCGTCCAGACGAGCCTCCAAACCATCCAGCAGCACGCTCAGCCCGAAGTCGAATTCGGCATCCCAATCTACGGCGGTCGTATATGCCGCGAGCCTGACCATATTCGGGTATCGCGCCTCGGACAGCCCCTCGAACCGTTCGCGCTGACGGTGCCCATGCTCGCTTTGACTTAGCGAAGCCGACTGGGCCATCTCCGACAATCGGTTCTCTTCCTCAACATAGCCGTAGATGTAACTTTTAAGCATGGAAGCCAGCCACGGCACCTGCGTATCCCGGAATCCGGCCTCGATCAGCGTCCGAAACAAATATTCGATCTGTGCGAGACGCTCGGGACTCGCCGCCAGGGTGGCATTCATAATCGATACTGCATCCGGATAGCGGCGCAGCGCATGACGGAACTGACCGGCCCATTGCCGAAGCTGCTCGCGCCATGGCCCTCGATTGTCCGGATACCCTACATCGGCGCTGATGCGCTCCGCAAGCCAGTGAAGCAGCTGCTCCTTATCCTTCACGTGATAATAGAGCGCAGATGCCTTCACGCCCAGCGCGTCCGCAATCTTGCGCATGCTCAAGCTCTCCAGACCGCCGTCCCGCAGCAACTGCAGCACGATCGCCTCGATTCGGGACCGGTCGAGCGGCGTATGCAGCGGCTCATGTCCTTCTTGCCCTTCCTCCGTTGCAGCTTGTCGGATTCGCCTTCGTGCCATGATCGTCCTCCGATTTGTTTTGACAATTATATCACAATGTCATAATATAACACTGTTCAATTATAATTTATCACTGTTCAATTAAGCGGAGGTTGATTACTATGACAGCACAGCAGACAGACGCGCTCGTCCGGACACTTAACCGGATATTAGCCGACAGCTGGCAGGAAGTGTGGACACAGCAGCAACATGAGCTCGCGGAGATGTTCGAGAAGTTTGGAGATCGCGCCTACGGTGCCTGGATTCAGAAGTTCATGGCGCCCGTATTTGAGCGTATAGCTGAGGAGGGATATCAGATCAAGGCGGGCTTTAACCGCAGGGACTCGTTGGAAAATTGGGGACCGCCGGAGGAACGGGAGAGGTGCGCCTGGTACGTGATGAAGAATGCGGAGGGGCACCCGCTATGTACGCTGGTGCTGCAGGTGTATCACTCGCATGCCGCTTTTCACATTCCGCGTCCGCCCCGATTGATCGCGCTGGATGTTACGGACCGTCCGGACATCATCCGGGCGCTCTCCCGGGCATCCGTCCGCGTCCGCTGGGATCTCCCGCAGGAGCGCCTGCCGGATGCTCCCCGTCCGGGCAGACCGGCACAGCGCTGGGAATACGCCACCGACATCTCTATCGGAGACTGTACAACGCCCGATGAAGAGGGCCAGCTGTCCAGTTGGCTGCTGGACGAGTCGCTTGCCCATTGGGGACGCTATGGATGGGAGCTGATTCATGTCTCGACAGCAGGGGACAAGATGATCGCATTTTTCAAGCGGCCCACCCACAGTTAAAGCTGGCTGAATCGCCAGTATTCGTCCAATTCATTACTCCACGCCGTCGGTCACGGTGTCGGCAGGAGCGCCGCCGGTATCGTCTTCGTCCGGATTGCTCTCCTTATCCTTGGCGCCTCCGTGATCGGCCAGTGCACCGATATTCCACATCCACTGCTCCGTTTGCAGCTTCGCGCTGGATGTCGAGGCTTGGGCTCCGTTGCCCCAGAACGCCCCTCCCATGCTGATCGCCAGCGCCAGCGTACTTGCCACGATGATCTTAGCCATTTGTTATCCGCCTTCCGGTATTCAATGAGATATTGAGATATTGAGGTATGCTATTATCTTAACCCCGTTATTTGAACTCAATATTAAATCCGACTTAAAAATTCCTGAATATATGCCGCCATTCTCTCTTATACGGATCGTCGCAGACTTCGTTCCGCTGTCATCTATACACCGCATACGGACAAAAGGGGAGGCCGGTTGCCCAATCATTGAGCAGCCGACTTCCCCTATGGCAATTCATCTATTATGTCGTCCAATCCGTCCCGCGACGGGCGTTAAGCCTTCGCTACCACTACGATCGCCTTACCGTCCGCCCCGATGATCCAGGTCCAAAAGAGGCGGTCCACCGGCGCCCAAGTCGTCCCATTCAGCGTTGTCGGTCCGATGAACGTAGAATCGGCCGTACCGGCATACATCTTAAAGACGTTCTCCCCCGGAAAATACGCCGCGAGATCGATCGGCTGATTAATCGTCACGGTGAGCCTGCCGCCGGCCATCAGCGGGGCATTTCGGACGACCAACGAATACTGGCCTGTACCGCCTTTGCCGTCGTCCGCCGTGATCGTGATCGTCGAGACCCCTGCCGATGCGCCGGCGGAGAGCGATATCATGCCGTCGCTCACCGATACCGTCACTGCGCCAGGTACGGAGCCGACCGCGGAGAAGGTCATCGCATCTCCGTCCGGGTCCTCGAACAATTGGCTCAGATCGAATGATCTTGTATTCGTCACCCCGCCCGTCAGGACCTGCTCTGGAATGACGGCGACTACTTCCGGTCTATTGTTCTGCACCCCGGTCACCGTCACCGTGAAGCTCGCGGACTGCGAAGCGCCAGCACCATCCGTTGCCGTCAGCGTAACCTTGGTGGCGCCCGGACTGAGCGCGTGAACCGTCAATTGCGAGCCGCTGACTGCGGCTGTCGCGATAGTCGAATTTTGAGCGACCGCCGTGTATGTCAGCGTATCGCCGTCCGGATCGCTGAATACTGTCGCCAGATTAAGCTTGTAATCGCTCGATCCTATCGCAATTGACTGATCGGATGGTGCGGTATCGACTTTTGGCGGCTGATTCGGCGGCTTGGCCTGGATCGTCACTTCAAGTGCTGCGGTCGCCGTCGCTCCCATGCTGTCCTTCGCCCGGAGCGTGACGGTGCTGGCGCCCTGCGAGAGCGCATGGATCGTCAGCATGCTGCCGCTGACATGAGATACGGCGACCGTCTCATCCGAATCCGTCGCTTCGAAGGTCAGCGCTTGGCCATCGTCGTCTTCGAATACGCCGGACAGATCCAGGACAACGTCCGCGCCTCCGACGGTCAACGTACGGTTCGCCGGCGGATGCGCCGCATACGGCGCTCTGTTCGGCACATCGACGGTGAACGACGCTTGCTCCGAAGCGTTCAGCGGATCCGTCGCGGTCAATGTCACATTTGCCGTGCCAATGCCGACCACGTGGATGACGACTCTGCCGTTGCTCGTCGTCACGGCTGCTACGCCCGCATTGGACGATTGGGCCGTATAGACGAGCGACTGACCGTCGGGGTCGCTGAAGTAATCCGCCGGGTCAAGCTCTTGATCGCCGTCTCCGAGATGAAGTGTCATGTCCTGCGGCTGGCTCGATGCGACCGGCTTGCGATTGACGACTTTCACGTTGAACTTGGATGTATTCTCGGCACCCAGGCTATCCTTTGCCGTCAGCTCAACCTTGATATCTCCCGGCGCCAGGGCGATAATCTTAACCTGTCCGGCCTCGATAGTCGCAGAGGCGATCGCCGGGTCCGACACGGCCACGGTGTACGTGAGCGGCTGTCCTTCCGGATCCGCGAATACAGCCGCCGGGTCCACAATTTGCTCGTCGCCCTTCGTCATCGTCAGATCGGTCTGCGGTGCAATCTCGGACGGCTTCTGATTCGGCACCTCTACCACGAACTTCAGGCTCTCGGTGCCGCCCTGATCGTCCGTCGCCGTGACCGTCAGCTCTGTACTGCCTACGGCTAACGCATGAACGGACAATTGCGGACCTGCCAATGCCGCCGTCGCTATCGATGGGGAGCCGGATTCCACCTCATACGTTAACGGCTGACCGTCCGCGTCGGAGAATAGCTCGGATACGTCCAGCGTATAATCGGCTTTTCCCACATATGCCTGCGCGCCCGCCGGAGCGATGCCCGCCTGCGGCAGGCGATTCGGGACCGTGACCGTAAACGAAGCCGATACTGCGGCGTCATGGACGTCTATTGCCGTAACCTTCACGACGGTTGAGCCCACCTTGAGCGCTTGAACGGACAGCTGCGAGCCGTTCATTGCCACCTTGGCGACAGCCGGATCGGAGCTCTCGGCCGCATACGTCAACGGTTGCTGTTCCGGGTCCGCGAAGTACTCCCCCACATCGAGCGTATACGCGTTTGCTCCGATGAGCAGATTTTGATTCGTCATGACTGATTCAGTCAACGTCGGCGCTTGATTCGGCACCGGATCGACCGTCATCACGAACGTCCTGGTCGACTTGCCGCCTCTCCCGTCGTCGGCCGTTATCGTGATCGGCGTGCTGCCAACCTGAAGAGGCGTCACAGTCAGCTGGTCGCCGGTCAAGACAATTGCGGCTATCGCTTCGTTGTCCGACTCCGCTTGATAGCTGATCGGATCACGCTCCGCATCCGTGAACCATTGGCTTAGGTCCAGTACAAGATCACCCGTCGTCAGCGCCTTGCGTTGATCCGCCAGTTCTGAGGCCACAGGCGCGGTATTAACGGTCGCGGTGAACGTAGTCGTCACCTTTTTGCCCAGACCGTCGTCCACTGCGATCACGATTCTCGAGGTTCCGGATTTAAGAGGCGTGAGCGTCAGCAGACCGTTCGCGTCGACTGCCGCTTTTACAGTAGTGGCGGGGGTCGATGCCACCGTATAATGAAGCTTAGTTTGCTCGTCATCCCTGAAGTAAGGGACGAGATTGATTGTCGTGGACCCGTCCGCGAGCTGGAGCAGCGTGCCTGGCAGCTCCGTAACGATATAAGGAGCCGTATTCACGGGCGGAGATGTCGTGGCGCCTGTCACCGTAGAAGCAGGTACGCCCGAACCCAGTATGACCGAATTTACGTTCAATGACGGCGTTGCCGTGACTTGAGCCGACGATACATTCACTTCCAGCCGATTGACCGTACCCGAATTGTTTAAGAGGACAGGCGCCGACGTCTGCACCGCGAGCGTACCGATAACCGCATTGCCGACGATCGTCATCGGCTGCGAGCCCGACAGCGTCAAGTTGCCCAGGTTGCCCTGGACCTCGATCTGTGTCGCGTTGCCGGTGACGTATACTTGAGATACATCCGCCGTCATGCTTCCCACGATCGTAGCATTAGACATGACGTTCATCTGTTCAATCTTCGTCGTTCCTGTCGCTTCGACCCGGACATCCGACTTATTGATATCGACCGTCGGCAGCGTCGAGTTCTCGAAGACGACCGTGTTGCTGTCTCCCCCCAGCACGTTCGTCCGCCCGTCCACTTGAAGGTCCAGACCGTAGAAGTCGTTTTCAAGCTGCTTGCCGATCGTGAAGTTCTTTTTAACCTTGAGATCTCTAATGCTGATATAGTCAGCCTCGACCGCCACATCGCCTTCCACAGTGGCGCCTCCGCCGTCGAGCATCAGATTTCCGCTGAACTCTTTTTCATTCGAAGCGGCCGGTTGACCGCTTGCGCGCAGCGTCAACGAAGTCACCCGCGTGATCATATCGCCTTCGGTCTCAACAGTAATGGCCGCATTTTTCAAGACGGCGGCATTTTCCGGTTTAATAAGTGCCGCAGCATCTGCCGACAGCCTGTAGCGTATTCCGTTCACCCGGGCTTGTCCCTCGCCGACATCCGACAGCGTACTCGTACGGGCTACCGGATAAAAATTGTTCAGCAGCATCCCGGCGACTTCCTGCCGCTTGACCGTGGCAGACGGTTCGAACTTGCCGCCAGTCACCTTTATATTGTTGAGCCTCACCGACTCGCTGACATAGGGCTTCGCCCAATTGCTCACCGCTGCCCAATCCGACAGGCCCGGATTTTCCACAGCATTGCCCTCCGGCTGGACGCCGGCCGCGCGAAGCAGCAGGGCAGCCATTTCCTGCCGCGTCAATAACCCTTTAGGCATAAACCGGCCTTTGCCATCTCCCTGCATGATGCCTGCCGAGCTTACGGCAGTGATGGCTTTGGCCGCCCAGCCATCCGGATCCACATCTTTATAGCGTTTAGTCGATTCGTCCAACGGCAGATCCAATGCACGCTGAATGATCACTGCAAGCTCTTGACGCGTCAGACTCGCATTCGGACGGAAGTTGCCCAGCATATCCCCCTGCAGCAGGCCCTTGTCTACCGCCTCATCTATAGCCTCTTTCACAGGCTCCGACAAGCCTGTCAGATCTTTAAAGCTTGCGTTTGCTTTTGGACCATTCGCAGTCGCTGCATAGCCATGCGTCGGGGCCGTTGCCATCAGCAGCGCCGCCCCAGCCACATACAGCGCCCATTGCTTTTTCATGTTCATGAACTCCTTCTAAGATGCAAGAGAATAAAATCGATGTTCGCAAAGGGTTTGTTGCCTCCTTCTCATTTTCGACAATTTTCTTTACATTCCTTTGGTATCGGACAGTATTTAGAGATTTTCAACTCATTATTGATACTGCTATTCTTTTTGAAACTTACAGGGTGTATAAACAAAAAAACCACCCTCCGAAGAAGGTGTCACCTCCCAATGCTTCACCTCCAGGCGCCGGAGCTGACCGGCCGAGTTCTAGACAAACAACCGGAAAAACCTGCAAATATGCAGGCTTTAGAAGCGCCGGTGGACATCGCACCCCAAAACCTGCAACAGTGCAGGCTTTAACTGGACGCAATGAACCCCCACCCTCAGGCGCCGGAGCTGAGCGGCATAGTTCTAGACAAACAACCGGAAAAACCCGCAAATATGCAGGCTTTAGACACGCCGGTGGACATCGCATCCCAAAACCTGCAAATCTGCAGGCTTTAGACACGCCGCCGGTCCATACACCCCAAAACCTGCAAATATGCAGGCTTTAGACACGCCGCCGACCCATACACCCCAAAACCTGCAAATATGCAGGCTTTAGGGCCGGCAGGCTACTGTTATTCGCGCTGCGCGCCTAAAAGGATGCACAATTGCAGGCTTTTGCTCCAAAACTGTGCATCTCGGTCGAAAAAGATGTATGGATGCAGGCTTTAGGTGGACGGGCGCAATGAACCCGATCTCTAAGCGCCGGAGCTGACCGGCCTAGCCCCAGACAAATAACCGTAAAGCCTGCAACAGTGCAGGCTTTAACTGGACGCAATGAACCCCCACCCTCAGGCGCCGGAGCTGAGCGGCCTAGTTCTAGACAAACAACCGTAAAACCTGCAAAAGTGCAGGCTTTAGAAGCGCCGGTGGACATCGCATCCCAAAACCTGCAAATATACAGGCTTTAGCCACGCCGCCGGTCCATACACCCCAAAGCCTGCATATTTGCAGGTTTTGGGGCCGAAAGGCTACTGCTATTCGCGCCGCGCGCCTAAAAGGATGCATAATTGCAGGCATTTGCTCCAAAACCGTGCATTTCGGCCGAAAAAGATGTATGGATGCAGGCTTTAGGTTAATGGGCGCAATGAACCCGATCTCCAGGCGCCGGAGCTGACCGGCCTAGCCCCAGACAACAACCAGAAAACCTGCAAAGAATGCAGGCTTTAACTGGACGCACTGAACCCCGAATTGCACAAAAAAACCACCCTCCGAAGAAGGTGGTTCTCTTTGTGCTGCTATTGGCCTGGCGACGTCCTACTCTCCCAGGACCCTGCGGTCCAAGTACCATCGGCGCTGGAGGGCTTAACGGTCGTGTTCGAGATGGGTACGCGTGGGACCCCTCCGCCATTACCACCAGACCTACTGTTT
>NZ_JAZDQE010000002.1:0-652634 GCF_037963805.1 Cohnella sp. 56 | reverse complement strand
AGTGGGAGAACAGTTTGTGCGACGGGGTTATTCCCCAATGTGCAGTTCGTTCTCCCGGCTACCGCCATCTTAAATCGGCCATACAAAAAGGCCAACCAGAAATTCTGGCTGACCTGATAATACGAAATGTGCAGGTTTTCGACTCGCCCGTTCGCCAGCGCAACCTAAAGCCTGCAAATGTGCAGGTTTTCGACTCACCCGTTCGCCGGCGCATCCTAAAGCCTGCAGATGTGCAGGCTTGCGACTCGCCGTTCGCCAGCGCATCCTAAAGCCTGCAAATATGCAGGTTTTCGACTCGCCCGTTCGCCAGCGCAACCTAAAGCCTGCAAATATGCAGGTTTTCGACTCGCCGTTCGCCAGCGCAACCTAAAGCCTGCAAATATGCAGGCTTGCGACTCGCCGTTCGCCAGTGCATCCTAAAGCCTGCAAATCTGCAGGTTTGCGACTCGCTCGTTCGCCAGCGCAACCTAAAAGCCTGCAAATGTGCAGGTTTTCGACTCGCCGTTCGCCAGCGCAACCTAAAGCCTGCAAATGTGCAGGTTTTCGACTCGCCGTTCGCCAGCGCAACCTAAAGCCTGCAAATGTGCAGGTTTTAAAGCCCGACTGCGTTCGATATTTGCCCTGTTCGCCGGAAAAGATGTACGGATGCAGGCATTTGCTTCGCGGGCGCAAGTTTCGGCCAAAAAAGATGTACGGATGCAGGTTTTGCATGGTATCGCATGGCATGGCATGATATCGCATGGCATGGCATGATATCGCATGACATGGTGTCGCAAGCCATCGCAAGACATGGTCTCGCATGGCATCACATGGCATGGCATGCCATGGCCCGCCCCGCCCGGCCGCAGCGCCAAAGAAGGACCCAGCCCGCGCACCGCGCGTGATGGGTCCCCGTCTTTCCTGGCCTTCGGCAATCCGCCCAAGCTTCAAGCGGCGGCGCCCCGCATGCCGGCAAGCATTACATGCGGATGAAAAATCCGAGCAGCTTTTTCGTCTCCGGATCGAAGACGACCGTCAGCGGACCGAGCAGCGCATCCTGGTCGGTGCTGTAATTGACGGCGATCAGCTTGCCGCCGGCGGCCTTGATCTCCGCGACGCGTTTCTTCTCCGCGTCGCCGGACGGCAGCAGGCCTGCGCTGTCCGGCTCGATGACGCTCACCTGGGCTTCTTCCTTTTTGGTCAGCAGATGCGGCAGCTGCTCCGCGGGCACGAGCTTCCAGGCGATCTCGCGGTATTCGGCGATCTCGGCCGCGGTCGGCTGATCCTCCAGCACGACGATCGTGTCGGCGGCGGAGACGTCGCCCTCCGTCAGCACGGGACCGTAATACGCCCGCACAGGCGTGCCCGGCTTGATCTGCGTCCAGTCGGCAGCCTGCCCTTCCTTGTTGACGAGCCGCGTCTCCTTGCCGGATTGAAGCGCGAGCACGGGCTGCTCAACGCCGTCCTTCAGCTCGGCAAAGTAGAGCCGCCAGCCGCCGTCCGTCTTCTCGACGCTGTACACCGCCTGCTCCTTGACGAGACGCTCAGCCGTTACACTGATCGATGCGGCGTGCGACTGCCCCGGATAGCTCTTCGCGATCATCGGGCCGTACTCGGCGATTATGTGCATACCGGCCTTCAGATCGCCGGCTGCGATTGCCTTGCCGTCCGCTCCTTTGACGGTCGTCTTGGCGTCCGCAGTCAAGATGATCCACGGGTTCGGTCCGGTGCCCAGCACCTCAAGTCTGACGCCGCCCGCGGTCGGGGTCGCGTTCGCCACAACGCCGGAAGTCATGATGTAGTCGGCCTCCGCTGCAGGCACCTCCTTGGTCGTCAGATCCAGCTGTTTTTGGTTCCATGAGATGCCGTAGCCAAGTGCATCCGCCGCGTCGCGAACCGGAATATAAGCCTTGCCGTCGATATAAACAGGATGAAGCTGCGTCTGCCCGCCGTTGACCGTGATCGAGATATCGCCGCGAAGCTGACCGCTTACTTTCTCAATGAGACCGGCCGCGCTGGCACCCGTCGTGGCCAGAAGTCCGGCCGCTGTCGCAATGAGGATCCACTTTTGCTTTTTCATCATAGATGCTCCCTTCTGGACATGGTGTGCGTCAAGCTTTACCACCCTCTCTGACGCACACGGCCGTCCAAAAGTTACACCTAAGCGCTTTCTCATCCATTTATAAAGCGATATTCAGTTCTCCGGCAACACTCCGGATATATCGGGCCGCCTCCTCGCCTTCGTCGGGCGAATGAAGATGCTCGATGATAAGCGAGGTGTCGGGGTCCAGCTTGTTCAGCTCGCGGAGGAACGTCCGATAGTCCAGCGCGCCACGTCCGGGCACGACCTCGTCCAGATGTACCGTCAGCTTGCTCGCGATCGCGATGTCCTTGGCGTGACAATTGCGGATGTACGGACCGAGCTTCGCGAAGAAGTCGCGGATCATGTCGCCATTTTTATAGAAGATTCTCGGGCTCGAGATCATGTTGACCGGGTCGAAGTGAACGGCGAATGCCGGCCGGTCGATCGCCTGCAGCAGCGCCAGGTAGGTGTCCGCACTATCGGGGTAAACCCATGGCATCGTCTCGAGCGCAAAAAAAGTGCGGGTCGGACGCACGGCATCGATGATCTCGCGGACCGTATCGACGATGAGTGCGAATGTGTCGTCGGAGAAATTGTCCGGGTGCGGCCCGTCCCACTGCTCGCCGCGCGAGCCCGCGATGTTGACGCAGCAGCGCGCGCCGACCGTATCGGCCAAGGCGAGCCTGCGCTTGCACAGCGCCAGCGCTTCCCGCCGCACCGCTTCGTCCGTGCTGATCGGATTGCTCCAGGCGCCGACCTCCGAGATCGTGATGTCGTTCACCTCAGCCGCCCGCATATAAGCGCGTACGATATCCTCGGACATGCCGTCCAGGTTCGGGCATATCGCCGAACGGTAACCTCCCCGCAGCACTTCGTTGGCCCATGCCTCGGGCGTGCTCGTATCTCCGAATAGCTGGCTTCCCAATCGCATCCTAAATCATCCTCTCCGGTTAGTCTTCGTGCATGACAATCGCCTTGAGCAGCGTCTCGTCTTCGCCCATCACCTTGCCGAATGCCGCGGGTAGATCAGTCAGTCTGAAACGATGCGTGACGAAGGCGAGCGGGTCCAGCTCGCCCCGGACCGCCATCCGCTGCAGCTCGGCGCCGTCCTCCATCGAGGCATACAGCGATCCGACGAGCGTCAGATGCTTGTGGATGATGCGGCTCGAATCGAAGGCGAACTTGGCGCCTTCGCCGATCGAGACAATCGTCCCACCGATCGCGATCAGCTCGAACAACAGATCATAGGACGCCGCCTTGCCAGAGCAATCGATCCCGCAGCCGAATCCGGCCTCTCCTGCGAAAACCCGGAGCTCCGCTGCGGCAGCCTCGCCTGGCGGCATAGCCAGACCGGCGCCCAGACGCAGCGCGGCCTCTCTGCGCGCCGGGACCGGATCGACCGCGGCGATGCTCGCGCCTCGGCTCTTGCAGAGCGCGATCGCCGCGAGGCCGATCGGCCCGCAGCCCGTCACCAGTACGCGGTCGCCCGCCCCGACGCTCGTTCGCTTCAGTGCGGCGTACGGCGTGCCCCAATTGTCGAACAGCAGACTGCCCTGCTCGTATGAAATAGCCGGATCGAGCGGTAGACAGTTGCGTGCGGGCACGACCATCTGCTGTGCGAATCCGAAGCCCATATGCACGAGCGGAGCGCCCGTACAGCGCACGAACCGCCCCGCACGGCAAGCCTCGCATTCGCCGCAGCCCTTGACATTGTTGATCGCTACGCGGTCGCCGGACCGAAGACCGGTTACGCCCGCGCCCGTCTTTACGATCACGCCCGCCGCTTCGTGCCCGGCTACATAATCGCTCGGCGACGTGACGTTCCAGAACCACTTGTCCGAGCCGCATATGCCGCAAGCCTTGATGTCGACCAGCAATTCACCAGGTCCGGGCTCGGGCGCCTCAGCCTCGATGACGCGCAAGTCCCGCGGGCCGAACGCTTTAATGACTTTCATGCTGCACTGCACCTCTTTTGCACGGCCGGATCGTATGCCGAACGCGCCGAGCTTAATTAAAATTGAATCCTATTGATGAAAAATCACCGGCGCCATGAACACGCGTTCACAACTTATTATAGCAGACTCTTCTCCACACATCAAAGCCGGCTGCCGACTGCAGTGCGGACCGCAGTGCCGCCCCCACTGGCAGAGACCGCAGTGCGGATCGTGCTGGCCAATCACACAGTGCCGGCTGCGCAGACAGATCACGCAATGCCAGCCGTGCAGGCAGACAACAGATCATGCAATGCCGACCGTACAGGCTGACAGATCACACAGTGCCGGCCGTGCAGGCAGACAGATCACGCAATGCCGACCGTGTAGGCTGACAGATCCCGCAATGCCGACCGATGCAGGCAGACAGATCACGCAATGCCGACCGATGCAGGCAGACAGATCGCGCAATGCCGACCGTGCAGGTGGACAGATCACGCAATGCCGGCCGTGCAGGCAGACAGATCACGCAATGCCGGCCGTGCAGGCAGACAGATCCCGCAATGCCCGCCGTGCAGGCAGACAGATCGCGCAATCCCGACCGTGCAGGCAGACGTTAATTGACGCTCGCGAGCCGAAAAGACGTAATACGGTCAGCATGATATGCCTTTTGGCAGCTATCGGTCGCGAACGGTGGCGGAGTTACAATGCGAAAATCCCCTCCTCCGACGAGAAGGGGGTTCAACCATAGCCCGATTTTATTCGGCCTCGTCCAGCAGCCGGCGCACCTCGGCGACCTTGGCGGGATCCACGGCGGCGGGACCGCGCACGCCCGTCCCGAAGTGCAGCTCCCGCGCGCCGGTCTTCTGCAGGAACGCCTGCAGCAGTCCCGCATGCAGGCCGCTGCCCGCCATGACGACCGGCCAACGCCAAGCCGCAGGCTGCGCCTCGCCTGCGGCTCCCGCCTCCCCGGCGGCACCGGCATGCCCGGCGCCGGGCTCGCGCACCTCGCCGCCCCGCACACCCGGCCGCCCGCCTTCGCTCATGCGCACGAGCGCCGCAATCGCATCCGCGCCGTCCGGCGCCACGGCCGCGCCGCCCGACGTGAGCACGCGCCGCACGGCGGGAAATCGCGCGATCGCGGCGTATGCAGCCCGCAGATCGGCCGCCTCGTCCAATGCGCGATGGAAGGTCACGTCCATGTCGGCCGCGTAGGACAGCAGAAACGCGAGACCCCGCTCGTCAACCGCTCCCGCATCCGTCAGACAGCCGACGACGATGCCCGGGCGGCCGAGACTGCGGATCGCGGAGATCTGGCCCGCCATGTACGACAGCTCCTGCTCCGTATAGACGAACGAGCGCGCGTGCGGCCGGATCATCACCTGAATGTCGAGCGATACGGCATCCATAATATCCTCGACGAGCGCGAGCGGCGGCGTCAGCCCGCCGACCGCGGGCTCGGCGATAATCTCGATGCGGTCCGCGCCGCCCGCGGCGGCGGCGATCGCATCTTCTACGCTCGTCGCAATAACCTCCAGCGTTCTCAACATCATTTGCCCCTTCCCGGCGATCCTACGTTGCCTGCCCGAAGCTACAGCCGGAAAACCGCGCGGCTCTCCCCGACGACAAGCCCGTTATCGTTAACGATATCCGTCGCCGCGAGTTCATGCAACCGTCCGATCGTGTCCGCGCCCTCATAGCCGAGCTGCGACAGAATGGTCGCGACGATGAGCGGCCATTCCTCCTCCGAGCCGTCCAGCACCTTCAGCGCGACGCCGAGCCTTGCCCTGCGCAGCCCGAAGGCGTAGACGCCCTTCGCCCCGCCTTTGGCCACGATGCCGGCATCCCGATTCAGCGCCGGGCAGATGAGCCCTTCGCCGGACAGCATGTCCGGGTGGCGGTTCATGATGCCCGCCATCCGCGCGGCCGCTTCGCGCAGCGAATCGTCCGCGATCAGATCGGGACACGCCAGCCGCAAAAAGGCGTAAGCGATCCGCTCCAACGGCAGCGCATACACTGGCAGCCCGCAGCCGTCCGTCCCCCGGACGATCTCGTCCTCGGACACGTCCGCCATCGCCGCGATCGCCTGCCGAATATCGGCCTGTGCGGGATGTTCGTGCCGCCAGTAGCCCTCGACCGGGTAGCCTGCGGCCGCACAGAGCGCCAGCACACCGATATGCTTGCCCGAGCAGTTGTGATAAATTCTCCGCTTGCCGCCGCCCGCCGCCACGATGTCATGGCAGGCGGGCACGCTGAGCGGATAGGTCGGGTGGCAGACGAGCATGTCCTCGGACAAGCCCGTCTTGGCCAGCATCGATTCGAGCGCGGCCACATGCTTAGGCTCCGCTCTATGCGAGGCAGCCAGCATCGCCAGCTCTGTCTCCGTGAATGGCCAGCGCGCATCGACCTTCCGCAGGAAAAAAGGCAGCGCCTGCAGCGGCTTCGCGGACGAACGCATAAATGCGGAGAACGACGGATCGCCCACCGACCGGACGACCTTCCCCGAGGCGTCCACGACGCAAATATGTCCCGCATGAACGTTTTCGAGCCGATCGCCCCGATATTCCTCCACCAGTCTCTCCTCCGTCAATGCAAGCCCTCCTTTTCAACGATCATCCCGTTCATTACTCCTTGACCGCCCCGGCGCTCAGGCCCGATTCCACCCGCTCCTGGAACAGCAGGTAGACGACGATCGTCGGCACGATGGTGATCATGATGCCCGCGAACATCGGCCCCATGCGCGCCGTCCCGTGCTCGCCGATGAACGACATGAGCGCGACCGAGATGTTGAACATGCTGTCCTTGGAGACGAGCAGCACGTTCCAGATAAGATCGTTGTAGATGTCGAAAAAAGCGAGGATGCCGGCCGTCGATACGGCGGGCATGGACAGCGGCAGCAATATCCGGAACAGCAGCACGGCAGGCGGACAGCCGTCCACGGCGGCGGATTCGTCGAGTTCCCTGCTGATGCCCTTCATGTAACCGGTAATGAGGAAAATCGTAAACGGCAGCTCGAACACGCCGTACAGCAGGATCAGCGTCCAATGCTTGTTGAAGCCGTCGACCGTGCCGATCATGCGGGAGATGGGGATGATGAGCGAGAATACGGGAATCATCAGTCCGGTCGTAAAGTACAGGTAGGCCGCGTTGCGAAGGCGATATTGGAACCGTGACAGCGCGAACGCCGCCATGACCCCGAGCAGCAGGGCGAGCGCCGTGCCGCTGGCCGCGTACAACGCCGAATTGAACACGGCACGGCCAATGCCGCCGTCCCGCATCGCTTCCGAATAGTTGGACCAAAGCCATTGCACCGGCATCGCGAACGGCTGGTCGTTGTAGATCTCCGTGTTGTCCTTCAGCGACGCCTGGAACGTGAACAACAGCGGGTAAAGAAACATCGCCGAGCACAAAATGGCGAACACGTATGAGACCGGCGCGAATATTCGTCGTGAAAGCGTCATGGCCTGCCTCCCTTGCGACCGTTGGCGCGCTTGCGCGTCCCGCTATCTCCGTCCATCAGACGGTTCAGCAGCAGGGTGGACAAGAAGCCGGCGACGATGATGAAGGTGCCGATGCTGTTGCCCATGCCGAAGTTGTTGTACTTGAACGACTGATTGTAGAGCAGCGTCGTCGGCACGTCCGTCGCGCCGTTGGGGCCGCCGCCCGTCATGACGTAGATCTGCCCGAACACCCGCAGCGACTGGGTGACGGCGAGCACCGAGAACACCTTGAATGTCTCCTTCATGAGCGGGACGGTAATGTACAGCACCCGCCGCCAGCCGACCGCGCCCTCGAGCGCCCCGGCTTCGTACAGATCGTCGGGAATAGCCACGATGCCGCTGGCAAAAATGATCATGTTGAGCCCGAAGTAAATCCAGGCGTTGACGGCAACGATGACGTAGATGGCGATCGACGGCTCCCCCAGCCATTCGTGGCGCCAGCCGCCAAGGCCGGCCAGTTCGAGCAGTGTGTTGACGAGACCGCCGTCGCCCTTGAGCAGAAACTGCCACATGAGGCCGACGGAAGTGAGCGGTAATATAGAAGGAATAAAATAAGCGACCTTGAAAAAACGCTTGCCCTTCATCTTGCTCGTCACGATGAGCGCGAGCGCGAAGCCGACGGGCAGGATGAGCACGAAGGAGGCTGCGATAAACACGCCGACGTTGCGAAGCGCGCGGTAGAACTCTTCGCTCTTGAACATTTGCACGTAGTTGTCGAGTCCGACGTACGTCATCGGCACGCTGCGGATGCCGTTCCAGCTGAACAGGGATTGGTAGGCGGTCTGCGCGACCGGCACGATAAATGCGAGCGTATAGAGCAGAAAAACGGGGATCAGGAAAAGAGAAATGGTCACGTAAGCCTTGCGTCCGTACATCGATATCGCCTCCATTTTGCGGGCCTGGCGTCTGACGCAGATAACGAGGCGACCTCTCTCCGGCGGCGAAGTTTTCATACCGGAGACGAGAGGCCGCCCGCGCTTCGTCAGAAACGCTTATTTGCGGTTGGAGTCGACAAAGCTCTGGATCGCGTCGGCGGTCTTCTTGGGCGTATTGCCCGCGAACAGGCCCTGGATCTCGTTGCGGACCTTGTCCTGCAGCTGGGCGATCGGATCGTAGGCATACAGCTCAAGCTTGAAGCCGGTCGAGGATGCAAGCGCCTGGCTGTAGGCCTGCGTGACCGGATCGACCTTGGACTCGTCCACGGTCATCTTGACCGGATAGACGCCGCCTTTGGTCTGCTCCAGATAGTATTGGAACGCGTCGACCGAGGTCAGGTACTTGAGCAGCTTGACCGCCGCGTCGAGCTTGGCGCCCTTGAGCTCCTTGGAGAGCGAGTAGCCGCCCGCCCCGCCGAACCAGACGCCCGCATTGTCGGGCGCGTCCGCGAAGCTCGGGAACGGAATGACGCCGATCTGATCGGCGATCGGAGACGCCGCCAGCTGGCTGATGCCCCAGGAGCCTTCGTACAGCATCGCGCTCTTGCCGCTGAGGAAGTTGGAGGTGATCGTATTGTTGTCCGTCGTGACGATGTTGTCGCCGAGAATGCCCGCCGACTGCCAGTCCTTGAGCAGCTGGAACAGCGACACCATATCCGCGTCGTTCCACTTGGCCGCTCCGGAGACGAGGGCGTCGGTCTTGGCCTGGCCGAACTTCTTGAGCGACAGATTGGTCAGCAGATGGCCGCCGCGGAAGTTCTCCTTGTCGGCGATCGCCATCGGGGTGATGCCGAGCTCCTTGAACTTGGCCGACACCGCGGACAGCTCGTCGATCGTGGCGGGCGGCGCCATGCCGATTTTTTTGAACAGCTCTTTGTTGTAATAGATCGCGATGCTGTAAAATTCGGACGGAACGCCGTAGGTGCCCGCGAAGTCCTTGTACTGCCAGGTGTCGAGCAGCGGCAGGAACGCGCCCGCCCAGTCGGCGTCGCCGTCGAGGTACGGCTTGAGGTCGAGCGCGCTGTTTTTGGCGTATTCCTTGAACGCCTCCCCGCCGTAGTTCGTCCACAGGTCGGGCAGCTGGCCCGTCGCCATGCTCGTCTTGAGCTTCTGGTTGAAGGCGTTCTCGTCGTTCATCGACTCGTCTTTGATCGTGATGTCCGGATTGTCGGCCTGGAAGCGCTTAATCAGCTCCGCGAAAGCGACCGCCTTCGGGCTCGCGCCCGAATCGCGGGTGAGGATCGTCAGCGTGACCTTCTCGCCCTTCGCAGGGGCGCTTGCGCCTGCGGAAGCGCTAGCGGAAGAATCCGCGCCAGCGTTGTTGCCGTTGCCGCTGTCTTTGCCGCCGCACGCGCTCAGCGCGCCGGTCAGCACAATCGCGGATGCCGTCAATGCGAGCAATCGATTTTTATTCGTCACGTTCGCCATGCCTCCCAGTTGTCTCTTGTCTGTCGGTTAAGCCCTCGGCCTCCGATAGAGTCATTATAAGGAGCCGCGGGCGGACGGAGAATGGCGCTTTTTTACGGTACCGGCGTTATTTTTACTTCATTGCGCCGCGGGCGGACAGCGGCTTACGGGCTGCGGACGCCGCCGTAGCGGGACGGCGGGATGCCGTATTGCTTTTTGAAGCATTTGCTGAAATACTGCGGGTCCGTAAATCCCGCTGCCTCGGAGACGTACGTCAGATTGCGGACGCCCTCGGCCAGCAGCTGCTCCGCGCACCGCATCCGCCGCAGCGTGACGTATTCGACGACCGAGTAGCCCGTGGCGGGCTTGAACAGGCGGCTCAGGTAGCTCGGATTGACCGAGATATGGGCGGCGATCTCGTTCAGCCCCAGCTCGGGATCGGCATAGGCGCCGTCGATGTAGGCGACCGCCTTCTCGACGAGCAGCGCGGGCGACGGCTTGCGCTCGGCGGCCGCGGCGGCGAGGACGAGGGTAGTTCGCCCGAGCAGCCAGCGCCGGATCGCGGGCGGCGTCGCCAGCTCGCGCACGAGCGCTTGGGGCTGCAGCGCGTCGGGCACGTAGTCGCCGGGCGCGAGGCCGCATGCCGAGACGTGTACGCGCAGCGCGGCGACGATCTCGCCGACGAGCAGCTGCAGCCGGGCGATCGGCGCATCGGGCGCGGCGCATGCCGCGAGCCAGCCGTCGATCGCGGCCGTCGCCGCGGCTATGCTGCCGAGCCGGAGCTGCACGAGCAGGCTCTCGCGCACGGCCGGCATATGCGCGCCGCCGCTGCGGGCCGCCGTGTCCGCGCGGGCGAACACGCGCCCGCCGCCCGCCAGGCTGCGGCAATCGAGCGCGGCCTCCGCTTCGGCGGCGGCCTCGGGCAGCTGCGCCCAGTCCGTGCGGATGCCGCTCACGCCGGCGGAGGCGGTCCGGCCGGTGCGCTCGCGGCATGCGGCCATGCCCGCGGTCAGCGCCGCCGTCAACCCGCGCTCTCCGCTATCCGCCACGTTCGCGATGACATACAGGCGGCGCGCATCGGCGCTCCACATCCATTCGAGCTGGCCACGATCGGCCAAGCCTGCGCCCAGCACGGCCTCGATCCATTCGCTGTCCGCGCGTTCGTCCGCGCCGGACGCATCCGGTTCGTCGGACGTCTCCGCCGCGTGCGGCTCATCCGGCGGATCGGGCGACACGAGCATCACGATATATGCGCGATCGGCGAGCGCAGGCAAATATTGCCCGGACAGCGCCGGATCGTGTGGCGCGGCGCCCTGCAGCCGCCGGGCGAGCCAGCGCTCACGCCGAATGTGACGGCCCTCCTCGAGCTGGCGGCGCTCCAGCGCCCTGCGCTCGCGCTCGTCGGCCTCCTCCCGCAGCTCATCCGCCATTCTGCGCAGCAGCTCCTCGAACTCCTGCTTGTTGATGGGCTTGAGCAGATAGTCTCTGGCGCCGGCCCGCAGCGCCGTCTTGGCGTATTCGAACGTGCCGTAGCCGGTCAGGATGACGACCTTGAGCGCCGGATGCCGGACGGCGGCACGCCGCGCGAATTCGAGGCCGTCGAGCAGCGGCATGTTGATATCGACGATCGCGAGGTCGATCGGCACCGTCTCCAGCAGTGCCAGCGCATCCTCGCCGTTGTCCGCCTCGGCCGCGACCTCGAAGCCGCCGGCTGCCCAGTCCACGCCCCGCTTCAGCCTTTCCCGCACCAAATATTCGTCGTCGACGAGCAGCACCGCGTTCATGACCTGTCTCCTTCCGGCCGTCCGTACGGCAGCGTGATGATGACGCGCGTCCCGACCCCCGGCTCGCTCTCAAGCCCCAGACCGTAGCCCGCGCCAAAATAAAGCTTGATTCGTTCATTCGCGCTTTTGACGCCGAAGCTCGCAGCCTGCTCCGGTCCGGCGGGAGCGAGCAGCGCCTTGATTTTTTCCGGGGGCATGCCCATGCCGTCGTCGGTCACATCGATGATCATGTTCCCGTCCCGGATGCGGCCCTCGATGCGAATCAGGCCTTTGCCGCGCTTGTTTTTCAACCCGTGATAGATCGAGTTCTCCACGAGCGGCTGCAGCAGCAGCTTGAGCGTCGGACTGGGCAGCATGGCGGGCTCCACGTCGATCCGGTAATCAAGCTTGTCCGCATAGCGCACCTTCAAAATATCGAGGTACCGCCGCGTCAGCGCCAGCTCCTCGTCCAAGGAAATGATCGGATTGCCCTTGCTGAGTACGCCCCGGTAGAAGCCCGCCAGCTGGCCGACGAGATCGACGATGTCGTCGTTGCGCCCGAGCTCCGCCAGGCCGCAGATGCTCTCCAGCGTGTTGTACAGGAAATGGGGATTGATCTGCGCCTGGATGGCGGCCAGCTCGAATTCCTTGCGCCGCTTCTCCTCCTCGACCGACTGTTCCATCAGCGACTTGGTGCGGCTCACCATCCGGTTGAATTCAACGGCCAGCTCCCCGATCTCGTCGCGGGAATGCAGGTCGAGCGACACGTCCAGATCGCCGCGCTGCACCCGCTTGACCGTCTGCTTGATCACTCTGAGCGGGCGCATGGCATACCGGGAGAGCAGCGGCGTGGCGGCTAGCGCGAGCAGCACGAACAGCATGCCGAGCGCGGTGAACCGGCTCGTCAGCACGCTTTTGTCCTTCGTAATCTCGCCGATCGGCACGATGCCCGCGATCTGCCAGTCCAATCTCGGATACGGACGGGAGACGACCAGATAGCGTTCGCCGTGCTTGATGAACGTGCGCCCGGAACACTCGCCGGACAGCAGCTGATAATAGGGCTCGTCGCGCGCGGACGTATTGAGCGCGTCAGGGTCTGAGCTCGAGACGATATCGCCGGCGCCGTCCACGATGAATACCTGCCCCGTCTCGCCCAGCTTCACGTTGGCGTATTGCTCACTGATGTACCGTTCCTCGACCGACAGCTGCAATACTCCGAGCTGCGCGCCCGACATTTGGGAGTTGAAGCGCTGGAAGAGCGATACGACCTTCTCCTGCCGGTTGTCCCGGTAATAGTTGCTGTCGACCGTGCTCTGCCAGGCGATGCCGTATGCGGCCGGAGCGAACCGCTCGAAGTAAGGGCCGCTCACGTCGCGGACGCCGTCGATGCCACCCGAATCGTAAATCCGGTGAACGTTGTCGTACAGCACGATGGCGCTCACGAACGTCTGTCCGTCGGCGATGCTGCTGAGCACATTTTGCACGGCGATATAGCGCTGGTAGTTCGAATAGGAATCGCTGTCCTTGGAAGCGGCGATAAGCGTCTGCTGGATCGTCTGGTTCTGGATGGCGATGCGGGCGTCGTTCTGCGCATTGTCGAACACGAGGTCGAGCCGGCCGGAGACGAGGTCGAGACTCTGCCTCGTGCTGTCCACCGCTTTGTCGATGAAAATAGAGGAGGAGATGCGGTAGTTGCTGACGGCCAGCGCGATGATGATGAGCGCAAGCGCGGCCGCGAAGTACAGCGTGATCCGCTGATGAATGGACAAGCGGCTCTTCTGCCCCGGCGCGCGTTGATAGGATGCGGACATGCGATTCTCTCCTTGGGGCGTCTTGATCGGCATACCGGCCGCGTCATCCTGCTTTTGTTATTCAACATACCGGAATTCGCGCCGGAATGCCATGTCATTATATGGGGAAATCCGGCGCCAGCGGTTTGAACGCGCAAGCGCATTCCAGGGCAAATAAAGATGCCGCACAGCTTTATTCCGAACCGAAGGCCGCTTCCCGGGCAAATAAGAATGCCGCACAGCTTTATTTCGAACCGAAGGCCGATTCCCGGGCAAATAAGAATGCCGCGCAGCTTTATTTCGAGCCGATGGCCGACTCCCGGGCAAATAAGAATGCCGCACAGCTTTATTCCGAACCGATGGCCGACTCCCGGGCAAATAAGAATACCGTACAGCTTTATTCCGAACCGAAGGCCGATTCCCGGGCAAATAAAGATGCCGCACAGCTTTATTCCGAACCGAAGGCCGATTCCCGGGCAAATAAAGATGCCGCACAGCTTTATTCCGGACTGGGATGGGTGGTGATGTTCACTTTGGTAAGTGAACTCAAAAAAGCCGCCTCCGGCAAAGGAATCGAGAAGAGATTCCTTTGCGCAAGAGACGGCCTTCGATCGATCGCTTTTTACAGTCGATTGTCCTGACGGCTTAGCGCGACGATTGCGAAGCGGACTTGGCCGCTTCGGCCTTGGCGTTGCCTTCGGACTTCAGCACCTCGTGATGCGGCTTCACCTTGCGGATGAAGAAAGCGAGCACGAGCGCGGCGAGCGTGATCCATGTCGCGACGACGAAGGCATGCTGAATGCCGTACAGCGTCGCTTCCTTGCCGATCTCGGCCAGTTGGGCGGCGTTCGCCTTGTCGGTCGGATCGATCTTCGCGGCGAGCGTGAGCGCCTCGCCCTCCGCGCTCGCCTTGTTCGTCATAATCGTGACGAGCAGCGCCGTGCCGAGCGCGCCGGCGACGTTCCGCAGCGTCTGCGACATGGCCGAGCCGTGCGAGTTGAGCGTCTGCGGCAGCTGGTTCATGCCCGCCGTCTGAATCGGCATCATGAGCAGCGACATGCCGAACATCCGGGCGGAGTAGATCAGAATAATGTGCATGTAAGTGGAGTCCAGCGCGATGCGGCTCAGCTCCCAGGTGGTGACGGCGGTGATGATGAGCCCGAGCACGGCCAGCCAGCGTGCGCCGATCTTGTCGAAGATCATGCCCGTGATCGGCGACATGATGCCCATCAGAATCGCGCCCGGCAGCAGCAGCAGACCGGATTCCAGCGGCGTGAAGCCCCGGATGTTCTGCAGGTAGATCGGCATGAGCACCATCGCGGAGAACATCGCCATCGTGATGATGACGTTGATGACGGTCGTCAGCGAATACATATTGAACTTGAATACGCGGAATTCGAGCAGCGGCTTCTTCGCGACCAGCTCGCGCCAGACGAACAGGATGAGCGAGAGCGCGCCGACGACGAGGCTCGCAATGACGCGGCCGCTGTTCCAGCCGTCATGGCCCGCATCGCTGAATCCGTACAGGATGCCGCCGAAGCCGAGCGTCGAGAGCACGACGCCGAGCGTATCCAGCTTCGGCTTCGAGGTCTGCGTGACGTTCCGCATCGCGAAGGCGCCGTAGATCAGAGAAAAGATAGCGAGCGGCAGTACAATATAGAACAGTATACGCCAGGAGTAGTGCTCGACGACCCAGCCCGAGAGCGTCGGGCCGACGGCAGGCGCGAATATCATGGCCAGGCCCATCATGCCCATCGCCTTGCCCCGCTGCTCGATCGGGAAGATCGTCAGGAACACGACAGACATGAGCGGCATCATAATGCCGGCGCCTACGGCCTGGATCAACCGGCCGGTCAGCAGCGTGCCGAAGTTGGGCGCGACGGCGGCGACGACGGTGCCGACCGTGAACAGTCCCATCGCCACCATATACAGCTGCCTGGTCGAATAACGGGATATCAAATATGCGGTGATCGGAATGACGACGCCGTTGACGAGCATATAGCCCGTCACGAGCCATTGTATCGTATTGGAGCCGATCTCAAGGTCCGCCATCATCTTCGGCAGCGCGACGTTGAGCAGCGTCTGGCTCAGCAGCGCGACGAACGCGCCGATCAGCAGCGACGCGACGATCGGTCCCCGTCTTAAGGTTGAAGTTATCGCATTACTCATCTTCTTTATTTTCCTCTCTCACTCTCTGTAGTATGTGCACGATGTTGCCGTGAATCCGCAGCAGCTCGTTCAGATCGTTTTCTCCGAGCTCGGTTAGCGGCATCAGCATTTTTTGGCGGCGTTCATTGATTTTGGCCCACAGCTCCTCGCCCAGGGGCGTCAGCCGCAGCGAGATCGAACGCCGGTCATTCTCCGGACGCTCCCGCAGGACGAGCTTGGCCTTGACCATGCGCTCCACGATTCCGCTTGCCGTGCTGGGCCCTACGAACAGGCAATCCGCCAGCTCCGAGAGGCTCATCTCCGGCTTGTGGATCAGCGACTTCATGACGAGCAATTGGATCGGGGTGATGCCCAGATGCTGACCCGCCCGCTGCATCGATTGATAAAACGACTGGTTCACTTCCCGGAAGGACGTGAACAATTCGGATATCAAGGATTGCTCCCCCATTTCCCTCCCTCCTTTTCAGATTATTCAGACTCGAACATTTTCCTGGCAAATGATTGCCTGACGAATATTTCGCATACGAAGTATATTAGTATAGTTCGGAACACCGGTCAAACGTTATTTTTGCCCAAAAACAAAGAAAAACCGCAGCCATCTGTCCTCTGGACAGCTGCTGCGGCCGTATGCTGGCGGTATTTGCCGATGTCTCCTCAATTCTCTTGCTCAGGGGACTGAGCTTCGGCGAGGCCGGAAAACAGCGCGTGCACGAACTGCTCCGCGTCGAATTGCTCCAGATCGTCCATCTTCTCGCCGAGGCCGACGAACTTCACAGGCAGCGACATCTCACGCCGGATGGCGATGACGATGCCGCCTTTGGCCGTGCCGTCGAGCTTCGTCAGCACGAGGCCCGATACGCCGCTCTTCTCGCCGAACAGCTTGGCCTGCTGGAGCGCATTCTGCCCTGTCGCGGCGTCGAGCACGAGCAGCGTCTCGTGCGGCGCGCTCGGGATCTCCCGCTGGATGACGCGGTAGATCTTGGACAGCTCCTCCATCAGGTTCGCCTTGTTCTGCAGACGCCCTGCCGTATCGCAGAGCAATACGTCTACACCGCGCTGCTTGGCCGCTTGCACGGCATCGTACATGACGGCCGCCGGATCGGAGCCCGCCTGCTGGCTGATGACTTCGACGCCGACGCGCTCGCCCCATACCTGGAGCTGCTCGATCGCCCCCGCGCGGAACGTATCGCCGGCCGCCAGCAGCACCTTTTTGCCTTCCTGCTTGAACCGGTGCGCCAGCTTGCCGATCGTCGTCGTCTTGCCGACGCCGTTGACGCCGACGAACAGGATGACCGTGATGCCGCCCGGATTCATCTTGAGCTGCGAAGATTCGCCGCTATCCGTCAACAGGCCGACGAGTTTCTCGGACAGAATCGGCTGCAGCTCCGAAGGCTGTTCGATGCGGCGCTTTTTCACCTCATCGCGCAGATCCTCGATCAGCTCCATTACCGTGTTCACGCCGACGTCAGCGCCGATCAGAATTTCCTCCAGCTCTTCGAAGAATGCCTCGTCGATTTTTTTGCGCCGGCTGAACAGATCGGTCACCTGGCCGACGAAGGCGTCGCGCGTCTTGGCGAGGCCTTCCTTGAACTTATTGGTCACCGCCTCCGTCTTGGAGGCGATGCTTTCTCTTAGCTTTTTAAAAAAACTCATCTCGGTTCCTCCTGCCGGGCGTTCGCCCGTACTTGACGGGCGCGCGCCCTCAATCTGTATCGCCTGTCCGGCGTCAGGCCGTCGCCTCCGCGGTAAACGCTTCGCTCTCCTCCAACTTGACGGACACGAGCTTGGATACGCCGCCTTCCTCCATCGTCACGCCGTACAGCATGTCCGCCTCCTCCATCGTGCCCTTGCGGTGGGTGACGACGATGAACTGCGTCAGCTCGGAAAACTCGCGCATGTAGCGCGCATACCGGGCGACGTTCGCCTCGTCGAGCGCCGCCTCGACCTCGTCGAGCACGCAGAACGGCACCGGCTTCACGTTCAATATCGCGAACAGCAGCGCGATCGCCGTCAGGGCCCGCTCTCCGCCCGACAGCAGCTGCAAGTTCTGCAGCTTCTTGCCGGGCGGCTGGGCGACGATCTCGATGCCCGTATCGAGCGGGCTGTCGGGATCGCTCAGGATCAGATCCGCCCGCCCGCCGCCGAACAGCTTGGAGAACACGACGACGAAGTGGCCGCGAATCTGGTCGAACGTCAGACGGAACCGCCTCGACATCTCCTCGTCCATCTCGTGTATGATGGCATGCAGCTTGCTTTTCGCTTCCATCAGATCGTTCTTTTGCGCATCGAGGAACTCGTAGCGCTCGCTGACGCGCTTGAACTCCTCGATCGCGCCGAGGTTGACTTCGCCGAGCAGCGTGATCTTGCGCTTGAGCTCCCGGACCTCGTTCTGCACGGCGGGTACGTCCTCGGGAACGGCATACTTCTCCTTCGCCCATTCGTAGCCGATCTCGTACTCTTCGCTCAGCTTGCGCAGCAGATTGTCGAGCTCGACGTCCATCCGGTTCGAGGAGATCTCCGCCTGCCGGAGCTGGTCCTCGACCTGGCGGAGCTGGGTCCGCTGCTCGCGCGTCTCGTTTTCCTTGCGCTCGAGCTCGCGCTGCCGCTGCGCCCGGTCCGCCCGCCGGAATTCGATCCCTTCGGTGAATTCCTTCTTGGCGAGCCGCAGCTCGTTGAGTCGCAGGCGCTGTTCGCTCTGCTCGGCGGCCGTGCGTTCCGTGTCCGCCGTATTCTGCGCGAGCGTGTCCTTGAGCTGACGCGTCTCGGCGGACAGCCGCTGCTCCTCGCTGCGGTGGCGGCCGGACTGCTCGGCGATGGACGCCCGCTCCTGCTCCATGCGGGCGATCGATACCTTCAGCTCGGTCAGCTGCGCCTGCAGCTCTTCCTTGGCGCTCGCGCTGCGCCGCTTGAGCTCCTCGGCCTCGCGGATCGCGCGCGAGAGCCGCTCCTCCTCGGCCGTGTGCTTGGCGAGCCGGACTTCGGCCTCGGTGCGCGCAGCGGCCAGCTCGGCCGACTCGCGGCCAAGCCCGCCCTCGTCCCCGCCGAGCGCGGCGAGCTGCGCCTCGAGCTGCTCGCGCTCCTCCGCGTGACGCTGCCGCCGGGCGGTTGCCTGCTGCGCCTCCATCCGCGCGCGCTCGCCGGCCTCCCGCAGCTGCTCGATGTTCTGCTGCGCGAGCGACAGCTCCTTCTTCAGATCGTCGAATTCGGCGCGCAGCTTGACCCTGGCCTGCTCCGCGGCCGTGATCTCCTTCGCCAGCTCCTCGAGCTGGCGCTGGCGGCCGAGCAGGTTCGAGGACTTGCGCGCCAGGCTGCCGCCCGTCATCGAGCCGCCCGCATTGACGACATCGCCGTCGAGCGTCACGACCCGGTAGCGGTACTGCAGCCGCGAGGCGATCCGGTTCGCGTGCTCGAGCTTCTCGGCGATCATCACATTGCCGAGCATGCTGCCGACGATGCCCGCATACCGCGGCTCGAAACCTACGAGCTCGGACGCCACGCCCACGAAGCCTTCGGATTCGGTCACGCTCCGGCGGTCGCCTTCACCGACATTGCGCGGCTTGATGACGTCCAGCGGCAGGAACGTCGCGCGTCCCGACTGCCGCTGCTTCAGATATCCGATCGCGGCGCGCGATGTCGCTTCGTTTTCCATGACGATATTTTGCAGCGCCGCCCCGAGCGCCGTCTCCACCGCGACCTCGAGATGCGCGGGCACGGTCACGAGCTCCGCCACCGCGCCGTGCACGCCGTGCAGATGACCGCGCTTCGCGGCCTTCAGCACTTCGCGCACGCCGTGCTGGAAGCCGTCGTAGTCGTTGGCCAGCTCCGCGATCGTATCGCGCCTGGACACGAGCGCCTCGCGCTTCTGGTCCCAGCGCCGACCTTCGCCCTGCGTCTCCTCGAGCCGCCGCTGCAGATCGTTCGCGCGCGCGCCCTCGGCGATATAGCGATCCCGCATGTCGGACACTTGCGCGCTGCTGGCGGCGACCGCCGCCTCAAGCTCGGCGCCGCGAAGCTTCAGCGCCTCGCGCTGCTCCTCGAGCTTCGCCCGCTCGCCGGCCGTGCGCGCCGTCCTGCGCGCGAGTTCCTCGCGCTGCTGCTCGCAGTAGCGGATATCGTTGCGCGCCTGGGCCATCGCGTTCATCGTCTCGAACAGATCGGTCTTCAGCCGCTCCTCGGCATCCTCGCTGCCGTCCGCGATCGCGAGCTTCACTTCTTCTTCGCGCAGCTTCGTCTGATTCGTCTCCAGCTCGCCCTCGATCTCGGCCAGGCGCCGCGCGAGCTGTTCGCCCTCGGCCTTGGCTACCGCCAAGCGTTCGGCGGCCAGGGACAGGCTCTCCTCGAGCTGCGTCCGGCTGCGGGCCAGGTTGGCCATCCGCTCGGTCAGCAGCTCGCCGTAGCCTTCGCTTTTCTCCGTCTCCTCGGTCGTGCGCAGCAGATGGTCCTGCAGCCGCTCGAGCGCCTCCTCCAGACGCTGCAGCGTCTGGCGCTCCTCCTCGAGCTGGGCGTCATGCGCCGATACGACCGTCGCCAGCTCGAGCTGCTCCTTGCGCAGCCGGTCGAGCTTGCCGTTCGTCTCCGCCCACGTCTTGTGCACCGTATCGATCTGATGCACGTACAGCGCGATTTCTTTGTTCTTGAGCTCTTCCTTGAGCAGCTTGAACGACTCGGCCTTGGCCGCCTGCTTGCGCAGCGGCTCAACCTGGCTCTCGAGCTCCACGACGAGGTCGTTGATCCGCAGCAGGTTGCCCTCGGTGTCCTCGAGCTTGCGCTGCGCTTCCTTTTTGCGCGACTTGTACTTGACGATGCCCGATGCTTCCTCGAAGATGCCGCGCCGGTCCTCGGAGCGCGTGCTCAGAATCTCCTCGATCCGGCCCTGGCCGATGATCGAATACGCTTCCTTGCCGATGCCGGTATCCATGAACAGCTCGGTGATATCTTTGAGACGGCAGGGCTGCTTGTTGATCAAATATTCGCTGTCCCCGCTCCGGTGAACGCGCCGCGTCACCGTCACCTCCGCGAAGTCGAGCGGGAGCGCCTTGTCGCTGTTGTCGAGCGTGAGCGACACTTCGCCGAAGTTGACCGCCTTGCGGGCGTCGCTGCCGGCAAAGATGACATCCTGCATGTTGCCGCCGCGGAGGCTCTTGGCGCTCTGCTCGCCGAGCACCCAGCGGATGCCGTCCGAGATGTTGCTCTTGCCGCTGCCGTTCGGACCGACGACCGCCGTGATGCCGCGTCCGAATTCAAGCTGCGTGCGGTCCGCGAACGACTTGAACCCGGCCAGCTCAATGCCTTTCAGATACATGGGAATCCCTCACCTTTACTCTCTCGCTGCCTGCGCCGCCCGCCTCCGCATCGTGCCGCAGCTGACGCAGCGCCTGCGCCGCGGATTGCTGCTCGGCCTCCTTCTTGGAGCGTCCGGTGCCCTGCCCGAGCCGGCGCTCGCCGATCCGCACCTCGACGACAAACTCCCGGTCATGCGCCGGGCCCCGCTCCTCGAGTATCCGGTAATCGAGCGTACCCAAGCCGAGATGCTGCACGCGCTCCTGCAGCTCGGTCTTGTGGTCCTTGATCGGCGCCTGGCCTTCCTTGGGCAGATGGGCAAACATATGCTCATCGAGGAACCGGTTCACCTCAGCGAGCCCCTGATCCAAATACAACGCGCCGACGAACGCCTCGAAGGCGTCGGCCAGCAGAGACGGACGGCTCCGGCCGCCCGTCTGCTCCTCCCCTTTGCCGAGCAGCACGACCTGCCCGAATTCGAGCGCCTCGGCAAAACGGACAAGCGACGGCTCGCAGACGATCGCGGCTCTAAGGCGCGTGAGCTCGCCCTCCGGCCGGTCGGGGTACATCCGGTACAGCGCTTCCGATACGGTCAGCTGCAGGACGGCGTCGCCCAGAAACTCCAGGCGCTCGTTGTGCTCGACACGCGAGCCCCGCTGCTCGTTCACATACGACGTATGGGTAAAAGCTTGCCTGAGCAGCGATATGTTGCGGAACCGGACCCCGGCCCGCTCCTGCAGCCGGTTCATGACTTCGCTCATGCGCGGCATCCTCCTTCGATAACTCCCTTGCCAACGTCGATTCTTAGAAAAAACGCAGGCGGCACGCCGCCTGCGTCATAGCCGATCGCTTAACTTCAAGCCTCGTATTTGCGCAAAATAATCGTCGCATTGTGCCCGCCGAAGCCGAACGAATTCGACAGCGCCACCTTGACGTCCGCTTGACGCGGCACGTTCGGCACGTAATCCAGATCGCACTCCGGATCCTGGTTGTCGAGATTGATCGTCGGCGGCAGCACGCCATTCTGCAGTGCGAGACCGACGATGACGGCTTCGACACCGCCAGCAGCGCCGAGCATATGGCCCGTCATCGACTTGGTCGAGCTGACGGCCAGCTTGCCCGCATGCTCGCCGAACGTGCGCTTGATCGCCTCGGTCTCCGACTTGTCGCCGACCGGGGTCGACGTGCCGTGCGCATTGATGTAACCGATCTCCTCCGGCGAGATGCCGGCGTCCTTGATCGCGCGCGCCATGCAGCGCGCGGCGCCGTCCGGATCCGGCTCGGTCATATGGTGGGCGTCGCCGCTCATGCCGTAGCCGACCACCTCGGCGTAGATGTGCGCGCCGCGTGCGGTCGCATGCTCAAGCGATTCGAGGATCAGCACGCCCGCGCCTTCGCCCATGACGAAGCCGTCGCGGTCCGTGTCGAACGGGCGGCTCGCCTTTTCAGGCTCGTCGTTGCGCGTGCTCATCGCCCGCATATTCGAGAAGCCGGCGACCGCGATCGGACGGATCGTCGCTTCGGCGCCGCCGCAGATCATGACGTCGGCGTCGCCGCGCTGGATCAGCTTGTACGAATCGCCGATCGAATGCGTGCCGGTCGCGCAGGCCGTCACGGCCGTCGTATTGGGACCCTTCGCACCGGTGACGATGGAGATCTGTCCGCTCGCCATGTTCGCGATCATCATCGGGATGAAAAACGGACTGACGCGGCGCGGGCCCTTTTCCATCAGGATCGTGTGCTGGTCCTCCCAGGTGCCGAGTCCGCCGATTCCCGAGCCGACGCTCACGCCGACGCGGTCGGCTTCGGCATTGACGCCGATCTCAAGTCCCGCGTCCTTCACGGCGCTGAGCGAAGCCGCCAGGCCGAACTGCACGAAGCGGTCCATCCGGCGCGCTTCCTTCTTGTCGATGCCGTGCGCCTCGGGCTCCCAGTTCTTCACCTCGGCGGCGATCTTCGTCGGATAATCGGCGGTATCGAACGCCTCGATCAGACTCACGCCCGACTTGCCGGAGAGCAGGTTGTCCCAAAATGTATTCAGATCCGTGCCCAGGGAGCTGACGACTCCCATGCCGGTTACTACTACTCGATGTGCCAAACCAAGCTCACCTCTTCAGCCAAAGCGTAAGCGGATGCGCCATCTGATAGCGCAGCATGCCGCTTCGCGTAGAAATCCGGGCCATTCGGACCTGTCGGAGCATCCGAATCCCCGGAGCGTTGATATTCGGTCTCGTTCGACCGGACCCGTACCGACAGCGGTCCGGATCCCGTCATTTATTGCAGCGATTCGTCCGGACCGGAAGAATCGTTCTAATAAATACGGAGTCCGCCGCGGCAACGCATACGGTCCGATACAGGCGGCTGCGGCCCGGGACCGTCCGCACGCGGATGGCCGCCGGGCCGCAGTTCCAAATCGATGCATAATGCGGAGAAGTCCCGCTATTCGAAGCGGGACCTGTCGGATCAGTTAGGCATGAGATTGTATGTAATTTACGACTTCTCCCACCGTCGTGATCTTCTCTGCATCCTCATCGGAGATCTCCAAGTCGAATTCGTCTTCGAGTTCCATTACCAGTTCGACGACATCGAGAGAGTCGGCGCCCAAGTCATCCTTAAAGTTCGCTTCGTTGGTGACTTCGGCCTCTTCTACGCCCAGGCGTTCGACCACGATGCGTTTAACGCGATCATATACATCGGACATCCGGTTCACCTCCCTTTTGGTATTATACGAGATCGATGGACAAAAAGCCAGCGCGTAAACGGTTCCGCGAAGCTCTCGTCCGGGTGCGCCGCACGCCCGCGGCCGGAAGCCGCCGGGGTACGGCAGCCTTTTACATGTACATGCCCCCGTCGACATGAAGCGTCTGCCCGGTCATATAGGAAGCGCTGTCCGAGGCCAGGTAGACCACGCTCAAAGCGATCTCCTCGGGGCGTCCCATCCGTCCGAGCGGGATGTCCTTAAGCATCGCCTCGCGGATGTCCGCGGGCAGCTTGTCGGTCATATCGGTCTCGATGAAGCCGGGCGCGACCGCATTGACGGTAATGCCGCGAGAGGCCAGCTCCCGCGCCGCCGACTTGGTCAGGCCGATGACGCCCGCCTTGGCCGCCACGTAGTTCGCCTGCCCCGCATTGCCCAGTACGCCGACGACCGAAGAAATGTTGATGATGCGGCCGTAGCGCTGCTTCATCATGGGACGGGTGACGGCCTTGATGCCGTTGAACACGCCCTTGAGGTTCGTCTCGATGACGGCGTCGAATTCTTCTTCCTTCATGCGCATGATCAGGTTGTCCCGCGTGATACCGGCGTTATTCACGAGAATATCCAGCTTGCCCAGCGTCTCGATCGCCGTCTGCACCATCGCTTCGAACTCCGCAGCCTTGCCGACGTTCGCCTGCGCCAGTACCGCCTTGCGTCCGAGCGCTTCGATCGCATCCGCAGTCTCCCGCGCAGCGGCCTCGCCGCCCGCATAGTTCACGACGACGTCGCAGCCCGCCTCGGCCAGCGCGATCGCGATCGCCCTGCCGATGCCGCGCGAGGCGCCCGTCACGAGCGCCGTCTTGCCGCTAAGATCAAACTCCGCCATACTATTACCCCTCTCGCGTTAGACATAATCACGGGCTGCGGCTCGGATTGGCCGCCGTCCCGTCGTTATCCGAGCTCGGCCTCGCTGACGGCCGCCGCGGAATTCACGGATATCGTGCGCGCGGACTTGTCGATCTTCTTGATGAGACCGGCCAGCACCGCGCCCGATCCGATCTCCACGAATGTGTCTACGCCCTCGCCGAGCAGATAGCGGATGCTGTCTTCCCACAGCACTGGAGAGTAGACCTGCTCTACGAGCAGGTCGCGCAGGCGCGCGCCCTCGGATACCGCGGTCGCGGTCACGTTGGCGACGACGGGCACTTCGGCGTCGCGGAAGGCGACTTCGTCGAGCTTGGCCGCGAGCCGTTCGGCCGCAGGGCGCATGAGCGACGAGTGAAACGGGCCGCTCACTTCCAGCGGGATGACCCGCTTGGCGCCGGCTTCCTTGCCCCGCTCGACAACCTGGGCCACGCCGGCCGCCGAGCCGGAGACGACGATCTGTCCGGGGCAGTTGACGTTGGCGAGCTCCACCTGCGCGCCGGACGCCGAGACGTCGCGGCATAGCGCCTCGAGCGCGTCGCGCTCGGCGCCCAGCGTCGCGGCCATGGCGCCCTGCCCGCTCGGCACGGCTTCTTCCATGTACGTGCCGCGCGCACGAACGAGCCGGATCGCATCGGCGAAGTCGAGCACATTCGCCGCGACGAGCGCGCTGTATTCGCCGAGGCTGTGCCCGGCAACGAAGTCAGGCGCGATGCCGCGGGCCTTGAACGCCTCCAGCAGCGCGACGCTCGTCGCGAGCAGCGCGGGCTGCGTGTTGGCTGTCTGGCGCAGCTTGTCCTCGGGCCCTTCGAAGCACAGCTCCGATACGGAAAAGCCGAGCGCCCGGTCGGCCGCCTCGTAGACGCGCCTGGACGCCTCGAACGCTTCGGCGGCATCCTTGCCCATGCCGACCGCCTGCGCCCCTTGACCTGGAAATACGAATGCAATCTTGCCCATACGTAAATTCAGCCTCCTCTATCCCTTTACCAGACCAGTACCGAAGCGCCCCATGTAAGGCCGCCGCCGAAGCCGACGAGCGCGATCGTGTCGCCAACGCTTACGCGCCCTTCCTCCGCCGCTTCGGCCAGCGCCAGCGGGATGGACGCGGCCGACATGTTGCCGTAGCGGTCCACGTTGATGACGCATTTGTCCGCCGGCAGCTCGAGCCGCTCAAGCGAAGCCTGGATGATGCGGATATTCGCCTGATGCGGCACGAGCAGGTCGATCTCGGATTTGTCCACGCCCGCCTTGCGGAGCGCTTCCTCGGCCGCGTTGCCCATGATCCGGGCCGCGAACTTGAACACCTCGCGCCCGTTCATCTCGATAAAATGCCGCTTGCCTTCGATCGTCTCCGCCGACGACGGATTGCGGGAGCCGCCGCCCTGAATGCGCAGATGGGGGCCGCCGGAGCCGTCCGCGCCGAGCTCGAACGACTTGAAGCCGCGGCCTTCGGGCACCTCACCGATGACGACGGCGCCGGCGCCGTCGCCGAACAGCACGCAGGTGTTGCGGTCCGAGTAGTCGGTAATGCGGGACAGCGTGTCGGCGCCGATGACGAGCGCGTACTTGTACGTGCCGAGCGCGATGAAGCCCGATGCGTTGGCAAGCCCGTAGATGAAGCCGGAGCAAGCCGCGGACAGATCGAACGCCGCCGCTTTTTTGGCGCCGAGCCGATCCTGCAGAATGCAGGCCGTCGACGGGAAAAACATGTCGGGCGTGATCGTCGCGACGATGATCAGATCGAGCTGATCCGCCGATATATTCGCGGAAGCCAGCGCGCTCACGGCCGCTTCGTACGCCAGATCGCTCGTCGCCTCGTGCGCCGCAGCGATCCTGCGCTCGCGGATGCCGGTGCGGCTGACGATCCACTCATCGTTCGTATCCACCATTTGCTCGAGCTCCTGGTTCGTCAGGCAGCGCTCCGGCGCGTACTTGCCGATACCCAGTATACCCACGGGAATTCCATTCATCGTCTTCTCTCTCACTTTCCGCCGAATTCCTCGGCCAATGCGGGGATAAGTCCGTTGTCGATCGCGGCCACCGTATGGCGGATCGCGTGCATCGTCGCGGTGGCGTCCGAGGAGCCGTGGCTCTTGACGACCAGACCGTTCACGCCGAGCAGCGGCGCGCCGTTGTATACTTTGTAGTCCATCATCTTGCCGACGCGCCTGAAGTTCGGACGCAGCACGGCCGCGGCGAGCTTCGAGCGCAGGCTGCTCGTCATCTCCTGCCTGAGCAGGCCGAACACCGTCTCGGCGGCGCCCTCGATCGCCTTGAGCAGGATGTTGCCGGAGAAGCCGTCGCATACGAGCACGTCGCAGCTGCGGCCGAGCACGTCCCGCGCCTCGACGTTGCCGACAAAGTTGATCGGTGCCGTCTCGAGCAGCTCGAACGCGGCCTTGCTCAGCTCGTTGCCCTTGGCCGCCTCGGTGCCGACGTTCAGCAATCCGACGCGGGGCCGGTCGAGCCCGTGCACCTTGTGCCTGTACATGCTGCCCATCAGCGCATACTGCAGCAGATGCTCCGGCTTGGCGTCCATATTGGCGCCCAGATCGAGCGTGAGCACACCTTTGCCGTCCGTCGTCGGGAACAGCGAGGTGAGGCCCGGCCGGTCGATGCCCTTCAGCCTGCCCAGAACGAGCAAGCCCGCAGCCATCAAGGCGCCGGTATTGCCCGCGGAGATCATCGCGTCGGCACTGCCCTCCTTCACCATCCGTGCAGCCACGTTCATGGAGGCGTCGGGCTTGCGCCTGACGGCGCGCACGGGCTCGTCGTCAGGCGTGATCACGTCGGCCGCCGGCACAATCGATATGTTCGCCGGCCTGCCGGCCGCGAGCAGCGGCTCCAGCGCGTCCGGCCGGCCCACGAGCAGCAGCTCCGCCTTCGGCCATTGGCCGGCCGCGGCGAGCGCGCCCTCTACCGTCGCGCGGGGCGCATGGTCGCCGCCCATCGCGTCAATGGCAATTTTCATGCCTCTCCTGCTCCCTCCTCGTCCGCAGCCCCTGCGGAGCGATAGATCACAAAATTGCCCTGGAACACCATCTCGTCGCCGACGTAGGTGAACACCTCTACCTTGGCTTTCCCCTTCTGAACGCCGCTCGACCGCACATACGCTTTTGCGATACATTTCTCACCGAGCCGGGCCGGACGGATGAAGCGGATGTCCGCCGAGGCGGTCAGCGCGATCTCGTCGTCGATGACCGCGACCGCGAGCGAGTTCGCCTGCGCGAACACATGATGTCCGCGGGCGATGCCGCTGCGGGAGAAGACATGCTCGTCCCGGATCTCGAACATCGAGATGCCGCTCTTGTCGAGCTGCAGGTCGAGGATGTCCCCGATCACCTCGTGCAGCGGGAGCGAGCGTACCGGGTCGTAGGATCGCTCCGCCATCAGCTTCAGGCGCTCGCGCAGCTCCGGAATCGCCAGCTCCAGCCGGTCGAGCCGGATCGTCTGAATACTGACCTTGAGCAGACGGGTCAATTCCCGGTCGGTCAGGAACGGATTGTCCTCGATGAGGCGGGCGAGCTGCTGATGGCGTTGCTTTTTGGGCATGCGTTCCATGGGCGACACCGCCTTATATGTTCATACTGATACCTGGTGCCAATCAGCGGATAAAGAAAAACGCGCCTTGACGCTAGTCACGCCGGGACGCGTTATTTCATTATTGCTTGATGATTTCGCGGGATTTGTACGTGCCGCAAACCTTGCACACGCGGTGCGAGATTTTCAGTTCTCCGCAGTTTTCGCATGCGACCAAACCTGGAACGACCAACTTGAAGTGCGTCCGACGCTTGTTTTTGCGGGCTTTGGATGTTTTGCCAAAAGGTACTGCCATGTTCCCACCTCCTTACCAGAGTCGAAAGCGAAAGCTGCCTTTTATCGGCATTCCTATTTCGATGTCGTTATGAACGTTCGGGATCGAACCAGCCTTTGAGCGCCTCCAGCCTCGGGTCGATCTTGGCCGGCCGCGACCGCTCGGGCTTGCCGTTCAGGTTCTCGCCGGTCTCCGGGTCGAGTCCTCTGCAGTCCTCGCTGCAGGTCGGCGACAGCGGCAGATTGAGCAGCAGTTCGTCCTGCAAATAAGGCCGAAGCTCCAGTCGATCGCCGTGGAACGGTACAAAATCCTCGTCGTCCTGTTCTCCAAGCTCCGCCACTTCCTGCGAGACTTGCTTGAAGCGCTCGCCGTACGGAATGTGAAGCGGCTCTTCGAACGCGGTCAAGCAGCGTACGCATGTCCATTCGAGATTGCAGTCAAGCGTGCCGTTCACTTCGACGAACTCGCCGAGCGGCTCGGCCGTGACGTCCGCTGCGAGCGGACCGGCCGGACGTACGCCAGGCACCTGCGACAGCAGATCGGCGACGTCAATCGTCTCGTGAAGGGCGATCTTGGTCTTGCCTGCCCTCAGTTCCTGTACATTGAGCAACATAATAATCACTCCAAACAAACAAAAATAATTATAGACGCGCGGGAACGCTTTTGTCAACATTTTACGCGTTGGGCCGGTGTCCGCTCCACAATCGGGAATAGGCGGGTGCTTCATGGTATCATAACATTAATTGACGCTTCAAAGGAGACTATCGTTCATGTCCACCGTCGGCCTCGTCGTCGAATACAATCCGCTTCACAACGGTCATCTCTATCATATACAACAATCGCGCAAAATAACGGATGCGGAAAGCGTGATCGCCGTCATGAGCGGCCATTTCCTGCAGCGCGGCGAACCGGCGGTCGCAGACAAGTGGGCGCGGACGGAAATGGCGCTGCGCGCGGGCTGCGACCTCGTGCTCGAGCTGCCGGTCGCCTACAGCGCCCAGCCTGCGCAGTGGTTCGCCTACGGCGCGGTGGCCGCGCTGGATGCGACCGGCGTCTGCGACGCCCTCTGCTTCGGCAGCGAGAGCGGCGACGTGCGCGCGCTGGCGCGCATCGCCGACCGGCTGGCCGCCGAGTCGGAAGCGATGCGGCTGCGCCTCGGCGCGCTGCTCAAGGAGGGGCTGCCGTACCCGACGGCGTACGCCTCAGCCGCGCGCGAGCTGCTCGCGGCTGAGGGCGACGCCGACGCCGCGTTCGGGCTTGCCGAGCCGAACCATACGCTCGGCCTGCATTACTTGCTCGCGCTGCGCAAGCTGGGCAGCCCGATGGCCGCCCACTCGATCCGCCGCGAGAAGGCCGGCTACAACGAGACGGCGATCACCGATGCGGCGATCGCGAGCGCCACGGCGCTGCGCAGGCTGATCTTCGAGGCGGGGGGCGCGCTGGACGGGCTGGCGCCCTTCGCGCCGTCGTCCACGCTCGCGGTGCTCCGCCGCGAGGCGGCCGCAGGCAAGGCGCCGGTCGGGTGGGAGGCGTTCGCCCGCCCGCTGTTCCACCTGCTCGGCGCGCTGCCCGCTGCGGAGCTGGCGTCGTACGCCGAGGTGACCGAAGGGCTCGAGCACCGCATCAAGGGTGCGCTGCGCGAGCTGCGGTCGTGGCGGGTGGACGAGCTGCTCGACCTGCTCAAGACCAGGCGCTACACGCGGACGAAGCTGCAGCGCATGCTGGCGCGCATCCTGCTCGGCCATCGCAAGGAGGAGCTGACAGCGGACAGGCTGGCGGGAGGCGTGCAGTACATCCGCGTGCTCGGCTTCACCGCGCGGGGCCGGGAGCTGCTGCGGCGGATGAAGAAGACGGCCGCCGTGCCGGTCGTCCAGTCGGCCGCGGACGGCGACTGGCCGTACCTGGCGATGGACGCGCGGGCGACCGCCGTCTACGCCGCGGGCTGTGCCTCGGCGCGGCCCGCGGACGCCTGGCGGGACTATACGGAGCCGCCGGTGCGGATCTAGCGGCGCGGAGTTGCTGAGTTGACGGAGGCGCGGCGGTGCGGTGGTACGGAGTTGCAGTGGTACGGAGTTGCAGTGGTACGGAGGTACGGAGATACGGAGTTGCGGTGGTACGGAATTGCAGTGGTACGGAGGCGCGGGTGCGGAGTTGCGGCGGTACGGAGGTACGGCGGTACGGCGGTACGGGCGGGCGTTGGCGGCCGCCCGCGATTCAACCATTCCGTACTTCCTCACAGCACCTTAATCTCCGATCTTTGTCACAACACCTTAAACCCGACCTTTCTCACAACCATTCTACCGCCGTGCCTTTTCACACTATTTTTGTCTTCGCATATTTTTCACCGCAATCCATCTGCGTTTGATACCGCGCTTCTCCCCGCCACCGCCACCGTACAAAAGATGCAAATCAGCATTTTTTTCATCCCGTTTTGCGCCAATCGTAGCGGATAGCTGCAAATATGCATCTAACGGCCGATCGGCGGCCCGAAATGACCGATCCCGGGACCAATCAGATGCTTTTTTGCAGTTATCTGCAAGGAAGCGGCGGTGCCGAGCAAAAATTACTGCTTTTCTGCATTTATTTCTATACATCCGGGGCCGGTTAAGGCCGCTCGCCCGCCTGACGGACAAGGCTGGTCTACCGCAGGACGGGCCCGCGTACATTGTACCATGTCCCATTCAGCGGCCGGCGCCTCGCCGCGCGCATCGCGCGCCATGCGTCCCGTCTGCCGGCCGTTAGTTCCGAATGGGCGCGAGGAGGACGCGCCATGCCGGGAACCGCTGCGCGCAAAAGTTCCTTTATCATCTCTCTCCTGCTCGGCGGCTGCGCGCTGACGCTTGTCGTCGGCATCGTCCGCTCGCCCGAGGAGGCGTTCAGAGCGTCGCTCGGCGGGCTCGGGATCTGGTGGCAGACCGTATTCCCCGGTCTGCTCCCGCCCTTGATGCTGGCCGAGCTGCTCGCGGCCTCCGGCCTGCTGCACGGCGTCGCCGCCCTGGGCAGCCCGCTGATGCGCCGGCTGTTCAGGCTGCCGCCCGCAGCGGGATGGGTCGCCGCCCTGGGCTGGACGGCGGGCGTGCCGGCCGGCGCCCGCGAGACCGCCCGTCTGCGCGACCGCGGACTGATTCGGGGCCGGGATGCCGAATCGCTGCTCGTGCTCTCGCATATGCCGAACCCGTTCCTCGTCATCGTCGTGGTCGGCAGCGGCTTCCTGCAGGCGCCCGTCTACGGCTGGACGATCGCCGCCGGCTTGTGGCTGTCCGGCATCGCCGCGGGCATCATCTGGCCGAGATTGTCCGGGCGTGCGCCTGCGCCGGAACAAGCGGACGCTCCCGCCGTTCGCACCCGGCCGCAGGCGGAGTTGCCCGGCCGTCCCGGTGACGCGGCAGCCGCCCCCGGCGCGGACGCGAACGCCACCGACGCAGCGGATGTCCGATCGGGCGGCCCCGACGATCTGTGGCTGCCGGATCGCCTTCAGGGCGCTCCGCTAAGACGGGCCTACCGGGCGATTCAGGAGGCGCGCAGCGCCGATCAGCGTCCGTTCGGCAAGCAGATCGCGGATGCCGTCACCCATGCGGTCGCCACGCTGTTCGCGATCGGCGGCCTCATGATGATGAGCGCCGTACTGCTGCGCATCGTGCAGACCGTGCTGCCCGGCACCGACGCCTGGCTGACGATCCCGAGCCTGTACGAGATGCACCTGGGCGCCTATGCCGCCGGCCGCTCCGCGCTGTTCGAGGCGGCGCCCGCCAAGGCCGCCGCCCTCATCGCCGCGGCGCTGGCCTGGAGCGGGGTCAGCGGGCTCCTGCAGGCGCGGGCCGCCTGGAGCGGCGGCGGACGGTTCCCTTGGCCGCCCTTCATCGCAGGGCGTCTGCTGCATGCGGCGCTCGCCCTGCTGTGCACCTACCCGCTCGCGCTCGCCGCACAGCGCGGCTGGCTGTCCGGGCTGACGCCGGTCTGGCAGGCGCTGGCCGGCCCGGCCGCCTCGTCGGTACCGGCGGCAGGACCGCTGCCGACGGGCTGGGCGCTGCTGCCGGGGACGACGCTGGCCGCACTCGCCTCGCTCGCGATATTCGTCCTGCTCTCCCTGCTGGCCGCCCTCATCTCGCCCCGCCGCCGCGGGAGCGGCAAGCGCCCCAAATAGCCGCAGCCCGTCCGACCGGCGGCCGCCAACGACGAAGGGCTCTACTGCGGATTCGTCCGCCGTAGAGCCCTTCGTTGTCGCCGCTTGCCCGGCTATCGCCTCGCCTCGCGTATATCCGCTTGCCGTCGCCGATTGCGATGCCGCTTTTCATTTGCCTACGGCAGTCTGCCCGCTCTCCGCCTCAGTCCCGCTCCTTGAACTTGCCGCGCAGCGCCGCCTCGACCGCCGGTGGCACCAGGTCCTGCACGGCGCCGTCGAACTTGGCGATCTCCTTGACGATGCTCGAGCTCAAGTACGAGTACTTGGGGTTGGTCATCATGAAGATCGTCTCGATGCCTTCGTCGAGCTGGCGATTGGTCGAAGCCATCTGCAGCTCGTACTCGAAGTCGGTGACGGAGCGGATGCCGCGCACGATGACCTGCGCCTGCTGCGAACGCATGTAGCGCACGAGCAGGTCGCGGAAGCTGTCGATCTTCACGTTGGGCAGATCCTTGGTCACCTCGAGCAGCAGGCTCGTCCGCTCCTCGACGGAGAACAGCGGGCTCTTGGTCGTATTGTTGAGCACCGCGACGATGAGGGTGTCGTACTGCTTGGCCGCGCGCCGGATAATGTCGAGATGGCCGAACGTGACCGGATCGAAGCTGCCCGGATACACCGCGATGCGATGCTCGCCTTCGGGACGGCTGGACTTGAGATTCACCTATGCTTCTCCTCCGTATCTGTAGATGGATATGGCGGTCTCGCCGTACCGGGCGAGCCTCCGCCGTTCGAACGGACCGATGCGCTCCCCGTATTCGAAGCCGGATTCGTGCTCGACGACCGCTACCGTATCTTCGTCGGCGAGACCCCGCTCCACAAGCTCGAGCAGCAGCGCGTCGCCGTTTTTCATCGCGTACGGCGGATCGAGGAAGACGAGCCCGAACGGCTCTGCGCCGCGCTGCTCGAGCAGCCTGATCGCCTTGCCCGCGTCCTGCCGGAACACCTCCGCCCGGGCCGCGAGCCGCGTCGCCTCCAGGTTGGCGCGCACGACCTCTATGCTCTTTGCGTTCGCATCGACGAAGACCGCATGCCCCGCGCCTCGGCTCAGCGCCTCGATCCCGAGGCCGCCCGTCCCTGCGAACAGATCGAGCACCCGCTCGCCGTCGAAGTACGGTCCGATCATGCTGAACAGCGCTTCCTTGACCTTGTCCGTCGTCGGACGGGTCGTCTGGCCGGGCACCGCCTTGAGCGGACGCCCCCGCGCCTCGCCGGATATGACTCTCATCAGAAGCTCGACCCCCGTGCGTATAATGCCAAAACTACAGCCGCGGATTTCGCCCGCGGCTTTCGATGGAGCTAATGTTACCATATCCCGCCGTCTCCGGGAAGCCCGTCCTCACCGTCGCCGCCCGGTCCGACCGCCGCTGCTTCGTTCCCCTAAAATGTGGGCGAGCGCACGTATATTTCCGCACGCACCGGCTATACTGTGACTACCGGCGTCGCGAGATGCCGGGGATAACCGCGGAGAAGGCTTACGTTTCCCCATAAGTTCTTCGTCCGGTTTCTCCTCTCCCATGTGACCTCCGTCGAAAGACGGGGGTCGTTTTTTTTATAAAATAAAAAGCTTGACTTCCGGTCCGAATAACCCGGGGCCTTGACAGCCGTATGCTATATTTATAATGAAAATTCGGGCGGTCGGGCAGCGCGGCGTGTGGCTGCCCCGCTGCTCCCTGGCAAGGAGGCGTTCGATGTATCAGCACAATCAGCAAAACTATGAAAACGTACCGTTCGGCAGTCAGGATTTAAGATACGGCGAGCTGGTCGGCTGCACGTTTACCCGCTGCACGTTCGCCGGCGGCTCGCTGGAGGAGCTGACTTCGGTCAAATGCCGCTTTGTCGCCTGCGATTTTCGCGGCGCTTCGCTGAACGGCTCCGTCCATACGGAATCCGCATTCGAAAACTGCAGCTTCGACAATGCCGATCTTTTCGCCTGCAAGTTCGACCGCTGCAAAATGATGGGCTCCACGTTTTCCGGTGCGACGCTGGACGGGATCACCATTGTTCAAGGCGACTGGTCCTATGCAAACTTGCGGAATGCCCGATTGGCCAAGCAACACTTGCGCGGGGTTAAATTTTACGAAGCGGACCTGTCCGGCGCCCAGCTCGAGAAGGCCGATCTGAGGGACTGCGATCTGTCCATGGCGTCGCTGTCCCAAGCCCGCCTGCAGGGAGCCGACGTGCGGGGCGCCAACATGCAAGGCGTCGACTTCAAGCAATTCGCCGTCGTCGGCCTGCGGATGGATCATGAGCAAGCCATATTGTTCTCGCAGTCGCACGGGGCCAAAGTCGGTTAGCCACAAAGCCGTCATTTCATTTCCTTCCCGCTTGTCCTGTATAATAGAAGCATTACGTACGGGGCGGTGAATCGACTGTGAACGGTCCGAAGGCGGTTGCGCTCGTGCTGGGCTATTGTCTGGCTGTGTTTTTGTTTGTCGTTGCCATTTACTTGACGATCCGCTTCTCCGCCTGACGCGCGGCGCTCATGCGGCCGGCCCTCGGGCGAGGGAGCTTGAACGGCCAGATCAAGCCTGGAGAAGGCATCTGCCCCCTGCTGCAGGGCGGATGTCTTCTTTGTTATGCGGGAGACGGCTTAAATTGCGGCGTATTGTGTCCGCCGGCGATTCAAGCGCCTGCATTCCGTGTAAGAAATTTATAACAGCACTGGCATGAAAGGAGGTGTGATGACGAATGAAGCAGCAACGTCTCTCTCTCAGAAACTATCTGGCGTTCTTGGTGACCGAGGTGTCGGAAACGCTGAAGCAAGATCCGCAGACCACGCCGCGTTCCCGTCGCTGATTCGTCATCGCCCTCTTATAATTGAAGCCGCCGGATTCCGGCGGCTTTTCGTCATGTGACGGCGCCGCCCCCCTTGGCGCGTCCAACAAAAATTGTCATCGGGCCAGGGACGGATAGACGGCTCCCCCCGCTTTTGTGGTAAACTAAGCAAATCAAAACCGTGCTTGAAAGGACGAACGCCCATGAACCAAGCCGCGCAATTCGCGGTCCCGATCCTTTTGGTCGCCTTCATCATGTATCGCCGGATCCGGCGGACAGTCGGTTTTCAGCTGCTTCGTCCGAGAAGGCTCCAGGTGCGGATCGGCATTTTTTCCGTCATCGGAATCATTCTGATCGCAGCCGGATTCGTCCACCCGATCGTCTTGGCCGCGGATGCGGCCGGCCTCGTGCTAGGCGGCGTGCTGGCCTGGTTCGCCATCCGCCACAGCATCGTGGAACGGCGGGCAGACGGGCTGTACTACCGGACCCACATCGTCATCGAATCGGCGGTCATCGCGCTGTTCATCGGCAGAATCGCCTATCGGCTCCTGTTCGCGATGCAGAGCACGCAGGACGCCGTCAATGCGGGCGGCCAGGCAGACACCCTTCAGCAGTACGGGCGCGATCCGTGGACGGCAGCCATCTTCTTCATCCTGATCGCCTATTATGCGGGCTACTACATCTATGTGCTGCGGGCCGCTCCCAAGCGGGCGGCCTGACGCGGCACTGGCGCAAGATTGCGATCTTTTGCGGCAAAGGAGCATCAACATTGAGAACGGCGGATCAAGTCAAACGCAAGTATCACGAGCTCTCGACGCGCAAGCAAGCGGTTGGGGCGTTGTACGCGGAGGCGGGCGACGAGGCCCGCCCCGAACTCCAGGCACAGTCCGAGCGCCTCGAGGAGCAAATGCTGCTGCTCGAATGGGTGCTGAGCGAGCCAATCGGCAGCTATCACGGCTGATCGCGCCACAACAGGCGGGTGCTGCCATTCATGGAGGATGGCAGCCTTGGCGGCAAAAGGTCGTGGCAGCTACGACGTCAGCGGCAATGACATCGCAGAACAGACAAGCCTTGCAATCCTTCCTCGAAGGTTGCAAGGCTTGTTTGCGGACAGCACGTCGAGCCCGGTGCCATGTCTGCCGCTCGGCCGCCCGCGCAAGAAACACAAACGATTAGAGCTCGACCATCGCTTTGATGACATGTGTCTCAGGCTTCAGCCAATCCGCGAACCGTTCGATCATGCTGTCCAGGTTGGCGCGATGCGTAATATACCGCCCGACGTCGAGGTTCCCGGCTGCCATGGACTCCAGCACCCACTGAAAATCCTCCCGGGTCGCATTGCGGCTGCCCATGAGCGTCAGCTCGCGCTTGTGGAATTCCGGATCGTGGAATGCGATGTCTGCGCTGACCAATCCGACCAGGACCAATCTGCCGCCGTGCGCCGCATAGCCGAAAGCGGCGGTCATCGATTGTGCATTGCCCGTAGCGTCGAACACAGCGCCGGGCAGCTCGCCGCCGTTCGCCGCCAGCAGGCGTGCCAGCGGGTCCTCAAGCGCCAGTACCGTCGCATCTGCACCGGTCCATGCCTGGCAGAACGCCAGACGATCCTCGTCGATGTCCATGGCGATGACCCTGGCGCCCCGCGCCTTTGCGAACGCCATGACGCCCAGCCCGATCGGACCTGCGCCGATGACGAGCGCGGTCTCTCCGGCCGTCAGGCCCGACCGGCGCACGGCGTGCGCGCCGATCGCCAGCGGCTCCAGCGTTGCCGTCTGGTCGAGCGTCAGATCGTTGGCGGCGATCAGATGTGTCGCCGGCACCGCGATTCGCTCCCGCATGCCGCCGTCAATGTGGACGCCGAGCACTTGCATATGCGTACAGCAGTTTGTCTTGCCGCTCCGGCAAGCGATGCAATTGCCGCAGTGCATGTAAGGAATAATGCCGACCTGATCGCCGACCTTCAGCTGCTCCTCGCTTGGATCGACCGCCTCCACGACGCCGGCCAGCTCATGCCCCAGTATGCGCGGATAGGAGAAGAACGGCTGCCTTCCCCTGAAGGCATGCAGATCCGTCCCGCAGATGCCGAGCCGCCGGATCGCGACGATAGCCTCCCCCGGCCCGCGGATGGGCTCTGGCAGATCGTCGGCCAGGCGGAAGCGTCCGATCTCCTCGCATATAATCCCTCTCAACTCGCCTCGCCTCCGATCTGCCGGTTGTATTCGGCACGTCCGCTCGGCCAGGTCAGGTCGCGCACAGGCGCCAGAATCTCGAGGACCTCCGCCAGCAGCTGCTCGTCGATCGGCTCCTCGGTCCATGCGGCGTTGTTCGCGATATTGACCGGATTCGCCGTGCTGACCAGCGTTGTCGGGATGCGCTCGTTCGCCGTCGAGAACTGTACGGCCAGCTTGGCGATGTCCGCTCCCCGATCCGCGCAATGCTGCGCCGCCTTCAGGCATGCCGCTTTGATATCGGGTCCGGCCGGATGCCAGTCCGGCGTGCCGCGCGTGCTCAGCAGCCCCATCGAGAGCGGCGAGGCATTGACCAGTCCGACGCCGCTCGCTTCGAACAAAGGCAGCAAGCTCAGCAGACTCGAATCGTTTAACGCATAATGGCAATAAGTGAGGATGCAGTCTACCTGAGCGCGCGGTACAAAGGTCTCGAACAAGGCAAGCGGAAGGCCCGAGATGCCGGCGAACCGGATCTTGCCGTCTTCCTTCAGCCGCTGCAGCGCGGGCAGCGCCTGTTCGAATATGATGTCCGCCGGTACGAACTCGATATCGTGCAGATAGAGGATGTCGATCTCGTCAACATGCAGTCGCGCCAGACTCTCTTCCACACTGGCGAATATCCGGCTTCGGGAAAAGTCGAATGCGTCTTCGCCGTAGCGGCCCGCCTTGGTCGACAGCAGGAACTTGTCGCGGGCGATCTCCTTCAACGCTCTGCCCAGCACGGCTTCTGCCCGAGTCGCCCCATAATAAGGCGAAACATCGATATAGTTGATTCCGGCGTCGATCGCGGCATGCACCGTCCGGATGCCTTCGGATTCGTCGGTGCTGCGGAATACGGAGCCGAGCGAGGAGGCTCCGAAGCTTAACGCCGAGACATCAAGCCCGGTGCGTCCCAATTTGCGATATATCACGTTGTACTGCCCCCCATTCTCAATTGTTGCAGTCAATAGAACGCCTACGCCGCCTAAGCGATGACGAAATGAAGCGATGCAAGCGTTCTCCTTTTATATTAACATCCGATATCAAAACTAAAATTGCTTAAGCTTGCACATTTATATCGTTTTTTGATATTTTGAGTATAAATCGCTTGTGTGCGAGGTGGAACGGATGAAGCCGGTTTACAAGCAGTTTAACGTTCCGCCGTCGTTTCCGTTTTCTATGGTGTACAGGGATACCAAGACCGAGCAGCGCGAACTGCCGGATCATCTGCATGACTGGCACGAGCTGGTCTATGTCCACAGCGGCAAAGGCACCTTCTTTATCGATCGAACCTTTTACGACATGCAGCCGGGCAGCCTCTTCATCGTGCCTGGCAACACCATTCATCGCGCTTTTCCCGACGCTGTGGAGCCCGTCACGTCGACCGCCGTCTTCTTCCAAGCTCCGCTTGTGATGCAGCCTTCGCTCGGCGAGCCGTTCTCCTATTTGCAATGCCTCGAGTGGAGCCGGATGAACCGGCGGCACCACCTCCCGTGCGGCACGGTTCTGCAGGCTGAGCTCGAACGCATCCTGCGTGAGATCGACGAGGAGCTGCGTGCATCGGAGATTGGGGTACGGCACGCCGTGACCCTGCTGACGCAGCGGATATTGCTGCTCGCGAGCCGGGAGCTCGGGGCGGCCGGCGTCGCGCAGACGAGCCCGCCGAAGGCGGTCAGACCGCACTGGATGCGGGACGCGCTGCTGCATATCGACGAGCACTATACGGGGAAAATCGGACTGAGCGAGTTGAGCGAGCGGGCATCCGTCAGCCCCGCGCACTTCAGTCGGGTATTCCGGCAGCTCACCGGCATGAACGTCACCGGCTTCATCGCCGCCAAGCGGATCGTGAAGGCCAAGCAGATGCTGCAGGAGACCGGCCACACAGTCGCCTGGATCGCCGCCGAATGCGGCTTCGACAGCTTGCCTCACTTTCACAGCCTGTTCAGACGCGCGGTAGGCCAGACGCCGGCTGCCTATCGCCGTGCGGCCGATCAGGATCCGCCTCGCTATCCGTGACGGGGGCGGCTCACCGCCATACTTGGTAGCGGCTGTCTCCAAAGCCTCGCATACGGGGATGGCGGGCGCGCAAGCCGCTCACGGCTTAACCGCCCTGCGAGATGAATGCCGACACCCTCCAAGCAATAGGCTCATATCTCCGATTTCTTTCTGGCCCGATATTGCTGAGGCGTTACGCCGACCGTTCTTTTGAATAAGTTGGAGAAGCTGCCCAGGCTGGTATAGCCTACTTTTTCCGCAATGCCGGTTATTCTGTATTCCGTTTCCTCCAGGAGCCGCTTGGCCTCTTGAATTTTTTCCTGGATGATGGCATCCGACAGCGACAGCCCCGTCTCCTTCTTGAACATCCGCGACAGATACGCCGGATTCAGATAGACATGGGCCGCCAATTCCTGCCGGGAGATCTCCTGGCTCAGACGCGAGCGAATGTATTGTTTTATTTTAACCACTGTGGATGAGGACAGGCTGTCGCTCTCCCTCAACAGCAGCACGGTTGCATCGAGACATTGCTTCGTCCAGCTTTGCAGCGCCGGCGGCTGTTTGGGGTAGTTCATCTTGTCCGTCAAGCTTTTTAGCGTCTCGGAGTCCTGAACGCTCAGACCTTTTTTCGCCAAGATCGTGTGGATGATCAACAGGATGCCGTGTGTGAATTGATCGTGCATTTCCTTCGTCCAGGCGTTCGCGCCGCGATTGCCGAACCATAGTCTCGTGCGCCGATCCAGCTCCCCGGCTTCGCCGAGCTCCAGAAGCGTGGCCCAATCGGCGAACATATCCATGGGAGCCGCCGTCGGCGTCCGTTCGGCAATGGAAGCGGGGGCAGCTTGTACCGGCATGAATACTTGCCCGCAGCGATTCATATTGCGCTGCTCCCGCTCGGACACGAAGGCGTAGGCGCCAACGAGATCGGGCAATCGTACGGACGGACTGATGTAGATGGACAAGGCGCATTGCAGCAGGCGCTCGCACTCACTCAGAAATTGTCGGCAATTGCGCTCCAGCGCGCCGACGCTCGCGGCCCCGTCGTTCCTCTCATATACGATCGCTAAATTATGGCCTGCATGAGTTTGAAAAACAACGCCGTCCAGCCCGCTTAAAATGAGCTCCCCGGCCATATTGCGAAGCGCGTACTCCATGATCGCTTCATCCCGTGCGCTCAGATTCTCCTTCCACTGCTCCACCCCGATCAGCACCAGCGTAAACCGGGCGTCCGGCTCGAACTGCAAACCGCTGGCCTCGGCCGATCTTCGCAGCGATTCGGGCAGCAGCGAAGTGCGCTGGCTAACAATATCCTGCCAGAAGCGCTCTACCAGCACCGGCATATGCCGGTCCCATTTGCTGCGATATTCTCGAATCAGCGCTTCGAACGTCCGGCGCTCCCGCTGCCGGCCGATCTCGGCCAGAGCGTCGCTTGCGACGCGTGTCAATTGATCATAGTCGACGGGCTTGAGCAAATAGTGGAACGCCCCGTGATGGATCGCGAGCCGCGCATATTCGAAGTCCGCATGACAGGTGAGCATGATCGTCAAGGTATCCGGCGAATGCTGTTCGGCCCATGCCAGCAGCTCCAGCCCGCTCCGCCCCGGCATCTCGATATCGCAGATCAGCAATTCGACGCCGTGACGGCTCAGGCATCCGATCGCTTGCTCCACGTTTTCCGCCAAGGCGACATCCGTGAAGCCCAGCTGGCCCCAGTCCACCCCGTGCTGCAAACCGATCAGGGCATAGTATTGATCGTCTACGATCAGAACCCGACACACCGCGGCATTCACTCCTTCCGCTGACAAGGTATTTTCATCTCCACAATGGCTCCGCTCTTCGAATCGTTGCTGAAGCTCAGAGTCGCCCGTTCGCCGTACACCATTTTCATACGTCTGCGTACGTTCCAGATGCCCAACTGCCGATCTGTCGGCTCATGCTCGTGCCACCTGTGATTAAGCATGTCGAGCTGCTGCGCGGACAAGCCGGCGCCGGTGTCCCGGATATGGATGACCATGCGCGACGACGGCTGCTGCCCGGGTTCTTCGCTCACCGTGACGCCGACGCTGAACGGGCGAAGGTTATTCGTAAATCCGTGCTTCATGGCATTTTCCACGAACGGCTGGATGAGCAGGGGCGGCACGAGCGCGCGCTCGAATTGCTCCGGCAGTTGTTCGTCGTAGGTCAGCTTGTCCGGGTACATCACCCTTTGGATCTCCATATAGTTGCGTATATGGTTCAGCTCGTCGGCCAGCGTGATCCAGGTATCGTTGGTGCTCATCGCAAATCTGAAATAGGAAACGAGGTGACTGACCATCTTCTTAATGAGCGGGTAGCGCTGAAGCTCTACGAGATGATAGACGACATTCAGAGAATTCATGAAAAAATGCGGATTGATCTGGGCTTGAAGATGTTTAAGCTCCGCTTGCTGCGCCTTCATCTTCTCCTCGTAGACGTCGATCTTCAGATGGCCGATCTGTGCCGCCATCCGATTGAACTGCTGCGTGATCAGCCGAAACTCCCTGGCGTTCTCCTCCCTCAGGCGGAACTCCAGCTGTCCCTTCCCGAGGATGCGCATGCCGCTGGCAAGCTGCTGGATCGGCTTGAATACAAGCCGGCTCAGCAGCATGAGCAATATCGCGAGGATTACGATGACAACCGCCGGAATCGCTTGAATGACGCGCTGGAACAGCGGGAGCTCGGCGAGCAGCGACTTCTCGTCCAGCAAAATGAAGACGTTGAGCGCGGCAAACTGCGAAGGTTTATTGACGAACAGATAGGCGTTGCCATCCTGCAGGCGGATCGATCTGCCTGCCCGATTCGACGCCCGGCTCAACCGTTCGCGGATGCGATCCAGATCCTCGCCGGCGAACTGTCCCCACAGCTGCCGGCCGTCGCCCGAGAGAATGCCGACCAGCTCGTCGCTTCTCGCCGACTCCAGCTGCAGCAGCGGCTGGGCCAGCGAATCGATGCTGACGAGCACACCGATCAGCAGCCTGCCGGTTTTGTCCTGCAGCGCCTTGAACAGCACCGGTTCGCCGCCGATATTTACGATCTCCCATTTCAAGGACGGCGGCGGCGCGAAGCTTCGAAGCCGGGAGGACAGTCCCGAACGAATATGTTCTTTTTCCCGGTAATACTCCTTGTGGCTGCTGAGAAACAGCTCGTCCCGCTCGAAGTGGTATACGAATACGGTGCGAATGACGGAATAATAGCTGACATCGCTGTACCACTGATCCATCAGCTTGCGGATCGAGACGTAATAATTGACGCTGTCCGGGTCGCTCTCCGAATACAGCTCCAGCAATGTGCTCTCGTTGGCCGTCCGGAGCAGATAGGTGCCGGTCTGCTCCAGCAGCTCGTCGAGCGCGCCCAGATGAAGCGTCAGCGTATCCGATGCGGACTTGGCCACCTGCTCGCGCACGACGTTCGTCGAATAAATATTGGTATAGTAGAGGAAAAGAAAAAGCGGCGTCACCAAGACGAGAACGAGCGCGCTCACTTTGAATCGCAACGAAAATATCATGGTCTGTCCCTTCCCCGTCCCCAAGACGCCTGTCCGCGCGAAAAAGGGGAGCCCGATTCGGCTCTCCCCTCGCCCGCTTAGGGCTGCTTCGTCTTCCACTCATCGTATTGCTTCTGAACCTCGGCGCGCACCTTCTCGATGCCGTTCGCCTTGAGCTTGGCATTGTATTCGGTCAGTACCCGATCCGCATCCAGGCTGCCCGTCTCCAGAATCGGCCGATATTCCGTAATGATGTTATTGATGACGGACACTTCTGTCTTGACGGGATCTGTATTGAAGCTGAAGCCGAACGACTTCACCTTGTGGGCGCTCTCGTTGTACGCCTTGAACTTCTCCCATTTGTCCGGGCTCTCGCCCTCCCACAGATAGGTGAGCGTCTGGTTCCCGAACATCCACTCGATGCCCGGCGCCCAGCCCGTATCGGCGCGGGTGGCGACGCCGTCGGGCAGCTTGATGAAGTTGTCCTGACCCGCAACCTTTACATACTGTCTGCCTTCGACGCCGAAATCGATCAGGTTGACCAGCGTCTTGTCCGTATGCAGCAGGTTCAGCAGCATCATCGTCCGCTCGGGATCGACCGATGTGCGTCCGATCGCCATCATGGAATTGCTGACGCTGGCCGTGCTGATCTCCGGCTCGTTCCCCTTCAGCTTGACGAGCTGGATGCCGGTGGCGCTGGAATCCTCCTTGTCCGAATCCGGCTTGTCGGAGCCGAACTTCATCCATGTCTTGCCGGCCTTCAGCGCGTCCTCGGCACTTGTCTTCGTCGTCGCCGCGTCCTTGTTGATGTAGCCCTTCTTGAACCAGTCGTTGTACAGCTTGATGCGATAGATCGCCGTGTCGGACTCCATCGTGCTGATCACCATCTTGTCCGTCTTCGTGTCCAGGACGATGCCTGCCGGCGCACCGGCGACGAGTTCGTAGCGGAAGTTCTCCGCCATGCTCGGCTTCGTCTTGTCGAAGTAGCCCAGCGTATCCGAGCCGCTGCCGGACAGCCAGATCGGCGCAAGTGCCGGCTCCTTCTCCTTGATGATCTCAAGCCAGGGCTCCAGGTCCTCGAGCGTTTGAATGGCGCTTACGTCGAAGCCGTATTTGTCGACGATGTCCTTGCGCAGCATGATCGTATGGCTCTCCCCGATCTCCTTGTTCGTCGGAATCGCATAGAGCTTGCCGTTGACGCGTCCTCCGTCGAGGAAGCGAGGGTCCAGCGAATCGGTGATGCCTTTGCCGTACTTGGCCAGCAGCTCGTCGAGCGGCAGAAATGCGCCCTTGGCCACATTGTTGGCGAAATCTCCCCAGTTCGGGGCGAAGGTCAGGTCGACCTGCTCGCCGGACTGGTAAGCAAGCGCCATCTTCTCCGACCAGGAGGACCAGGGCAGACCCTGGAAGTCGATCTCGGCATTGATTTTTCCCTTCAGATACTTGTTGATCTCCTCCACCACCGCTTTGGTGTCATTCTGGGGGAACCCGCCTACCGTGTACACCTTCAGCTTGCGGTACGCGGAGATGTCCGGACCGTCTGCCCCGGCTTCGCCCGACGATGCGCCGATGCCGGTCGCCGGCGGCTTCGCGCCGGGAGAGCCGTTCGAGCTCGCTTGGTCCTTGCTGCATGCCGTCATGGCCGGCGCGGTCGCCAGCAGCAGCGCCAGCGCCAAGCCCCAACCTCTTGCTTTCTTCATTTCATTGTGCCTCCCTAATCGAATCAATTTATTTTCTAACCGGCTGCTAAGCCAGCGTTAGACGAACGGATCAGCCCTTGATCGCTCCGACGGTGAGCCCCTTGGTGAAGTACTTCTGGAAAAACGGGTAGACGAACAGGATCGGACCGATGGACACGACGACCATCGCCATGCGAAGACTCTCCGTCGGGACCGATTGCTGCACCATCAGGGCGACGCCGCTTCCAGCCAGCTGATTTTTGAAAAACTCGGCTTGCCGGATCATCTGAATCATCACGTACTGCAGCGAGAATTTATCCGTATCGTTGATGAACAGCAACGAGTTGAACCAATCGTTCCAGTACATGAGCGTCGTGAACAGGCCGATCGTAGCCAAAACCGGAAGCGAGATCGGGAGCACGAGCTGGAAAAAAATTCGCCACTCGGACGCCCCGTCCAGCTTGCCCGACTCGATCATCTCCTCGGGGATCGTCTGCTGGAAAAAGGTGCGCGCAATAAAGATATAGAACGCGTTGGTAAGGCCGGGAAGAATGAGCGCGACGAGGGAATCCCTCAGGTTCAAGTAATTGATATACAGCAGATAGAACGGCACCAGCCCGCCCGAGAACAGCATCGTGACGAGGAGGTAGATGTTAAACGCCCTTTTGAACGGAAAATCCTTGCGGTAAACGGGATACGCGTACAGGGCGATCAACAGCACTGCAAGCGCGGTCCCGATGCAGGTAACGGTTAAGGTAACGCCGTAAGCTCTGACAAGCGTCGCGGAATGGGAAAAGAGGTAGCGGTAGGCGGATGCGTCGAGCTCGTCCGGCCAGAACTTGTAGCCCTTGAGCGTGAGCAGCTTTTCGTTCGAAAGGGAGATGGCTACGATCAGCAGCACGGGCAAAATGCATGCGAGGCTGAAAACGATAAAGACGGCGTGAAGCGCAAGCTCGGCGGGCCTGGAAATCCTCTGACAGCTGGCTGCGGTCGATGTTTTGTTCATATCGATGCTCCCGTTCTAAAATAATGCCGTGTCCCGGTTCAATCTGCGGGCCAGGCTGTTGGCTCCGATGACGAGGAAAAAACCGACCACCGATTGATAGAAGTTCGCTGCGGAGGACATCCCGAGGTCGTTGAGCTGAATCAAGCCCCGGTACACATAAGTATCGATGACGTCCGTCGTCGAGCGAAGCGCGCCGGAATCGAGCGTCACATGATAGAACAAGCCGAAGTCGGAGCGGAAGATGCCTCCCAGATTCAGGATCGTCAGGATGACCATGACGGGCGTGAGCAGCGGGATGGTAATGCCGGTGATCTGCCGCCACTTGCCGGCGCCGTCCATCGTCGCGGCCTCGTAGAGCTCCTCGCTGATGCCGGTGATGGCGGCCAGATAGATGACGCTGCCGATGCCGACGGAGTGCCACATTTTCGTCAGCCACAAGATGTAGGGCCAGGCTTGCGGATGCATGTATGCGTTGACCGAGTTTTGTCCGAACAAGGGCAGCACATACTTGACCAGGAATCCGTATTCCGGATGGAGGAAGGCGTATACGATATAGCTGACGACGACCATCGACAAAAAATTCGGCATGATCATCACCGTCTGATAGATACGCGATGCGAGCTTGGCCCGGACTTCATTGACGGCGATGGCAACCCCCACCGAGAGAATCAGACCGGATACGATAAAGGCGGCATTGTAGGCGATCGTGTTGACGGTCACCCGCCAGGCGTCGGAGGTGGCGAAGAGGAAGCGAAAGTTGTCCAGTCCCGCCCAGGGACTGCCCAGTATCCCGTCGATGTAGTTGATTTTCTTGAAGGCGATGAAGACGCCGAACATCGGGATATAACAATTGACGAAGAACACGATCGCCGTCGGCAGCAGCATCAGCAGCAGCGCGCGATATTGCACGATGTTGCCGAACAGCCGGGCGATGCGGCTCCTCGGCCTGGCTGGCCGTTCAGGGGCCGACTTGGCTTCTTCGTTTGCGTGAGACGGGTTCAGCATGCCTATAACCTCGCTCCAATCGATCAGAATAGTTTCATTCTAATGGAGGCCGAGGCCGGTTCTCTCTCTTGCAGATGACCTTGTTTATTCGAATGTGACTTCTTGCGCCAGCTCTCCGCATGCCAAAAAAAAGAAGAGCCGGCATCGATGGTACCGAGGCCGAGCTCTTCATCGTCGGAACATGCGCCGCTCAGCCGGGCCCGGCTATCGCACTCGGCGGCGCCTCCTCGAGCACATCCCAGAACGAACGCTTGGGTCTGTGCTTCTCATCGAACAGAAAAGGCCAATTTTTGCGGCCATGAACGGGAAAGTGGTCCAACCAGGTATAATCGTCGGCCGCTCCCCAGAAGGTGACGGATTCGATATGGGCGCTGCTGGCTTTGAAAAGCCGGAAAATTTGCGCATAACGGTCCGCCTGCTTCGCGAGCAGCTCCTCCGTTGGCGCGGTCAGATCGGTTCGTCTGTCCGCGAAGCGAAAAACGGACAGGTCGAGCTCCGTAATATGCAGCCTGACGCCGAGGCTGGCATATCGCTCGATAGCGGCCCGGATGTCGTCGATGGACGGCTCTTCCAGGTTCCAGTGCGCCTGAAGGCCGACGCCGTGAATCGGCACGCCTTTCTCTCGCAGCGACTGGACCAGGGCGAAGATCTTCTCCCGCTTCTCCGGCACGGACTCATTGTAATCGTTGTAGAACAGCAGCGCGTTCGGATCGGCCGCATGGGCGTATTCGAACGCCTTGGCGATGAAGTCCTCGCCGGCGATCTCCAGCCACTGGGACGGGCGCAGGAACTCCCCTTCCTTGTCGGAGACGGCTTCGTTCACGACGTCCCAGGCGTGGACGATCCCCTTGTACCGGGAGACGACGGTCGCGATGTGCGCCTGCATCCGCGCGAGAAGCGTATCCCGGTCGACCGGCGTACCGTCCGCATGCGCGAACATCCAGTCCGGCGTTTGATTATGCCACACAAGCGTATGTCCGCGCACGGCCATGCCGTTGGCGGTCGCAAAGTCGATGAGCCGGTCCGCCGCCTCGAACGTGTACTGACCGCTGGCGGGCTGTAGTTTTTCGAATTTCATTTCATTCTCGGCGGTCAGGCTGTTGAAGTGATGCCGGAACAGGTCCGCTTGGGTCGTTAAAGTCGAAGGATTGACTGCCGCGCCGATGCGGAAGCAGGCGCTGTACGCCTCGTGCAGACGCGGGATGTCGGACTTGGGATGATGCGTCATTTTGTTTTTCCTCCCATACGCTTAATGCGGCAGCTTCGAAGGATCGACGACTGCCCAGAACGCCGGCTTCGCATGATAGTTCTGATCGAATAGAAACGGCGCCTCGGTGCGGACGATCGGGAACGAGCTGAGCCAGGTATGGTTGTCGGCGATCCCCCAGAAGGTGACGGCGCTGACCAGACCCTTGTTGGCCTTAAGCATGTCGAAAATGTCCCGGTAGCGGTCCGCTTGCCTCGCGAGCACATCGGCCGGCACCTCCCTGCCGTAATCGCTGCGATCGTCCCATGTATAAAGGCTCATGTCAAGCTCGGTGATGATATTGTCAAGCCCCAGCGCCTTGAATTTGTTGAACGAGGCGAGCATGGCGTCCACGGAAGGCGTTCGCAGATTGATATGCGTCTGATGGCCGACGCCGTCGATCGGCACTCCTTTGTCCAGCAGCTGCTTCACAAGCTCGAAGAGGCGGTCGCGCTTCCTCGCATCATCGGTCCCATAGTCGTTGATGTAGAGCTTGATATCGCCACCGCCCGCTTCCCTCGCGACGCGGAACGCCGTCTCGATGTAGTCCGTGCCCGTGATCCGGTACCACTCGCTCGCCCGCATGCCGTCCGGATCGCCCGGTTCGACGACTTCGTTGACGACGTCCCAGGATTTGATCTCGTCCTTGTAGCGGCCGACGACGGCACGCACATGCGCTGCGAGCCGCTTCAGCAGCAGCTTCTTGTTCGCCTCCCGCTTCGCCGGATCGGTCTCGTCGACCATCGGACTGCCGTCTGCGGCGAGGAAAAACCAGCCCGGCGTCTGGTTGTGCCAGACTAGCGTGTGATAGCGAACGGCCATCCCGTTGTCCTGCGCGAACTTCACAATCCGGTCCGCCCGCTCCCAGGTGAAGGCTCCCTCGGACGGCTGGATCGCATCCGGCTTCATCGCGTTTTCCGCGACGAGCGCATTCACCTGCTTTTTCAGCAGCTCCGCCGTCAGCCCCGTCAGCTGGCCCGGCTCGACTGCCGCGCCGATCGGAAAATAAGCCGCATAGGCTGCTGCAACCGACGGGATATCGGTCTCCACGGACGGCGTCAGCGCCGGTGCCTCCGAGGGCTGCGCCGCCGGCGACGAAGCCGGCGGCGCTGGCGCCGGGCTCGCCTGGGCGGCGGATGCCACGGTCGCAGACGGCGAGGCGCCAGCGCTCTGCGCCGCCGGGCCAGCGGCTCCGGCCGGCTTCGCCGCTTGCTCGCCGCCACGGTCACGCCAGGCCAGGGCAGCGCCTCCTGCGACGATCAGAACGGCGATCACGGCAGCGAGCATACGCTTGCGGGATCTGCGCATCAGCCGACCACCCCCGTGCGCTCGATCCCTTCGACGAAGTAGCGCTGAACGAAGATGTACATCAGAATGAGCGGCAGTATCGCCAGCAAAATGCCCGTATCCTGAACCATGCTCATATAAAACGGGTCGGCCTTCGAGTTGACGCCGTCGGACAGGAAGGAGGACAGGTTGTACGGCAGAGAGGACAGCTGGATCGACATCACCTTCGCCGTCGTCAGGTAGGTTGTCGTAAAAAAGCTGTCGTTCCACTGCCAGACGAACGAGAACAGCGTCACCGTGAGCATCGCGGGTATGGCGTTCGGCAGCATGATGCGCGAGAACGTCTTGCCTACCCCGGCGCCGTCGATATAGGCCGCCTCTTCGACCTCCTTCGGAATCCCCCGGAAAAACTGCCGGAAAATAAAAATATAAAGTCCGGCTTTAAGCGAATTGGCGGTCAGGGAGGTCAGGATAAACGGCCAGTACGTGTTTAACAGGTTGAGCGATTTGCCGCCCGTCAGGAGCGGGATCAGTCCCATCAGCGAGAAGTCCTTCAAGTTGAGGTATACGGGAATCAGAATCGTCGTCGGAGGTACGAGTATGGTCAGAATCACGCCTCCGAACAGCAGGCTGCTGCCCTTGAACTTCAATCTGGCGAACCCGTAGCCCGCCAATGCGCACGAGAGCGCGGTCAGCACCGTCGTCATGACGGATAGGCCGAACGTATTGCGCAGCGCTGTCCAATAATCCATGATGTCGATGGCTTGCTTGAAGTTATCGAGCGTAAAGTGCTGGGGAATCCAGATGACGATCGGCGAATACAGATCGGTTTTGTCTTTGATCGCGGTGGATATTTTTTGCAGGATCGGATACAAAATGACAAACGACATGCCCGCGATCAGAACGAGCCGCACGAACGACCAGGTCCATTTTTTCCAGGATTCCAGGGACAGCACGCGCAGAGCGCGCAAGGCGCGTATGGCGCGCATGGCATTCCTCTCCTTTATTCGTAATAGAAGACCCGCTTGGAGATCGCGTAGGAGCTGACCACCAGAATGAGCGCCACTGCGGCAAAATAAATCCATGCCATGGCGGAGCTGAGCCCGAAGTTGAAGCTCTTGAAGCCGGTATCCCGGATCAGGTCGGTCATCTCGTTCATGGACACCGAATCGACGATCGTATACACGACATTAACCAGAATCAGCGGGCTTACCATCGGGAATGTAATTTTCCAGAACGCCTCGTAGCCGGTCGCGCCCTCCATCCTGGACGCCTCGTACAGCTGCGGAGAGATCGTCTGGATGCCCGCCAGGAAGATCAGGATCTGGACGCCCGATTGGCTGACGATCTGATAAATCCGGTTGACCGCGTTCGTCAAGTAATTCACGATGCTGTCGCTCATGCCCGCCTCCATCAGCAAGCGCTCGAGCTCGAAGCTCTGCAGCGCGCTTGTGACCTTGGCGCCCGCGTTGGCGTCGTTGACGGCCTGCACCAGGCTGGTGCTCTCCAGACTCATGATGATGCCGGATGCCAGGATGACGGGCAGGAAAAAGATCGCGCGAGCGGCCGTTCTGCCGATGAACCTCTGATTGAGCAGCACGGACAGAAACAAGCTGAATATGACGATGAGCGGCACGTTCACGAGCATACCGAGAATCGACTCCGTCAGCACACGGTTGAAGCTCGTGTTGACCGTCAGAGCCTCCTTGAAGTTTTGAAGGCCGGAGAAGGCTGCCGTCACGCCCTCCGAGTTGGCCGTTACCTTGCTGAAGCTGTATCTGAGCGATGTAATCAAGGGCACGAGGAAAAAGAACAGGAAGCCGAGCAGCCACGGCAACGTGTACAAAAATCCATACAGCGCTTTTTGCTGCGCGTACGTCCTCCGGCCCGGCCTGAGCTTGCCAAGCGCATTTCTCAAGTGGATGCACCGCCCGTCGCATAGCTTTCCGCCGCAATGGTATGGCCGTCCGCTACGATCGCCGCGCGATTATAGTTGACGATGACATAATAGCCGCTCTCGTATACCGTCTTATAGACGCCTGCCTCCAGCTGCTCGTGCGAGACGATCCGCTGCTGCTGCACCCGGCCCAAAACCCCGTTCACTTCCCTGTAGATGGCCTCGGCCTGATCCAGCCATTGCTTGTAATGGACCGCGTACAGCTCGTTATTGTCCGTGTCCTTCACCTTGTAGTTCGGCTCGTAGATCCATTCGAAATGAACGCCCGAGCCGAATTCCAGCGTCTTCAGGATATATTGCTGCGGATCCGTATACGTGGAGAGATTGTAGGGGGCCCCCGTATAATCGATATAGCCGCGCACGACCATCTGGAAAAACGGGACCTCCTCGTCCTCGATCTTGAACCGGCTGCTCGTCATCGGCGCGTTCGTCAGATCGGAGACATAGGGCAGCGAGTAGGCGTTGCCGCCGTTCGCGAGAATCTTCAGATTCGCGGAGCGAATGTCCGCCAGCGCCTGGCGCGAGATGCCCTGGGACGCCGTACGGTCGATCTCCCTGCCGGCGCGGTAGTCGCTGTTCAAGTCGGCGGCCAGGTCGCGCAGCGAGAGCCCGCCGAGCCGGAAGGCGGCCGCTCCCTTCAGCGTGCCGCGTACGTACTTATCCACAAATCTCGGCGAGACGACATACGCAGGCGATCTCGTGCGATCGCGGCGGTTCAGCGCCGGTTCGAGCGGATAGACGGCCGCGGGTTCGTCCCGCAGCGTTCGCGCAGCCTCGCCTGACACGCTGAAGCTTTTCGCCGAGTTGGCCGTCGCGACCGCGACATCCGGAAAAAGCGATATGCCGTTGTTCGCGGCGAAGGCGACGAGCTGCTTCAAGCCTTTGCTGCCGCCGACCGCGCCGTCTGCCTGGATGCGGTCCGGTACGCGATGATCCAGGCCTCCGTTGAACCAGCCGGCGAATTTTAATTTAATGTTGCCGATGTCCCGCGCTTGCAGCTCCTGCACGATGCGCTCCGCCTGATCGAAGCTCGTCAGCGGCTCGAGCGCCGTGTACGGTATGCCGAGCATATGCTTCTTTTTGGCGATGGCCCCGTCCAGCTGCAGGTAGAACGGAACTGCCGCCTCCGGAGCTTCGCTGGTCTCCTCGCTCCCGGGCAAGCCGCCCTTCTGCAGAAGGTACTGCTGGTAGTACCTCGCCATCCCCTGATACGACGCCTCCTCCCGATCCAGAAAGGCGTAGCGCACCGCGAAGTCCGATGTCGTCGGAGCTTGCTGGAACTTCGGCAGGGAGCGCTCCTGTCCGTTAGCGGTCAAGTACACCTTGGTCTCGTTCACGACATAGAAGCTCGGAGAGACGGCGTTGTAGCCGTTCAGTCTGCCGCTGACATCGGCCGTAATCGTCGCAACCGCTTCGCCCTCCTCGATGATGCCGAGGAATGCCTCGGCTCCGTCGATCATTCCGTATACCGGCAGCCGCACCTCTTGCTCGCGGGCGGCGTCGTCAAGACGTGCGATCGTCTGGTCCGCTCCGTACACCTGCTGCTGATACGGCGGGTATTGGGTCTTCCCGTTATTGAGACGGATGAGCGCGCCCGAGCCGTCCGGCACGAGGATCGCGCCCTCCGCTTGGACGTCCGCCGCGCCGAAGTAGCTCAAGAGAGCAATGGTGTTGATCGGATACGCATCCGGATAATGAATGCTTGCAGCCGGCACTCTCGCTACGAGGCTGTCATTCTCGAGCGTATACTCGATCGAAGCGAGGAAAATACGCGGCTCCGGCTTCGTCTGATTCAAATGAAGCGCCTCGATGTCCGCCAGCAGGTCCGCTTCCGTATACCCCGCGGCCTCGAACGCCTTGAGCGCGCGCTCCAGCTGAAGCCCCTTGAGCGCGCTGTCGTTTCTGACGTATACCGCCTTCTCCGCATCCTCCTTGTAGCCGATCGCCAGCGCGCGCTGGCCTGTCTTGTCCAGCTTGCCGGCGATTTGCCCGAAGCGGTCCTTGCTCAGCATCATGGGCAGGTCGTCGAACGTTTTCTCGGCGGTTCCGAATTGATAGTCGACGCGGACGCCGTCTTCGATCGGCGTCATCCGAAGCTGCTTGTGAAGGACGCTGTCCGAATAGGAGTTAACCGAATTGAGCTGACCGAAGCTGTTATAGAAATCGATCCTCAGCTGCGCGGACAGCAAATCCTTGTTAATGCCCGAAGCCAGCTTGTCGGATTCCCGTGCGGGCGGGTTGCTGTACCATATTTTTCCGCTTCTCTGGTCGAGAACGGCGACGACACCCGTCTGATCGTCGGCGAACAGCCTTAGCCGGCCGCTCTCGGCAATCCCCTTCATGCCTGCCGCCTTCGGATCGGTGAAGGAGGCGCTCAGCGCCTTGCCCGGCTCGAACGCCGCGGCGACCGGCACACTCCCTTCCGCCGGGGCGCCGGATAAGGCGCCGCCGGCGCCGGCACAGCCCGCCGTCAGGCAGCAGGCCAGCAGAGCCGCGCTCAGCCGGATGCCCTTGCGCTTGATCATGTGTTAGCCTCCTCCCTTACTTCCGCAGCTCGAACTCTTGGTAGATGGTGGATGCGAATCCGACGATCTGCTGGATCAAGCTGAAGAACAGCAGACCGAGGAAGGCAATGAATCCGATCGCCACGACCGTCAGCGCCATGGTGAGGAGCGTCTTGGACGGCGAGTATTGATGAACGGTCATGTTGCCGATGAACAGCAGGAATACGCACCATAAAGCAGACAGATTGCCAAAGAAAAAATAGAAGGGCGTTTCCTGATCGGATATCAGATTGCTGAGCCAGATCCAGGGGAATTGCAGCAGCACCATCGGCAAAAACGCATAGCAGGTCGAGATAAAAATTTCGACGAATTTCCCCTCGCCCTCCATCAGCGTCGTCAGCGACCAATTGGCAACGCACCAGAATAATACCGGGAGCAGGACGTATACGATTTCCATAAAGCTGTTCAAATCGTGCGGATTGTTATAGTTAACCAAAAATCCGGTATATTGGGCCTTCAGCACATTGGTGAGGACCAGCAGAAACAAAATGACGCATGAGACGGCCAGACTCGCGGTGCGGCGCTGCTCGTACTTCAGCTCCCAGAAGCCGTTGAACGGATGGAAGATCAGGTAAAAAGGATATTTAAACGACGTTATGTTCAACGGAGCTCACCTTCCTTTTCCCGCTCATTTTCCGCAGCTTCCTCCACACAATCGCGAGTGCGGCCAGTACGAGAAGCCCTGTCATGACCTGGGGAAAATACGCGCGCATGACTTGCTTGCGGTAGAGTAAAAACGTCTTGGAATAATGACTGCGGTCCTCGCTTCGTTTGAAATATTGCAGCGCTGCGGCATAATCTCCCTGCCGGAGCAGCGCTTTGCCGACGCCCGAGTACGCGAACTCCAGGTTCGCATTCATGTCGATCGTCCTCCGGAACAACTGATAGGCTTGATCCTCGTCCCCGCGGAAATAGCTTCGCACCGCTTCGTTAAGCGTTCTTCCGTACTCCGTCGTCCGGAAGACGGTGATCTCTCCGAGCGCCTTGTCGAGCACGAGGAAGTCGTCCCCGAGCCGATCGATCGCCGTCGGCGTATCGAACGCCCCGAGCTGGTTGCCGATGCCGCCAAACACATACATGAGATAGCCGTCCCCGTTGTACGTAAAGATCCGGCCCCGGTTCGCATCGAGAATCGAATACATATCGCTGTCCGTCACGTCGATATCGACCAGTCTCGCCGGTCCGTCGGCTGTCGTGTAGCGGATATCGCCTTCGGGCGGGAAGTAGCCGTTTCTTTTCAGAATGTCGTTGCCGCGCCCGTTCAGCTTGCGGACGCTGCCGCTTCGCTGGCCGTTGGTGGCATAAAGAAAGCCTTCGTCGTCAATGTCCAGATTCGTAAACTCCGTAGGCGTGAACATCACCATCTGGCTTCTCTGCGCCCGTGTCGAGAGCATCTTCCACAAATATTCGGACGGCGTGAACGTCACCTTGTTGGCGCCGACGAACGACGTGAACGTGCCGTCCGAAGCGAATTCCATGAAGCCGTCGAAGACACCCGCCGCCATCGCGTACATCCGGTTCGCCTTGTCGACGACCAGACGCGTCGGCTTGAACTGGAAGTCGGCCGCCAGCAGCTCCGACTCCGGATGATCGACGATCTGCACCAGCCGGTCGTCGGCATCCAGCTGAACGATTCTCTGGTTGCCCGTATCGGCGATATACAGATGCTTGTTGCCTGCGACGAACAATCCCTGCGGATTGCTGAAGGCGTCGGCCGCGCCGTCCTGCTCGAAGGCGTCGACGATGCGGACGAGCCTGAAGCCGGCGTCCAGGACGACGACGCGGTTGTTGCCGCTGTCCAGCACATAGATCGTACCGTCCGGCGCCACATCGAGGTCGCTCGGCTTGTTGAACGTCCCGGCGCCGAGATCCTTGCCGGTCAGGAGCGCCGCCGGCTCGTAGGCGTCGGGCGAGGCGACCGTATCTCCCCAGTAGGTGTAGTTGTAGGAGGAGGACGTATCCGCCGCAATGGCATGCGCGCCTCCCAGGCCGATGCCCCCTAGACAAACGAAGGCGATCCATAGCGATCTGCGTACCCGCAACAGTGTGCTGCTCATGGCGTGCCCCCCCTTAATCCTTCATCCCGGAGGTCGCCATCGTCTGGATGACGCTGCTCTGCGAGATGATGAACAGCGTGATCGGAACGACCATGAGAATCAATGCGACGGCGGCTCCGACGCCCGTCCGGGCGATTCCCCCAAGCGCGATCTGGCCCAGGGCGTAATGAAGAGTCTTCAGATTCTCGCTGTAGATGAAGCTCCCTCCGTCGCTGCCCCACAGCATCGGGAATTGCAAGATCAACAGCGTCAGCCAAGCCGGCTTGACGTTGGGCATCACAATGGACCAGTAGATCCGGTATTCGCCCGCGCCGTCGATCTTGGCCGCTTCCAGCAGGGCGTCGGGAAGCTGCTCGATGAACTGCTTCATGAGGAACAGGCCCAGCGGAAATGCGAGCGCCGGCACGATAAGCGACCACTGGGTATTGATCCAGCCGAGCCAGGACATCACCATGTAGTTGGGAATCGCCGTCACCTGGGCGGAGAACATCAGCGACAGGACGACGATCGTGAACAGCGCACGCGAGCCCGGGAACCGGTATTTGGCGAGCGGATACGCCGCCGCCGAAGCCAGCAGAATATGCCCCGCCGTACCGACGATCGTGATGAGCAGCGTATTGGCGATATATCTGGACAGAGGCACCCACGAATTGCCCATGAGGGCGGCCAGGTCGAGGAAGTTGTCCCAGGTCGGATTGCTCACCATGAATCGCGGCGGGAAAATGAACAGTTCGTCGAGCGGCTTAAACGCGTTGCTGACTGCGAAGATGAGCGGCAGCGCCATAAAAATGCCGAACACCGCAAGCAGCAGAAACAGCAGAAAGCTGACGGTGAGCGAACGGTTGATCTTGCGGGACAGCCGGAAGTGCGTCAGGGCTCTCAGACCCACCTCACTCACCTACCTTTCGAAGAAGCTTCTGCGTCAGCATGTTCGTGCCGAGCATGATGCCGAAGAGCACGGTCGCGATGGCCGAGGCGTAGCCCATCTCGAAGCGGATCGTCCCGTAATCCATCAAGTGCGTCACAATGGTGTGGCCCGCATAGTTGACGCTGGGAAATCCGGCGAGAGAGATCGAGATGTCGGCTACCGCGAACGAGGCGGTAATCTGCATGACGGCGCCGAACAGCAGCTGCGGTCTCATGGAAGGCAGCGTGATGAACCACAGCTCCTGCCACCGGTTTTTGATCCCGTCGACCGCCCCGGCCTCGATCAGCGTCCTGTCGACCGTCTGGAGACCGGCGATGAAGGCCAGGAAGCTCGTGCCGAGACTGAGCCACAGCTGAACGATCATGATGATCGGGAGAATGTACTTCTCGGTCGTCAGCCATTGAACCGGGGCCAGAATGAAGCCGTATTTGAGCAGGAAGCCGTTCAAATACCCGTAAGCGTCTCCCGAGAAGAAGATCAGCCAGATGAAATAGACGTTGCCCGAGATCGACGGCGCATAGAACACCAGCGTCATGAATGCCCGAACCTTGGGCGACAGCTCGTTGATGATCCATGCGAACACAAAGCAAGCGATATAGCTGACCGGTCCCGTAATGACGGCGAACAGGAACGTGTTTTTGAGCGCGATCATAAACACATCGTCGTTCAGCAGCAGACGCGAGTAGTTCTGCCAGCCGACGAATCGCGGAAACTCCAGCATGTTGAAGTAGAAAAAGCTCAATAGGAGCGAAAACGCGACGGGGAGGACGGTGAACATAAAAAACAAAAGCATGTATGGGCTGAGCAAAACGTAGTGATGCTTGTTTCTCTTCAGCTCCCGCCACAGCAGCGCCCTTCGGGATGTCCTGGCTCCCCGCACCGTCTGCGGGACTGCTTGGCTGGTCGTATTGGCTTGCATCGGTTTTCACCCCCGGGCTATTACGGCAGCTTGAATTCCTTCCGCTTGATCGCAATCTCGTCGTTGATGTACAAGATATAATCGGACAGCGCTTCGCGCGGATTATCCCCGGCGTTCACGACCTTGCGGAAGGCGTTGTCCAGATGACGGGCGGTGAAGTAGCCGCCGGGCACTTGCGGAATTCCTTTGACCCACTGCCATTGCTCATCCAGATTGCGATAGTCCTGGACCGGCCAGGGCAGCTCCTCGAGCGCCTCCACATTTGCGGTCGGATAACGGGCCGATTCGCCCAACAGCCCTTCCATCTGACGTCCGTAGGCAATCTGCGTCTCCTTGGAGGTCCACCACTTCATAAAGGTCCAGGCCGCATCCTTGTCCCTGGCACGCTCGAGCATCAACACCGCGGTCGTATGACTGGCGACCTCGTGATTGACGGTGCCGTCCGCCGTCTCCGTGCCCGGAACCATCGTGAAGTCCCACAGCCCCTTGATCTCGGGCGCCATGACCGTCAGCAGGTTGTAGGTCGTGTAGTCGGCGATGCCGATCGGCATCTCACCCGTCCGGAACCGGTTCGGGAAGTCGGCGATCACCGGGAACTTGTAGTTCGTATAGAACTGCGTCCACTTCTTGAACTGTGCCATGGAGACATCCGAGTCGAGGGCGCTTCCCTTGCCGTCCGCCGCATAGAACTGTCCGCCGTTCTGGTACAGCAGCATGGAGAAGGTCGGATTCGGCACCTGGATGACGCCCTGCGCCGGGTTCTCGATCGGCAGCCAGAACTCCATGTTGTGCTTCTGCAGCACGGAGATCAGATTGTAAACCTCCTGCCAGGTACGCGGAGGCGTCAGGCCCAGCTCCTGCAAAATATCCTTGCGGTAGAACAGCATCGGGAACGTCTGCTGCTCCGGGAGCGCGTACAGACCGTCTCCGTACCGGTAAGGCGCAAGGCCGCTGTCGCGGAACCTCGAAGCCACCGCTTCAAAATCCGGAAACTGGCTCAGATCGGCCGCCGCTCCCCGCATCGCATAGTTGACGGGCACATCCTCCCCGATCTGCATGGCCACGTCCGGCCCTTCGCCGGCCAGTGTGGCCGGAAGCAGAATATTGCCGGGCACGAGGCGGAGATTCACGGAGATGCCCGACTCCGATGTGAACGTATCGTCGATCAGGGACTTCATGACCTGGGCTTGATCCCTGCCCGTCGTGATCCAGACCGTAACGGATCGATCGCCCTTGGAGGTATTGCCGATGCTGTCGTAATCCTCGGTGTACGATGCGAGCAGCGCGCCGAGCTGCTGCCCGGCCTTTTCCAGCAAGGTTGCCTTCGTTCGCGGCAGTTTGCTGTCCGGCGAATAGACAACCAGATAATCGAGTGTCAGCGGCTGCTCCCGGACGGTCAAAATCCAGGTGCCGAGCCCGCCGATGTTGAGCTTGAAGTCGGCCAAGCGCTTGGCGACCGTCTCCGGCTTCGCCGCCATCTGGTTCAATTGATGAATAAGCGTATACAGGACGGCTACCTTATCGCTTCTCTCTCCCGTCGATCGCTCCAGATAGTCGGCGACCCCGGCGATCGTCTTCGCTTGCTCCCGAAAAACCTGTATCATATCGGGGATTCGCTTCTCGAGCTGATAGTCGCGATAAGGGTCCGGAGTATTCGAGGTAATCATCAGAATCTTGCGGTACATCTCGTTGAGCTGCAGCACGCTGGATTCGATCGTTTGCAGCAGCGGGGCGATCTCTCCGAGCGTCACCGTCAGCCGAATGCGGTGCTTGCCCGGCGTCAAATGGAACAGATAGGGCTCGTCGCCGCCCAGCACATCCGTCTGCCAGTCCATGCTGAAGCCGAACTGCAGCCTTTTCATCTCTTCAAACGGGTATTCGCCGTCGATTGTCAGGCTTCGGGTGACATAGATTCCGCGAAGCTGATCTTGCTTGCGCTTCAGCGCGAGCTGGTACAGCCCGTCCTCCGGAACGTCCACCTCCCATTCGATCCATTGACCGGGGAGCTTCCATTGGACGCCGCCGATCGTGTTCATGCGAATTTTGGATTTGTCAAAGGGTACGACCGTCGGACTCGAATGGTCGGCGAGCGGCGCGAGCATCGGAGACGATTTAAGCGCCGCAGCCTCCGCCTGCACGATCAGCCGCCGGCCCGCCACGGGCTTCAGCCCCTGCGCCTCGTAGTCCCGCCTGATGCTCGCATAGGCTTTTACCTCCTGCTCCCGATACAATTCCAGATAATCGATCGCCATCGGCTCCCGCAGCGATTCCAGCGCCAGCGTCTGGACTCCCTGCTCGAAATAGAACATATAGGGGTCCTCGTAATAGCCGTCCCGATCCGAAAACGCGGCAAGCTGCCAGGATGGCTTCTCGACCTGCCGCGGACGCTGGTCGTTGCCCCGGTCGTCTCTGGCAATGGATGCGTCCCGATCCCCCCACAGCCGGTTAAACAGCAAATCGTCCGCCCCCGCAAAAGGAACGGTCCCGTTTATCATGAATCGTCTCTCCGCGCTCGAGCTTTTGCCTTCGATCGGAAAATAGTGAATGCGGACGCTGTACAGCCCCGCTACCGGCACATGCACCTCCCAGCGGATAGAGCCGGCGTCCGGCGTCAGAACGGCCTCGCCGTCCAGCCCCTCGTAGCCGCTCGCGATCTCGAAGCCTGCCCCGTCCGTCCCGGCGAAGCGCTCGCCTTCGATGCGCACTGTGCGATCGGGACGCGGCGCATCGGCGTGCTTCGACAGATAGCTGTCATAGGTCCCTTCGGCATCCGCCGCCGTAATCGCCTGAAATTCGGCCATCGCATATGCCCGGCCGTCCGGAGACTGGCCTGGCGGATTGACGATCCGCACGCATACGACAACGATAACGATAACGACCAGCAGCGCGAGGACGTTTTTTTTGTTCAGGACGTTCAACGGTCTTCTCTCCCTCCTGCGGCAAGCTTCGCCGCCTCAGCAACAGTTCCCGCCGGAGGACAGGCTCTGGCTGGGAACTGTCGTCTGCCGGCGGATTACTTTTTGAATACTTCGTCGATCGCCGCCTGGAACGGCCCCTTGTACTTTTCGATGACCGAGGATACCGACGTGCCGGCCAGAACCTCGCCGTTCATATCGTAGTAAGGCAGCTTGGGCATGAAGGTCGCATGATCGAGCACGCGCATGCCTTCGCCGGCCGTTCTGGCATTGTTGATATCGTTCTCATCCGTGAAGTTGCTCTCCAAGGACGACTGATCCGGGTAATCGTACATCGAATCGATATCGTTGATCTTCTCCCAGATGTACACCAGCTGCTCCGGATGCTCGACCTTCTTCGGAATCGTGAGCGTCTGGTACGCGCCTTCGACCGAGTGATAGCCCGATGCGGCTGGGCCTTTGGGGAACGGGAGGAAGCCGATGTCGTAGTCCTTCATGTCCGTCTTCAGCCCGCCGATCTCATACATGTAGCCGGCGTACATCAGCGTGTTGCCCTGACGGAAAAATTGCCCCGGCTCCGTCCAGTCTCCGCCCTCCGTCGGCCTTGCGACCTTCTCGGTCGCGATGCGCGACAGGAAGTTGAGCACCTCGACCGTCTTCGGATCTTCCAGATTCTGCTTGTCGCCTGCAGTCAGACTCGTCTCGTTGGAGACCAGCGCGTGCTCCATAAGTCCGGCCTGGGCCAGTCCCCACGTATCCAGCTTGCCGTCGTTGTTCGTATCCTTGTTGGCATCCTTGGCGGCCTGAATGAACGTATCCCAGTTCCAGTTGTTCTCGTTGACATAATCCTGCAGCGACTTGACGCCGATCTTGTTCATCAGCGTGCGGTTGTAGAAGATGCCGGAGATGAGGTTGGATTGTTCCGTGAAGCCGTAGCTTCTGCCTTCGTAATTCATGAATTCGTTTGCCTTCTGGTTGAACACCTTCGAGTTTTTCGTATACTCGTCCAGCGGCCACAGCAGATCCTGCTTCACCAGCGCAGGGATCGTGTAGTTTTTGCCCAGACGGACGATGTCGCCGATCGGCTCGCCTGCCAGGAGAGACGCCGTTACCTTCTCCTGATACTCGCCGTAGTCGATCGTGACGAAGTCGACCTTGAAGTTGTGCTTCTTCATCAGATCGTCCAGGTTTTTCTTCCTGGCGATGTTGTCCGGATTGTCCTCCGGAATGGTCATGTCAAACCAGGATACGATCTTGATCGTCTTGCCGCCCATATCGAAGTCCATCGCCGGCGCCGAGGCCTCGGCGCTGGCGCTCGCGGATTCGGAGCTTGCGGCGCTCGGCTGCGCGCTGGCCGTGCCGGAGGACGGACTGTCGCTCGGACTTGCCGTATTGCCGTTCTTTCCTCCGCTGCACGCGGTCAATCCCATTACCAGCATCATGCCCGCCAACATGGCAATTCCTTTTTTGGTTCGCATTTTTGGCCCCCCTGAGTGTGTTGAGAGTGGATTCAACGAGAAGTGTAGCGCTTTCATATACCCCCAACAACCCGACTCCGGCTAGCTGTTTAACCCTACCATTTATAGGTTTTCGGCTCCTGAACGCCCCCTTTGTTTAAGAGGTAAACAAATGCATCCTCCTGAAAGAGATGCACATTGTCGCGCATGCCGCCGGTCAATCATAATGAAAGCGCAGTCATGTGAGGCTCGGCAAACGCGCTCCTGTGCGCGATCTGTTGTCCGCCGTCTGTCGAGTCAAAAACAGTGAAAGCGAGGATGGCGTCATGTACAGGGTGCTGCATATAGATTCGGATACGCGGTCCAGAGAAGCGACAGAGCGCATGATCGATTGGACGGAATCGGGCTTCTCGCTGCAAGCCAGAGCCGTTCCTGAGACAGAAGCCCGATCCTTATCGGATCTCCATTCGTTCTCGCTCGTCCTTATCAATATGAACCGATCCCATTCCGAGAGCTTTCGCCTGTGCGAGAAAATCCGCCATAGAAGCCGCGTTCCGATCATTCTGCTGGGCGGCAGCAACGATTTTAATCTCGCGCGGCAAGCGCTGATCTATCAGGTCAGCGATTACTTGCCCGCGCCGGTGAAGGAGACCGACCTGCTGGCAAGTCTGCAGGGCGTAAAGCGGGAGCTGGAGCTTCGCGCCTCCGGCGGCATGCCGCCTCCACTGCCGCTGCCGCTGCCGAGCAAACGAACGAGACAGCCTTCGATCGTCGAATTCGTGAAGCGGTACGTCCAGGAGGAGCTGCATCGGAGCATCACGCTGAAAAGAATATCCGATGACCTGCACTTTAATTGCGCTTATCTGGGGCAGAAGTTCAAGCATGAGGAGAATATGTCCTTTAATGCGTATTTGCTTCAGCAGCGCATGGAAAAGGCGAAGCGCCTGCTCGAGCAGACCGACATGAAAATCTACGAGATCGCAAGCGAGGTCGGCTACACGGAGACCGACTGGTTCTACAAGAAATTCAAGGAATATGCCGGCATCAGCGCCAACGAGTACCGCAAGCAGCTGTTCGTGACGGCGTGAGCGGCATAAAAATAAGAGCGGCAGCCCGGGAGACGCTTTTCTCCCCGACTGCCGCTCTCTTACTTGTCCCCGCGCTCTCCCGACTGCCTGATGAACTGCCAATCCCCCATGCGGAACAGATTGTCGTCCGACTGCCCACGGAATACGAAGTATACCCGATGAACCCCCCGGACGCCCTTCACCTCCCCTTTGGCCTCGCTCCACGCCTCCCCTGCCGATGCAGGAACGACGACCGTGCCGGCCAGCTGCCCGTCCGGTTCGTCCAGACGAAGCTCGATCGAGGCGGCTTCGCCGGCCTGCGATACATACACCTGAAATGCCGTGGCCCCCTGCTCGCCGAAGTCGACGTTCGACAGTGCGATCCAATCCCCGTTGCCGAGTCCGGTCACAACCGTCTGCGAGCCTCCGCCGCTGCCGGGAGCGGCCTCGGTCGCCACTCCAGCGCTCCAGCCCATGGTGGCCGCCGCATGGCGAATATAAGGATCGAACGGCTTCACCGCCGGGACGCCTTCGTAATTCGCTTGTATGTCCTGTATCGTGCCGTCATCGTTAAAGACGACTTTGTTCAGATGGGTCGACCGGTAGCCCTTCGGAACGCCCATCGCCTTGGATAAGGTCTGGGCGTGATAGGCGATATACCAATCCTCGTGAAATTGGAAAATCGCATGGTGATTGTTTCCGCCTACGCCAAAAAACGCGCCCGGGTTTTGCAAAATCGTGCCCCGGTACGTCCACGGCCCCATCGGGCTGTCGCTTGTCATATAAGCGATCTCTCCGGCCGGCGGGCTCCCCTCCGGACGAGCGCCGTTATAGAAGTTCGAGCAGTACGTATAGTAGTACGTTCCTTTATATTTGTTGATGCCGGCATCCTCGAACATGAACGGGGCAGGGATCGTCGCGGCTGTTCCGACGACACTGATCATATCCGGCCCGAGCTCCATGACGCGAGCCGTATTCGGCAGCTCATCCTTGCCTTCGGGGACGCCTCCGCCGAAATAGATGTAAGCCCTGCCGTCGTCGTCGACCAGGACGGCGGGATCGAACAGCCATGTCACCGTCTCCACGCCCGGTGTCGAACGGGTGATCAGCGGCTTGCCGATCGGGTCCGTCCACGGCCCCGCAGGACTGTCGCTCGTCAGCACGCCGATGCCGCTCGCATTGTTCGCGAAGTACAGGAAAAACTTGTTTTTGCCGTCGATTTTTTTGTAAACCGCGGCCGGCGCCCACGATTGGGTCGCCCATCTGGCCGCACCCTGCGGTCCTGCCGCAGCGATCTCTCCGTGATCCGTCCAGTTGACCAGATCGTCCGACGAGAGCATGTTCAGCTTGTTGATATTGCCGTAGGTGTTGTCCTTGACCTGACCGTCCCCGTCGTATTCGAGCACGTCGTTCGTCATGTACAGATAGACGCGATCCTCATACACCAATGCATACGGATCGGCGCCGAACCTGTGCGCGGCCAGCGGATTGCCGTTCGGCGGCAGCTTGCCGACGGCGGGCGTGACGGCCGTGCGGCTCGGAGCGGCGGGCGTCGCGGCCGCCTCCTGCGTTTGCTTGCCTGGCTCGCTGCCGGCCGCGGACGCAGGGTGCCGCGTCTTATCGACTTCACTCATTTGTACAGCCTCCTTGTTATTCGTCGCGATATACCCGATAGCCGCAGCCCCGGCGACGATCAGAGCGGCGAGGACGACGAGCGCCTGGTTGATTCTGGACACGGGACGGATGCCTCCCTAACCGATCGGAATCGTGTCGCGATATTCCTGCGGCGTCATTCCGGTCGCTTTCTTGAAAAAACGGGTGAAGGAATGCGCCGCCTCGTAGCCGACGGCAGCCGATACCTCCCGCACCTTGATCTCGCCGTCCTTGAGCAGCTCCATCGCCCTGCGCATTCGGCATTGATCGATATACTCGGACAGGTTGACGCCCTTCTCCTGCTTGAAAAATCGGGACAAGTACGTCGGGTTGAAATGATTGATCTCCGCGAGTCGGACGAGGGATAGATCCTCGCTCAGATGCTCGTTGATATAGCGGCAGATGCGCTCGATCGCCCGGGCCGCCCTCTCCGTCTCGTCGGGCCGCTTGATGTCGAAGATGCGCTCCGCCACCTCGGACAGGTAGCGGTACCCTTCCTTCATCGACTCGTGCTCGTCCAGACGCATGATCTTGCCGTATTCGCCGATCTGTCCCTGCAGATTCCAGCGGTTGATGAAGGACAGCAAGGCGAGCGCGACCGCGTAATACGCCTCGACCGCCGCCTGCACATTCGCCCCCGGCAGCAGCATTCGCCTCGACAGCTCCCCGAAGCACTCAATAAACTTCTCCCGCCGGTCCCCCTCCAGATGCGCGGCCAGAATCTCCGCCTTTTGCGCGATCCGGTCGTCCTCGCCTTTGTCGCTTGCAGGCTGCTCCGCTCCCGCGTCGGTCAGGATCACGGACAGTCCGTCGCCGATTCTCAGCTGCTGCAGCTGCCTGAGCCGCGCGTATTGAGAGGCGACGTCCTCCCACCGGCATGGGGCTCCGCCGACAGTGATGGACATCGTCAGACCGAGCGTCTCGAGACACGATTCCTGAATGAGCTCCAGCGTCCCCTCCAAATACCGGATCATATGGCCGGAGAACGCTGCTCCCGCTTGCTCCGATGGCTGGAGGAACCACAGCAAATCCCCATGCTTGTCCACGATGCCGAGCGACCGGAGCCGCTCCGCCAGATAGGAGTGCCAGAGCAGGCGCGACGAACGCAGCAGCTCGCTTCTGCGAGAATAACCCGCGCCTTGGGGATACCCGTAGTGGGCCAGCACGAGTACGACAGGATGCTCCGGGTCCAGCGCGACGTTCAGGGCGCGGAATTCCTGCGCGAGAACACCAGTCTCCCCGTTGACTGCCGCCACGCCCTCCTGAAGCATGTGCCGGAAATAATCGGCTTGCGCCATCGCCTCGATCGCATACCGCTGCCGGTCGGTTTGCCGGACAAGCTCGCTCATCCGATTGCTCTCCTCGATCTCGCGAAGCACCGTCCGCACGGTCTCGGTCACCTTGTCGTAGCCTTCCGTCTTGAGCAGGTACCGGGCGTCCGGCATCTGAATGGCTTGATAGACATAATCGAATTCGCTGTAGCCGGTCAGGAAGATGATTCGGCATCTCGGCCAGTACGCCTGGATATGCTCCGTCAGCTCAAGCCCGCTCTTGCCGGGCATGCGAATATCGGTCAGGACGATATCGATGCGGGATCGTGACAGCCAGAGCAGAGCCTCGTCGGCCGAGTAGGCTTTGCAGACGTCCAGCCGCTCCGGCATCAGCCTGGAGAACACTTCGTACAGGCTGTCGGTAATAATCTCCTCGTCGTCGACAATCAGCAATCTATGCAAGTGCCTTCTCCCCTCCCGTATGGATTCGCGCCTCAACCTTCAAGCCGTTCAATTCACTCCGGGACAGGAACAGTCCGCTGCGCTCCCCGTAGATGAGGACGATGCGGCGATGGATGTTGATCAGTCCCGTCATCTCCTGCGTGTCGGGCGGATGTCTCAACCGATGATGCAATTGTTCGATCTCGCGGTCGCTAATGGCGCCTCCGTTGTCCTCTACGACGATCCGGCATTCGCCTTGCGACCATGCGAAGGAAATGCGCAGCATGCCGTCGCTCGTCATTTTCTCGAGGCTGTGCTCGTAAGCATTCTCGATCAAGGGCTGGATGATCAGACGAGGCACGCGAATCGTCTCCAGCTCCTGCGGCAGCTCCTCGTGGACGACACTGATCCGTCTGGCGAACCGCAGCTTCTGAATCTCGGTATACATGCGCGAGTGCTTGACCTCCTCGGACAGCAGCACATTGTCTTCGCCGTTGCGCGTGATAAAGCGGAAATATTCGCCGAGCATCTGCGTGAATTGCTCGATCCGGTCGACATCGCCGATCTTGGCAAGAGAATTCAGGATAAAGAAGCTGTTGTAAAGAAAATGAGGATTGATCTGGGACTGCAATTGCTTCAGCTCGGCCTTCTGCATCATCAGCTTCTGCTTGAAGTCTTGATCGATCAGCGCTTGCAGCTTGCGCAGCATATGGTTGAACCGGCTGAACAAATAACCGAATTCATCCTCCTGCTTGTGCTCGATTTGGATGTCCAAGGCTCCACCTTCCATTCTCCTGAAGCTCTGAATGAGATACAGCATTGGCCGATGCACGTATCGATACGTCGAATACGCATAGATGACGACGGCGAGGAACGATGTAATCGAGAATACCCACACCCAAGTCTCGAACTTGCTCAGGGGGCGGCTGACGGCGGCCTCCGGCAGATAGGTGGCCACCGACAATGCCAAGCGTTCGGAATGCGCCTTGTCCAGATGGTAGCGTTCGCCGTTAACGAGCCAGAGGGAAGCCTGGTCGCCCGATTCGCCCAGCGCCTCTTCACCTTCCCTGAGCATCCGATCGGCTTCCTCGTCGCTGCCGAGCGCGAACGCCGACGAATCCATAAGCAGAAACGAACGGCTGGCCGGATACATATTGACCTGCTGCAGCGACTCCTTCAACTTTTCCGTGTCCAGCTCGATCTGCACGATATACAGGGGCGCTTCCCCCTTCACCCCGGTCTGCTTGGCTGCGCTCAGATACAGGGCATCGTTCCAGCGGATGAGCCGATCGTTGTCCCTGCCGGTCATGCGGCTGAAATAGTCGTAACCGGGCGCTTCAAAGTCGTGCACCGCGTTGCCTGCGGATATCGTCTTGCCGATGGGACGAACATGAACGGCGATGTCCTTGACATAGGGGCTGCCGCTCTTGAACGTGGTCAGCCGATGAACCATATAATTGAGCGACGCCCTCCGCTCCACGCTGTCCATCATCTCCCAGGTGACGGCCAGCCGGTTCAGCTCGTTGTCCTCGACAATATCGAACTGCTGGATTTCCATCCATTCGATCTCCCGGTTGAGATCCTTCAAATAGTTCGTCAGCTGAGCCAGGGTGGCGCGGGACAGATCCTGACTGGCATTTTTGTAGCTCCAATTGTACAAATACAAGCCAAGCAGGATGACCGGAAGAAGCACGATCAGATACGTAATGACCAGCTTGACGAAAATGCTTTTGCGAAACGATCGCGCAGGGAACTTCAGCAAAAAAACGCCTCCGATGCTCGGGGTTCGTTCATGGCGCCCGCGTGCCTCTGGCGGCATACCAGGCGTTGACCTCGGCCGTCATCCGGTCTCCGCCCAGGCGGCGCCACTCGTCCACAAATCGGTCGAAGTTATCGATCGGCCGTCCCAAAATAATGTCGATATAAGTTTCGTTAAGCAGATTGTCCAGAATGACTTTCTTTTGGATCATCGTCGGCGTGGGACCGCCCACGAAGCGCTCGTACAGCAGCTGACCGTTTTTTTCATACTGATCCAGAATCGCGAACGCGCCCTGCGGCCCGTAGGTTCTCTCCCAGCCCCAGCCGGACATCTTGTCCGCACCGCCCGCAAGGTACGTATCGATGTTTTTTTGAATCGCTTTGGCTTCGGCCTTCAGAACGGAAGCATCGCCGGTCCGGCGGGCCAACTCCAGCTGACGATAGGCGTTCAGATTTTTTTTCGCCGGATACGGCGTGACAGGGGACTCCCCCCATACGGGCAGCGGCGTGCTGTAGTAGGTTTCGTATTCGGCAGTTGCCCCCCAGTTTTTCTCCAGATGCAGATTGATCAGCTTCACGATCGCTTCGGGATGCTTGTAATCGCTCCGGACGGCAAAAAAGTATTCGGTGCTGAATGAGAGCGGCACGCTTGGCGGATCGCCCGTGATCGAGACGATCGGATACGCTTGCCACCTTGCCTCCGGGTTATTCTCGACGCTCCCTTGAACCCAGAAGGAGGCCCACTGCTCCCCGTAGACGAGGCCGAGCCGGCCGGCCGCCGCGTCGCTGCGCACCTTGGCCCCGTCCTTGATGCCGAACTCGCTGTCGAGCCGGCCGGCGCGATATTGCTCCTGCAGCGCTTGCAGCGCCTGCTTGGCTTCAGGCTGGATGCCTCCGAACACGAGCTTGCCCGATTCGTCCAGCATCCACAGCTTCGGATAAGCCTTGAAGCCTGCCATAAATCCCGTGATGCCGGCGACCGGATCGAATAAATAGTTGGTGACCGCCAGTCCATAGGTGTCGTCCTTGCCGTTGCGATCCGGGTCTTGTTCTGTAAACGCTTTCGAAATGGCGAGAACGTCGGCTATCGTTCGCGGCGGCTCAAGCCCCAGGGCATCCAGCCAATCCTGACGAATCCACAGGAAGTTGGCGCGCTCGATGGAGGAGGAGGTATCGGGAATGCCCATCAGCTTGCCGTCGACCGTGGCCGCCTCGAAGGGGCCGTTTCCTTCCTCGCTGAGCGTCTGCTTGGTGAGCGGGGTCGCATATGACTCGTACACCGATGTCAGATCCTGAATCTTGCCCGCATCGGACAGCTGCCGAAGCTGCAGCGCGTTCACCCGCACCACATCGGGAATATCGCCGGAAGCGACATTCACACCGAGCTTCTGCGCGTACAAATCTCCCTTGGCCAGCCAAGCATATTTGATCTTGATCCCCAATATATCCGCATAGAGCCTGGTCCAGCGGTTGTCCTCCATCGATTCGCCGGGCAGCTGGCCGAACAGCTTGTCCATATCCTCGCTCGTCTGCCTGACGAAGGTCGTCTCGACGGGAGGCGAGAACGGACTTAAGCCCGTTTCCTCGTATACAGGGTATGGGCTGGCTTCGGCGGCGGGATCGGGAGTGTCGTCATTCCAGCAGGCGGACAGCATTAACAGCAGCGGAACGAACGGCAGCAGCGGCTTGCCCAGCGCTTTAATCTTGTTCACGGCGACCTCCCCGGGGATAAATTCGACAACGGGACTCTATGTCGATCAAAAAGGTGTCTTTCCTATCATGCCGGAGCCGCCGCCATCCGTTCAAGGGGCAATTTATGATTTTGTTACCCAACCTTTACGCATGCGGCGGCGAACCGCTGCAACCCGCTGCGCGCCATATAATCCAAGAGGCCATTCGCCCATAATCAAACCGGTTTTCACCATTCCGGAGACGATAGTAAACTGTTGACTGCAAGCGCATACAAATCGTCAAAGGAGATGAGCAATGATGAGAAAAGGCAAGGCAAGCTGGTGGATGAAGCTGCTTCTGATGGCGGCGGTGCTGCTGTCGCCCTCGCTGCTGAACGGCCGCACGGCCGAAGCCTGGACGGGCATGCCGATGTCCAAGCTTCATGTCAGCGGCAACCAGCTGGTGAATGCCGGCGGGCAGCCGGTGCTGCTTAGCGGATGGCATCAGCCGTCCGGCGCTTATTGGACGTACCAGGACAGCAGCTATTATCTGGATCGGAACGGCGGCAACCGCCATGCCGCGACACTGGCGTATTTGAAGGATATTACGGACACCTTTACCTCCACCTCGGGCAAATACGGCAACAATCACGGCTGGTACATGAACCAGGTTCGCCTGTTCATCGACCGGGAAGACATGGGCGACGTCGCGGCCGGAACCTACAATTTTGCCGGGCTGCAGGCCGTCACCCAGAACGTCATCATTCCGTACATTAACTACGCCAGGACCAAAGGCGTCTATGTCACGCTCGGGCTCGACTTCACGCTGCTGAACAATCAGGCGACCACGCAGGCCAATCTGGACAAGTTCAATCAGATCTGGGGTTATCTTGCGTCTCAATCGGCGATCAAGAGCGCGGACAATGTCATGTTCGAGCTCATCAACGAGCCGGTGCTCTCCTATGCGAACGGCGGCTGGGGCGGCAATCCGGCCGAAGCGGATTTTGTCGATCACTGGAACGCGCTCAAAAACTTCCAAAACTCAATCATCTCCACCATCCGCAGCAAAGGGGCGGACAATGTCATCTGGGCAGCCGGCCTCGGCTGGGATCAATACTACCAGCTGTGCGCCTCCTATCCGTTGACGGACCCGTTGAACAACGTCGGCTATGCGGTGCACTGGTATCCGGGCTATGGCGCACATGACGACTACGCGCCCCTGCAGCAGATATGGGACAGCACCATCAAGCCGTGCGCGGACAACTACCCGATCAATATTACCGAGACGACCTGGTTCAAGAAGCAACCCGGCGATTCCTCCTACTGGGACCTTTTTAACGGCTCCAACGAGGGCTTCGGCAAAAATACGAAGGCGATCTTCACCGCCGCCGGCAATGTCAGCATCGCCGTTCATATGAACGGCTTCCTGCTGGAGCCCGGCGCGAGAAGCTCGTTCGCCGATCCGACGGCCGGCTTGAAGTATGACGGCAATACGGCGCGCGACGGCATGGCCCGCTTCCTTTTCGAATGGTATTACGAGCGGGCGCAGCTGCATCCCTGGAACGGGTTATGGAACGGCATCCAATCCGGGTCGACCTACAAGATGATCAACCGGGCATCGGGCAAAGCGCTCGAAGTGCCGGGCGGCGCCAATACCAACGCCCTCCAGCTGCAGCAGTATACGGACAACGGCGCGACAGCGCAGCAGTGGGTCGTCACGGATGTGGGCAGCTACATCAATTATTACAAGCTGCGCAGCGTCAGCTCGTCCGACGGCAAGGTTATGGACGTGCGAAACGGGACGAAGAACAACGGAGAAGCGATTCAGCTGATGTCGGACCTGGGCAATAGCGCTCAGCAATTCCGCTTGTTCAAGCTCAGCAACGGGTATTGGAGCATCGTAAACGTGAACAGCGGCAAAGCCCTCGAGGTCGCCGGATCGTCGACGGCGAACAATGCGCTGATCCAGCAGAACCTGTACCGCGGCAATCTGAACCAGCAATGGCAGCTGGTCAAGATCAATTAGCCATGATCAATTAGCCACAACAAACACCGCCGGACGGCAAAAGTCCGGCGGTGCTTGTTGTCGGCATCGTAGCAAGACGTGCCCAACCCAGGCTGCGGCCCGCCCTTACTTCCTTGCGGCTTCGCGGTATTCCTGCGGCGTGACGCCCAGCGCTTTTTTGAAAAACCGGGTGAACGACTGGGACGCCTCGTAGCCGACCCGCACGCCCACCTCCAGCACCTTCAAATCGTCGCCGCGCAGCAGCTCCTTGGCCCGCTCGATTCGCGCCGCCTCGATATATTCGGACAGATTGACGCCGCTCTCTTGCTTGAACAGACGGGACAAATACGACGGATTGAAATGGATATAGCCCGCGAGGCGCACGAGCGACAGATCCTCGTCCAGATGCGCTCCGATATAGGCCTGAACCTTCCGGATCGCTTCGGCCGCGCGGTTGCGTTCGCCAGAGCTTCTCAGCTCGAACAGCGTCTCGGCCGTCGCCCGGAGGAAGGCGAACGCTTCCTCGCAGGACACAAAGTCGTCGTAGCGCATGAGCGCAGAGACGCCCGTCACCTGGCTTTCCAGCTCCCACCGGTTCATGTAGGACAGCAGGATCAGCGAGATCGTATAGTACAGCTCCAGCAAATACGAGGCGCCATTGTCCGGCTCCGACGCCGTCAGCTCGTCCAGCAGCTGGAGAAACTCATCGCGTCTGCCGGCGTCCAGATGCGCGGACAGCGCGTCCGACTTGTCCCGCGGCGCGCGCTCCTTCGTGCAGCAGGAAGCCTCCGGGTTCACCGTCTGCACCATCTGCGCGCCGTCGCCGGTTCGGGTATGCCGCTGCCGCCTCAGCTTGTCGTAGGCCGAGGACAGCTTCGTCCATTCGAAGGGGCGATCTCCCAGCGTGACGGCGACGGACAGCTCGAGGCTGTTCGCGCAGGCCTGCTGGACCAGCTCGAATTGTCCCTCCAGATGCGGCAGGATGAGCGCTCTCTCCTCCGCCTCGCCCCCGTCCGCCCATTCCCCGGACGGCTGGAGCAGCCAGACCGGGTCGCCGTAGCGGTCGAGCATGCCGAGGCTGCTCACCTGGCCGTCCAGCAAGCGCTCGGCCAGCAGTACGACGCCCATCGCCGATTCCTGCCGGTCGGCATAGGACGCAGCCGCGGACGCGGTCAAGGACAGCTCGCCCTGTGCCATATAGACCGGTCGGCCAGGATCGAGCGGGATGCCCAGCTTGCCGAAGTCGTCGCCGAGGCTGGGCATCGCCGGCTTCGCGCCGTGCAGCAGATGCCGGAAGTACTCGCCTCTCGCCAGCACCTCAAGCGTCGTCAGCCGCTCCTGCGCCTGCCGCACCAGCTCGCTGTGCTGCAGACTGTCGTCCAGCTCCGCGATCGCCTCGCCGACGGCCCGGATGACCTTCGGATACCCTTCGGTCTTGAGCAGATATTGGACGCCCGGCGTCTGAATCGCCTGATATACGGCGTCGAAGTCGGAGTAGCCGGTCAGGAAGATGATCCGGCAATGCGGCCAATTGCGCTTGATGGCGGTCATGAGCTGCAGGCCGTCGATCCCGGGCATGCGAATATCGGTCAGCACGATATCGATCCGGGTGCGTTGAAGCCAGCCCAGCGCTTCCCTGCCGGAATACGCCTTGCACAGATCCAGCCCCATATCGCGCCCGGCAAGCGTCTCGTACAGGCCGTCGGTAATCATCTCTTCGTCGTCGACGATCAGCAATCGGTACACGGGACTATCCCCTCCTTTCGTGGAAAGTACAGCGTCACTTGCAATCCGCCCAGCTCGCTGCGCGCGACCCGGACGCCTGCGTTCTCTCCAAACGTAATGGCCAGTCGGCGATGGATGTTGACCAGCCCCGTCGTCTCCGCCTGCTCGTCCCGGCCCGCCAGCGCCGCGCCCAGCTCGCTCAGCTTCTCCGGCGTCAATTCATCGCCGTTGTCCTCGACGATAATCCGGAATTGATCGTCCTCGCTCTCGAAGCGAACGACGATCAGCCCGTTCTCCTCCTTGCGCTCCAGACTGTGCTGGAATGCATTCTCGATGATCGGCTGCACGATCAGCCTCGGCACGATCGTCTCCATGGCCGCCTCCGGCAGCTCCTCGAACCGCGCCTGGATGCGCCGGGAAAACCGCAGCAGCTGAATATCCGCATATGTGCGGGCATGATGGATCTCCTGCGCGAGCGGGATCTCGTCGGAGGCGCTTCGGGTCACGAAGCGGAAGTATTCGCCCAGCTGGATCGTGAATTGCTCGACCCGCTCCATATCTCCCGTCCGCGCCATCGTGCTGAGGATAAACAGGCTGTTGAACAAAAAATGAGGATTGATCTGCGACTGCAGCTGCTTCAGCTCGGCGCGCTGCGCCATGAGCTTCTGCCGGTAGGCCTGATCGATCAGCGAGCGCAGGTTCGCGACCATCTGATTGAAGCGGCTGTACAGATAGCCGAATTCGTCCTTCGACGCATGCGTGATGACCTGCTCCAGATCGCCGTTCTCGACCCGGCGGAAGCTCTTGACGAGCCGCAGCAGCGGCTTGTGGATGAACTTGTACGTGGACATCGTATAGAGCACGACGATGACGAGCGCCGCGACGGCGAACAGCCAGGCCCATGTATAAAACTTGTCCAAGGGCTTGCGGATAACCTCCGACGGGATAAACCTGTAGATCGCCATGTTCAGCTTGTCCGAGCCGGCGTACACGGTGTAGTACTGATTGCCGCCGAAGGCGCGCGTCTGAACGTCGTCGTCGGACATCCCATGCGCGCCGACGTTCAATACGCCCTCCTGCACGAAGGACTCGACGGAGCCGCTCGCGAGCTGGATGCCGCCGTTCGCCGTGACGAGCAACGTGCCGCTGCCCGGATAGGTGTTGAACTGGGCCAGCGCTTCCTTCAGCTTTTGCTGATCGAGCTCGATCTCGACGACGAACAAGGGCCGCCCCTGCGGGCTGCCGCTCGGCTTCGACGCGCCGAGGAACAGCCCCTTCCGCCATTCGACGATGCGGGTGTTGCGCCTGCCGTACACGGTGCATATGGCATCGTACCGCTCGTCATCGAGCGGGCTCACCCCGTCGACGGACGAGACGGCCCGCCCGATCGGGTGGATGTAGACGCTTACTTCCTTGATATACATGCTGCTGTTCTGAATGAGATACAGTCGGTTGCGCAAGGAATTCATCTTGTCGGTCCGCTCGATGACCCGCATCCGATCCCAGAGGAGCGACAGCTTGTTCAGGTCCTCGTCCTCGAGCAGCCCGAATTGCAGCAGCTTGATTCGCTCGATCTCATTCTCCAGATCGGTCAGATAGAAGGCCGTCTGGGAGGCCGCCGTCTTGGCGATATCCGCCCTCGCCGTGTGAACCGACCACTGGTAGAGATACGCCCCCAAAATAATCAAAGGCGTCAAAATGAGCAGAAACGTAAAAATCAAACGGAGGAACAGGGTGTTGCGGATCGAAAACATCGGCGTTTTGAGCATGGTGCGCCTCCAACCCCTATTCTGTACGAGTCGATTCGTACGATTCCTGCACGCCGGCGACTACAACTGCCTTAGGTTGCGCATCGACTTACGGACGTTTGTTCAGGATGGAGAAGTAATCGTTGACTTCCTTTGTGATCTGTTCGCCGCCGAGCTTTTTCCAATCCTCCACGAACCTGTCGAACTCCTCGAGCGGCGCGCCGAGAATAATTTTGACGAACACTTCGTTTTGCATTTTGTCGAGCGTCGTCTGCCGCTCGACCATCGTCGCGGTCGGAGCGCCTTCGAATTTATCGTACAAAAACTGATTGTCCCTGTCGTATTGATCGACGACGCGTTCGGCGCCGTCCGGGCCGTAGATGCGCTCCCAGCCCCATAGCGCGAAGCCTTCCTTGGAGCCCGATTCATACATGTCCAGCTTTTTTTGAATGGCCTTCGCTTCGCCCGTCAGCTTCGATTTGTCGCCCGTCCTGCGCACCTCGTCCAGCCGCCTGAACAGCTCCAGGTTTTTTTTCGTCGGCGCGGGCTGCACCAGCGACAGCTGCCACACGCTCTCCGCATCCGGCGGCGCATAATAATATTCGCTCTCCTGGGTCTCGCCCCAGTTTTTCTCGACATGCAGGTTGAACAGCTTGATGACGGCTTCCGGATGGGCGGCGCCCTTGCGGACGGCAAAAAACCTCGTCGTGCTGAACTTGAGCGGAACCTTGGCCGGACCGCCGGACTCCGAGACGATCGGGAACGCGCGCCACTGCGCGTCCGGATCGCGGTCGATATTTAATTGGAGCGGCCAGATCGAGTTCCATTGCTGTCCGTACTCCATCCCGATCTTGCCGCTTGCGATAGTTTCCGATACTTTGCTGCCTTCCTTGACGCCGAATTCCGGATCGAGCTCCCCGTTTTTGTACATCGTTTGCAGCGCCTGCAGCGCTTTTTTGATCTCAGGCTGGACGCTGCCGTACTTCAGCTTGCCCGACGGGTCCTCCAGCCATATATTCGGATACGCCCCGTAGCCGGCCATAAAACCTTCCAGCCCCATCGAGCCTCCCCACAGATCCTTCGTGATCGCGAGGCCGAACGTGTCGTTTTTATGATTGCCGTCCGGGTCCCGCTCGGCGAAGGCTTGGGATATCGCCAGCACATCGTCCATCGTATTCGGCGGCTTCAGGCCCAGCCGATTCAGCCAGTCCGTGCGGATCCAGACGAACTGCGCCTGCTCGATCGCCGAACCGGTCTGGGGCACGGCCATCAGCTTGCCGCCGAACGTGGCGGCGTTGAACGGTCCCAAGCCGCCCTCGGATAGAATCTCCTTTAGCAGCGGCGAAGCGTAGGTGTCGTACAAGTCCGTCATATCCTCGATCTGATCTCTGTCGGCCAGCTGCTTGAGCTGGGTGGCGTTGACCGGAATGACGTCCGGCAGATCGCCGGAAGCCAGCATGACGTTCAGCTTCTGTACGTACGGGTCCGATGTGTCGTTGCCTTTGACCACCCAGTTGGACTTGATCTGAATGCCGAGCCGGTCGAAGAATAGCCGGGACCAGCGATTATCCTCGAACTTCTCGTCCTTCAGTACGCCCAGGACGTTGCTCTCGACGATATCGCTCAGATTGCGCACGGTCGTGAGCTCGATCGGCGGGTCGTACTTGCCCAGCGGATCGGCCGACTCCTTCACTGCGCCTCCCGACGGAGGGGGGCCGGACGGGCCGGTGGCCGTATGAACGCCGCCGCCATCGTTGCCGTCGCAGGCGGCCAGCGCGGCTGTGAGCATGATGGCCAAACCCCAGGCCAAGATCGCTTGCACCTTGCTGTTGTTCATCGCCAACCCCTCTTTTTATCGACTTTGCCGCCGCTGCCGCAGCAGCGTTGTCCTTGCTAGTGAACGGTCGTGAGCGGACCGCGCTTATGCCATTGCGAACGAGGCGAGGCTCGCGCCGCCCTCCCCCGTATACGTCAAATAAATCGCCTGAATGCCATCCGGGACGAGGAGATCCGCCGCATATTCCTTCCAGACGTTCGTGAAGTCCACCGGAATTGCGGCGAGCGCCGGGCCGTCCCGCGATATCCTGACCTCGAAGGCGCCTCGGCAGTAGCCGCGCACCCGGATGCGGACATTCCGGATGCCGTCGCAGCGAAAATACTTGAAGCCGGCTGTCGCTCCGTCTCTCATATTGGCAATATAGCCGGGTTCCTCGTCTCCGTCCCTGCCGTCCTGCGTGATCTTCGGGAAGCGGCTGTCCATCCACTCCCCGGGCGCGCCCGTATACAGCGCCTCGTCCCTGCAGAACAGATTGCAGGCGATATACGCCGGATGCTCTCCGCGGCCTTCGAGCGGTCCGCCGTTCGGACCGCAGGAGGTCATCTCCGCTTGGGCGATCGTGCCGTCGGCCCGGAATTCGAGCGGCTCGATGCAGCCCTGCCGGCTGAAGTTCGTTCCGTTTGTGTGCCGATGATAAAAAACGTACCATTTTCCGCGAATTTCTACAATGCTGCCGTGATTGTTGCCGCCGTAATACATCGGCTTGTCCGCCGGCTTGTAAGAGTCGATATGCAGATCGTTATTGCTGACGACGACCCCTCGATAAACAAAGCCGCGAGTCGGGAATCGGCTGGTGGCGTAGCAGAGCTCGTGCATGACGACGGAGGAATAGATCAGGTAATACGTATCGCCCCGTCTCCGGATCGAAGGCGCCTCGAAAAACGCATGGCCTTCAAAGCCGCTCCCCTGGCTGTAGGGCCCGCTCGGCAAGGCGAAAGCCGGCTCCTCGACGATCGTGAGCATATCCGGACCGAGCACCGTCGCCATGGCGCCGTGCCTCGAACGGTCCTCGGGCGCGCAGAAGCCGGTATAGAGATAGGTCCGCTCTCCTTCCGTCAGCACGCCCGGATCGAATTGAGGCTCGTCGCCTTGCCGCTCGCCCAGACGCGTGCCGTCGGCATAGCGGACATAGCCGTAAAATTCGTACTGGCCCGCCGGCCTGTCGCAGACCGCAACCGACACGACAGACACCTTGTCGAGCACGTAATAAAGATAGTAGCGTCCGTCGGGGCCGACCGTGACATCCGGCGCATACAGACACATGCTGCCGTCCGGATTCAGCGGATCGTCCGTCTTGCTGTAGATGACGCCTTCGCAGCGCCAATCCGTCAGATCCTCCGCCGGCGCCGACCAGCAGACATAGTCGTTCAGGCAATACGCATGTCCGTTGAACCGGTCGTGCGAGCCGTATACATACGCTCTGCCTTCAAAAACATAAGGCTCGCCGTCGGGAATGTACTCCCAGGACGGCAAATACGGGTTCCAGCCTTGTTTCTTTTTCATTCCGTCTCCGCTCCTCATGGTTGTAATCCTGTGTCTCTCCTGCCGTACGCGTCGTAGATGCGGTTCCTCGCAGTCCGCTCCTGGGGATCGAGCCGCTGCGCAGCCGCGATCTCATAGACGCCGAACGTGTCATACAGCCGCGATGCGGGATCGACCTCCACGTAGGTGCACCAGGGCAGCCAGTGATAGTGGCTGTGCAGCGTCTGGCTGGAGAAGTTGCCGCTCTCGTGTCCAAGACCGGGCATCACATAGCCGATGCTGCCGTCGGCATCGGTGGACTGCCTCGTATTGTTGTGGATGAACTCGGCAAAATCGAGATAGTGCTCGTCTCCCGTAATGACGTACAGTCTGTAATACGTATACGAGCAGGCGGCCATATACGCATCGGCGCCGCCGCCGATCGTGATGATGCTCTGTCCGCTGATCGAGAACTTGTTGAACGGATGCTTGGGCCATAGCGTGCGCACCGGGAACGTCCAGGCATAGGTCCACGTCTCGGTATAGTCCGCGGCGCCGATCGCCCCTTCGAGCCACCGCTCCTCGCCGGTCAGATCGTACAGCGCCAGGAAGCCGAACATCGCATAGATGCCCGCCTCTTTGTCCTGGATATCCGCATTGTCGCAGGTGCCGCCCCGGTATTCCAGACCGCGGAAATTATGTTCGAACGCCCATCCGCCGGCCCGGATGGCGGCTGATTTATAGCGTTCTTCGCCGGACGCAAGATAGAATTGGACCAGAAAGCGGATCACGCTCGGCGTGTTGGACTTCGAGTCCATGCGGATCGAGCCGTCCGCATGGTACGCCCGGCAGAAGCTGCCGTCTTCGTTCTGGATGTTTACGAGCCAATCGGCCGTACGCTGGCAGAACGCCAGCCATTCGGGCCGCTCGTCGCCTCGGCTGGCCATGAACAAATAGGCGTCCAGGATGGCTTCCATGCCGTCCGCCAGCATTCGGATATAGTGCGGATACGGCTCGAAGCCCCGGAGCGTCGGATTGTAGCACATTCGCGGCAGCCCGGATTCGGTCATCGCCGTCCTCACCCAAAACGCGATGACGCCGAGCCCTTTCTCATAGGCTTCGGGCACGTTGTCCTTGGCGCCGTACCTGAGCAGCTGGTAGCCGATGCCCGGCTGCTGGCCGACGAAGCCGAACTGGAAGGACACGCTTGAGATGTCCATGTCGGGCAGCTGGCAGGCAAAGGGCAGTCCGTACGAATCGCCGTAAGCCCGCGTATATCGGTTCAGAATGTTCATGCCGTGACGGTAATGCCGCTCGTTGTCCACTTCGAACAGCTTGTCGCGCAGCCGGTCGTAGGTGATCCGCCAGAGCGCTCTCATCATCGGCTGGAAGCCGTCGAACCGGCCGCAGTGAATGGCGACGGCGTAGCGCTGCTCGAAGCCGACCGTGACCGGATGATTGATGCGCTGGAATGCTTTCGGCTTCTCCCGGTAATCGAGGCCGGCATACGGATGCTGAACGGGCTTCTGGCCCTCGCTGCCCGGATATACATAATCGATCGACAGGCCGGCCGGCTCGGTCTCGAGCGCTTTGCGGATGCCGTAGCCGTAATACATATAGTTCAGCGTCCTGCTCTCGGGCCGGCTCATGCCGAGCGAGCCGACAGTGCATTTCGGATCTGTAATATTTTCCGACCTGACGATATCGACAGACGGCAGCGTGGCATCGGCGGCCCAGCGCGACAATGCCGCCGTTTCTCCCGTCGCGATCCGCTGCATCGCGAACAGCGGCAGGGCGCACCGGGTTTCCATCAGCCAGAAATATTCGTTATCCAAATCTTTGCCGATCGCGGAGTCGGGCGCAAATTCATTTTGCTTGTACCAGACGCCCGGCGCGAAGCAGTCGTATTCGCGGACGTCATCCGATTGCGCCATCGCCAAAGAAACCTTGGTAGAAAAGCCCAGGTCGTCTCCCGCTTGCACCACCTTGACGCGCCGGCTCACGCTGAACCCGGAGCCGACGCTTTCATATACGTCCGTGAAGGCAAACGCCGTGCCCGAGGGCACGGTCAAGGTGCCACGAGCCGTGATTTTCCCGTCGGACGCGGCGAGCTCGGCATAGGCGCCGTCGTAAAACTCGCTGATCGCGAACGCAGTCTTGACCGTCGCGAACATCGGCCGCCGGTTGACGTACAGGAGAGCGCCGTCTTTAAAAACTTCGATGCCTCCCTCGCTGAACTGCATGATGTAATCGCCGCATGCCAGTCTCATGGAACGTCCTCCCTTTGTCGTCCGTGTCGCCGGTTACGGCTGCGGCTGCGGCTGCGGCTGCGGCGGATTCCTTTTGAAGTATTGCTGCAGCAGAAACCGCATCAGCTCGCCCGGCTGTTCTGCGGCGAACGCTGCCCGGTCCGCAAACCGCATGCCGTAAGGCGCCTCCGGCGTATAAGTCTCCCAGCGCGGCAGGTCTTCCCCTGTCGCATCCTGCCCGTTCGGATCGCCGCTGCGAATGAAATTCGCCCAATAATTGCACATCTGCCGCGCAAGATCGTAATGTCTGCCGACGAACGGCCGCCAGCATTTGGCGAGCGTCTCGAAAAAAAACCAGAGATCGACCGAATGAAACGTGCCAGGATTGTCCCAGCCCGGAATGTCCGCATCGAAGCTGTAGTAGTAGAGCGGAAGGTTGGCGCCCGTATCGGCATTGGCCTGCCCGGCAATGCGGATCGCATATTCAATGCCGCTCGCCGAGGCCCGCTGCAGCACCTGGTCCAGACTGCCTGACAACGCCCCGGTCAGGGCCAGGAACGTCCGCGCATCATCGCCGAACAGCTCCGCCGCCATGCGCTTGATATCGTCAAGCGTACCGGCCTCGGGAACGCTGAAAAATTCGGAGGAGGTGTGGCCGAACAGCACGGGGACCGGCCAGCGCTTGTTCTGAAGAAACAGCTCGAACGCGTCGCCTACGCTGAACCTGCCGTCGACGACGGCGCCCCAGAACGCTCCTGATTCCAAATATTTGTCCCGCACGAACGCCGCATCGAGCTTGCGGGCTTCCGCGAGCGTAGTCACGCCGAGCGCTTCAAAAAAGCGAACGCCGTCCGCCTCGGCTGCCGCCAGATCGCGAAGAAGCCCGGGTCCGCCGGCGCCCGGATACAGCTTCGTAAACATGCCGCTCTGAATGATCGCCCGCTGGCACAGACCTTCGTTCTGCGGCGAGGCGAGCTGGTTCATCACGCTGAAGCCGCCTGCCGACTGCCCGCCGATCGTCAGGCTGTCCGGATCGCCGCCGAAGGCGGCGATGTTGCGCTTGACCCATCGCGTGGCGGCTTGCTGGTCGAGATGGCCAAAGTTCGCGGGCGCCTCCGGCGCTTCGGCCGTCAGCTCGGGATGGGCCAAAAATCCGAACGCGTTCAGCCGGTAGGCGATTGTGACGACCACGATGCCTCTGCGCGCGATGCGCTCGCCGTCGAACTCCATCTCGGCCGTATGGCCGACCTGCAGGCCGCCGCCGAAATACCAGACGAATACCGGCAGCTTCTCGTCTGTATGCTTGGCCGGCGTCCATATGTTCAGGTATAGACAATCTTCATCCATGGCGATGTCGGGCTCAACGGCCCATTCCCTGGTGTAGATGTTGCCCTCGTCGATTTCTTGCCGCACCTGCATCGGGACCGGCGCGAATTCGTACGCCTTAAGCACGCCCTCCCAATCCGCGGCCGGCTGCGGGGCGCGCCAGCGGTTGTCCCCGACGGGCGGCGCGGCGAACGGAATGCCCTTGAAGCTCGTAATCCGCGGATCGGCGGCCGGCAGCCCCTGCACGGCGCCATTTTCGACCTTCACGACTCTTAGCATCGCACAGTCTCCCTTCATTTTTGGCGCTCAATAAAATGCGGAGGAAGGATATCCCGTGGATATCCATCCCCCTTCAGCATGGCGAAACAAATCGATTTTACTTGCCGGCAGTCGCCTCGGCGCGCATTTTAACAATCTTCTCCGCCTTGGCCGTGTCCGCAGCCAGAACGTCCTTCCAGCCGAGGCCTTCCACATCCTTCTGCATCTTCGTCCACAGCTGATCGAATTCCGCCTGATTTTTCGCGAATACCATCTTCCAGGACGTATTCTTCACATAGTCCGAGATTTGGCTGCGCTTGTTTTTAATATCCGAGGAATCGGATCCCAGGCTCGTATTGATGTTCGGCACGACATCGATCATATTGTTTTTGAGGTAGTAGTCCGTCGCGTTCTCGGCATTGTACGTCTTCTGCCAATCCGTCGTCAGCGCCGTCTTGTTCGCCTCGATCGTCGCGCTCCAATAGTTGCTGTTGTAGAATTCTCCCGTATCCGGATCGATGACGAAGTCGCTCATGATCATCGAGTTGATCTTGCTCTGACCGTCCTGGTAGCCGCCGCCGCCGTACTCGTCCGGCACGGGCGTATTTTTCTGGAAGGCCGTCTGTCCGACTTCGGTCAGCTGGTACTTGCCGTCCGCCGTCTTCTCGTAGTTGAAGCCTTCAAAGCCGTTCGTGTAGTAGCGCAGTCCTTCGGGCGAGTTGAGCCAATCCATGAATTCCATGATGCGGTCGGGATTTTTAGCCTTCGCGCCGATGGCGAATACGCGTCCGTTGCCGTAGTAGGCGTCGCTGTTCTGAATGATATGCGAATCGGCGATCGGCACCGCTACGTTGCCGTCCCCGTTCCGGCCGCGCTCGATGGAGTTGTAGAAGCCGCGCTGCCAGGAGTACCACAGGAGCAGCACCTGCTTGTTGGTCAGCTTCTCGGCGACTTTGTTCCAGTCCTGGGTAGGCGAGTCGGGATCGACCAGGCCCATCTGATTGGCGTCGAAATAGAACTGCAAGATCTTCTTGTACATGCTGTTGTCGTCGATGATCGGTACGATATCGCCCTTCGCGTTCAACTGGATCGTCGTCGTGCTGTCCGGCTTCTCATAGCCGTACCAGTTGCTGAGCCAGCGCACGTTCTCCATCGCGCCGGTGCCGCCGTCCCAATCCTTCCAGAGCGTGATCGGCACGATCGGCTTGCCGTCCGGCGTCTTCGGATACTTCGCCTGCATCTGCTTGAGCACGTTCAGCAGATCCTGCAGATTGTTGAGCTTCGGAGCCCCGACGCCCTTGTAGTAGTCCCAGGGCATGATCGGGCTGGAATACGGAATCTCCTCCGAGAAGGTCGTCGGCGACGTGTCGGCTTCGAACGTCGGCAGCCCGTAAATCTTGCCCTCCGGATTAACCTTGTCGAAGGCGGCGTTGAACGGCTTGAAGTGCTTGTCGACGTATTGGGACAAATATTTCGTGTTCTTGAGCTTGTCCGTCATATCCATGACGAGACCGGCCGGAATCAATTCCTCCAACTGGCTGTTGTCGATGATCAGGAGATCGCCCAGATCGCCGGCCGCGGTGCGGGTCTTGTACAGCTGATCGCCGGCCACCTGCGGAGCGAGGATGTTCAAGGTGATGTTGAACTTGTCCTTGACCAGCTTGCCGTACCAGCCCGTCTGCTCGCCCTGGTAGTTGGCCGCATTGTCGAATACGGTGATCGTGATCGGCTTGCTGTGGTCGATCGCGCCGGCAGTCTGGGATGCGCCTGCGCTTGCGCCGGAGCCGGCAGGCTCGCTGGACGACGATGTGTTTTTTGAATTGCTGCTGCACCCGCTCAGTGCGGCGGATGCCAGAATCAAACCTGCCAGAGACACGGTCAACGATCGCTTCGCGACTTTCCTGCTGTAGCTCATATGAAACCCCCGTTTGGTCAATTTATTATAATGGCGCAAGCGCAGGTCAGCCCTTTACCGCGCCGATCATAATCCCTTTTACGAAAAACCGCTGGAAAATCGGATACACCAGCAAAATGGGCGCTACGACGATGATCGTGACCGTCATGCGGATCGAAGTTGTCGTCTGCTTGGTGGACAGACTGGCCATCGCCGTCGAACCGGCATTTTGCAGATTGACCATCGTGGAAAGAGAGCTCGCCTGGTTGATGTAGTTGTACAAAATGAACTGCAGGCTGTAGAGCTGGCTGTCCGTCACCAGGAGCAGCGTATCCTGAAAAGAATTCCATTGGTCCACGGCTGCGAAGATCGCGACCGTCGCCAGTATCGGCTTGCAGATGGGCAGCATGACACGAAAGAAGATGGTCATAACCCCCGCTCCGTCGATGCTGGCCGCCTGCTGCAGCTCCTTCGGCGTCGATTCCACGAACGTCTTGACCAGAATAATGAAGAAAGGAGCGACGATCACCGGCAAAATATAGGCGAGAAAGTTGTTGGTCAGGTGAAGCGACCGCATGGTCAAATACCAGGGGATAATCCCGGCGTTAAAAAACATCGTGATTATCGTAAACCGGTACCAGAATCTGCGCCCCCACATATCCTCCTGGGAAAACATGAAGCCCAGGAAAGCCGATGCCCCTACCGTCAGCGACGTCCCGATGACCGTCCTGCCCACGGAGATAAGCGCCGCATGGCCGAGCCCCGGAATCTTGAACACGTCGAGGTAGTTCTGGAAATGAATATGCTTCGGGAAAAAGACGACGTCGCCTCTGGCGCTAATATCGTTGGCGCTGATGGTGTTGATGATGATCGAGTAAAAGGGGTACACGCATATGAGCGCGAACAGAGAAAACAGCGTATAGATCAGAACGGAAATGAACTTGTCCGTCGCGCTCAGCTTGAAGCCCGACTTTTTGTCGACCCGGCTTTGATGCACCGGCTCGTGTACCGCCTCTGCCGTGTTGCGGCTCATACGATGCCCTCCCCTCTCAGCATTTTGGACAGGCCGTTCACCGAAAAGAGAAGCACGACGCTGATCAAGCTCTTCAGCATGCTGATCGCGACCGATACGGAATAGCTGCCGCCGCCCATGGCCAGGTTGTACACATACAAGTCCAGCACCTGAATGTGCTCCTTGTTGAAGGCGTTCTGGAACACGAAGTATTGCTCCAGCCCATTGTTCAGGAAGCTCGCGATCTGCAGCATCAGCAGCACGAAGTACGTCGGCAGCATGCTCGGCAGAATGACGTGCCGGATGACCTGCATGCGGGTCGCGCCGTCCACATGAGCCGCTTCATACAACGAATCGTCGATCCCCATGATCGCGGCGATATACAGGATGGCCGCCCAGCCCAGCGTCTTCCACGTCGTCCACATCCACATCGTGAGCCACACATGGTCCGCATTCTGGAGGAAGAGGATCGGCGAATCGGTCAAGCCCAGCTGCCGGAGCATGCCGTTGACGATGCCTTCGCTGGAGAACATGGAGAAGGCCAGCGAGTAGACCAGCACCCAGCTGATAAAGTTCGGAAGCGTCGTGACCGTCTGGATGAACTTGCGGAAGCGGACGGCCTTGATCTCCGTCAGGAAAATGGCGAAAATCATCGGAAGCCACGAGAAAAGCAGGCTGAGGCCGCTGAGGCCGAACGTGTTTTTGATAACCTGCAGCACCTGATCGACCTTGACCTGGTTCTCGACCAGGGATCGGAACCACTGGAGTCCGACGAACGGCGATTTGGACAGCGGGATTGGCGGCGTGTAATCGAAGAAGGCGTACACCCAGCCGTACAGCGGATAGTAAGAGAAGATAAACAGCAGAAGCATGAATGGGGATATATAGAGAAATTTCCGAAATGCAAGACCCCTGACACCGTATTTTTGCATGCGCGCTCTGTCTCCTATTCTGCAATGGGATTATGCCCTGCGGCATTCCGGCTCCCGGCGCGACTGTCGCGCATGCCGACCGTGAAGGCGGATGTAACGGGCCTTTATTTATCTGTCAGCCATCCCCCTTTAAAAGCAGCTCCCGAAACTGTTGACGCTTTCATTATAGGCAGCGGGCAATGCTCCCAACTACATGCATCTTTTTACTTGCTTAACGATCGTTTACGCATTTGTAAGCGCTATATTATCCATTCGTCCTCCGTTCAAAAAAAAGAGAGAATCCGATGGATTCTCCCTGATCAGAAATAATATGGATGAAGGCTTCGGCTTGGCGCTGCGGGCAGGGATCGCTCAGCCGCCCTTGCGATAGCGGAAATAATCGAAGTCCGCGAAGCCGCCGCGCTCGCGGGTCGCGTAGTTGAACAAGCCGATCCGGTAGCCCATAAAATGGTCCAGCGTGTACTTCAGCTTCAGCGGACTGCCGATCGTCCTCCACGCTTCGCCGTCGGCGGCATAAGCGAAGACTGCCGTATCCCGGCCGTCTCTGAAGTCAAATTGTATTCTGAGGCGGATGACCTCGCCAGCGAACGGCAGGCTGTCGACGATCCGCTCGCTGCCGTCCTCTCCCCGTACGCACATCGCGACGCGACGCTCGCCGCGCTCGCCGGCCCAGACACCGACCGTGCCGAAGCCGCTCTGCAGCGCGACCAGGCCGGCGCGGTCGCCCGGCTTCATCCCCGACGCGTCCAGCAGCGTCTCTCCCGCGCAGACCGGACCTTCCGTCCGCTGCGTCAGCGTGTTGCGGGCCCGCTCGATCCGGTCGGCGATCGCCCCCGTCGCCAGCCGCAGCCAGCCCGGGCGCTCCGTCACCGACCATAGCCGGTCGTCCGGATTATGGTTCCACTGCCAGTTCAATGCCAGTCGATTATCGGTATAATCGAATTCGTCGCCGATGACGAGCGGCTTCGACGCCGAGCCCGGCAGCGTCACCTCGAACGACTCGGGCACCCGTCCGTCCGCGCCCAGCACGGGCCAGTCGTCCTCCCAGCGCATCGGCACGACGCACGGCACCCGGCCGACGGCGTCGCGGTCCTGGAACAGCACCGCGTACCATTCGCCTGCGGGCGTATCGACGATGCCGCCTTGAGCGACGCCGTTGTTGCGGCAGCCCATGTCGTCGTCGAGCACGATCCGGCGCTCGTAGGGACCGAGCAGCGCCCGCGAACGGTAGACGAGCTGCCGCCGGCGACGATTGCCGCTGTTCGGCCATTCGATGAAGAACAGATAATAATAGCCGTTCAGCCTGTAAGCATGACAGCCCTCGCAGCGCAGGCCGATCCCTGCGCGCTCCGTCTCGAACAGCAGCCGGTCGACGCCCCCCTCCAGGGGAGCCGCTGCGCACGCCGTCAGCTCCCGGATGCGGATGTCCCCGTTGCCGTAGATGACGTAGACGCGGCCGTCCTCGTCGAACAGCAGGCCCGGATCGTGGTGCAGCCCCTCGATGACGGTACGCTCCCAAGGTCCGCGCTCGATATCCGTCGTGCGGTACACGTAAAACCGGTTCATATCGTTGCAGCTGAAGGCGACGTAGAACACGCCTTGGTGGTGCCGCAGGCTCGCCGCCCAGGAGCCGTTGCCGTAGATGCCCTTGCCGTCATTCAGCCGATGGGCGTCGTTGTCCTCCAGCTTGTCGAAGACGTAGCCGACTAGTTCCCAATGCATCAGATTCACGGACCGCATGATCGGACAGCCGGGCATCATATGCATGCTGGTGCTGACCATGTAGTAGACGGAGCCGACCCGAATGACGCTAACGTCCGGCACGTCGGCCCAGAGGATCGGGTTGACGACGGTTGTATGCATGGCAATCCTCCTCTGCCTTTATTTACGGATGAATGGCCGACGAGCTGCCTCTCACTTTGAAGTAGATCTGGAACGGCTCGTACCCGATATCCCGAATCCGCCTCATTTGAATCGCGGGGTCCTGATTTACCGTTTTAAAAAAGTAGCGCCAGCTTCCCCACTCGCGTTCATTCTCCAGCTCGATCTCGCAGTCGATGTCGTCCTGATGCGCACGCAAGATTCGCTCGGTCTCGCCGATGCCCGCCAGCACCTCCGGCCCGTACCGGAATGCTCCGACGCTGCTGTCGTCCGGCAGCGGCACGAAGCGGATTCCGATCGGAAAAATGACGCTGAAGCTATCCCCATCCTGCCAGACTCGGCGAATCGTATGGAACCGGCCGCTCTCCGCCGTCCGTCCCTGCACGCTGCCGTTGACGCAGATCGTCGCCTCCGCCATGAGCCATTCGGGAATCCGGCAGTGGATGGCGAATTCCCGAGGCGCGGACAAGCGCACAACAAAATCATGCTTGCGATAAGACGGCATATTCTCATGCAATACGGTCGTCTCATGAATGCCCTGAAAACCTGCCGTTATCGAGGAGCTCATCGTACTCCCGCTCATGCGATCCTGCGTTTGAACGATCCGCGCGGCGTCTCCTCCGATATCTGAGGTCAGCTCGGAATCGAAATATTGGCAAATGTACAGGTCGTCGTTCGCGTCCTGATAATACCCCCCTCGATTCCAAGCCGCGTTCGCCTGCACCATCGTGCCGTGGCAGCAGAAGAAGCTGTCCGTCTCCTTGCTCCAATCCTTGCGCAGACCCGCCTTCATCGGCAGAAAATACGTGAGCAGGCCGGTCGAAGGCGCGCCCTGCTGGCTGCCGGTCAACGAGTATTCCTGATAATACGCCTGCGCCATGATGCCGTTGTACAGATTGTACTCGATATATTGCGCATAGGCCGGATCGCCCGAATGCCGGAGCAGGAACTCAGCCAGACGATTCATATTGTAAACCGTGCAGTGCTCCTGGTTTTTGTCGCCCAGACGCGCCTTCATCTTGTGCTTGGGCATCCACACCTCGCCGGACGTCTGTCCGCCCGTCGCCAGACAGCCTCGCTCCGTCACCGCACACTTCCAATAGGCATTTACGATATCCATCCACCGCTGTTCGCCTGTAACCTCGTAAGCGCGCGCGCAGCCGAGCACCTCCGGAATCGTCGTATTCGCATGCATATTCGTCAGCGGGTCCTGGCCTGCGAGCAGGGGCTGGAACAGACGGCTGCGATAATACCGCCCGAGCAGCGTCCTGTATTTTTCCTTGCCGGTAATATGCAGCAAGTCTGCCCACACCTCCAGCATCCCGCCGGTTTCCACATCCAGAATGTCGTCGAAGCGCTCCCTTGAAAATCGGCCGCTCCAGTCCGCGAACCAGTCCGCGAACGAATCTGCGATGCCGAGCGCCGTCTCGTTGCGGCCGTATCGATAGGCGTCGACAAGGCCCATGAGCAGCTTGTGGAGATTGTACTGCGGCGCCCAGATCTGCTTGCCCTCGGCGATCCAGTGCAAGTATTTCTCCGGAATGGCGCCTACCCACTGGCCTCCGTTGTCCTGCTGGCACGCCGCCAACTCGTCCACGATAACATCCATCTTCGCCTTCAGCTCGGCATCCCCGGTCTCGTCGACATGCATGGCTGCCGCCGACAGCCAGTGGCCGAGGAAATGCCCCCGCAGCTGGCAGACCGGCGACTCCCATCCGCCGTGCGCGTCGTGCGGGATGCCGCGGCCCGCGTAGCGGCCTGCCTCCAGCCGGTAATTAAACAGCAGATGATCGCTGTCCAGCTTCATCAGGTAGACACGGTTCGCCGCTTGTCTTCGCCTGATCTCCTCGTCGCGCATGAGGACATTTTTTCCCTTCAGTGCTCCCAAGAGCCGATACCCCCTCCAAAAAGCGAATCAAATGCCTCCGCCGGTCCCCTGCGCAAAGGGTGCCGTCAGCTTATAGCTCCGCCCCGCCTCGACGGGCAGCTCGAGCATGTCCGCGCCAAGTCCCCGGATGCGGCAGACGCCGGTCCGGGCGGCGGCGATGACGACCCGGCTCGGGCGGCCCTTCGCCCACTCCATATCCACCGTGTAGCCGCCCCGGGCCCGAAGCCCGCGCACCCGTCCGCCGCCCCAGGCCGCCGGCCAGGCAGGCAGCAGATGCAGCACGCCCCGATGGCTCTGCAGCAGCATCTCGGCGATGCCCGCCGTCCCGCCGAAGTTCCCGTCTATCTGAAACGGCGGATGGTTGTCCAGCAGGTTCGGCAGGGTGGAGTGGCCGAGCAGCGCGAGCACGTTCTCGCGGGCCTTGTCCGCGTCCTGCAGGCGCGCCCAGAAGTTGATGATCCACGCCCGGCTCCAGCCGGTATGTCCCCCGCCGCTGGCGAGGCGCCGCTCCAGCGTGACTCTGGCCGCATCGGCGAGCTCCGGCGTCTCCTCGGGGGTGAACTGCTCGCCGGGATACAGACCGAACAGATGGGAGATATGCCGATGGCCCGGCTCCGCCTCCTCGTAGTCCTCCATCCACTCCTGAATCTGGCCGTGCTTGCCGATGTTCGTGCCGGGCAGCCGGCGCAGGGCGTCGGACAGCGTCCCTCCGAACGCCTCGTCGGTCCCGAGCAGGCGGGCGCTCTCGAGGCAGGCCTCGAACAAGGCGCGGATGATCTGAAAATCCATGGAAGCGCCGGCGCACAGCACGCCGGATTCGCCGCCCGGGACAATGTACGTATTTTCCGGAGAGATCGAAGGGCAGGTGATCAGCCGCCCGTCCTCCCCTTCGATCAGGTAATCCAGCACAAACTGCGCCGCTTCCTTCATCGTCGGATACGCCTGCGCCAGGAACGCTTCGTCTCCGCCGAACGCATAATGCTCCCAAAGATGGAGACAGAGCCATGCCGCGCCAAGCGGCCAGAACGTCGACGGGGGCCACCCGTCCTGGGGCGCCGTATCCGCCCAGATGTCCGTGTTGTGATGGGCGGTGAAGCCGCGGCAGCCGTACATGACTTCCGCCGTCCGCCGACCCGGCTCCCGCATTCGTTCGATCAGCTCGAACAGTGGCAGATGGCATTCGGCCAGATTGCAATTCTCCGCAGGCCAGTAGTTCATCTGAGTATTGATGTTGATCGTGTATTTGCTATCCCACGGCGGCAGGAAATGCGGGTTCCAGATCCCCTGCAAATTCGCGGGCAGCGAGCCCGGGCGGCTGGAGGAAAGCAGCAAATAGCGGCCGTAATGGAAATACAAGGAGACGAGCCCCGGATCGTCCTCCCCCCGCTCGACCGCGGCCAGCCGCTCGTCCGTCGGCCGGCCAGCCTTGTCGCCGCCCGGATCGTCGATCTCCAGCCGCACGCGGTCGAAAAGAGCACGGTAGTCCGATTCGTGGCGCCCGAGCAGTTCCTCGTAGGTGCGGCCTGCCGCCGCGTCGATGGCCGCCCGGCAGGCTTGCTCCGGGTCCGGCGAGCGGAACGACGTGCCGGCCGCGATATACAGGATCGCCTCATCCGCCTGTTCGATCAACAGGTATTCCCCGATCGTGTGGCTGCTGCCGCCTTTTACGTCTGCCTTCACCGCCGCGCGGAAGTCCACCCCGCCTTCGCCGCCGGCGCTGCCTGCCATCACGAGCCCGTCCGTCCCCCATGCGCGGATGCCGTCCACGTATCTCCACTGCTGACGGTTCCACCGGGCCCGCACGTTCAGGCTCCCCGGCTTGTCCGCCGCTAGCCGGACTACGATGACCTGATCCGGGCAGCTGGCGAACGCTTCGCGGGTATAGCGAATCCCGTCCTGCACATAGCTGACGCTCACCACGCCCCGGCTCAGATCCAGCTCCCGCACGTATTGCTCCGCGGGGCCTCCGGGCGCCGCGCCGTGCAGCTCCAGGTCGCCCAGCGGCACATAATGCCGCTGCGACTCCGGGACGCCCGTCAGAGCCATCAGAGCCAAGTCCTGCGCTTCGCGCAGCCTACCGGCCAGGATCAGCTCCCGGACACGCGGCAGATTCGACAGCGCATCGGGATTGTTGCGATCCCGCGGACCGCCGTACCACAGCGAATCCTCGTTCATTTGAAGACGCTCGTCGTTCACGTCTCCGAACACCATCGCTCCCAGTCGTCCGTTGCCGATCGGCAGCGCTTCGTTCCAGTCCCGGGCCGGCTGTCTGTACCACAGCTTCCCGTCGGTCGGGCTTTCGGTCATGACTCATGCCACCTTCTTCTATATGTTTGATTCAGCCAAGCCAAGCCGGATCGGGAATACCGCTCCCCTCCGAGGCCGCCTTCTTCATAAAGAGGACACGCTTGATTGCGCTTTCAAACTAGTATATGGCTTTTAAAATTTCATCCGCAATGGGCAAGTTTTTACTTCGTTCTCCCTCGTTTACGTATTCGCGCCTTCCGACAGCAGGCACCGACGGGCCTGTAGCGGACTTTGGCCGTCGCGTTATGGCCCGCACATCGGGCGCAAACCGGACAAGCCTTGCAATCCTTCAGCGAAGGTTGCAAGGCTTGTTCTCGTCAAGGCGGGAAAATCAGCCGAATCCGTAAAATGCCGCCGTGTTGGCGTCTATCGCCCGCTCGGCCGCCTCCGGCGCAAGCCCGCGCAGCGCGGCGATCTCGCGGACGACGGCGCGCGTCATGACGGGCGTTGTCTCCCGCCCTGCGAACGGCCCCTCGAACGGCCAGGGTCCGTCCGTCTCGGCCATGAGCTGCCCGAGCGGGAATGTCGCAGCCAGCTCCCGGATCTCCGGCTCGTAGAGCACGTCCGGCGTCACGGAGATCATATATCCGCCCGCCGCGATGCGCGCCGTCGTCTCCGGCGCTCCCTTGTACCAGTGGAAATGCGCCCGGCGCACGCCATGACGCATCAGCACATCAAGCGCCTTGTCCGCGTCCTCGTATACGGCGTGGAGCGCGATCGGGCGGTCCAGCTCGGCCGCCAGGCGCACGAAAACTTCGAGCTGCGCCAGATAAGGCGCCTCGTCGAACGGCTCGCCGCGCGACTGGGCCTCGGTCCGCGTATAATACGGCAGCCCGACCTCGCCTACGGCGAAGCGCTCGCCGTCCGCCGCAAGCCGCCGCATCCGGCCGCACAGGCGCTCCAGCTCCGCCGGGCCGAGCGGCGGCTGCTCGGGATGGTGGCCGTAGGCCGGCATGACGAGCCCGGGCCAGGCGGCCGCGAGCCGGCGGGTCTGCTCGCAGGAGGCCGGGTGCATCGAGACGGCGACGACGCCGCGGATGCCCGCGGCGAACGTCTCCGCAAGCAGCGCCTCGCGTCTCCCGGGCGGATATTGGTCGGCATGAAGATGCACGTCATACGCCATCGCCGACACCCCTATCTATCGCCTCGGCGCCGCGACCGCCTGGGGACTTCCACACCCAAGACGTTGGTGCGGACAAGAAGCGGCGAGCCCGGATGCCCGCCGCAGGCAGCATCGCCTCCGCCATCATCCGCGCCCCTCTCCGCGCTCGAGCAGCGCCAGTATGTCTTCCTTCAGCGCCACGAAGGCAGGCTCCTTCCACACATCCGCCCTGCGCGGCCGCTCGAACGGCACTTCGATCTCGCGCAGCACGGTAGCCGGCGCCCTGGACAGCACATAGATGCGGTCCGACAGCGTCAGCGCCTCCTCGATGCTGTGCGTGACGAACAGCACGGAGCGCCGCTCCTCCTCCCACAGCCGCAGCAGCCAGGCCTGCATCTCCGCTCGCGTGAGCGCATCGAGCGCGGCGAACGGCTCGTCGAGGCACATGACGCTACGCGGCATGAGCAGCGCCCGCAGGAACGACACCCGCTGCTGCATCCCGCCCGACAGCACCTGCGGATACTCGTCCGCCACCTCGCCGAGCCCGATGCGCTCCAGCCACTCCGCTGCCAGCGCGGCTGCCCTGCGCCGCTCGATGCCTGCCGTCGCGAGCGCCGAAGCGATGTTGCCGGCGACCGACTGCCACGGGAACAGCGACGCCTGCTGCGGCATGTAGCTGATATGCCCCCGCTGTCCGGTTGTGTCCGCCCCCCCGATGAGGACGGTCCCGCCGTCGGGGCGCTCGACGCCGCCGATCAGCCTGAAGAGCGTCGACTTGCCGCTGCCCGACGGACCGAGCAGGGTGACGAATTCGCCCTCCCTCACGGTCAGCGAGATGCTGGCCAGCACGGGATGGCGCTTTTTGCCGCGCGCGTAGCTCTTATGAACATCGATCAGCTCGAGCTTCGCCTGTCCGCTCATCGCGCTCCCCCTTCCCGGCCCGCCGGCCGCCAGCGCACGACGAGTCGCTCGAGCAGCACCGCGATCCCGTAGAAGGCCAGCGCCATCCCGACGATACAGACGATTGCGCCGAATACGCTCGTCGTATCGTAGCCCTTGGACTTGAGCACCAGGTAGTAGCCGATGCCCTCGCTCGCGCCGAGCCACTCCGCCACGATCGCGGCCGTAATGCTGTACGTCGCCGTAATCTTGAGCCCCGAGAAAAAGTACGGCAGCGAAGCCGGCAGCTCCAGCCGCCGCAGCACCGTGAACCGGTCCGCCCCGATCATCGCCAGATACTCCCGCAGATGCGGATCGGCCTGCCCGAGACCGGACAGCATCGACCAGGCGATCGGGAAGTAGCAGACGAGCGCCAGCAGCACGAGCTTGGGCGCCAGGCCGAAGCCGAGCCAGATGATGAGCAGCGGCCCCAAGGCGATCAGCGGGATGTTCTGCGTGATGATGATGATCGGCGAGAGCGCCGCGCGGACGACGGGAATCAGATGGAAGACGATCGCCGACAGCACGCCGAGTCCGATGCCGAGCCCGACGCCCTTGAGCGCGAGCCGCAGCGTGGAGCCGCTCTGGACCAGCAGCCGGTCACGCTGATCCCACATCCGCTCGCCGATGGCGAGCGGCGACGGCAGCTTGTAGGGCTTGATATGCCACAGCTCGACGCTGAGCTGCCAGAGGATCAGCGCGCCGAGCAGCGTACCGATGGGCAGCAGCCACCTGCCTGTCCTACTGTCCATCGGGGTATTTGCGCAGCAGATGCGCCATCGAGGCGCCGTCCGAGCCGTGGACGAGCAGCTTGATCTGGGACAGCACCGACGGGCTGCCCTTCTCGAACATCGCCCGGTTCATGTCCTTGACGATATCGAGCAATTGATCGAGGTCGCCCTCCATCGTCGTCTCCAGCGGGCCGACCCGGTAGTCGACGCCAGACGCCTTGATGATCTCGATCGCGCGGTCGACGTACAGATGCGTATCATCCTCGTGGTTTGCGGCCTTCGGCAATATTTGAATGCTCAGCAGCGCTTGCGCCATGTCCGTATCCTCCTCGTGCGGGGCGGACCTACGCGCCCGTCCCGCTATCTTTTATTTATTGCGGCAAAAATTCGTTCGTAAACATCGCGTCGTAGTCGAGATCCTTCGTCAGCAGCTTGTGCTCCTTCAGGAACTCGGCGTAGCCCGACCATACTTCCTTTTTCTGTTCGCCCCAGCGCGGCGCGTCGTCCTTGTACTTCGGACTGAGCCATGCCTGGCTTGCCTTGACGAGCTCCGCGTTCAGATCGGGATTGGCCTTCAGCAGCATATCCGCCGCTTCGGCCGGGTGGTCGATCGCGTACTGGTAGCCCTCCGAGGCGCCTTCCACGAACGCGCGGACGACGTCCGGCTTGTTCTTGATCATCTTCTCGCTCGTCGTCAGCACCGGCGTATAGTAGTCGAGGCGCTTGTCGAAGTCGGACAAATATACCATGTTCAGGCTGATGCCCCGCTGCTCGGCCTCGACGCCGGTCCAGCCGTAGAAGATCCATTCGAAGTCGATGTCCTTCTGGACGGCGGTGAAAAAGTCGGCGCTGCCCGCATTGACGAACTTGACCTTCTTCACGTCGGCTCCCTGCTTCTGCATCATCGAGCCGATGACGGCTTCTTCGGCCGGCGAGCCCCAGCCGCCGTAGCTATGGCCTTCGAAGTCCTTGGGCTCCTTGATGCTCTTGTCCGCGGGCGAAGCGAAGCCCGACGTATTGTGCTGTATGATGGCCGCGAGCGAGACGATCGGCATGTCGTTCTCTCTCGCCAGCGTCAAGCCCTCCTGCGCGCCGACGCCGAAGTCCGCCGCGCCCGTCGCGACCATCTGATCCGCGCCGCTCTCCGGCGGCAGCACGATCTCGACGTCGAGGCCGCGTTTTTTCCAGTAGCCCTGGTTGGCCGCGACGTACAGCCCCGTATGGTTCGTGTTCGGCGTCCAGTCGAGCACGACTTTGACCTTGCCGAGATCGGCCGCCTGCCCGCCCGAGGCGGATGCCGACGCCGATGCCCCGGCGCCGGACGAACCCGTCGCCGCCGGGCTGCCGCCCCCTTCGTTCCCGCCGCCATTTCCGCAGCCCGCCACGATCAGCAGCGCCGCGACCGCGGCCGCTCCTTTAACCTTCCAGCCTTTGACCCGCAATCCCATCTGTCTTCTGCTCCCTCTCCTGCGCCTTGCCTGCGACAAATCAAAAAACGCCCCCCGTATACGGAGGGCGTCCTAAATAAGCATGGACAATATGCGCGAAAAAAATCGCGCTTCCCGCCTCCCTACGCTGGTCCTAACCAGATCAGGTTCAAGGGTCTGCATCGTCGTAGCGGGATGCACTCTCAGCCGGCCTAGCCCAGCTCCCCCGGGGTTTGTTCGATTGTCGACAAACATCGGTCGTCGTTGATATCGCTTCTCATTATAGCAGAACGCCCGCATCTGTCCAGCATGAAAAAGCCGGCGCCGCGCTCGTTCGTGCCGCAGAACGCATAATGGACGGAGCTTTCTTCAATCCGTCTCCGGGGCGAATGCGGCATCCGCAGCCGGCAGCAGCCCGCGCTTCTCCAGCTCCGCCAGCCGCTCGAACAGGAACACGCCGCTAAGCTGTGCGCTGAGCGAGACCTTGCCTGCCGGTGCGGAGCGCCAATCCGTACCGAATAAATGACGGCCCTCGTCATGCGTTGCATGCGCCGCCGACCATAGCGACTCCCCGTTGCGGAGCAGCCAGGCAGCCGACGCGGACGACGCTCCCCGCGACTCCGCAGCAAGATCGGCCAGGTACCGGACGAGTATACCTTTGAACAGACCGCCGTCGCCGTCGCCTTCGTCCGGAAGAATGCCGCCGGCCCATTCGTCGGACGCGGCCTGTGCGGTCCGGTTCGCGTCGGCGAGATATGCCTCATCTCCCGTCGCCCGGAACAGCTCGACCGCGGCGCCGATATAGACGCCCTGGCAGTACGTGAAGCGCCATGCCTTGTCGATCGCGCCGTCGCCCAGGCGATTCATCCCGTCCCACACGAAGCCGGTCTCCGGATCGACGAGCTGCCGCTTGAGCCAATCGTAGATCCGGACTGCCCAAGTCAAGTCCTCCTCCCGGCCGAAGCGCCGATAGAGCCGGACGGCCACAATCGCGGCAGGTCCGTTGGCCGGCGTGTTTTTGTATCCGAGCTGCTCCTTGTGCCACGCGATGCCGCCGCCCATCGTATCGTTCCATCCGGTCCGGATATCGTCCCAGAGCGACAGCGCCGTCTGCTTGTACCGCTCCTCGCCGGTCGCGTCGTATGCGCGCAGCCAGGCGATCGCCATCCACTCCATATCGTCATACAGCAGATTGGGGAAATCGCCGCCGTTTTTCGTGCGGATGCCCTCGTGAAGCTCGGCCAGCCGGTCGGCATATCGGTCGTCGCCCGTGCGCAGCAGGCCGTCCGCCAGGCCGTCCGCGGCATGCGCCATCCACCAGTAATGAAAAATCGTGTTGCACATGCCGTCCGGACACGGCGTCTCGATATCGTACATCCGAATGGATGCGTTCCAAAATTCCTTGTCCAACGTTTGCTGCGCTTTTTCGGCCCGTTCGTTCCACAACATGTCGCTCACGCTCCCTATCCCTCTATGCTGTCTTTATTTTCGCAGCGCTGCGTCGCCGATACGCGGACGCAGCGCCGAGCGTTATTTCAGCAGGCCCGCCCGCTCCAGGCGGGCGACCGTCTCGAGCAGCATCACGCCGCTCAGATCGGCGCTCAGCTCGACGACCGTCTCGGGCGGCTGCGACCAGGCCGGTCCGAACAATGCGTTCCTTTTGGTGTCGCCTTCGCTCCCGCCGTTCGACTTGTTGGCGGACTCGCCCTCCGAACGCCCCGCCGCCTGTCCGTCCGTCCACAGACGGCTCGCGTTCGCCAGGAGCAGCTTCGCCCGCCCGGACGACGCGCCGTCCGCCTCGATCAGCTCGCCCATATAACGGACGAATACGCCCTTGAACAAGGCGCCGTCGCCATCGCCTTCGGACGGCAGCAAGCCCGCCGGGCCGCCGGCCAGCACCGCTGCCGCCGCATCGGCCGTCCGCCTGGCCGACACCAGGTACGCTTCATCGTTCGTCGCGCGGTACAGCTCCACAGCGGCGCCGATATAGACGCCTTGGTTGTACGAGAATTGCCACGCCTCGTCGATCGCGCCGTCGCCCGTCCGGTTGATGCCGTCCCAGACGAAGCCGGTGTCGGGATCGACCAGTGTACGGCTTTCCCATTCGTAGATGCGCCTGGCCCAGCTCAGATCCTCGGGATCATGGAAACGCTCGTACAAGCGGGCCGCAAGTATGACGGACGGCGCATTCGCGGGCGTGTTTTTGTAGTCCGTCTGCTCCTTGCGCCAGGCGATGCCGCCGCCGGTCTCGTCGTTCCAGCCGCCCCGGATATCCGCCCACAGCGTCAGCGCGGCGTCCTTGTAGCGCGGCTCGCCGGTGGCGTCGAACGCACGCAGCCAGGCCAGCCCCATCCAAGCCATATCGTCGTAATAATCGTTCGGCCATACCTCCGCGTTGCGCGCGAGCAGGCCGTCGTACAGGGAAGCGAGCCGCTCCGCGTATTTGGCTTCGCCGGTCCGCTCGTACCCGTCCTTCAATACGTCCGCTGCATGCGCCAGCCACCAGTAATTAAACGGGTCCGTGCACATCTGCAAAATGCAAGGCGCAGCGTTGTTGTACAGCCTGCGCTTGGGGTCCCAGAAAGCCCCGTCCAGCGCGGTCTGCGCAGCCTCCGCCCGCGCCGCCCACACGCCCGCGCGGGAGCCGTCCGTACCGGCGGCTCCGTGCAGCGCTCCGGCCCGCCACGCCCAGCCTGCGGCCGCCAGCAGCAAGGCGGCGACGGCAATCCATGTCCAGCCGGCCTTCCTCGTCATCCGCACGCCTTACCCCTTCGTGCCGCTGAACGCGATGCCTTGCACGAAGTACTTTTGCAGGGCGAGAAACAGCACCAGAATCGGCAGAATCGCGATCAGCGCCCCCGCCATCATCGGACCGAAGTCGGTCTGATGGTTGTAGGAGAACGCCTGCAGTCCCATCTGGATCGTCGCCTTGTCCGGATCGTTGAGAATAATCATCGGCCACAGGAAGCTGTTCCAGCCCGCCTGGAAGGTGAAGATGCCGAGCGTGGCCAGCGCCGGCTTCGTCAGCGGCCAATAGATGTTCCAGAAAATCCGGAATTCGCCCGCCCCCTCGATCCGGGCCATCTCCATCATGTCGGACGGCAGGGTGAGGAAAAATTGACGCATGAAAAATACCGCGAACGAGCCGGAGGCGCCGGGCAGGATAATGCCCCAGAACGAGTTGAGGAACCCGTTGCCTCCGGCTCCGTACCAATCGTTGCCCCCGGCGAACGGGAAGTGCTTCAGTACGTAGAAGCTCGGAATCATCGTCACGATGCCCGGTATCATCATCGCGGCGAGCAGCACGCGGAACAGCGGCTTGTTCAGCCTGAAGTTCAGCTTCGCGAACGCGAACCCGCTGAGCGAGCCGAAAAACAAGTTCGCCGCCACGCCCGATGCGGCAAGCACGAGCGAGTTCCAGAAGTACAGGCCGAACGGCACGGTCGTGAACGCTGCGCGGTAGTGCTCCAGCGTCAGCCGCGACGGCAGCCATCGGATCGGCATGGAGAAGATCTCGTCGCTCGGCTTGAGCGAGGTAATCAGGCTCCAGAAAAACGGAAGGAACATAAACACCGAGATCGCGATGCTGACTGCGTAAAAAACGATCCGCCAAAACAAACGCGAAGCAGACGCCGAGACAGCGGGCCTGCGGCTTGCGCGAGCGGCCCCTGCGGCCGCAGATTTGACACTCATATCCGCATCCCCCTCACACGACCGATTCTTCGGATTTGTTGACGCGCATGTTGACGATCGAGAAGATCAGAATCGCGAGCGCCAGAATGAACGCCTGCGCCGAAGCGTAGCCCATTTGCAGTTGGTTGAAGCCTTGCTGATAGATCAGGTAGACCGGCGTCTTCGTGACGTTGCCCGGACCGCCCTGGGTGAGCACGAATGCCTGGTCGAACAATTGCAGCGCGCCGATGATCGACATCGTGCTCACGAGAAACGTCGTCGGCCGCAGCTGCGGCCAGGTAATATAGCGGAACCGCTGGAGCGCATTCGCGCCGTCGAGCTTGGCGGACTCGTAGAGATAATCCGGCACGCCCTGGAGGCCCGCGATATAGATGATCATATTCGAGCCGATCGACTGCCAGAGCGTCACGAGAATGATCGACAGCATCGCCGTCTCCGTCTGCGCGAGCCAGGCGGGACCGGTAATGCCGATATATCCGAGCAAGGTGTTGACGAGGCCGTACTCCGGATGAAGCAGCCATACCCATACCGTGGCCGCGGCGACCGCGGATGTGAGCGTCGGCATATAGTTCATCGTGCGGAACAGCCGGACGCCGAAGCGCCGGAAGTTGAGCAGCATCGCGATGCCGAGCGAGATCAAAATATTGAGCGGCACGAAAATAACCGTATAATACGCGACATTTTTGAAGGTGGTCCAATAGAGGTCGTCGTGCAGCAGTCGCTTGTAGTTGTCGAAATTTACCCAATCGCGGTTTTTGACGACGTCATAGTTGGTAAAGCTGAAATAAAACGCCATGACGACGGGAACGACAGTGAAAATCACAAACAAGAGAATCGTCGGCGTGATGAACATGTATGCGGTTCTGGCTTGATGGCGGTTCAGCTTGCTGATGGAAGCCATGGGCGCTCCTCCTTTCGGATCGGTCGGTCAAGTTCGCGCGGGCCGCATCGTCCGCGACAGAGAAAAGGGAGGTCGCCCTCCCTCCTTTTCACTCGACGACCGCGTTGTCCTGCAGCAGCTTGTCGCCCTGCTGCTGCGCTTTTTTCAGCGTATCCTCCGCGCTCTGCTTGCCTTGCTGGAACAGCTGCACGTTCGGAACGAGCGCGTCGCCCTCCATCACGGAATAGCCCGGATGCGTCGGACGGATCTTCGCGATCTCCAGCGTCTCGAGGAACGGCTTCCAGAACGGATCGTCCTGGAAGAACGGGTCCTCGATCGCCGGCTTGAAGCCGGGAATGTTCAAGCTCGTCTTGGCCCACAGGAGCGCATTGTCCTTGTTCGCCGTCCACCACTTGACGAATTCCCACGCCTCCTGCTGATGCTTGGAGCCTTCCGGAATGACGAGTCCGAAGCCGCCCATGACGCTTCCCTTGTCTCCGTTCGGGCCGGCCGGCGGCGGCACGACGCCGAAGTCGAGATCCTTGCCGTATTTTTTGTACGTCGTCAGCATCCAAGGCCCGTTGTAGGTCATCGCGAGCTTGCCTGTCGCGAATGCGTCGGTCGATTCGCCGAGGCCTTGCTCGAAGCCGATTTTATACACCTTGTCCTGGTTCAGCAGACGATCCCAATAGTCGAGTACGGCTTTGCCCTTGTCGTTGTTGAAATTTGTTTTGCCGTCGTCGGTCAGCATCGTGCCGCCCGCCTGCTGGAGGTACATATTGAACAGACCCGCGTCGCCCAGCGAAAAGCCCGCAACCTGAAGCTTGCTGCCGTTCCACTTCGTCGTCTTGATCGCGGCGTCCTCCAGCTCCTGCCAGTTCGTGGGCGGATTGGCTACGCCTGCGTCGGCGAGCAGCTTCTTGTTGTAGAACAGCGCGCGCGCATCGACGGTAAGCGGCAGACCGTACAATTGATCCTTGTAGGTCAGCTCCTTCAGCGCTTCGCCGTAGAAATCGTCCTTGCTGATGCCGTCCTTGGCGAGATAATCGTCAAGCGGATGCAGCACGTTTTTCGGCGCGTAGAGCGATGTGCGCCAGCGGTCCCAGAACAGGATATCGGGCGAGCCGCCGGAGGTGGCCGCGGTCAAAAACTTTGTAATCATGTCCTGCTGGAGCACATATTTCACTTTGATGCGGTCTTGGGATTTGTTGAAGGCGTCGACCATCGTCTCGAACTGCTTCTGGCCTTCGCCGCTCCAGTCGCCCCAGAAGGTCAGCTCGACGGGTTTGCCCGAGGACTTGCCGGACGATTCGCTGGCGGACGAAGCTGCGGTAGAGGAAGGGCTGGCGTTGCCTTTGCCGGACGAGCCGCCGCTGCAGCCTGCGAGCGCTGCGGTGGAGATGCTGGCGATTGCCATAAGCGAGATCCATTTTTTCATGCGTGAAGCCTCCCTTTTTTATGTTCGAGCTTGTTATTTCAATACGGGGACGTCTGTCCTGCCCGTCTGAAACCGTTGGCCGTCAAACGCGCGCCTCGCGGCGGTGCGCGGCGACGCGAATGCCGCAATAATCCATAAGCAACTCGCAAAACATCATGTTCGCCCAGGAGAACCAGGGCCTCGAATAAACCGTCGGATCGTCCGCCGAGAAGCCTTCGTGCATCATCTCCGTACCGGCATCGGTGCCGGCCATCAGGAGCAGCAGCCGCATCTTTTCCGCCCGGTCCGTCGCGGTGAGACCCTGCATCGCAAGCGCGATATGCCAGATATAGCCGTCCGGCGTATGCGGACTGCCGACTCCCCGGGCCGCAGTTCCTTCATAATAATAAGGATTGGCGGCACTCAGCACGAAGCGGCGCGTATTCGCATAAACCGGGTCCTCCGCGGAGACGTAGCCGAGATACGGAATGGAGAGCAGGCTCGGCACATTGGCGTCGTCCATTAACAGATGCGCGCCGAGGCCGTCCGTCTCGTAGGCGAAAATGCGGCCATGCTCCGGATGCTCCACAATTCCGTGCGCGCGGATGCCTCCGTCGATCTCGGCGAGCAGGGCGTCGGCTTCCTCGGCCAGCCGCTCGTCGCCGAGCACCTGTCTCGCCATCTCGGCGAGCTGCCCCAGCGCGACGACTGCGAACATATTCGCCGGCACCAGATAGCCGTAGGTGCAGGCGTCGTCGCTCGGGCGAAAGCCGGACCAGGTCATCCCGGTGAAGCCGACCCCCGCGCCCCGGCCGTCCCGGGTCAACGTATCGGTGGGCGGACAATCGGTTCGTTCGAAGCGGTAGGAGGACCGCGCTTCGTGATGCTGCTCCGTGCGCCAGGTTGCGATGATGCGTCTGGCCGCCTCCGCGAACGTCGGCGTGAGATGGGCGGTCCGCCCGGTGTTTTTCCATTGCAGATAGGCCAATTGAATCGGATAGCAGAGCGAGTCGATCTCGTACTTGCGCTCCCACAGCCACGGGCTCATCTCGGTGCGGTCGGCCTGATGGCCCTTGCCCGTCGGGCCTTCATTGAACGCATTCGCATAAGGGTCCTGCAATATGCAGTCGGTCTGTCTGCGCACGAGCCCTTCGATCATATCGGCAAGCTCGGGCGCCTCGGCCGCCAGCGCGAGGAACGGCCGGACCTGCGCGGCAGAATCCCGCAGCCACATCGCGGGAATGTCGCCGGTAATGACGAAGGTCGTGCCGTCCGCCATCCGCTGCACCGTCGTCTGCAGCGTGTTCAGCAGCGCATTGTGAAAAATGCGGGCCAGCTTAGGATGCGCTTGTGTCGCGGCTGCGACGCGGTCCACCAGCTTTGTTAACGCTTGCTTCGTTGCGGGCGATAGTTCCATCTGCCAGCCTCCTCTCTAGTTGTCGTCAAGCATTCGTCTTGTCCTGGTCCGCACGGATGCTGACCGCGGGCAGCGCGGCGGCCATCTCGAGCAGCATCAGCCCGCTCAGTTGGGCGCAGAGCTGAACCTTCGGCTCCACCGGCGCCGTCCAAGAGCGGCTGATCAGCCCCCGCTCGCTTCGTCCGGTGTCCCACAGCGCATTCGCGTTGCGCAGCAGCAGCTCGCGGATGTCGCGGCGCTCCGGGCGAAGCTTCAGAAGCTCGTGCAGGTAGCGGACGAAGATGCCTTTGAACAATCCGCAGTCGTCCTCACCTTCGTTCGGGAGAAGCCCAGTATCCGGGTGCGCGAACCGCTCGATCGCGGTGTCGGCCGTACGGACGGCGTCGTGCAGGTAGTCCGGGTTCCCGGTGCAGCGGTACAGCTCCAGACCCGCTCCGATAAACACGCCCTGGCAGTATGTATAATGCCAGTCGTAGTCGATCTTCCCGTCGCCGAGCCGATTCATGCCGTCCCAGACGAAGCCGGTGCCGGGATCGACGAGGTTGGCTTTGTTCCATTCATAGATCCGCACGGCCCAATCCAGATCCGCCGGGTCCTCGAACCGCTGGTAGAGGCGGGCGGCCAGGATCGCTGCCGGAGCATTGGCCGGCGTGTTTTTGTAATCCAGTTGATCCTTTTTCCAGGCCATGCCGCCGCCCATATGTCCGTTCCAGGCGGTCCGGATGCTGGACCAGAGCACGCCGGCGTCCGTCCGGTACCGCGCCTGCCTGGTCGCGTCATACACGCGGAGCAGCGCCAGCGCCATCCATTCCATATCGTCATAGTAATTGTGCAGGAGCGTGCTCCCGTTCAATCGGCGGACCCCTTCGACGACCCGATCGATCCGCGCCAGGTAGGCGGCGTCGCGCGTGCGCTCGTAGCCGTCTGCGAGCGCGTCGATGACATGCGCATGCCACCAGTAAATGAAGTGATCGTTGCAATCCGGTTCGAACGGAGCCAGCTGATTCATAATTCCGAGCTGCTCGTTCCAAAAGTTGTATAGCAGCTCTTCCTGGGCGGCCTCGGCGCGGGCTTGCCGCTGTCCGACTGTCGTGACTTCGATCGGGAGCTTCACATCATTCATGCCCCATTGTTCCCTCCCCGCTTATGAAACGCTTACAAAACCGAGTATAATATCATGCAAATAATATGTCAATATATAATATAATCAAAAATAATGATTAAAATTTATATTGATATATTAATGTCGTGAAATAACAATTGCGCTTCCGCCTTCACGCAAACACAAAAAAACGTCAGGCACGGTCTTCCTGACGATTGTTTGCTTTGTATTCGATTGCTGCCGCCCAACTGCAGCCCGTAGCTTGACTATAGCTGCCCGATCCGGGAGGGCGACAACACAGCCGTGGATTTGCCTACGATCAGCTCCGCCTCGAGCGCGATCTTGTGCGGAACCGTCTTGCCGTCGCGCAGCTGCAGCACGTTCTCGAATGCCGCGCGCCCCATTTCTTCCTGGTTTTGGCGCAGATGGGTGAAGGAAAATCCGCTTCCGTTGTCCGGACAATCGAAGCAGACGATCGACAGATCCCGCGGTACGTCCAGGCCGAGCTGCCGCGCCGCTTCTCTGGCGAGCAGGGCGATATTGTATTCCATCGCGAAGAAGGCGGAGATCTCCGGGTGCTCGAGCAGGTGGCGCTTGATCTTTTCGATATCTTTGGCTTTGTTCTCCTCCGTGTAGGCGTTCGGCAGCGTGGAGGTGACGCTGAGCCAGAGCTCGCGGTCGACGACGATTCCTTTCTCCGCATGCGCCTGCACATATCCCTCGATCCTGTCCTCGACCGCCGTCGTATCCGTCGGAGGGGGCGTAATAATCGCGACATGCTTGTGCCCCAGCTCGAACAAATAATCGGTCCCGCGCTTTGCCCCGGACACGTTGTCCGAGCTGATGGAGCCGGCGGATATCCCCTTGAGATGCCGATCGACGAGCACGAACGGGAACTTGTCGATGACGAGCTTCAGAATCTCCGCATTAAAGTACTCGCCCTGCGCCGGGAAGATGATCAGTCCGTCGACGCCGAGCTCCAGCATGCTCTTGATCGCTTGCTCCTCGAGAGACGGGATGCCGAACGAACGGCGGAGCACGAGAAACGCATCATGCTGCCTCGACGCCTCCTCCATCCCATAAACGAGACCGGTGCCGTAGCTGTCGCTGAAATCGGTCATGACCAATCCGATCATTGGCCTGGCGGCCGGTCCCGCGCCCCGGCCGCCGCTCTTGCCCGGCGCGGCCGCAGCCGATGCGCCCATCGACGCAGGATCGGCCACGAATGAGCCGCGCCCCGGCCGCCGGACGATCAGCCCGCCGTCGGCGAGCAGCTCGAGCGCCTTCTTGCTTGTGATGCGGCTGACGCTGTAGGCTTCCGCCAGCTCCTTCTCCGACGGGACGCGCTCCCCGACCTTGTATTGCCCCGATCGGATCTCTTCGCGCAGCTTATCGTATATTTGTTCATACATAGAGCTCGACATCGTTTTTTCCCCTTTCCAGCGGCACCTCAATATCTTATATATAACAATATATCATGATATATAATGCTTGTGAAGGACATGCGGACACTCGGTTGCGACCGGAGCTTCGGACAGAGAAAGACCGTCGAGACAATCTCGACCGTCCGCGGCGGCGACCTCCTCCTCGAGCTTGGCCGCAATCGGGATGCTTGACGCGCAAAAAAACGCCTTGCGGTCATCTCGTCGATGGCCGGCAAGGCGTGTGGGTGGCGGCGGCTGGAGCCGCCGCTGCGTTATTGTTGCTCGAACAGCCGGTAGATCGCCGTCGCAGCCTGCGCTCTCGTCGCAGAAGCCGCCGGTGTGAAGGCGCCTGCGCCGGTGCCTTGCAGGATGCCCGCGCGCTGCATGGCAGCCGCCGCTTCCTGCGCATACGGCGCGATGGCGTCCGCGTCCGTGAACATCGCGGCTTGCGCAGCAGACGAAGCTGTCAGGTCAAGCTGCAACTGGTTTGCCGCGCGGTACAGCATGGCGGCCATCTCTTGGCGCGTGATCGGCGCGTTGAGACCGAAGGTACCGTCCGGCCGCCCGGTCACGATGCCGAGCTTCGCCGCCGAGGCGACGGCGTCCGTATACCACTGGCCTGCGGCGACATCCGTGAATGCGGGCGCATCCGCGCTCGCTCCGGACGCCAGCTCGAAGGCGTTCGCCAGCATCGTGACGAATTCTGCCCGCGTCACGATGCCGTTCGGACGGAACATGCCGTTGCCGTCCCCGCGAACCGCGCCCCGCGCAGCCAGCGCTTCGACGGCGGGCGCCGCCCAGGCATGCTGCTGCAAGTCGGTGAAGAGCGTCTTCGCGGAAGCCGCCGCATACAGGCTGAAGTGCGCCGGCGCGAACCGGACCGTGCCTGTCGCCGCATCGTATCGGCTGTTCACGACCGGCATCATACGTCCTTCGTCGTCGATGGAATAGACGATGGCCTGCCCGGCCTGCTGGCCTGCGCCCAGCGAATAAGGCACAGCGACATGTACAGCGCCGCGCTTGCCGAACTGCTCTACGCTGCGCCCGCCAACTTCAAGCTTGAAGTCGTAGACGGGACGTCCGGCCAATTGATCCTGCGTCGCCTGCGGCAGCTTCGATACGTCCGCCTTGGCGACCGTCAGCGTGACGGTGTCGCCGGCCTTGGCCTGCGTCGCCAGCCACTGGGCGTCGATCGTCACCGGCGCCAGTCCGTTGTCGATGACGATCGACGACAGCTTGCCTGCGGCCGACGCCGCGAGCAAGGCGTCGCTCGGCAGCGCGACACGCACGCCGGCAGCCGCGGCATTTGGCTTCACCGCAATGCGCAGCTCGGCGCCCGCCAGCGCCTTGATCGCGCCCTCGAGATCCGCCGCGCCGAGCGCGACGCTCGCCAGACCGGAGGCGTCCGCGCTCGCTTCGACCGCGATCCCGCGGCTGTCGATGACCGGCTTCGAAGGATCGGTCACCGGCGTGACCGGCGGATTCGGAATGTACGGCGCGCTCGGCGTCCCTTGGACGGTCACGGCCTCGGATTCATGCCCGGCCGCATCGACTGCCGTCAGGGTCACGCTGTAGCTGACGCCGTTCGTCAAGCCGTCCAGCTCGGCCCGGCGCACGCCCGCGTCCACCTGGCGCCCGGCGATCGGCTGACCGCCCTCGGACTTGCCGGCGATGCGAATGTAGGCCAGATCCGTATCGGCCGGATCGTTCCAGGTCAGGATCAGCTTGCCGTCCGCGGATGTGACACCCACGGCCGATACTTGGCCCGGCGCCTCGTCGTCGCCGGTGCCCGGATCGGTCGCTTCCTTCACGACGAACCGATATTCGGCCGTCGCGCCGCCGTCCCGCGCGGTCGCGGTCACGATGCCGTCGCCGGCCTGCAAGCCGGTGATCCTGGCGCTCGTCGTTCCCGTCGCTGCGTCGTACTTCACATCGCTCACCGATGCGACCTTGTCGTTGCCGGAGGTGAATACGACGGATTTGATCGCCGCATCCGCCGGGCTCAGCGCCGCCGTCAGGCGGAACGATTGTCCGGCTTCGACCGACGCTTCCTGCGCGTCGGACGTCAGCGTGAGACCCGTGACGGGCGGCACGCCCTTAAGCACCAGATCCGCGAGATATTTCGGGTTTTTGTCGCCGCCGATGCCCTCCATATACTGGATCCAGCCGCGGCGCGCCCCGCCGTCGCTATCGTTGATCAGGAACGAGAATCCGATGTCCGTGCCCGACTTGGGAGTCATGCCTTCGGGCATGATCTCCGCCCACGGAATCGCCGCCTCATAGCTGGTCGTCTTGTCTGCTTCATTGCGCTTGATGGCGACCTTCATATGGTCGAACGCGCCCGAGAATTGGCCGGGGACGGCAATCCAGCGATACTTTTGGACCGTGCCGTCGTCGTTCAAGGCGAAGCCGATCTCATTGTAGCCGCGGGAGCCGGCACCGTACACTCTGCCCGGATCGATCGCGAGCTGAATGCCGTCCGCCTGCCAGGTGCTGCCGTCCGTATAAGGCTGATGATGAACGTTATCGGTCGCTTTGATCGCCAGGTACAGGTAGTCGTCGTCCCACATCGTGCGGAACTCCGCGCTCAGGTCCTCCGCTCCGCCCCAGTCGGAGATGCCGACCACCTGCGAAGCCTGATCGATCACCGTTGCCTGGGCATTGCCCCATTCGCCGTCCGTAATATCCCCGTCCACGGTCATCTGCCCCTGTGCGTACATCGCCATCGACAGATCGTTGATGATCTGATCGATATAGATCGCATCTCCGGTATCGGGCTGGATGGTCAGCTTGACATGTGTGCCTTCCTTAATGGCGCCTGCCGGAATCGGCAGCTTGATGACGCGCGACTGGCCCGGATCGATCGCGTCATACTTCACGGCTTCCGTATTATTCGCCCAGTCCGCGGGCTCCGTCACGCTCAGCTTGCCGGCCGGCAAGCTCAGCTTCGAATAATTGTTCTCAATCTCCACCAACAGCTCCCAATCTTGGCGGGCGTCGGCCGGATTCACCGGATTGGCGGCGACAGATACGACGATCGGATTCACCATCTTGACGTCGATCTTCATCTCGCCGACTTTGTTCCCGCTGCGGTCGAATGCGACGATCGCGATCGTATCCGAATCGTGCGCATATCCGTCCGGCACCGTGAACGTCAGCGTATCGATACTTTGCCCTGCCCGGAACGAAGCGTCGCCTTCCAGGCGCCATCCTTCCGGCAAGCTCACGCGATATTCGCCGGACATGGCGGCAGCGGCAGCCGAACGGCTGATATTCACCGTGACAGTATCTCCCGCCGCGACGTTAAGCGCTTCGCTTTGCGCTTTAAAGTTCGGCGCCGCCAGCGACAGTTGATCGCTAAAATTGCCTACATAGTAAACGGGAGTACCCGTTACTGTGGTCGACAGAATGTTGTGGGCCGCTGTCGTATCCGTTCCGTTGCCGAACAGATCGACGGTCGTCAGCTTGTCGGTTCCGAGATTCAAGCCAATCGTTTGCGATTTGTTTTTGGTCCACACGGCGAGGATATCCTTGCCCTTGGACGCGCTGTGGAACTTCAGGATGCGGACATTGTCGTCCAGCTTGTATTCCTTGACGAAGCTCGCGTCGCCAAGCAGGTTCTCGTTGGCCGAGAGCGCGACGTACGCCGGCTTCGCCGAATACGGCCCTCTTTGGCTGAGCAAGCCGAAGTTGCTCTCGTAATCCTCTTTGTCCATGCCGTCGTTCAGCGAGTCGTACCAGAGAACTTTGTCGAGCACGCCGGGATTGGCGAGCACCAGCGTCTTGATCTGTGTCGCGAACGCGGCCTGCTCGACTTCGGAATGGTTGCCCGAGCTCCAGCCGATCTCCGTCGCCCACATCGGCTTGTCGAAGCCGAGCTTTTTGAACGATTCCTTGACGCGAACCATCGTCTCTGCAAACTTCGCGCCCTCCGGACCGGAAGTCGTATACGGATGGAAGGAAATCGCGTCCATGTAATCCCCGCCGCCGGCCTTCAGCAGCGACTCGAGCCAGCCGTAATCGGAAGCGGCGACCGCGCCGCCCATGACGACGGTATCCGGGTTGACCGTTTTGATCGCCGTATAGGCTGCTTGAAGGAGCGCGTTGTATTCCTTGACGCCGAGCCCGTCGCCGAAGCTCCCGTTCCACTCGTTCCAGATCTCGAAGTACTTTACCTTGCCCTTCAGATGCTCGACGACCGCCTTGCAGTAGTTCGCATAGGCTGCGACGGCTTCCGGCGTACGAGGCGCTTTGCCTCCATCGTAAAAACTGTTGCCGAAGTTCAGCTCGACCAACGGCACGATGCCGTTTTGGATTAACGTATCGATGTATTGATCGTAGCCTGCGGGGAACGTATAGACCCCTTTGGTTGTTTCAACATTGCTCCAGTAATATTCGTCCCGCGCATACTTGGCCCCGATATCCTTGAAGAGGGGGGCGATTTTCTCCGCGTTGTACATGCCTCCCCAGGCCAAGTGCGTTTGTGCGCCGAACACGCTGTTAGCGAGCGTATTGGCCGGGTCCAGCTTCTGAATGACGCTGAACGGAATATCCTGCTGGATATCGGTCGTACCGTCCGCATCCTTCGCATTGACGATCAGCGTATAGACGCCTTTCTCCTTGATGTCCAGCTTCAGCTTTTCTATCGTCTTTGCGCCATTGGGAGCCGCTTCTACCGAGACCGAGCCGGTCTTCAGCAATCGGCCGTAGGCGGCGTCGAACACCTGATAGTCAACCGACAGCATATCCGGTTGGCTGTGTTCATTGACGAATTCAAGATTGATCGCGGGCTCCTCGTTCACGTCAAAAATATTGCCGACTTTATCGGATGTGCCGGTCATCGACACTCGCTTCAGCTTCTCGACGGAGATGGAGCCGATCGTGACCGGCTTCGGGGACTCTCCCATCTTCTGTGCCCAGAAGGCAACCCGGAAGTCGCTGCCTTCGGATTCGTTGGCAAACTTGGCATCCTCCAGGACGAACTTATGCACCATCCACTTGTTCGTTCCCGTCAACTGGACGGTCTCCGCTTCCTTCCAGGTCGCCTCTATCGAATTGTAGGCGATCGTGAACTTGCCTAGCTTGCCGTCGTCGGATGACTCGTCGAAGTACTCGACGTCCACCTCTACCCGGTTGTTGCCGCCATAGATATAGGAGTCGTCGACGTTGACCCGAATAAATCCGGGCCATGACTGCGGATTGATCTCCCAGCCCCCCATGCCGTCTTTGGTGACGACCTTGCCCAGTACCCCCTGTTCATACGCTACGGACTGTACGCTCATCAGCTTCGTCTCAAGATTGGAGCCCAACAACGCATAGCTGGACGCTGTCGGAATCGGCCTCAGCTTCTGGACGGAGACGGCTCCGATCGCGACCGGCTTCGGACTCTCGCCCATATTCTGTGCCCAGAAGGCAACCCGGAAGTCGCTGCCTTCGGATTCGTTGGCGAACTTGGCATCCTCCAGGATGAACTTGTGCACCAGCCACTTGTTCGTACCCGTCAACTGGACGGTCTCCGCTTCCTTCCAGGCCGCATCTACCGAATTGTAGGCGATCGTAAACTTCCCTAACACGCCGTCGTCGGAAGCTTCGTCGAAATACTTGACATCCACCTCAACCCGGTTTTTGCCGCCGAAGATATAGGAGTCGTCGACGTTGACCCGAATAAATCCGGGCCATCCGTCCGGGTTGATCTCCCAGCCGTCTGTTCCGTCCTTGGTGACAACCTTGGCCTTGCCCGCGTCATAGGGTACTGCCTGTACGCTCATTAGCTTCGTCTCGACATTGGACCCGAGTATCGCATAGCTGGGCGCTGTCCGGATGTTATCGGCAGTGCTATCGGCAGCAAAGGACGCCAGTGGAAAAAGAGAGGTTATCAGCGTCGTGGCAATGATGCCGGCAATGCTCTTTTTGACGATTTTCGCAATCGATTTTTTCATTCCCGTTGATCCTCCTTTAAAGTCGTGTGCGGCTGCTGTTTTTGCGCCAGGTTCGGCGATTTTATGTGGAGGCCGTCTTCATTCCCTATCCCCTTTCTCTCGCCATCCGGCGTCGCGGCCGATGCTCTACGACACTTTGGCGGCCTGAATGTTAGCGCTTTCATTCAAGCGGGTATTGCTAGTGCGAACATGCCGTCGCGCCCTCGCGATGCCGCCGTCGCATCGAAGATTCAAGCCTCGGCTCCGGCGACAGGCTTATCCGCGGCCCATATTTATACTACTGTCAGTTCCGCAGCCCTGTCGATGACCGATCGACCGATCATGATGACGTTTCCGACGATATGCCGGCAAAAAAAAAGAGCGCTCAGCCTTTCTCAGCGCCCGACGAACCGTAAATCATGCTAGGCGTACCGGGAAATTCATTGTCCCCCAGGTACATTCGGGAAAAATCCCGCTGAATTCGAAAACCATGCTTTTCCATCATCTGCATGCCTTCGGCATTGGGACAAGGCAGGTCTAAAAAAACGCGGCCGCCGTCGAGCTTCGACAGCAAGGCCGCCAGCAGCGCTTCTGCCGTCTGTGCGTCCGATGCCGCCCAAGGGCCGATTTGAACAGCTTCGTATCCTTGATGCGCCATTATATACCCCGTAATTCCCCGCGCGTTGTGCGCATAGAAGGAATAACGTTCGTCTCTTTTAGAGAGCTGCGCGAGGACAGACCTTCGATTTGCGCCAAAAATCAATTCGTCGTACGCGGCGATCCCGCTCAGCTGCTGCACGGTCAATGGCTCGACCCGTCCGTCTTGCCAGAGCCCGGATGATGTCTTCGAGCGTCCCGAGGACGGCGCAATACGCTTCTCATGCCTGCTAACGGCGTACTCTTCCTGAAATCCCAGCGGAACATATACTTTTTTCCCCATAGCCGTGGCATCCAGCTTAATGCAGCGCACCCCGCTGCCCTGCAAATATCGAATACCCAGCTGCAGCAGCGCTGTTGCGATTCCTTTTCCCCGAAAGACGGGATGCACAAGCACCATGCCGATCCATCCGATACGGTTGCCGTAGCGGATGGTCGTCATCGTGCCTGCCCTCTCTCCATCAAACTCGGCAAGGAAGCAGCCTTCGCGGTCGAACGAGAGGTAGCCATGCCAGTCCTGCTCCGTCTGATTCCAGCCTGCGATATTTTTAAGCTCCATCGCGAAGGGGATATCGTGCTCCATCAGCCGCCGGATCCGCATCCCTGTCATTGTCCGGCCTCTCGGGCATGCCTCGCCTTCACCTGATGGGTGCAGCGCTCCACTTCATCCAAGTATTTTATGCCTTCCTGCAGCATGAGCTCAACGACCTTGCGACCCTTCTCCGCGGTAGCCTCCGCAGGGAAGCCCCAGTACCCGTCCTCCGTAATGTCGCATACGTCGAAGTAATCCATGAACGCTTGGGGCACAAAAACCGGGTCCGCCTGCACTTGGATATCGGACACATACTCCGGATGAAGATGGAGCATCAACGATGTCTCCATTTCTCCGGCATGAACGTCGTTTTGAACATGGTCGAATATTTCGTGATATTTGGGCCTTGCCACCTCTCCCGCATACAGGAGGACAACCTGGAAATCTTTCAGCTCCCGATTCAAATTCCGGACCGCAGGCTTGATGATCCAGTTGCCGCCATGGAAATTGGCTATAATCAGCTTGCGGAAGCCGGAAAACTGCAGTGATTCGGCGATATCCCGGAGCACCAGCGCCAATGTGTCTCCCTTTAAGTAAACCGTGCCTCTGCCCTTTCGATGCTCGATGGACGAGGAGATGGCCAGGGCTGGCAGCAAGTAGGCATCCAGCTTTTCCGCCAACCTTTTCGAATAATATTCCGCAAAAATCGTATCCGTCCCTATCGGCAAATGGCTCCCATGCTGCTCGGTAGCGCCTACCGGCAGTACGGCGATTTGGCAATCGGACGCTTCAAAATCTTTTTTAGTATGGAATATAGTCAGCATGAAGACGCCTCCTTTTTATTCCATTATGTGAGAAACAGGCATTGCGACCAATATTGCATTTGTAAAGTTTGATGCGACATTTCTGTCCGGTTTTAATAGCGGTCGGCCGCCGTCCCGCACAAACGATCAAGGAACGATACGTTCGCCGCCAACCGTCCCGCCTTAATAAGTATCCGTCAGACTGGTCACAGTCAGCTCCGCCCGAATCTCGTCCAGAGAGGCGGCCTTGGACAGTTCCGCCTTCGGCAGCCCGATCCGCCTCACCGTGCCCGCAGGCAGATCGAAGTAGTTGTCGTCGAACAAGCCGTCCAGCGTCCAGAACGACAGCTCCACGTAGCGGGCCAGCGACGGCGCGGATAGCTCGACCACGAACCGATCGGCTTCCTCGGTCACATCGGCCCGGATATCCGTGTGCTTAAGCTCCACATACTTGGCCGGAGCGAAGTACGCCGTGCCGAGCGAGGCGGGCGCGCCGTCCGACTCCAGCGCATACTCCAGGTATACGCGCCGCCGGACGTCCGGCGACGCCAGCCGCTCCGCGAAATCCAGCTCCGCGACGCAGATCGCGCTAAGCGGGTCTGCCTTGAACTCGGCGCCGCCGCTCTCCAGCACTCCGCCGTCCATATCCTTGAGCGCCCAGCTCACGTTGCCCTGCAGCGCGGTCAGCCGCTCGTTGGCAATATGCAGAGATACGTCGGTCTCCGTCTCGCAGGCGGACAGCAGCACCGGCGCGAAGAACCGCCGCGCGAAGTAATGCAGCGCCTTCCAGCGGCCGAAGTAGTCGATGCTCGCCCACGACAGCGTCGGCCAGCAGTCGTTGAGCTGCCAGTACAGGGCGCCCATGCAGCGGCCGCGATGGCGGCGCCAGTGCTCGACGCCGTAGCGCATCGCCTCGGCCTGCATCAGCTGCGACACGAGTCCGAGCGAACGCAGATCCTTCGGATATCGGAACGTCTCGGCCAGATAGGCTAGAATCTTCTGGTTGCCCGCCGGATTTTTCTGATGGCACTCCATCACGTACGAGAACAGATTGCGGTCCTCCGGCTCGGTGAACGACAGCGTCGTCCGATAATCCGGCAGCGACTCGAATCCAAACTCGGACATGTACCGGAAGTACGTGTTCCGGTAGTCCGTGAACGGCTGGTTGCCGTGCCACACGTCCCAATAGTGGCCGTCCCCGTGGTTCTGCCCGTTCGACTCGAAGAAGTCGCCGCCGGACGACGGGGAGCCGGGCCAGTAAAATGTATCCGGCGCCAGCTCGCCTACGAGCGCGGGCAGCCGCTCCTCGAAGAAGGAGACGTATGCGCGGCGGTTCTCCTCCGTATTCGCGATGCGTCCGTCCTCGAAAAACATCTCGATCTCGTTGTTGCCGCAGATCAGGCCGATCGAGGCGTGATGGCGAATTCGCTTCACGTTGTCCGCGAGCTCCGCCACCGCATTGTCGATGAACGCCCCGTCATCGAGCGGATAGACGCCGCAGGCGAACATGAAGTCCTGCCAGACGATCAGGCCGTACTCGTCACATAGGTCGTAGAAATAATCGTCCGGATAAAAGCCGCCGCCCCATACGCGGATCGTATTGAAGTTGGCGCGGACGCAATCGCGGACCAGCCGCTCCGAGCGCTCCCGCGACAGCCGGCCGAGCACATTGTCCTCCGGGATGTAGTCCGCGCCCATGGAGAAGATGTCGACGCCGTTGATCTGGAAGGCGAAGGCGCTGCCCCACTCGTCCGGCTCGGTGTTCACCGTCAGCTCGCGAAGTCCGACCCGCAGCGAGCGCTGATCGAGCGTGCTGCCGGATGCGTCCAGCAGCGCGGCCTCGACCCGATAGAGCGGTTGTTCGCCGAAGCCGTTCGGCCACCACAGCTGCGGGTTGTCGATCTCCACGTCGACGGAGGCGGATTCGTTCAGCTGCACGGTTCGGACCTGACGGAAGCCGTCAGGCCCTTCGACGGTTACCTGGGCCCGATACGCGTCTTCGGCGATGCGGTCCGCGCGCAGCGCGACGTTCAACTGCACCCGGCCCAACTCATGCCGCTGGCGGACCAGCACGTCGTCCCAACGCGCACCTGCGACCGACAGCAGCTTCACGCTGCGCCAGATGCCGCAGTCCGGCAGCTTGGGTCCCCAGTCCCAGCCGGACATATGGTGAGCCTTGCGCAGATACGTATAGCCCTCTACGACCATCGGGATGCCAAAAAGCGCATACTCGGCCTGCCGCTTCCTCATATAGGCGACCGAAGACCGGAAAACGACGCGCAGCTCGTTGCTCCCCTGCACGAGCAGATCCCCGACTTCGACCTCGTAGGTGCGGAACATATTGTCGGATGCGAACAACGGCCGTCCGTTCAGCTCGACCTCGGCGAGCGTATCGAGTCCTTCGAACCGGAGCAGTCTTCTCGTCCGGGACTCCGCCTTCCCGGTCTCCCAGGCGAATGTCCGGCGGTATTCGTAATCGTGATCGAACAGCGGCAGCACCCGCGCCTCGTTGTCGCGATAGAACGGGTCCTCGACCTCGCCGCCGCGCAGCATATCGCCGAGCAGCGTGCCGGGCACGAGCCCCTCCCGCCATTGTCCTTCGCCGAGCCTGCGGTACTGCCATTTGCCATCAAGCGTCAAGATTTGCATGTTCAGTTATCCTCCCGTTTCCTATCCGAGTCGTCGGATGCTATCGTCTCTATGCGCTATGATCGACGCTCATTCGGTAGGAGTGACCGCGATCGTCTGCACCGACGTATAAAACTCGATCGCCGCTCTTCCCTGCTCCCGCGAGTGCGAGCTCGACTGCTTGATGCCGCCGAACGGAGCATGCGGCTCCACGCCCGCCGTCTCTCCGTTGATCTTGAGCATACCAGCCTGCGCCGTCCGCAAGAAGCGGAACATCCGGTCCAGATCCTTCGTAAAAATCGCGGCGCTGAGCCCGTACTTCACGTCGTTCGCGATCGCCAGCGCCTGCTCCAGCCCGTCGGCCGCCACGATGGCCAGCACGGGCCCGAACAGCTCTTGCTGCGATAGCTCCGAACCGGGATCGACCCGGTCGAACAGCGTCGGCTCGATGTAATAACCGCTTGCCAGCGCCTGCGTCCGCGGTGGTCCGCCGCCCGTCAGCAGCCTGGCGCCGTCCGCTGTCCCGCGCCGGATCGCCGCGACGATCGATTCGTTCTGACGGCCGTTGACGACCGGGCCGAGCACGCAGTCCCGCGCCAGCGGATTCGACAGCTTCAGACTGCGGGCTTTGGCAACCAGCAGCTCGGTGAAGACGGGTACGATCTCCCGCTCGACGATCACGCGGCTCGTCGCCGTGCACTTCTGCCCGGCCGATCGCATCGCCGCGCTCAGCGTCAGCTCCGCCGCCAGCTCCAGATCGGCGTCGGCCGCCACGATGGACGGATTTTTGCCGCCCATCTCCAGCTGATACTTGGCGCCCCGTCCGACCGCCTCGAGCGCGACCCGCTTCCCGACCGCGTTCGAGCCCGTGAACGTCAGGGCGTCTACGCCGGGATGCGCGACCAGCGCTTCTCCGGCTTCGCCGCCGGCGCCGGTAACGAAGTTGACGACGCCCTCGGGCAACCCGGCCTCCGCCAGTATCCGCATCAGCCGGTAACCCGTAATGCCGGCATCCTCCGCCGGCTTCCAGACGACGGTATTGCCGTAGGCGAGCGCCGGCGCGATCTTCCATAGGGGAATCGCGACGGGAAAGTTCCAAGGCGTCACGACGCCGACCACACCGATCGGCACCCGGTTCGTGTACAGCAGCGACCGGCCGTCGGAGGCCGGGTACACCTCGCCGACCGCCCGCATGCCCTCGCCGGCATAATAGCGCAGCAGCGCCGCGCCCCGCTTCAGCTCGCCCTCCGCCTCGCCGATCGGCTTGCCCATCTCCCGGGTCAGCAGCTCGGCGATCGCGCCGGCCTCCCGCTCCAGCAGCCCGGCGGCGCGAAAGAGCAGCTCCCCTCGGGCCGGCGCGGCCATCGCCCGCCACGCCGGCAGCGCGGCCCGAGCCGCACGGACCGCCGCATCCACGTCCGCCGCGCCGGCCAGCGGGTATGTCCCGACCGTCTCCGACAGATCCGCCGGATTCAGCCGGGTCGCCGTCTCCCGTGCTTGACCTTCCGTCCAAGTCCCGCCGATATAACAATGTGCCGCAATCATTCGATCCCTCCGTTCGTCGTAGCCGCCGCGGCTCCGGTGCCCGTAGCGGAGCGGGAGCCCCATCCGTCTGCCGGTCCGTCCGGCACCGGAACTGCAATACCCGCCGCGCCGAGCGCAGACGGGACGGCGTCGGGACAATAGCGTCCGATCATCTGCATACCGAGAGCGGCCCGGCGCACGCGCTCGACGCAGAGGGCGACGTTCGCCCCTTCCAGATGCGCCCCGGACGGGTAGACGTCCGGATGATTGCGCAGTCCGAACTTGATATACACCGGCGACATCAGCCGGATCAGCTCTGCAATCTCATAGTGACGGACGAATCCGCCGAGCGTGTCCGGAGCTTCGACGTAGATGTCAAGCGGCATGTCCACGGCCTGCCGGATCGCCGCCAGCTTCGGCAGCGTCAGCCCGGTCGGCAAGTTGTACGTATCCGCGCCGAGGTCCTGCATGATCCGCGCCGATACCGGATTCGACGCCATCATCTGCACCGAGCACTTCACGACAAAGTCGGGCGGCAGCTCACCGCTCTCCTTCATCCGCCGCGTGAGCCAGAGCAGCCCTTCGTCGGCCACGAGCGCGCCGCGCAGGCCGAGCGATGCGCCCCGCTTCAAGTCCTCCATCGCATAGACGAGCTGGTCCGCGCCTTCATGGCGCAGACCGGCCGCTCTGCCTCCCGGCGTCAGCGGCATCGCGGAGATGTCCCACGTCCCGCGCGGTCCGACGAACAGGCTGAGCTCCATGCCCCGCTCCGCGCACATGGTGACCATGTCGCGGATCTCCCCGTCGGTCAGCAGCATGATGCCGCTGCCCTGGGACACGCGGTGCACGGTCAGCCCGTAGCGGTCGGCCTCCCGCAGCGTCGCCTCGAGCGCAGCCGGCCCTTCGACGCTCGGCAGCTCCACCCGGTATTGCGCGCCGTCGGGGAACCGCTTCGCCGAAGTCGGCAGCTCGTACAGATCCCCGCCGGCAAATCCCAGCGATCGTAAAAATGCTCTCGTCGATTCCATGATTCCGCTCCCTTCCTTCTTAAAACACCTATACGGCAAGGCCGTCGATCGCTCGACAGCCCCGCCGGTCATGCCGCCGGGCCAGGCGGCCCGCCGCAGGTGCACCCCTTGCGAATGCCTTCTTCTTACTGCTGCGCTTGCCAGGCGTCGAACTGCTTCTGGTATCCGGCGACACCCATCTTGAGCGGATAAAAGATTCGCCGCATTGACGGCCTTGTCGCTCAACGACTGCGTACCTGGCGCGGACGCCGAGCGGCCGCAAACGAGCCGATCGCGCAGGGCTAGCCTCTCGACTGCCTCCACGGCAGACGCATGATCGCTTCGAAGCCGGACGGATCCGGCTCGAAGCCCAGACCCGGCGTCTGCGGGACCCCCACGCAGCCGTCCGGACCAAGCTCGAACGGCGCCTTCATGTAGCCGGCGCCGATACGCGTCACCCCGCCCTCCCTGCTGTCGTTCACTTCGTTGTGCTCCTGGATCAGAAAGTTCGGCACGGCGGCGCCGAACTGGATGCTCGCCGCGAAGCTGAGCGGACTGAGCGGACAATGAGGCGCGACGGACGCGTAGGAGGCTTCCGCCATCGCGGCGATCTTGCGCAGCTCGGTGAATCCGCCCGCATGCGCCAGATCCGGCTGCAGCACGGCCGCCCCGGCTTCGAGCGCCTCGCGGAACGCCCACTTGCCCATCCAGCGCTCGCCCGCCGCCACCGGTACCGGCGCGGCGTCGACGACGCGCCGGAGCAGATCGATGCGTTCGGGCGGCAGCGGCTCCTCCACGAACAGGAGGCCGAGCGGCTCGAACCGGCGGATCAGCTGCTGCGCCCGCGACAGATGCGTATTGTGGATGTCGACCGCGAGCCCGATCTCCCGGCCGACCGCCCTGCGCACTGCTTCGACGCATTCGACGATCCCGTCCAGGTCGGCGTCGCGCTCCAGCGTATCGGCGGGGCCGAAGTGCAGCTTCAGGCAGCGAAAATCCCAGCCGAGCAGCGTCTCGGCGGCACGGGCCATCCGCTCCGGGGCCCGGCCGGACGCCTCCTCCGGCGCGAGCCGGTGCGGAGACGGCCGGTACGGCATGCCGGGCGCCACCGTGTAGGGCTGCTCGTCGTGGCAGGCCCGGTACACCTTCACCCGGCCGCGGTACGACCCGCCGAGCAGCTTGTGGACCGGCAGTCCGTAGGCTTTGCCCGTCAAGTCCCAGAGCGCCATATCGATGCCGCTGATCGCGCTCATCTTGACAGGCCCGCCCCGGTAGCCGTTGCCGGACTCGTACATCTTCTTCCACAGGTGTTCGAGCCGCGTCGGATCTTCGCCGATCAGCAGCGGAGCGAGGCGGTTCACCTCCGCGATCACGACCTCGGGATGGTCCTCCAGGTACGGCTCGCCGAGTCCGTATAGGCCCCGATCGGTATGGATGCGGACCCATACCCAGGAGGGCGGCACTTTCAACAGCTCGAGCCTGGTGATTCTCATTGACTCCCACCTCCGCGGAGAAGCTTTTTCATAGTATTATTGTAGAAACAGCCAAGCCTTCTGTATTTGGCGCATAGGCGCAAAAGAGTATCCGTTATTACGAATTTTAAACTTTTAGGATAGGAGCGTGCCTGCCGTGACCGAAATGGACCTCGCCGCCCTGCACCCGCAGGAGACGCTCGAGGCGCTCAGCGACTTTCGCTTCCCGCCGTATATCTCGCTTGCCCATATTTTCCACGCACCGCGCGACTGGGGCTTCGCCGGACGCACGCTCAAGCAGTATGCGCTCAATTACGTCATCGGCGGACGCGGCGAGTTTACCGTCGAAGACAACGTCCATCCGGTAGAGAAGGGAGACGTTTTCTTTTACCGCCCTTATGAAACGCATGGGTTGCGCGCGCTCCCCGGCCGGCCGTTCATCTCGATTACCGTCGTCTTTCACTTCGCCCATATGCCGTGTCCCGCCGAGGAGCTGCTGGAGGGCGCGCATATGCTCGGCCGCTTCGACGGGCATGCGGTGGAGCACCAATTCGCCGAGCTCGTCGCCAAATACCGGCAGCCGGGCCTTGAGAACGGACTGCTATGCCAGTCTCTCCTGCTGTCCATTCTGGCGGAGACATCCCGCCGGGTGGCGGAGGGCCGGCAGGACGCCGCCGTCTCCCGCAAAAATCTGGCGCGGCTCGTGCTCGTGAAAAATCATATCGAGAGCCGTCTCGACACGGGATTGAACGTCGAGGAGATCGAACGGCTGTCCGGACTTACCTGGAATTATGTGATCGCCGAGTTCAAAAAGGCGTTCGGCATCACGCCGATGCAGTTTCTCATCTGGGCACGCGTCACCAAAGCCAAGGAGCTGGCGCTGCAGTCCCCGCTCTCGTTCGGAGAGATCGCCGCGCGTGTCGGCTATAACGACATTCATGCCTTCGGCAAAATGTTCAAAAAAAAGACCGGGATGAGCCTCAGCGACTTTTGTTCCTCCCTGTATGATGCCGATCATCATATCCGGTGGCCGAAGGCGGTTCACGATGCGGCCGCCGACGAGCCGGCAGACCGGAAAATTCGAAAATCGCGATAATGGATACTCAATTCCCCGTCCGGGCTACTTACTTTTCCTGGCTGCGCTTCTATACTGAGAGCGACAACAATCGCGAAGGGAATGAGCGCTCATGATCGAAGGAGCCGTGAACACCGTCTTGACCGCAACGGCGGACGGCATGAAGCTGGAGTGGGACGTATCGCGGGACGAGGCGCGACTGCTGAGGGAAAATCCGGGTACCGGCGCGGCGCAGCCGGAAGCGGGAGGCAACCCGGTCTGGACAGGCAGTCTGCTGCCCGCCTTCGAGCTCGATGCCGACGGGACTGCGGTGTATGTCAAAGCGGTCGCGAAAAGCTGCGTGGCCGGGCAAAACGGGGAATGGCGGATCGGTCTCGACCTCGGCGAGCACGGCTCGGGTGCGATCGTCTGCGATATGCCGGGCTGGGGATTCCGGATCAAGCGGCTGGACGTGACATGGTCCCGCACGCCCCGCATCGTATCGCTGCAATTCGGCACCCGGCCGCTGACGGCGGCCGAGCGCCGCCGCACACCCAGCGCGGCCAGCGTCCACTGGCCGGATTGGGAGGCGGAGGGCTACTGCGTGCCCGCGGCAGGCTCCTCTCCTACGCATTCCTTCTGGCGCTCGTGGGATATGGGCGACGCGCGGCTGCCGCTCGGCAGCTTCGGCGACGCCATGGGGACGCCCTATGCGGCGGCCTTCCCCCGCCCGCTCTATGCGGCTGCGATGGGCGGACGGCACGGCTGGCTGGCGTTCGGTCCCGGCGAAGTGCCGGATGCGCCGCTGACGCTGAGGCTGCAGTCGTCCACGGCCTGCGTTCATTATGCCTACCGCGAGGATCTGTGGGGACCGGTGGATGCGGACACCCGCGTATGGACCGAGCCCCTGCGGCTGGCATGGGGCGGGTCGGGCTACGAGGCGCTCGCCGCTCTTTTCGACAGCTTTGGCCCGTTCGAGCCCAAGTCCCCCCGCCATCTCCGTTCGTTCGTATGCACATGGGGCGACTTCAAGGAAGGACGCTTCGATCTGAAAAAATTCGTCAACCGGATATCCGGCGCTACGCAGTCGGATATGGTCATTCTGGACGATTCTTGGGAAACGTTCAACGGCAGTGCGGAGCCGGACTATGCGCTGTTCCCGGACTTCGACGCCGACATGGCGAACATCCGGGCGCATGGCTACGAGCTCGCGTTCTGGCAGAGCGTCGGCTGGACGGACGATCCCGAGGCGCAGGGGCTGACGAAGGAAGATCTGCTGTGCGGTCCCGACGGCGAGCCGCGCGAGTGGCGATGGTCCGGCAGTCCGTTCGGCGCCAAGTTCCATTATTTGCTCGATCCGAGCTCCGAGCGGACGAGACGGCTGATCGCGGAGCGCACGGAGCGCCTGGTAGCGCGCTGGAAGCCGGCCGCGCTGAAGCTCGACTTCGCTTACGGCTATCCCGGTCCCGATGCGGCCGTGCCCCGCGACCCGGCCTATCGCGGCGAGAAGCTGGCCTTCTCGCTGCTGAAGCTGATCCATGACGCCGCCAAGTCCGTCGATCCGGACATCACGATTATTTATTACGGCATTCATCCGCTGATGCGCACCGTCTCCGACCTCATCAATATCGACGATCTCGGAGATGCCGGAGACAGCGCCGCGCACGAGATATCCGGCCACAATCAGCGCTGCCTGTGGGCATCGCTCGCGGCAAGGCACGGCATGGCGGTCAATACGTCGACCGGCTATTATTACGGCGCGCTCGGACCGATCCTGCTCGACACGGCCGTCGTCGGCGTCAACGGCCTCACGCTAGGGGAGAACGACAATGACGGCAAGCAGATGGAGCCCGCCGATCTCAACCGTTGGGCCGCGCTGCAAACCTGGCGCCGGCGCACCTGCGGCTGGAAGCCGCTATGGCTCGACGCCGACACCGGCAGCCTCAAGGGCGAGCCGCGGCTCGCTTCATGGGGACGGCTGGAAGCCGGTCCCGACGGCGGCGAGCCGAACCTGCTGACGGCGCTGGCGCTTCGCGGCGAAGGACAGGACGCCGTCTCCTATCCGGTCGCCGGCACGGTCTCGTTCACCGGCCGCTGGGCGCTCATCGCGCAGGACGACCGCGACATCGCCGATGCGCAGCAGGTCGCCTGCATTCCGTTCGCTGCCGGCGAGCTGCTGCTCGGCCGCCCGTTCGGCCGGGTGCGCGTCTACGCGGCGGACGGCGGCAAGACCGTGCCGGTGCGCACGATTGAAGCCGCCGATCTGCCCGGACGGAAGCTCGTCGTGACCGAGGGCGAGCTCGCTTCGATCGCAGGCTTCGTGATCGAGCGCTAATCCGCTCTATCGAATGCCAAATAAACCGGCTGCTCGCGCGAAAGCGCGGACAGCCCGTTATTTAAATCCACATCCACGCTTGGAACGCCATTGCCCTGCAGACACGCCAATTGTCGACCTACGCTCGCACTTCGAGCGCCGCTCCCGCGGGACCGATCTCGCCCGCGCCTTCGATATTGCCGTGTTGGATGAAGCCGTGCCCTAACGGCGCGATCGCTTCCCGGGCTTCGAGCGTCACGTTGCCCGCATACAGCGCCGCGCCCTCCACGCCTTCCGCGCGCAGGAAGCAGGATGTGCCCGGCGCCGCAATGCTGTTGCGGACGACCGCACCCCGGCCGCCGCGAAGCACGATGGCCGTGCCGTCCGCCTGCGGCTGGCGCCCGCGGAAGCCGTCGATCTCGAGCTCCGCGAACGCCTCGATCTCGATGCCGCTGCGGCAATAGTCCGGCATCCCGTCGGCCCATTCGAGCTCGAAGCCGCGCAGCTTCAGCCGCTTCACATGCTTCGCGTACAGTGCCGGGATGTCGTGCCCGAACACGTTCAGCTCCCCGTCCAGCGTCGGCCGGCAGTCGAAGTTGCCGCCGAACGTCTCCATCAGCGGCCCGCTTGTCATCTGCATCCGGATGTTGTCGAAGGTTATATCCTCAAGCGGCGTATGCTCGCTGCCGTACAGCACGATGCCCTGTTCGCCACGGATCGTGACGTTCGAGAACGTCACGCCGCGCACGCGGCCCGGCTTCACATGACGATCCACGATCCGTCCCGCATGCTCAAGTCCCGGCAGCGCGGAGATATGGATCGGCTCCGCCTTGCCCCACCATTTGCCCTTGTGCAGCCGGGTCTCGATCGTGATATTGCTGAACACCACATTCTCGATCGATTCCCCTTCGCGCAGGAACAGACCGATGCCCCGGTTGGAGTCGCGGATGACGATATTATGGAACAGAAAATTGCGGAAATCGTACGCGTCCCATCCGATCCGGATGCCCGCCGATCTGGACTGGATCGTGCAGTTCTGCACGACGATGTTCTCGTTGGCCCCGCCGCCGAAGCCTTCGGCGCAAGGGCTGAAGGCCAGACCGTCGTCCCCCGCCTCGATATTGCAGTCGCTGATGCGAACGTTGCGGCTGCGGCTCACGTCGATGCCGTCCGCGTTCGGCACGAGCAGGCTGTTCTTGATATCGAGCCCGGTCAGCAGCGCGCCGTCCGTGCCGGCCACGTGGAGGCACCAGTTCGGCGCGTTGCGGATATGGACGCGGCTCACTTGAGCATCCCGGCCGTTTAAAATGAGGATCAGAATGCCGGGCCTGCTCTTCATCTCGACCGGACCGTCCTCCGCCTTGTCGTTTTCCCGAAAATAAGCTTCGCCCTGCCGCGTGAACGACGCGTCGAAGTCGCGCAGCAGATCGGCCCGCTCGTAAAGAGCATAAGCATCGCCGTTGCCGTCGATGGTGCCGCGGCCTTCGATCGAGAAGCGCTCGGCCCCGATCGCTGCGATAAGCGCCGTATTCCGATGTTCGCTCGTGTACGGCAGCTTCGGATAATCGTCCACGTTCGGACTGCCGAGCAGCACGGCCCCCGCCTCCAGGTACAGCGTCACATCGCTCCGCATGAACACGGTACCCGACAGATAGACGCCCGCAGACAGCCGTACCGTGCCCCCGCCGCGCTCGTGGCATCGCGCGATCGCGCGGTTGATCGCGTTCGTGTCCAGCGCGTTCCCGTCCCCTGCCGCACCGTAGTCGCGAACGTCGTACATCGAATGATTGACTGCCGTCATGCCGCGGCCTCCTCTCTTTTCCCCTGTCCGTTTTCCAGCTCTATCTCAAGCGAGGCCGCCGTCCGCCGAACGCCCCAAGCGCGCCTCAGGATCAAGAGAGACGGTAAAGTTCCACCGGTTGACGCCGTACGGCGGGACGGTTTTCACCTTTTTCAGCAGATGCGCCGCGTACACATCGTCCAAATAGCCGGTCGCCGGCTCCAGCGCCGCCGTATAGTCGCCTTTGAAGACGCCGTAATTGGCCCAGACCGCAAGGTAAGGCACATCGGCCGGATCGTACAGATAGGTCAGCGCCTCCCCCGTCGCCGGATCGAAGATGCCTGCTTTGCCCGTCGTCACGTCGCCTTCGAACCAATATTTCTCGGCATGCTCGCCGAGCTTGTCCCCGATCGCCGCCAGATCGATCTGCGGATCGCCGGCAAGCGGGTACGCGGTGCGCCCGTAGGGCTTGGGCGTCATGCGATCGCCGTGGGAATATTGGAATACGACCGCGTCCAGCTTCGAATCCGTGACCCAGCGCATCCCCGGCCGGATCGCCAGCAAATTGTGCGCGCACCACATATAGGAGAATGGAAAAGGCGCAGGGTTGCGCACCTCGTACGTCGTGATCAGATCCGGTCCCGAGAGCGTTAGCGTTTTGCCGAATATATAAGGGACCATCACCCCGTGCACCCGCAAGCAAACGGACGATGCCGCTAGCTCGCAGTCCCACGGCAGCGTCCACACCTCGCCATGATCCGGGTATACCGCGTGACGCCACGGCTCATCCGGGCACGGGCAGGCCAGTATGGTGGGGAACATCTCGTCCCAGCCGCTGCGGTCGCCGTCCTCCCACTGCATGCCGTATCGCAGCGGCGACCACGCGGCATCGCTCCGGAACACCCATTCCCGTCCGGTTGCCCGATCGAGCAAAGAGACGAGCTTGCCGCCCCGTTCCGGGACGAGCTCCACCCGAATCGACTCGTTCTCTCCGACTACGCTCGCATATCCTTCGAATTCCGACCTGCGCCATGTTCCTGCCGACATTTTGTTCATCTCCTTGTTCGATCCCGACGATCGGCGCCGGGCGCCCGCTTCGGCGAAGGTCGACTCCTCGCTGCCCATTGCCGCGGCGCGCTAGCGGCTCTCTACCAGAACAGCGCGGCGCCGCCTCTTAACTTGAACAGCGCTTCCGCGAAGAAGTAGTCGCCGTAAATAATCGGCACGTCCACGTTGGAATCCTTCGCATAATATCCGGTCGCATGCAGCAGCAGCCCCTGCTCCGCAAGCGCCCATGCCCCGTACTTCTCGTCCAGCGCCCGTACGATGTCCGCAGCGGCCGTGCGGTAGAAGCCGCCGTCCGTCTCGATGCAATGTGCCGCGATCTCCAGCAGACCGGCAGCCGCGATGGCCGCGGCCGACGTATCCCTCGGCATGTCCGCCGTATCCGGCAGCAGGAAATCCCAATAAGGAGCCTTGTCCGACGGCAGACGGGATACGAAGTAGTGGGCCGCCCGCTTCGCGGCGTCCAGATACCGCTCCTGCGCCGTATATCGGTAGCTGAGCGCAAAGCCGTACAGCGCCCATGCCGTCCCTCTGGCCCACGCCGAATCCGCGGCATAGCCTTGTCCGGCGATCGCCCCTTGGCGCGCCCCGGTCTCGGGGTCGAAGCAGACGATATGATAGGCCGATCCGTCCGGACGCATGAACTCGCGGAGCGCCATATCCGCATGCCGCATCGCGATCTGCTTGTACCTGGGATCCCCGATCTCCTCGGATGCCCAATAAAGCAGCGGCAGGTTCATCATGCAGTCGATAATCGCCCACCCGCTATGGTCTTCTCCGTCCCAGTCGGGCCATGCCCGGATAAAGCTCCCGTTCACGTTGAAGCGCCCCGCCAGCAGGTTGGCAGCCATCAAGCCATGACGCTTCGCAACCGGATCGCCCACCAGCTTGTATTGGGCCACGCTGCTCAGGCTGAACATGAAGCCGACGTCGTGATGCAGCTCATCGTACGCGGTGAGCGTCTCCCCCAGTCTGGCCTCCAGTTGCTCGGCCGTCTGCCTGAGCAGCTCGTCGCCCGTCTCCCGATAAACCAGCCAGAGCAGGCCGGGCCAGAAGCCCGCTCCCCAATCGTGCGGAGGACATGAATTGTAGACGCCGTTAAATGAAGCATGCGGGAAATGCGCGCCGATCTCCGCCGCATTCCGGGCGATTTTCGCCGCCGTCCGCTCCCATGCCGCATCGACCCACGATCCCGTTTCATGAACTGACATCGCTGTCATCTCCTTTCTGACCAAGCGTTGAACCGTCGTGCTTGTCTGCTTGCCGGTAGATCCGGATCGTCCGCGTCCCCGCGGCGACCGGCTCCTTCTCGCGCAGCACGATCCTGTTCATCCGCTCGCCCCAGTTGCGGATCAGTCTCGACTCCATGTTGGCGATGACTTCGACGGAGGCTTCAAGATGAGCCTCATCGAATTCGAGCACCGCCCATGCGCCCGGCGCGTATTCGAAGCGGATCGTACCGTCCGCAGCCGGGACCGGTTCGCAGGGCGTCATCAGGCTGTAGAAGATGTCCGCCGTCTCTCCGCTGAGTTCGAACCGATCCGTCACCTCGACCTGCGGGCGATCCGCGCGCGCCAGCTCGAATGTGCGGCGCCAAGCGCGGATGCCCGCCGCTTCCGGATAGGCGTCGGCTATGTCCAGCGACAGCCGGGACGCGCCGCCTGCCGCCGCCGCCGCTTCGGCCTCGTAGGCGGAATCCTTCGCGCGGTATGCTGCGCCGTTGCGCTGGAGGACACCGCGTACGGTAGGCAGATTGTGATACTGCGATTGCAGGTACCACAGCTCGTAGCGGTCCGGCCCGAACGTCTGCGCCGTATATTCCTCGGTGCCGACATCGACGAACAGCGGACGGCCGTCGACGAACACCATGAAGCTGCCGACATCGTTATGATTGTGGGATTCGAGATTATGTCCTCCCTTGGCGGCCAGGAACAGCCCCTGCTCGCTGCCCTCCCGCTGCCGGGCGGTCATGACCTGGGCGGACGGCAGCCAGGCATCCCGGACATAAGGCGCCTTGGCACCCGCTTCGAGCCGCTCCCGTTCCTGGAACAGCGCATGCAGCTGCGCGTACATCTCGAACCAAATATGGATGACGGGCTCGCCCTCCGGCAGGCTGGCGCCGAGATTTTGCAAGCGGATGTCGCCGGTGCTCTTGCCGTACCGGTACATGACGGCGCCTCCGATGAGCGGCTTGACGTCGCCGTCGGCAAAATCGACGAAGTAGCGTTCGTGAATATGCGCTTTGTAAATGTAGTTGCCGATATCGCCGATGAGCGGCTCGTCGAACACGTCGACGGCGCCGCCGGTGGCTGCGGCCAACAGCTCGAGCGCGACGTACAGGCCTCCGCCGGAAGGCCCCCAATACCCCGGCCCTTCATCGCAGCAGCCGTCCGGCGAATACGTATGGATGAATGCGTCCAGGCTGCGCATGATCTTGTGCACCGCCGCCGCACGCACATCCGGGTCTTCCTCGAGCAGCAGGAAGCCCATCAATGCGCTGCTGTTGCACCACGGATTCCAGTTGTTGACGCGGACGCCCTCCAGAAAGCCCATCCACCAATAGTCGTCCTTTTTCATGTAGGGAACGAGCAGACGCTCCCTCACCTCGGCCGCGATCCGCCGGCAGATGCGGGGGCTGACCGCATCGAGCCACTGCCGCATCGTATAACGAATCCAGATCAGCAGGTCCGAGGTCGCGCTGGTTACGAGCTCCACGATATGATCCGAAGCGTCCGGCATGCATTCCTGCATATTTTCCTTCGCGTGCAGCCGGTGAAGCGGCGGCACCCAGGTCGTCTCTTCGCAGATGACGAATATGCCGTTGATCACCTGGTCCAGAAATCTCCCCTTGCCTTCGATGCACTCCGCCAGCGCCAAAATGCCGAGCACGCTGCGGCGTTCGAACACCGACCTCGAACGCGTATCCAGCTCGCCGGACCTCCAGTACGCCATATAATGCTCGACCTTCAAGGCCGGCCAGACGTAATCCTTGTACTGCTCGGCCAGCGCGATCCACCGCTCTCGGGTTTCGGGCAGCAGCGCTTCCCAGGCGGGTCTGTCCTCCGCTGTTGGAAACGGGGTGATCCGGTTCGGCGGCAGAAGCGCCGCCTTCACATTCGACAATTCGTAACGGTCGGCCAGCATCCGGTTGTTCCTCTCCCTTCGAATCTTGCATGCGCTTGCATGCCCTGATCTTCAACTGTTCGTTGTCGTTCATTGTCTGCGGCTGTCAAAAGAACGTGAACCCGCTCGCCGATGCGTCCAGCCATACCGCCGTGCGCTGGCGGCCGGTATCATCGCCTTCGATGACGTTGCCGACGAATGCGTTGTCCGCCGAAGCGCCGTTGACATAGACGCCGAAGCCCGCCTTCTCCTCGCTGCCGTTGCCGGCAATGACGTTCCGCGACCACCGGTTGCCGACCGAGCCGTTCCCTTGTTTTTCCTCGCGGAAGTGGACGCCGCTCGCGCCGTTGTCCGAGATCACGTTGTCGTCGAACCGATTGTACGAATCCTTGTGGCCAATTGAGATGCCGAAGCTGCCGTTCCTACATATCCGGTTGTGGCTGAATTCGCCGTGCTGCACCCGCCAGCAGATGAACAGGCCGGCCAGCGCGTTGCCCTCGAGCGTGCAGTCCGTGACGATGCTGCGGACAGAGCCCGCGCCCGGGTGGAGACCCGACCCGGCGCAGCCGGTGACGGTGCAGGCGCGGACGGCGATGTCCTCGGTAATTTGCCACGATATGCCGTCCCCGTTGAAGTCTCTGACCTGCACGTTCTCGATGCGGCACGCTCCTGCCTTATACAAATAAATGCCTGCGCCCCTGCAGCCGCCGATCGGGTAATTGTCGGCTCCGGCGCCGTCCACGACCAGATCGCGAATTCGCGCGTGGCGGACGCCGCAGGCTTCAATGATCGAGCAGGCATTCGTCACCGTGCCGCCGTCGTCCGATCTGTAGTCCCGCTCCAGGTGGCGGTCGAAGTGAAGCACATTCCCCTCGATGCGCGTAATGGTCGCCGTGCTCTCGTCCCAGCCCCATCTCTGGGATTCGTCGAACAGCTGCAGCCCCATGCCGGGCTCGAACATCGCGGCATCCTCCACTTCGGCTTGCAGCTCTCCGTAATCGGCGTCTACCGTGAAGCGTGTCTTCACCCCGCCCGTCTTGCGCAAAATGGTGTCCGCGCCCGCTCCCTGCAGCGTGATCCCGTCGTACAGCCGGATTGGACCGGCGATGCGGAACACTCCCCGATCCAGCCGGACCGTCCCGCCTTCTCCGCCGCGGCGCAGCCGCTCGACCGCCGTCTGCACGGCATTCGACGTGAAGCCCTCGATGTCGCAGCCGGGTCCGCCCACCGTAATCGTGCTTCCTGTTTCCATCAGCATATTCGCCTGTTTCATCGGAATTTTCCTTTCCAGAGGTCAGCGGTTCAGCCCGTAGCGGTCCAGCAGCTCGGGATGATGCGCCTGCATCCGCAGATAGCCTTCCGCTGCCGCGCCGCTGCCCCAATCGAAGATTGCGAACAGTCCCATGCCGCCTCCGTTGTCGTCGGCGACGCCGTCATGGCCGTAATTTTCCATCATGAAGCCGTAATCCTGCTCGCCAAAAAACGGATGCGCCTTCTCCCACTGCGCCTTGGACCGCGAATTTTCCGGACAGTACATCATGACGAACGAGCACCGGAGCGCGGCAATCCCCCGCTGGATGTATTCCTCCCGGTTCAGCTCCAGCCCGTATTCGACGATGAGCTCGGCGAACAGGCTCTGGCGCGCGTCGTTCCACTCGCCGTCGCAGTTCATGACGCCGAAGCCGCCCAAGGCGCCGACATGGATGTACGGCGGCTGCCAGGAAGCCTGCGTCATGAGCAGCTCATCCAGACAACGCTCGCCGAGCTTCAGATACGCCGCTTCGCCCGTCTGCCGGTAGCAGGCCAGGAAGGCTTCCGCCGTCCAGAACATCGAGAAGTTGCATTGCTTGTACATATCGTTGCGGGCAACCTTTCGCCCGACCAGCTCCTCGCTGCCGTAGCGGCAGCAGGACCAATAGGTCTCGAAGTCCTCCCAGCGGCCGCTCGGCACGATGTACTGGGCGATCGCGTCCGCGGCCTTCAGCGCGGACTGCAGATACCTCGCTTTGCCGGTCAGTCGATGCAGCGTCAGCAGGAAGGTCGCCGACATGGCGCTCTCGGGAGAATCGTCCAGTATGCCCAGCGGCGCCAGCGTATCGCTATCCAGCCATGCCGGATAAAAGCCGCGCGCGTCCTGAAGCTCCACGAGCGCGTCCGCATATCGCACCGCATATTCGATCAGGCGTTGATCCTGCTCCAACTCGTCGTACCACCGGAGCATGAGCAGCGCCGTCCAGCTCATATCCAGAATATGATAAGGCGCCGTCCGCACCGGATGCCGGTCATGCGCGGGATTCCGGTTCGAATTGCCCCAATAGGCCGTCTCCCAGCCCAGCGAACGATTGACCGTCTCTCCGTCTATCGTCACCTGCTCCATATCCGTCGCAAGCACCGACGGGAACAGTCCGTTCCGCTGCGGAGCGGAGAGCGCCAGCTCCTTCGTCAGGCGCGCTCTGCGGAGCAGGTCCGGATCGCCGGTGGCCAGACCCTGCCGGTATACGCCCTGTGCCGAGCGCAGCGAGCTGAACCAGGCCTGATTCCAGACGGACCGGAATTCCCGTTCGTTGACGGGGCCCGGATAATTGGGACTCTGCGTCACATTGACGATAAAGACGGCAGCACCGACCGTCCGGCCGTCCAGCTCGAACTGCTGCCAGACGCTGTCCTGCCAGCTGTCGAACGCCCAGTCGTACGTGCGGCGGACCAGCCGCCCAAGCGGCAGCTCTGCCGGCGCGCCCTGCCGGAAGAGCGGTCCGCCCCACCGTGCCCACAGCAAGTCCAGCGCCGGCCGCCAGGGATTGGCCAGCGTGTCCGCGTCGTCGAATACCATGAGATAGCAGCCGACCTGCACCGTGCCCGCCGGATAGACGGCGCCGGGCGCCCGCTCGTACAGCACATGCTCCCGCACCCGGTACTCCGACATCCCCAGCGTCAAGCGATTCCGTCCGGCATCGTTGTCCATATACCAGCGGACGGGCGTCCCCGGGATCATCAGATCCAGATCCGGCACCAGGATGAGCACTTTGCCGTCGCCGCAGGCGATCAGCGCCGGAGAACGAAAGCTGTGCTGGTCGATAATGTGGCGATCCTCGGGGGTAAGATGCGGCGCCCAATGGAACGACGGCGCGAATGCCGGCTCGATCGCCAGCTGCCAGTCGTCCTGCCTGACTGTCGTCTCCAGCCGGAACGTCAGCGTCATGCGGACGACAGCGTCGGAGATCCGGCGAACGGCAACGTCCGGCCGGGCGGCGCCCAGCGTATCGCATGAGAGCCGACCGATATAGCGGCTAAGCGTCAGGTCCTTTTCCAGCGCGTCCAGCGTGATCGATTTCATTTGGTTTCCCCTTCCGTCCATGCAGCCTCGCGGCTTCAGCTTCTGCGCACGCCGTCCCTGAATTCCTGCGGCGTCTGCCCGGTCATCTTCTTGAAGCAGCGCGCAAAATACGCTGCGGATTCGAATCCGACCGCCCTGCCGATCTTATGGATTTTCTGCTCGCTGCCGATCAGCAGCTCCTTGGCTTTCTGAACGCGGTGATCGACGATATAGTCGGTCAGACTGAGCCCCGTCTCTTGCTTGTACAGCTTGGACAAGTACGAGGGCGACAGGTAGACGGATTCGGCCAGCCGCGTAAGCGAGAGGTCGCGGTCCAGATTTCTTTTAATGTAATCCTGTACGTTCCGGATGACCTCGTTGGTCTGCTGCTCGCTCTCGTCCGACTTCATGTCGAACAGCATGTCTGCGAGCTGCCGGAAGCTGGCGGTCGCCTCCCGCCAGGTCGCATGCTCTTCAATGCTGAACAGCTTGCTGATATTGAAGCGATCCGACACCTCCTTCATCAGCGCCCACCGGTTGATGTACGTGATGAACATGGAGACCATGGCGTAGAAGATCTCGACGGCCGTCCCGGTCCCGGAGAAGGAGGCGCCGTCCACCGTGCCCATGAATTGATCGAACAGCGCCATGAATTCCGTCCGCTGACCCTTCTCCAGAAAATCGGACAACAGCTGCGCCGTCCGTATCTTGGCTCTGCCGTCGTGCCCCTCCTGGATCGCTTCGAACAGCTGCTGGTCCGACAGCAGCACCTCCTGCCTCGTACCGAGACCCCGCGCGAACAAGAAGGACAGCGTATCGAAGCGCTGCGCGATCTGATCCCAGTCGAACGGCTCGCTGACCGTCATGAAGGAGCACGGGGTATTCAGATAGCTGCTGCACGAGGCTTGGATGAGCTCCATGTATCCGTTTATTTGGTGGATCGGCCAGGCGCTCCTCTCGTCGCCAGTCGTCACCTCGGAAGGCTGTTTGAACTGAAGCAGCCATACAAAGCGGTCCTGCCTGTATTTGATATGAACGATGCGGAACGCATCCTGGAGATACTCCTCTGCGATGTTGTGCACCGCATACAGGAACAGCATCTTGTCGGATTGTCCCATCTCTTCCTTCCAGGCGTCGACGCGGCCCAATATCATCAGCAGCGGTTCGTCCGCCTTCAGCGGAATCTGGAGCTCCTGCAGCTGGGCCTGGACCTCCTCCTTGTCCTTCAGCACCTCGGTCCCGTTCAGCAGATCCATCCAGAATTCCCGCTGCATCAGCGGCAGCGCCTGGGTCAAGCGGGTCTCGGCATTGCGGATCAGACGCTCTAGCGCCAGCTGCGAATCCAGCGCCTCGATCGCTTTGCGAACCGCCTTGAGAATCTGCGCATCGCCTTCGGTCTTGAGCACGTAATCCGTCGCGCCGTTCCGGCTGGAGCTGTGGATATAGTCGAAGTCGTTGTAGCCCGTCAGAAATATAACCTTGCACCGCGGCCAGCGTTGATTGATCTCCTTCTGCAGGGCGAGACCGTTCATCTCCGGCATCTCGATGTCGGACAATACGATATCGATGCGCGTCGAACGCAAACAAGCGAGCGCTTCGTGGCTGGAATAAGCCCAGTACAGCTCCAGCTCGGGGAACCCTTGGAGATCGGAGAAAAAATCGATCAGGCCGTCCACGATAATCGGCTCGTCGTCGACAATCAGCAATCTGTACATGGATACAAGCCTCCTCCGCTCCCGACATGCGCGGGAAGGCATCTGGCGGGATGGCGTCTGCCGGATGCCTTCTGCGTTTTTTTATTGGTCGGCCCGCTCCGGCCCCTTTTCCTTGTCGATCAGCAGGTCTGCCGAGCGCTCCTCGCGGCCTGGCAGCTGCGGGAACGGCACCGAAGGCAGCGTCTGGTACCAGTAGGCGACCGAGCAGTAGTCGTCGCTGCGCTCGAACAGACAGTTCTCCGCCGACGCGCCCGCCGCCGGATAGCAGACCGCGTCCTCGCCGTAGCCGAGCTTGGCGGATTCGCGCGGGCCGTATCCGATCTGCTGCACGGTTACCTTCAGCGAATCGCGAAAGTAGATCGGGTCCTTGCCGTGAAAACGGTAAATGGAAAACAGCGCGTTCGGATAGTCGACCATCGGCGCCCCCTGCTGAGACGTGTTCACTTCGCGCAAGCCCCAGGCGCTGCCCATATAATCCTCGAGCCCGGTCCCGCAAATGGTCGGGTATCGGTCGTCGTCGTCGATAAAAAACTTGACCTCGCCCTCCCCGAACCACGTCTTCTCCTGTAAAATGCTGCGGACGCCGATCACGGTGCCGAGATACACGCCCGTCCCGCGGATGCCGTCGACAATCGTGTAGTCCTCGAACAGCGGACACAGATTCGAGCGCCTGAATTGAGCGTGGAAATAGCCGGCGTCCTCGTCCAGCTTGTCGCCCAATGTAAAGTCGACCTGGTAAAACAGCAGATCGATATCAAAACCTGAGTCATTCTCGATCGTAATGCGCGCATGGGTCCTAAACGGCATCGGAATCCAGCAGTTGAAGCCCCGTTCGTCCTGCATCGAGACGTAATCCGACATCATGTTCCGCTGGCGGCCGTGCGCGACGCCGAAAAAGTCTCCCAGCGGCACCTCGACGCTCGGATGGCTCTGCCCGTCCCAATACATGCGGACGATCAGATTGCGCATGGCCCGCACGTTGCCTGGCGGGATGGTGCACCAGATATGGCGGACGATGCCCGTTCCGCTCACATCGAGCAGCGTCTGAACCGCATTGGCCTTGAACGGCCCGATGGCCGCCGAGCCTTTGCGGCCGTTATTCGCCTGTCCGCCCGCGCCGCGTTCGGCGGCCTTGTTTTCCGCAGTTGCGGCATAGGATCTGATATCGGATGCGCATGTATATAGCATGTATCGTATTCCTCCTTATGGGCTTGCCGGCGTGCGGCAACTATTCCTTGACGCTGCCCATGACGATTCCTGTCATGAAGAAGCGCTGCAGCAGCGGATAGATCAGCAGAATCGGCAGCGAGCCGAGAAAAATTTGCGCAGCCTTGATGTTGCGGTCCGACACGTTCTTCAGCTTCTCGATGTCGTCGAGCGACAGGTTGCTCATGTCCCGGGCTACGATAATCGTCTGCATATAGCTTTGCAGCGGATACTTGCTCGGCTGATTCATGTAGATGATGCCATCGAACCAGGCGTTCCAATGACCGACCGTCGCGAACAACGTAATTGTCGCGAGCGCGGGCAGCGACACGGGCACAACGATTCGCCACAGTGTGCTCCATTGGCTTGCGCCGTCGATGAACGAAGCTTCGAGCAGCTCCTTGGGGATGTTGCGGAAGAAGTTCAGCAGCAGAATGACGTTAAAGATCGGCAAGGCGCCCGGCAGCACCAACGCCCAGATGGTGTTCAGCATATGCATGTTTTTGATGACGACGTATGTCGGTATCAGACCTCCGTTGAACAGCATCGTGAACACGAACAGCCAGACGAAGGCCGTGCGGAACCGAAGCTGCGAGGCGTCCTTGGACAGCGGGTAGGCGACCAGGATCGTGATCAGCATGTTGATCGTGACGCCGAGCGCGACCCGCTCGAGCGTGATGCCGAACGAGCGGATGAACTCCGGCTTCGTCGCCACGTATTTGTACGCGTCGAGCGTAAAGTCGACCGGGAAAAACTTGACGAGACCGCTCGCCGCCGCGGAGCTCGAGCTGAAGGAGATTGCCAGCACCTGGATCAGGGGAAATATGCAGAGCAGGGAAAGCAGGGCCAGCAGCGTATAGTTGCCGTATATGAAAGCCGTGCGTCCCAGGCTGTTTCGTCGTACCATTGCGGCCCCTCCTTTAATTTAATCGCGATAGACGAACAATCGGCGCTTGGCGGCCGTCAAAATATCCGATAGTTGGCGAACCGGTACGCAAGCAGGTAAGACACCGAGATGAGTACGAACGAGACGACCGATTTGAACAGGCCGACGGCGGTCGCGACGCCGAACTGAAAGTTAATCATGCCGAGACGGTAAACGTACGTATCGATAATGTCGCCGGTAGAATAAACGACCGGACTGTACATATTGAATACTTGGTCAAAGCCCGCATTCAGCACGTTGCCGAGGCTGAGCGTGGCGAGCAGGATGATGATCGGGAGAATGCCGGGCAGCGTAATATACCATGTCTGCTTCCATCTGCCGGCGCCGTCCATCTGGGCCGCTTCGTACAAGTTCGGGTTGATGCCCGTCAGGGCCGCCAGGTAGACGATCGTGTTGAAGCCGAATTCCTTCCAGACATCGGATATGACCAGCACCGGCTGGAACCAGGACGGGGTGCCGAGAAAAAAGATCGGCTTGAAGCCCAGGAAACCGAGAAATTGGTTCACGATTCCCGTAGAGGGAGACAGGACGTCCATCAGAATGCCCGCGAGTATGACCCAGGACAAAAAGTGCGGCAAATAGATCAACGTCTGTACGCCTTTGCGGAAAAAAGCTTTGCCGACTTCGTTCAGCAACAACGCGACTGCGATCGGCACGACCAGTCCCGCCGCCATCTTCATGACCGCGATGGAGACCGTGTTGCGCAGCACGTTGATCGTATCGTCAAGCGAATAGACATATTTGAAATTGTCGAAGCCGATATACTTGGAGCCGAATAACCCCTTGGTCGGATTGAACTGCTGGAAGCCGATGGCCAGACCCGCCATCGGGACGTAGCTGAAGATAACGATTAGTGCAAGTCCGGGCAACAGCATGAGATACAGGCTGTAATCGCCAAGCTTGAATTTTTTGTTCATGGCCGCTGCCTTCCTTTCTTGCGAAGAGAGGGAAGCTCTAGCTCCCCTCTCCCCCGCGATAGTTATTTATGATTTTCGGCGTACCATTCGTTCACTTCTTGGGTGATCTGATCGCCGCCGGATTGCTTCCATGTCTGGACATACTGATCGAACGAATCGACCGGGTCGCCCAGAATAATTTTCGTAATCATCTTCGCTTCCAGGTCCATCAGGATCGAGCCCTTGGTCGCCATCGTGTTCGTCGGCGCGCCCAGGAACTCGTTGACCTTGATCAGGTTGTTGTCCTTATACTGGCCGAGCACGGAGAACGAACCCTCGGTGCCCCAGGTGCGGTCCGCACCCCACTGACTCAGATCGCCGTCCTGATAGTCTTTCAGCGCGGTATAATATTTTTTCTGCTCCGGGTTCAGGCCGGACGTATCGCCCGACTTCATCGCTTCGTTGACGGCGCGGAACGCGATCTGGTTTTTCTCCGGATGCTCTCCCTGGACCGCCGCATAGTCGAAGTAGCCGTAGCTCTTGCCGTCGACCGTGCCCGAATGGTACTTGTCCGGCTCGGCATTGTCGCTGAAAATATGCTCGAAGAACAAGTTCATCATCTTCACGATCGCTTCCGGATGCTTCACGCCCTTCTTGACGGCAAAGTTCCAGTAAGCGGTCGGATCCGGAACCTGGACCATCGCCGGCGTGCCGTCGACGGACGGGACCGGATAAGGCTTCCACTCGATGCTCGGATCGTTCTTCTTGGCGAGGCCGTCGATCGGCCAGCCGATGTTCCAGAAGTAGCCGAAGTGAACGCCCGCTTTGCCCTGGTTCTCGGCTTCGGCGGCTTTGGAGCCGTCGTAGACGACGAACTGCGGATCGATCGCGCCGGCCTTGTACAGATTCTGAAGCGCTTGCAGCGCCGGCTTCATCTCCGGCTGAATGCCGCCGTAGACCAGTTTGCCGTCGTTGTCTTTGATCCACATCGAGGTCGATGCGCTCGTGTACGGATACGCATGGAAGGCGTTGAAGAAGCCGGCCAGACCGGCATAGCCGTCATAGAAGTTTTTGCCCATCGTCAGGCCGATCGTGTCCTTCTTGCCGTTGCCGTCCGGATCCTGCGATACGAACGCCTTGATGATGTTGAGCAGGTCGTCCATCGTCTTCGGCTCCGGCAGATTCAGCTTCTTCCGCCAGTCCTCGCGAATCCAGACCATGTCTACGCCGTTCAGACCCCGCGTCGTGCCCGGGATCGCCATCAGCTTGCCTTCGAACGTGGCCGCCGTCATCGCCACGCCGTTGTTGGCCGTGTACGCTTCCTTCACGAGCGGCGACGCGTACTTGTCGAACACTTCGGTCATGTCCTGGACCATGCCCGCATCGACGAGGTTTTTCAGCTGCTTCGTATCGACCGGGAAAAAGTCGGGCAGATCTCCGGAGACGATGGAGAGGTTCGTCTTCTCCTCGCACTGCGTCCCCGACGTGCTGACCGTCCACTTGTTCGTCACGTTGATGCCCAGCTCATCTTGATACGCGCGATACCAGACGTTCTTGTCGATGGAATCGCCCGGCGGATACGTCTCGGCATCGTTCATGCAGCGAAACGTCGTCAGGTCGATCGGAGGATCGTATTTGCCCATTCCGTCGGGGGCTGCATTATCGTCTCCCGACGCCGTTGCGTCAGCCGATGTTGTAGCGCTTACATTGCTCGGGTCCTTACTGCTGCCTGTGTTGTTCGATTGGCTGCAAGCCGAAACGAGAAACATAAAAGCGAGACAAACGATTAGTACAAGCTTGGTTCCGCTCTTGCTCATCTGTGACCCCTCCGTTAGCTTTTTTTTGTTTGCACTTTGATTATAGGGGGGGTTGGGCGCCATAAAATATACTAAAAATTCGTCATTCGTTGAAGTTTCTCATTCTATTTCCGGGGACAGCCGTCTGTCGATGACGAGTTCGACCTTCAATCCCCCGTCCTTCCCCTTGCTGACGAAAATGCCGCTCGTTTTGCCGAATTGGAGCTGAAGACGCCGTTTGACGTTAAGAATTCCCGTCATTTCCTTTTCCGGATGAGACGAACGCAGGCTGGCTTGCAGCTGCAGCAGGCTCTCGTCGTCCATGCCGGGGCCATTGTCCTCCACCACGATCCTTAAAATATCGCCGCCTGTAATCTTGACCGTAATCAGTCCGTCCTCTCTCTTGCGCTCCATCCCGTATTTATAAGCATTCTCAATAATCGGCTGCACGATCAGCTTGGGCACCGGCACCTCCCGCAGGCTGTCCGGCAGCGGGTCGAATTCGATGTCGATGCGGTTGGAGAACCGGATCTGCTGAATCTCGACGTAAAGGCGGGCGTGCTTGATCTCCTGCTCGAGGGGAATCTCGGATGCGCCGCTGCGGGTGATGAACTGGAAGTATTCGCCCAGATATTGGCTGAACAGAATGACGTTGTCGATGTCGTCCATCTTGGCGAGCCGGTGCAGGATGAAGTAGGTATTGTACAAAAAATGCGGATTGATCTGCGACTGCAGCTGCTTGAGCTCGGAGTTCTTCACCCGGATCTCCTGCTCGTACAGCTTGTGGATCAGCTCCTTAAGCTTGACGACCATCGAGTTAAAGCCTTCGAACAGGTAGCGGAATTCGTCCTGCCCCTTCGGCAGCACAGTCGGCTCCAGGTAGCCGTCCTCCACCTTGCGGAACGAGAATACGAGCTTGTTGAGCGGCTTGTGAATAAGCCGATAGATCCATGTCGAGAAGACGGCGATGATGAGCATCGACAACAGCGCCAGCACCCAGAACCAGATCCGGTACGAATCCAGATCGCCCAATACTTCCCTCTCCGGGATGTAGACGAGCAGCTTCGTATCGATGACGGACGAATACTGATAAGACATCAGATAGGTCGTCGAGCCGACCTTCAAGGTCCGGGTCTCTCCCGGCGGGCCGGCGTCGCCCCGTTCGTCCGCGAACCGGTTCATCGCCGCCAGCACTTCCTTGTCGGTGTCGGTGGCGATCGTCCACTTCCGTTCTGCGTCGATGAGCACGGCTCCCGAATGGGGATAGTTCGCGAACTGCGCCATCGCTTTGCGCAACTCGGGCACCGAGAGCTGGATGAAAATGATATATTCCGGCTTTTTCTGCGCCAGGATCGCGACCGGATTGACGTAGCCGAGCAGCAATCTGCCCTTCACGTTGATGATGGAAGTGCCTTTTTCCCTATATTGATTCATGAACGCATCGACCGCCTCCCGGTCGAGCGAATAGTATGGATCCTTGTTCGAGATCGCCTTCCCGATCGTGAGCATCTGGACGCTGACGCTCTCGATGTACTTGCTCGACGTCTTGATGATCTCCATTTTCTCCTGCAGCCGCTTGATCGTCTCGCCCCATTCGAACCGGCCGAGCGTCGAGTCGACATAGACGAGCCGCTGCAGGTCTTTGTCAAGGTTGAAGCCCTGCTGGTGCTCGTACATCCGGTTCGCCTCCGTCTCCAGCGAATCGACGAAATAAGTCGTCTTGGAGCCGATCGAATTGTCGATTTCCTGCTTGACCGCCGCTTCGCCCTTCGCGTTGATGATGAGACTGAGCACGCACAGCGGCGTGATGACCAATAGAAATACGATCAAAATTTTGGGGTATATGGATCGCGAGCGGAATCCTTCGAATGTTTTACGCTGCATGACAGCCTGCGGCCTCCTGTCGGCGGTGAGTCGTGTGTGCTATCCTGCGAGCCTCCTTGCGGACATTATAAACCTCATCGTCTTCTTGACTTTTCATATCCTCTTTGCCGCAGCCGGGCGGCAGCCGGCCGCTTTTCATGTAGAATAAGGTGGCTTGTCCAGATCGTCAAGAAGGAGTGCCTTTCCAAATGGAAGAAAACAGAGCCTGGCAGGCCAAATGGATATGGCTTGGGGACTGTCCCGAAGCGGACAAGCACGACATCGTTTATTTCCGAAAAACGTTCTGCGTGCCGGCGCATACGACTTGCCGGTTGATCGTCGACGTATCGGCGGACAGCAGATACCGCTTGTACTTGAACGGAGCGTCGGTAGCTGCGGGGCCGTGCAAAGGCGACTCCTCCACCTACTATTATGAGACGATCGATCTATCGGCGCTCCTGAGACCGGGCGAGAATGTGCTCGCCTGCAAAGCCGTTCACTTTCCCTATGTCATGCACGGCAAGTCCGCCGCCGGCAGCCCCGCCTCGGTATGGCGCTCGGAGCGCGGCGCCTTCCTCCTGAACGGCGAGCTGGCCGATGCGGACGGAGGCGTCATCGAGCGGCTGCACAGCGGGCCGTCCTGGCGTGCGCTTCGCGACCGAGCGGCGAGCTACCAGCGGGAGACGTTCACGCTGTTCGTCGGCGGCGCGGAGACGGTTGAAGGCGCGCTCGTGCCGCACGGCTGGGAGCGGCCGGATTACGACGACCGCGATTGGCCCCTTGCATGCGAAGTCAGCGATACCCACGACCGCACCTGGGGCGCGCTGATGCCGTGGCAGTTGACCGCGCGGACGATTCCGGCGCTGTACGAGACGGAGCGCGAGTATGTCCGGGTCATGCGGTCGGGCCGAATCAAGGACGGCGCGGAGACGGTGCGATACGAGGCGCGTGAGGATGCGGCCGCTCGCGCCGCGGCCGCATCGCGGCTGAGCGGGCATCTCGTGCCGGCGGGCGAGACGCATTGGTTCGAGCTCGATGCCGGCGCCCTCACGACCGGCTATCTGCAGCTCCGGCTTGCCGGAGGCAACAGTGCGCGCATTCGTATGCTGTGCTCGGAGTGTTACGAGTATCCGCCCGAGCCAGGCGGCAGGCGCGTCAAAGGTATCCGCGACGAATGGCGGGCAGGCAAGGCGCTGTACGGGCCTGCCGACGAATATACCGCCGCCGGCATCGGGAGCGCCGCGCGCCCCGAGCGCTACGAGCCGTTCTGGTTCCGCGGCCTGCGATTCGTCCGGCTGGAGATGACCGCGCTGAATGAGCCGCTCGCCCTGCTGGGATTCAATTACCGGGAGACCGGCTACCCGCTTGAGGTCAAGGGACGATTCGCTTGTTCCGACGCGACATTGACCCCGCTGTGGGACATCAGCCTGAACACGCTGGCCCGCTGCATGCACGAGACCTATGAAGATACGCCGTATTATGAGCAGATGCAGTACACGATGGATACGCGGCTGCAAACTCTGTATACCTATATGACAAGCGGAGACGACCGACTTGCCGCCAAGGCGATCTATGAATTTCACAGCTCGCTGCTTCCTTCCGGTCTGCTGCAGGCGCGTTATCCGTCAGTCGTGCCGCAGGTCATCACGGGCTTCTCGTTTTTCTGGATTCTGATGGTGTACGATCATTATATGTTCTTCGGGGATGCGGCCCTCGTCAAGCGCTACCGCCCGACGATCGACGCCGTGCTGGCATGGTTCGACCGCCGGCTCGGCGCCGACGGGCTCGTCGGCCTGCTCCCGGAAGGCTACTGGCAGATGATCGACTGGGTCGAGGAGTGGAAGGAGCTGTACGGCGCTCCCCCGGCCAGCCGTACAGGCCCGCTCACCGTCATCAATCTGATGTACGCCGACGCCCTGCACAAAGCGGCCGCGCTGAACGCCTGGACCGGACGCGACGATGTGGCGGCCGAATACCGGGAACGTGCGGCGCGCGTCAATGCCGCCGTGCGCGCCGCCTGCTTCTCCGCCGAGCGCGGCCTGTTCAGGGACGGCCCGCAGGCGGAGCAGTACAGCCAGCACCCGCAGATCTGGGCCGTGCTGTCCGGCGCCGTCGGCGGCGAAGAAGCGGTCCGCCTGATGGCGCGGATGCTCGCCGAGCCCGAGCTGCCGCGCGCCTCCATCGCGTACGTGCATTTCCTGTTCCGCGCCTTGGCGAAGACCGGTCTGTACGATCGGGCCGCGCCCCTGTGGGACATCTGGCGCGAGCAGGTCGGGCTGGGCCTCACCTCGTGGGTGGAGGACCCCGTCTGGCAGCGCAGCGACTGCCACGGCTGGGGCGCCTCGCCGCTGTACGAATTTCCGGCCGAGCTGCTCGGCATCGCACCTGCCGAACCGGGCTATGCCCGGATCGCGGTCGCGCCGCGTCCCGGCCCGCTCCGCTGGGCGTCCGGCGCCGTCCCTACCCGCGCCGGACCGATCGAGGTCGACTGGCGGATCGACGATGACGGCACGTTCCGCCTGCGGATCGACGCGCCGCCCGGCATCCCCGTGAGCGTGACGCTGCCCGACGGCACGACCGCCGAGCTGCCGCAGGCGGACGGCGCCGAGCTGACCTGCGGCGCGAGTCCGAATTAACAGCCTATCCGAAAAGCCGGCCCCGGGTCAATCGCCCGAAGCCGGCCTTTGTCGTGTGCGCTGCTCCCGCCGCTCATCCTCTGGCGCGCAGCTTATCCAAATATCCGCTGTCGTAGAAAGCCTGCATCGGGTCGGCCGGCAGGCCGTTCGCTTCGCGGAACGCCGCCAGCAGCGGGCCCACGTCCTGCTCGAACGCGCTGCGAACCGCATGCTCGGCGCCGAGCACGTCCTGGCGCTCCTGCGCCAGCCTGACCTCCTCGGGGTTGACCAGCAGCGCCTTCGCGAACTGAGTCTGCACGTTCAGCACGGAACGGATCATCGCCGGCACCTTTTCTTCGATATTGTGGCTCTGATCAATCATGTAGGCGATGTCGGCCGCCTGCTTCCTGACGCCGGCATCCCGATCCCGCAGCGCATCGACGATCTGATAGAAAATAAGAAACAGCTCATAGGGATTCATGGAGCCGACGATCAGATCGTCGTCCCCGTACTTGCGGCTGTTGAAATGAAAGCCGCCCAGCTTCTTCTCCCCCAGCAGGTAGGCGACGATGTGCTCGATGTTGGCGCCCTGCGCATGATGGCCGGTGTCCACGAGCACCTCGGCCTGCGGTCCGAGCTTGCCGGCCATATTGTACGCCATGCCCCAATCCGCGAGATCGGTATGATAGAAGGCCGGCTCGTAAAATTTGTACTCGATCAGCATCCGCATGCCTGGATCGAGCTTGGCGTACACCTCCTGCAGGCACTCCCGCATCCAGATCACACGCTGCCGGATCGGCGCCTGGCCGGGATAATTGGTGCCGTCCGCGAACCACAGGCTCAGCGCGCCGGACCCGACCGTCTTCGCGATGTCGACGCATTCGAGCAGATGGTCGGTTGCCTTGCGGCGCACGGCGGCATTGCCGTTCGTGACGCTGCCGTGCATATATTCCGGCTCCTGGAACAGATTGGGGTTCACCGCTCCGATCCGCAAGCCTTTGGATTCGGCGTACGCCCTCAGCTCGGCATAGTTGTCCGTCCGATCCCACGGAATATGGATGGCCACGGCAGGGCATGCCCCTGTACAGGCGTGTACGACGGCCGCATCGTCGATCTTCTCGAACGGCGTCCGCGCCGCGCCGCGGTAGTGGAACGTCTTGAACCTCGTCCCCTGGTCCGCATACCCCCAAGAAGGCGTCTCGATCGCGAGCGCTTTGAGCGCCGCCTTCACTTCGTCCAGGTTTATGCCTCGCTCGCGCTGTTTTTGTTCAAACCAGGCATATGCCCGATCGGTCATCTTCACCCGCCCCTTTCCGCTTGTAGCTGCCATAACGTCATGCCGCTAGGCGATCGCTTCCTTCAGCTCTCTGGTCAACGCCAGCAGATCCGCCCCCGGCTTGAATACGCTCGATGTCCCCGCTACAAAAATATCCGCCCCGGCTTGCCGCATTTTCCTGGCATTTTCCATGCTCACGTTGCCGTCCACTTCGATCTCGATATGACCGTAGTTGCGTTCGCCCAAAAACCGCTTAAGCCGCGCGATCTTGTGCAGGGTAGCCGGCACCAGCTTCTGGCCCGCGAAGCCGGGGTTCACCGTCATGATCAGAATCATGTCCACGTCGTCGAGCACATCCTCGATCGACAGCACGGAGGTGGACGGATTGAGCGCCACGGAAGCCTTCGCGCCGAGCGACTTGATCTGCTGCAGCGTCCGCTGCAGATGAGGGGTCGATTCCTGATGCACGGATACGATATCCCCCTCCCGGACCGGGAACAGATGCAGATGCCGCTCGGGATGATCCACCATCAGATGATAGTCGAGCGGTACGCGTGTCGCATGGCGGACGGCATGCACGAAGTCCGGACCGAGCGTGAAGTTCGGAACGAACGCGCCGTCCATGATGTCGACGTGAAGATAATCGACGCCCGCCCGGTCCAGCGTGGACAGCGTATCCTCGAGATGCAGGAAATCGGCGCACATGAGGGACGGCGCAATTTTACCACCCATCGGCTTGCTTCCTCCGTTCGCGCCCGTCAAGGGTTGATGATGACGCGCATGCCCGCATGGCTTTCCGCCGTGGCGATGGCGTCCGTTATCGATTCAAGGGGGTACCGGTGCGAGATATACTTTTTCATATCGATAATGCCGGTGTTGATCAGCTCGACCGCCTTCTGATGATGGCGCGGCAGCGAGCCGTGGGCGCCGTGAACGAACAGCTCCTTGTAATGAATGATGTTCGTATCCAGTGTGACGAGGGATTGATCTTTGGGAAGTCCGCCGAAAAAATTGACTCTGGCGCGGTTTTTGGCCATATGGACGGCATCGACCTGGGCCTCCGGCGACGGATTGCACGTAATGACGATATCGGCGCCAAGCCCCCCTGTCTCTTCAAGGACGCGTTCGATCGCATTCTCCTCCGCCGAGCATATATAAGCGTGCGCGCCGAGTCCCTTCGCCATCTCCAGCCGGGGCCGGGAGCGGTTGACGAGCAGCACGCGCGCGCCCATCTTCAGCGCGACCTCGACCAGCATGCACCCGATCGGACCGGCGCCGATCACGACGACCGTGTCCCCGATGTTGACGTTCGACAGCTCCAGTCCGTTGAGCACGCATGCGAGCGGCTCCGCCAGCGCCGCTTCGTCGTAGGAGATATGATCCGCGATCTTGTGGATCGGGCCGTAATGGACGACCGTCTTGTTCAGCAGGACATATTCGGCGAAGCTGCCCGCGAATTGATAGCCGAGCGCATAGTTGATCTGGCAGTTGTTGCCCATGCCCGCTTCGCAGAAGATACAATTGCCGCAAGGGACGTCCGCCCCGAGAGATACGCGGTCGCCCACGGCGAATTTGTCGACGTTGCGGCCGACCTTCACGATGCGGCCCGATGCCTCGTGGCCCAGCGTCTGGGGCAGCTCGACCCGGCTGTTGCCGTGGTGGAAAATCCGAATGTCCGAGCCGCAGATGCCGACGGCTTCCACCTTCATCAGCATGCTGTCGTCGTCCGGCTCCGGCAGAGGCAGTTCCTTGATTGTCATTCGTTCGAGCGCTTCCAATACGGCGGCTTTCATGGCGACGCCTCCTCTTTGCTGTTGAGTAACATGACCTTGTTATAAAAAGCGCTGCGGTCCCGCATCATCTCCATCGCCTCAAGCAGCCCGTCCAGCGGCATCCGGTGCGTCACGAGCGGCAGCAGATCGATGCGGCCTGAAGCCATCGCGTCCACGACAAGCTTCCATTCGTTTTTCGGCAAACTTGCGTATCCTGAATTCCAGGTCCCCTTCAGCGTCAGCTGCTTGCGCATGATCTCCCAGTACCCGTGCTGCGACAGCTTCATCTCGCCTCCCGGATTGCCCATCAGGACGACGCGGCCGAAGCTGCGGACAGCCTTCACGCACACCTCGAGCGATGAGGAGCCTCCTGCGCCTTCGACGGCGACGTCGACGCCGCGGCCGGTCAACCGGCGGGCCCATTCGGCCGCGTCTTCTGCCAGCGCGTTCACCGTATCCGCGAAGCCCAGGGAACGGGCGAACGCCAGCTTGGCCGGATCGATATCGGACAGCAGCACCTTGGAGGCGCCCCAGGCGTACGCCCATTTGGCCAGCATGATGCCGATCGGCCCGGCGCCGCTGATCAGCACCTGGTCGCCGATGTCGATCCCCGCCTGCCGGAGCGCGTGCAGGGCGACTGCCGCCGGCTCCGTCATCGCGAGCTCCTCGTAGGTCAGGCTGTCCGGCGCCGGAACGACGTTCCAGAGCGGCACGGCGATGTATTCGGCGAATGCCCCGTCGCGTCTTGAGCCCATGTAGTCGTAGCGCTCGCACTGCGCGAACTCTCCGATCTCGCACGGCGCGCAGCTGCGGCACGGCATGAGCGGGAACACGGCGGCCTTGCGGCCGATCAGTCCCGGATCGACGCCTTCGCCTGCGCTCACGATTTTGCCCGCAAATTCATGTCCCGGTATCGTCGGGAAGCTGTAGGTGCCTTTCGTAAAGACGCGCGGAATGTCGGAGCCGCATACGCCGCAAGCTTTGACCTGGATGAGCACCTCGCCCCGATCCGGCGCCGGCCGCTCGACCTCCTCGATCCGAAGGTCGCCGACGGCGTGAAGCACGGCTGCTTGCATCTGCCTATCCCCTCCGTTCACTGTTCGACGAACTGACGCCAGTACGCGACGGACTCCCGATGGTCCTCGATGATCCGGAACTCCGTCGACCAGGCTTCGCGATGCGAGATCTCGAAGACGATCTCGGCTTCGGCCGCGCCCGACTGCTCGATCGCGGCCAGCAGCGGCTCGCCGTGGATAATGCCCAGCTTGTTGTACGCTTCCGTGAACGGCCAGTGCCGGCTGTGATCCTTTTCCGTCTGCTGAATATGAATGATCGGCGACACGCTGCCCAGCTCCCGGACCCAGCGGTAAGGATCGCGGTCGTCGGGATGCGGCGCATGGCCGACGTCCAGGCACAGCTTGAACGGAAGGCCCGATCCGTCGTTCAGCCGCGCCAGCAGCTCCCGCGTATCCTCTACGGTGTTCGCCATCTCGCGCGGAATCGACATCGGCTCGAACAGCAGATGCGTCATACCGAGGTCCTTGCAGTACCAGCTCAGCTCCTGCCAGCTTTTGATGGCTTCGCTGATGATGTATTCCCGGCGCGCCGGATCGTCGTAATCGGCGAATGTCAGGATGCCGAAGTGGCTGCCGGTCGACTTCGCGCCCATCTCTGCGGAGACGCGCGCGAACTTTTTGAACCAATCCAGCCATACCTTGCGGGTCGCGGCATCCGGGTGCATGAAGTGATTGACGCGGGTGAAGGCGCTCGTGAACGTACTGGTCACATTCAGTCCGTACTGCTGCGTGCTGCGGTTGATTCGTTCGACCTGCTCGCGTACGATCGATTCCGGCAAAAAAACGTTCAAGAGGTCGGCGACGAACTGGACGTTTTTGATGCCCAGCTCCTCGGCGACGATCCGCGTCCATACCTCGGGCTCCACATACTTGTTGACGGCAAAGCCCAGATTGATGCCCAGCTTCAAATCGGGATTTCGTTTCACTGAATCACCTCTGATACTTTTAATTAATATTAATACTATTATGTATCACTGATACATACAATCGTTTCTTTGTATAAAATGTTGCCTGCCTCCTGTTTACCGGGGCCGCGGCGCAGCGATGCATACTCCAGCGAGGCTTCCCAGGCGCGCAGACCGCGTCTGCGAGAGAGGAAACCTGCAAATTAACATCTTTTTTTCGTGTGCGGCGTGCATTGAGCGTTAAAAGCTGCAAATCCGCAGGCTTTTGCCCTCTCCTCTGTACCGATGGCGGACTTCGCAGCCCAATAGATGCTGATTTGCAGGCTTTTCGCCTCGACCCGACCGGCTCGCCAAAAAGCCTGTACGGATGCAGGTTTTATGAGCCGTTTCCGCCTTCCCTCTGTACGGCGGGCACAAAAAGGCCGCTCCGTCAACGCATCGGAGCGGCCTGATATTTATAGGAGTAAGCAAGCATGGCGGCCCACAGAGCCGGATTCAGGGCTTGTCGGCGCGGCGGGATACGCTCTCCCGTACGACTAACGTCGTCGGCTGTTTGACCGAGGGAGGCATGCGTTCAGGGTGCTGCATCCGCTGCAGCAGCAGCTCGACCGCCGCTTCGCCCAGCGGCTCGGGCGGCTTCCGTACGGTCGTGATCGGGACGACCGACCGCTGCGCGGCCGCGGAATCGGTAAATCCGGCCACGGACAAACGTCCGGGAACGTCGATGCCATGGCGGACGCAAGTATTGATCGTCAGATTGGCGAGCAGATCGTTGGCACAGAAGACGGCGCTCATCTCCGGATGCGCCAGCACAAAAGCGAGCAAATCCTTCTGCCTGCGCGCTTCGTCCGCTTCGGGGGCATCCGCGCAGATGTAGCTTAACGATCTGGAGAACGGAATGCCGCAGTCGAGCAGCGCCTGAAGATATCCGTGATACCGCTCCTCCCGGCTCATGATGCCCTCGATATCCTCGGTGATGAATCCGATCTGGCTGTGGCCCTGCCCGATCAGCCAGGAGGTCAGATCGTAGGCGCCTTGATAATGATCATGGGATACGCTCGGGATGTCGATCTCCCGGAACGCCCTATCGACGATCACGATCGGGAAGCTGGACAGATGAAGCCGGAGCACTTCGTGGCTGCAGGCTTTGCGGTTGCCGGGAAACCAGATCACGCCGCCGATCTCCTGCGCGGAGGCCGCTTCCTTGATCATCTCCTCCTCGGTCTCCGGCACGCCGCCGGATATGTGCAGAGCGATCTCCACGCCGTGCCGTTTGCCCGCCAAAATGGCGGCCTCCACGATCTTGCCGGCGTAGTCGTCGATGGCCGGCAGCACGACGGCCAGCTTCGCTCCCCCGCCCGCGCCGCCGACGCCCGGCTGCTCCGCCAGGAAGGTGCCGCGCCTGGGCAGACGGTAGACGACGCCTTCCTTGGCGAGCGCGGTCAACGCTTCTTTGCTCGTTCTCGTGCTGACGCCGAACAAGGCGGCCAGCTCGACCTCCGAAGGCAGCGGATCGTGGGGCTGCAGCCGGCGCTCCGCGATCATTTCTATAATTTTCAGCCGCATCTGTTCATACAGGACGAGCGGTCCCTTCACGAGCTTCTTCCCGGCGTCCATATGCCCGCTCCTTTATCGCCAATTCATTCTCTGATACGTACCACCGTGCTCTAACACACTTTAATCCATACTAATACATACAAAAGACCCCGTCAAAGCACGGGGCCCTCGCCATGATGAATCGTTGCGGCTTTAAGCAGCCTGCATCAAGTATGTCCCTGGCGGGACGACAGCCGTTCCAGCGCCTTCCAGCGCGACCCGGCGCCGACCGGAGGCTGTCCGGCCGCCGGACTCGCCGTCCGCCACGCATCGCGCGAAGCCGCGAGCTCCGCCCACAGCGCCTCCATCTCCGCGTAGCCGAGCGGCGGCGCTGGCTCGGGCCCGGCCGCATTCGCCTTGGCCCGGATCGTCTCCAGCATCTGCCCTGCGGCCGCGCGCAGCCCGTCCAGGCAGGCCTCCATGATCCGCTTGCCGAGCTCGGGCGAAGCTTCGCGATAGTCGTCGCCCAGCGCCAGCCGTCCGCCCGAACCGGGTGCCGTCGTCAACGCCGCGGCGTCCATGTCGACCAGGTCGGGGCGCACATACAGCAGCTGGGAGATCTCGTAGCGCCCCGCATGGTCGCCCTCATACCGGCCGCCCGTCAGCTCCGGATCGCTCGCCACGAATACCTGGACGCCGGTCCGGCGCGCGAATCGCTCCGCCACCAGCCGGTAATCGAACTGGTTGCCTCCGCTGTGTCCCGTGACCGCGACGATGCCCTTGAAGCCGGCGTTGGCGAACGCCCGCAGCTGATACAGGAAAAACCGCAGCATCACGTCGGGCGGCATCGCGGTCATATGCGGGTTCTCCTCGCCGACGACCTCCTCCAGCCAACGCGCATGATAGCCGGTCTCGTGAATCTGATAGCCGACCGCGGGCGCGACGATGCCGCCGGTCATTCGGGCCGCTTGCTCGCACAGCCATACCGCCTTGATCGTATCGAGCCCGAATGCGGCGATCTGGCCGTGCGGCTCGCATATGCCGAGCGGCAAGTACACGATCGGGCACGCCGCCAGCCTGCGCCGGAAGGCGGCCGGCAGCAGCTCCTCCCAGCGCACGCTCCCGCGAAGGGCGCTCCCGACAGCCGATTGTTCCATGGCCCCGCCCCCTCCTTTACCAGAACTTCGTATCGTAAAAGTTCCTCACCCAGCGGTGATGCTTGTACAGCTCCTCGAATACGTCGTCCGGAAGCGGGTCCTTGGCCGCAGCCGCGATGTTCTGATCCGCGTAGGCGGGCACATGCATCGATACGAGCGCGGTCGTAACGCCGGGATGCTGAAGCACGAACCTGATCGCGAGCTCCGCCAGATTGTCCGCATACTGCGGGACGAACGTGCGCAGCCGGTCGACGCGCGCCATATACATCTCGCGCGGCACGTAGTCGAAGTAGCTTTTCCGGTAATCGTCATCGCCGAATTGAATATCCTTCGTCAGAAATCCGGTCAGTCCGCCCTCGTCCATGACGCAGCGAGCCAGAAAGGCGACGCCGTGCTCCTCGCAGAACGGAATCAGGCAGTCGAGCGGCAGCGGATCGAACACATTGAACACGGTCTGCACGGCGTCGATCCGGCCGCTGCGCACGAGCGACAGCGCGATATCGTGCCGCTGATCCGGAATCGATACGCCGATGCTGCGGATCTTGCCTTCCTCCTTGAGCCGGTTCAGCTCTTCCAGCCAGTACGTCTCGCGGTCCCATTGCGGCCAATATTGATGGAGCTGCATAAGGTCGACGGAATCGACGCCCAGCTCGCGAAGGGAGATCTCGGTCGATTCGCGGATCCAGCCGGGCGGGAACGCCTCTTCGACCGGAACCGGCCTGCCCCAACCGACGCCGCCGGGATACTTGGACTGGATCTTGGTCGCCAAGAACGGCCGCTCGCCCTACCATTCCTTTAACGCCTTGCCTACGAGCCGTTCGGAGTCGCCGTAAGCACGGGCGGTGTCGATGAAGGTGACGCCCTGGTCCAGACTGTGCAGCACGGAGCGGATCAGATCGTTCTCGTCGAAGCTGCCGAACGCGCCGCCGAGTCCCATCGCGCCGAAGCCGATTCGCGACACGCGGTCGCCCGTTCCTGGAAATATCGAAAAATTCATGCTTCTCCTATGCCCCTTTCCCTTCGCTCGCAGGCTGCAGCAGCGACTTCAGCTTGACATCGGGCCGGGCGAGAAGCGCGGGGTCCGGGGTCAGGCCTCGTTCGATCATCAGCTCCGCCGCCTTGATGTCCTTGGCGATATTGGCGGCGCCGATGCCGCTGGCGGACACGAGCCTGCCGCCTTCGTCCAGGCGGAAGAACAGCCGGTTGCCGCCCGCCTCGGCGATCCGGGCGACGGTTGACGCGCCGGCGTCGGGCAGGCCGCTGACCTGGAGCGTCCGGTCGTACTGGTCCGACCAGAACCAGGGCACGGCGGCATACGGCGCCGCGCTGCCGAGCATGGCTGCGGCCGCATGCGCGCCCTGGTCCTCCGCATTGCGCCACGATTCCAGCCGGATGCGGCGACCGCCGTACAGCGGATGCGGGAACGAGCAGCAGTCGCCGGCGGCGAAAATATCCGGGTCCGCTGTCGCAAGCGTATGATCCGTGCGGATGCCGTTGTCGACGGCAAGGCCCGCAGCTTCGGCCAAGCGCGTATCGGGAACGGCGCCGATGCCCGCTATCACGGCGTCGCATGCGATGACGCGGCCGTCGGCCAGCACGACTCGATGCCCGATTCCGCCCTGCGGCGCCGCGGCCGGCTGAATCGCTCGGATGCCGACGCCAAGCTCGAACGCGACGCCCTGCGCGCGATGAAGCGCCTCTACGTCCGCCGCGATCTCGACAGGCACGCCGCGCATCAGAATGCGCGGGCCCGCTTCCAGCACAGTGACCTCGCATCCCCGCAGGCGCGCGCTCGCGGCCAGCTCCAGCCCGATGAATCCCGCCCCGACGATGACGATCCGGCAGCCGGGGACGAGCCTGTCCCGAATGCGCAGCGCATCCGGATAGGTGCGCAAATAAAGCAGACCTGCCGGCTCCTCGCCGCTGAGAAGCAGCCTGCGGGACGACGCCCCCGTCGCGAGCAGCAGCCGCTCGTAGCCGATCTGCCGGCCGTCCTGCAGCAGGACGGCATGGCCGCTCCGGTCGATCCCGACGGCCTCGGCGTCCGTCAACAGCTCGATGCCGCACTCCGCCGCGGACGCCGGACTCAAGATAGCAGCCGGCGAAGCGGCCGCCTCCCGAACCATCGCCTCCTTCGACAGCGGCGGCCGTTCATAGGGCGGGAGCGCCTCGCGGCCGATCAGCGCGATGCGGCCTGCCCAGCCTTGCGCGCGCAGCTCCGCAGCCGCGCGGGCGCCGGCCTGGCCCGCGCCGACGATGACTATGCTCCGTTCCATACCGGTCCCCCCGCGCTTATGCATCCGCGCTCACATAAACTTTGCCGTTTTCCACCTTGACCGGATACGTCTTCAGATCCACGCATACGGGCGCTTTCTTCGCTTTGCCGGTCGTATAGTCGAATCTTCCGTTATGCTTCGGGCATTCGATCGTGCTCCCCATGACGAAGCCGTCCGCCAGATGGAACCGCTCATGCGTGCAATACCCGTCGGTCGCATAGTACGCGTCGTCTTCGGACCGGTACACCGCGAACGTGCGGTCCTTGTAATCGAAGCGAATGACATCCTCCTGCTCGATATCGTCCGCCTGACACACTTCTATCCATGCTGCTTCCATGATGCCGTGTCCCCCTCCGTATCCATTTTTCCGCTGGTATGGCCCGTTGCCTGTCTGATTCTGTCCGTGATATAAGGAATCTCCTGGAGGCCGTACATATACGGACGCGCCGTCTCCGGCAATGGCTTGATCACCGCGTAGCTGGGGTCCTTGCCCTGCCGGATCATCGCGCCGATCGCTTCCCGCAGCGCCGCCCACAGACTCGGGCGAGGTTCGGGCGTGTCGTCCTTCATCGCTTCGTGCAGCGCGGGCAGCGCGTGGTAGGGCACCATCGGGAACATATGATGCTCCACGTGGTAGTTCATGTTCCAGTACAAGTACCTGAGGACCGGATTCAGCTTCATCGTACGGGAGTTCAGCCGGTGATCGAGCACGTCGTCGTACAGGCCGAGATGCTGGGTGATGCCGAAGAGCAGCACCAGGATGACGCCGTAGAACGAAGGCAGACCGACCAGCATCGCCGGCAGCAGGCTGCCCTGCCAGATGCAGGCGGCGACAATGGCCAGCAGAATCAACAGATAGATTCGGGCCTCCAGAAACGTTTTTTTGAACTCGGACTGCGGGATATACTCTTTTTCATGTGTGTCCACCTTGCCGAAGCAATGCAGAAAAAAACGCTTGATCTCGAGAGGACCGCCGTACAGATGCAGGATCTGCATAAACAGAATGCGCCAGATTGGCGGACGCTCCGTCAAAATCTCCGGGTCCCTGCCGACGATGTACGTATCCGTATGATGCCGGGTGTGGCTCCACCGCCAGGGCGTCGCCGACCGCAGCACCATAAAGGATGCAATCTGATACACCGCTTCGTTCATCCACGGCGTCTTGAAGGCAGTGCCGTGTCCGCATTCATGCCAGCGGGAGTCGCCGGGCGTGGCGTACAGAATGCCGTATATCGCGAATACCGGCACCGCCCACCAAGTTCCCCAAGTCACCGCGCCCAGCCAGCCGGCTGCGGCGAGCAGCGCGAACCATAGAATCGTATCCCGGACGGCGGGTCCGTCTTTGCGTCTCATCAGCTCTTTCATCCGCGCCCGCGGAATCGGCGACTGGTACCACTGCGCAGCGACCATGCCGCGCTCCTCCGCCAGCCTGCCTTCGGGACCCGTCAAGCTGTAATCCCGCTTTCGTATCTCGGCAGCCAACCTGCTCATCTCCTTCATCTGTGATGGATCTCGCTTCGGAACCGCTTGCAACTTCAATTTTATTCACACAATCGCACCCTGTATTTAGTCCGGATCGGCAATATGGTTGCCAAAATCGGTATTTTGACAGTAAGCTAAACAAAATCCGCAGGAGAGGAGGTACGATCCGTGCACGAAGAACGTCCTTTGTTTTTCAAAGGTCCCAGCGAAACGATCGATGACCTGGCCGACGTCTACTTCCCTCCGTATATCACGCTTGCGCATGTGTTCCATGCGCCCGATGGCTGGGGCATTCGTCCGCGCGTGCTGAAGCAGTTCCAATTGCAGTACAATCTGGGCGGACGCGCCGATTATCGCATCGGAGACCGCGTGTACGAGACGAAGCGCGGCGATCTTATTTTCCACCGGCCGGGCGAGAGTCACGAGATTACGACATTGCCGGGCGCACAGTATGTCTGCATTTCCGTCGTCTTTCATTTCGGCAGCGTCGCGTTCCCGATCGACAGCCTGCTTGCCGCCTCGCACGACATGGGCAACTTTACCGGTCGGGAGCTGGAGGAGAAGCTCACCGGCCTGGTCATCGCCTATCAGCAGCCCGGACTTGCTTCGCAGTTCAAAGCGCAGGCCCTGCTGATGGACGTGCTGTCCGAGCTTAACCGGATGCTGCACGAGCGCGTCCGGGACGAGTCGACCGCGGCACAGCGCCACAACTTCGCGAAGATGGTACTGGTCAAAAATCATATTTTGCAGCATTACCGGGAAAATGTGGCGATTCGCCAGATGGAGGAGCTGACGGGACTCAGCCGCGACTACCTCATCGCGCAGTTTCGGACGACGTTCGGCATGACGCCCATCCAGTACTTGATCCATGTCCGCGTCGAGAAGGCGAAGGAGCTGGCCCTGCACACCGGACTCAGCATCGGCGAGATCGCGGCGCGCGTCGGGTACAGCGATGTCCATACGTTCGGAAAAATGTTCAAGAAAAAAACCGGCTACAGCTTGAGCCGGTTCTGTTCCTCGCTGTTCACGCAGTCTGCCTACAAGGAAGACGACCATAAGCTGCCTTGAACTTTTTTATTCGTAGCTTGCGGGCGTCCATTCTATCTTAGGCGGCTCCAGCAGTCCGAGCTCCAGCAAATCGTAGGCTTCCGCGGCAGGCGGACCGTGCAGGGGCGCTTTTTTCCAATAGGTCGGCCATGCCTTCTTGCGCGGACGGTCCTCGTCGTGATGAGGACCGAGCAGATTTTTCAGGCTGCCGCATACGCGCAGGACGACTTCGTTGCGCCCCGGCCGCGTCAAGCGGCCGATCGGCAGACGGTCTCCCGTGCCCACGCCGAACATGCCGGCCGCCCGGCCGTTCACGGTGACGGAGACGACCGAGCCCTGCCACTGTCCGATCGCGAGCACCGCCTCGCCCGGCAGGCTGTCTCTATGGAATTCCATATGATAATCGACCGCATGCCCGTAGAACGGGTACCCTTGCGCTGTCCATGAACCGAGCGCCAGCGGCTGCGGCTTGCCGATGGTCCAGCGGCCTTCGTCGCGATATACGCCGAACGGGCCGAGCAGGTAGACAGGCTCCAGCTCCAGCCGGATATCGAACGGGCTCGCGGCAAGTTCGATGACATTATCCCCTTCCTTCAGCCAAGCCCCGATGTCGGCAACCCCGATATGATGATCCAGCCAGTTCTCTCCCTCGGACCAGCTCACGGCATGGCCATTGACGGACAGGCTGTAGAAGGGCGCCCGCTCCACGGCCAACCGGAGACGCCCCGGCAGTTGCCCGCGCCGGATATGACAGCGGAATATCGCGGTGAACCCGCTGCCTGCGCCGAACCGGTTGCGGTCGAGCAGACGCCTTTTATATTGGATGGCATTGTCCCACGGATTCGCCTCGAAGCCGTGATGCTCGTAGACGAGCCAGCCCGCATGGATGACATGAAGGCCGCGGTATTGCTGGCCGCCGACAGACAGATCGCAATAATCGAGCACCAGCACATTGTCCGCTTCCGGGACGATGCGCGCGACCTGCAGCGATGCCGCTTGGACGGCTGCTGGCGCATCGGCGGCTGCTGGCGCATCGTCCGCCTGCGCGACCGCGGAGCCGGAGCTTCGTCCCGCCTGTCCGGCGGACGCGGGATACACGCGGATCAAGTCCGAGCCGATCGGCTCGAGCGCCAGCCGGATGCGGAGCAGCCCCCCTTGTGCCGAACAGGAGACTTCTTCGATCTCGCCCGTCCAAGGGTTCCAGCGCTCGGCACGGCCCCCTTCTATCCCGATCGTCTCCCCGAACGCTTCCCGGGCGCTGTTGATGATGAAATAAAAAGCAGACCCGTCGTCCATTTCCCGGCGCAAGTGCTGGATGCCTTCGGCGGTATCCGGCACGCCCGCGAGGCGCGGAGCCGCCCCTGCGGCGCGAAGCGCCGCCTCCGCCGTCTCCGGCGATGCCGCCCTCCGCCAGTTCGGATGCTGCGCCAGCCCCACGGCCGCATCGCTTCGCGCACCGTCGACGCGGACGCACGGCTCGCCCAGCGCGACGACCGTGCCGCCGGCCTGCATATATCGCTCCAGCAGCGCCAGCGTGCCCGACCGGATCGTCTGCATCCCCGGCGGGAATACGACGGTCTCGTACGCGCATTGGCCGACGACGAGGCCGGCCCCCTCGATACGGGCATGGCGCTCCATGATGAACTCGTCCCCCAAGTCATAATCCCATTGACGGTTCGTGAGATGCTGCAGCAGCTTGAGATAGGGCCGCATATCGGGATTGCTCGGCGGGCGCTCCGGTTCCTCCAGCGAACCGCTCTCGTCAGCCGGCGATACGAGAAAACCGGTCAGCGTCGGATGGATGATCAGGATGCGGTTGACCGTCTTCCCTGGCGAGAGCAGATACGACAGCCGGCTGAAGTAATCGTTCATCGCCTTGTATTCCGGCCACCAGGGCTGCCGCCAGTCGAACGACTGGGGATGATCCCGCTTGCGGGCGCCTGCGATCGTCGTCGCAGTGAAGTGCTGATTCAGGAAGTTGATCCCGCCTGCGTACAGGAAGTCGCCGATCCGCTTGTAGTCGGCGAGATTGGAGTCCCAGCCGCCCGCGCCGTACGATTCGCACAGCACCCGCTGCCTGCCGAACTGGTTGGCGGCGCTGTGCACCTCCCGCAGTGTCAGCATCATCTGACTGTAAGGCTTGTCCGTGAGCGCGAAGGTCATCAGGAAGTCGATCGCCGGCCACTGCATATATTCATACAGCGACATGACCGCCGGCGAAGCCATGCCCGAGGGGAACGGCCAGTGGTGCTCCATAAAATGGCCGGTCCATGCGATGCCGTTTTTTGTGCACCAGTCGGATATCGGCCGGATATAATTGTTCACCCAGAGTTCGTGCACCGTGCAGTAGTAATCGTACCGCACCTTGGCCGAATCGACGACGATGCCCGCGCCGGAGGCTTCCATGAACAGACACGGCAGATGATCCTTCAGGCTGTAGCCGTTCCGCTGGTCGAACTCGGCGGCGAACCAGTAGCTGTACGGCAGACAATCGCGTCCGGACGCGTACACCGCACTGCCCGAGATCGCCGGTTCATCGGTAAAAAGGGCAGGCACCGCTTCGCCGAACCGGTCGCCGAAGCGCTGCCGGTACGCTTCGTAGGTGGTGGAGAGAAACGTTGGCGCCACCTCCGGACGAAGGAGATCCATGTAATGAAAGCCGCCCAGCCATGCGGTCGATTGCGGCGTTCCAAGCTCCAGGATGACGAATTGCGTGCCGTGTTCGGCCCACTCGGCAGCCGGTGCATGGGTGAGATCGCGCGTCATGATGAAGCTGTCCGCGGATGTCCCGGCAGGCTCGCAAGCGTAGACCTTGATCGGATGTCCCGGACGATTCATCGCCGGCGACGGACGTTGGGACTGCGCCGGTATTCCATCGATGCCCACCTTGCGGATGTACACCGAGTTCGCCGCGCAGTCCGGCAGCTCGGCAGCCACGTGGCCGCCGCCGAACCCCGACGGATAGGAATTCTCGTCGTAGATGTACAGCTTAAGGCCCAGGCGCTCCGCCTCCGCCAGCGCATCCGCCCAGCGCGCGAACCATTCCTCGGACAAATATTCGGTGACCAGTCCCGGCCTGGGATGAACGAATGCGCCGCCGAACCCGGCTGCCTTCAGCTCGCGCAGCTGCTCCTTGATCCGTTCGGCGTTCATATCGTCGTTCCAAACCCAGAGCGGAGCCGGCCGGTATGCCGAAGGCGGATCGGTGAATGCATGCTGTTGAATCATGAACGTTCCTCCAGACGGTATCGCGATATTTTGCGACCGATTATACACGGGGCTGTCCGCCTCGTAAACTTGAAAGTCGCCAAATCGTCTCTTTCGCCGCTTAAATGATATGAAAAGATAAGATTAACAAAATTGTGTTATATTCCTGACGAGCATTACAGGCCATAATTAAAGACGGCATAGGAGGAGATTGCATGATTCCCGAATTGTACGCAATGCGTTCGGCCCGGTCCGGACAGTTCACGACGTTCGATCCGGCCAAAAAAAGCAAAACGAAGCAGATGCAGCCGGGCGAAACGGTCACGGTCGCCGAGAGCGACCGTCCGGGCATCATCAACCGCCTGTGGCTGACGTTTCCCGGCTGGTTCTGGCGGCACTGGGACACGGGCGCGAGCAACGATGCGTCCGTCTTGAAAAAACTGATCCTTCGCATTTATTGGGACGGGCAGACGTATCCGTCCGTCGAATGTCCGATCGGGGACTTTTTCGGCATCGGACATTGCGAGTACCGGCATTACACCTCCAAGTACTTGGGGATGTCGAGCGGCGGGTTCTACTGCTACTTGCCGATGCCGTACAACCAGGTGCGCATCGAGATCGAAAATTTGCATGCGAGCATTCCGGTCGAAGTATTTTTCAACGCGAATTACGACGCGTACGATACGCTGCCCGACGGCGCGGGCCGGCTGCATGCGCTTTTCCGGACGGGACGGCTCGAAGCGGATGACCCGCTTCCGCTTCTTGAAGCCAAGGGAAAGGGACATTTCGTGGGCTGCAGCCTGTCCATGCAAGGGGAAGCCTCTAATTATTTGGGTTTTCTGGAAGCGCCGGAATACGTCTTCGTCGATACGGAAGAGAAAGAAACGCCGACGATCGTCGGGACCGGACTTGAGGACTACTTCAACGGGGGCTGGTATTTCCGCGAGGGCGAATATTATGCCGACCTTCACGGCGTTCCGCTCAAGGACGCGCTGCGGTCGATGATCAGCATGTACCGCTTCCACGAGCGGGATGCGATCGCATTCGAGAAAAGCCTGCGGTTTAACTTCCTGAATCCGTGGCATCCGCAGCATTTGAAGCCGTACTGGTATGCCTCCACCGCTTATTGGTACCAGGACCGCGCGGTCGAGCTGCCCGGCAAGCTGCAGGCGGACCAGCTGATGAGCATGTACAGGCGCCGCGATACGGATCATCAATCATACCCGTGATTCGGCAAAGCCGGCGCGCGGTCCGTCCGTATCCAGGCGGCCCTCTCGTCCTCTCGTCCTCTTCGCGTGTTACGCAAAATAAGGTCAGCCGATTCCGGCTGACCCGTTTTTATATTTACGGTTTATAGCTCCATATGTTCAATGACATAAATGCTGGTGTCTCCTATTTACAAGAGCGACGCGCCAGTATTCTTTTCCGATCCGACGCTCTTTGATACGGGATACCCTCGCATCTCGTCGGCATCGTATGGCACGAGCAGCTCCTGAAGCTTATCTTTCTCATCTTCCCGCGAATCTAGCCCTGCAATGAAATTGAGCAATTAGTCGCTCGCCACCCTCGTGGATAATTAATAAACGGGGCGGAGACTTGCAGATCATGCAGGCCTTGCAGCCGTTTCAGCGACGAGCCTGCACCGTACGCGCGTATTCCGACGGAGACATCCCTGTCTCATGACGAAAGTGGCGAGAGAAATTGTGCACGGTCTGGTAGTGCAGCATGGCGGCGATCTCCGTAAATGTATGCATCTGCTCGCGAATGAGCGCCTTGGCGCGTTCGATCTTGAGCTGCCGGTAGTACCTCATGATGCTGAGCCCCTTGCACTTCTTGAACAATGCGAGCGCATGCGTCTTGCTCATATGAAATTGACGGCAGATCAGCTCGAGCCACACCTGGCCTTCGACATTCGCTTCCAGATAGGCGACCATCCGCGACGCGAGATCCGCCTCGCCGCGGATCGTGACGGCGCTGGACAATCGCTGCTCGCGCGCCGGCTCGCAGCCGGCTTGGTACAGGTCGATCAGCAGCAGCTCCAGATAGAGCTTGATCGACTGCTCAGCTCCGAAGGGCGCGTCAGGTCTGCGCAGCAGCGTATGATCGAGCGGATCGTCGTACGGCGGAAGAAATGCTGCGAACCCGCTGCGGATCAGCTGCGCGAGCAGCTCCTTCTGCCGATCGTTCAGCGATAAGATCCGGTTGTTAAAATGAGCGATAGAGGGCGATGGACACTCGAACGATACGATGATCACGTTGGGGGACCGAATGCCGTTCGCCCACACGCCGTGAAACTCGCCCGGCTTGTGGAAGATGACATCGCCCTGTCTCAGCAAAAAGCCTTCCGTATCCGCGAATACTTCAAGCTCCCCTTTGTCCACGTAAACGAATTCCCAGAAATCATGCTTCTCGCCCTCGAACTTGAAGTCCGGCGCGAATTCGAAGTAATGGAAGGACACGAGTCTGCGGACGGAAAATCCGATCTGCAGCTTGGTCCGCGGATAGGCGATGCTGAGCGCATGCTTATCTGTCGCGTCGCTATCGTTAGACCCGCCGGTTCCGTGCAGGCTGTCCCGGGCATCGGCCGCGGGCGCGATCCGTCCGGCTGCCGGCTCGGCTCCGCTCTTCCGCTTTGCTGCAAATTGTGCGCCTTCCATTTTTTCACCCCATGCTCTGAAATCCCTTTCATCTGTCCCCCATTATAGCATCCCACGAAAAAGATGACGTGCAGATCCGGCACAATTGCTACAAGCCGCGCTCTTTTTGATAAATCGTACGACGCGCTTCGCCTCTACAATGATAGCGAATGGGATCGCGCTCGCCCCATAAGCCATGAGGAGCTGATCAGATATGAACGTGCTTGCCGTGGGCTGCCACCCCGACGATCTGGAGATCGGATGCGGCGGGACGCTTGCCAAGCTTGCGAAGCAGGGGCACTGCGTAACGATGGCGCATGTCGCCAATGGGAACAAAGGGCATCGTACGATACCGACCGAAACGCTTCGGGACATCCGCAAGGAGGAAGCGCGCCAAGCGGGCTCGTTGATCGGCGCGGAGGTCGTGAGCCTGGACATCCCCGATTTGTCGGTGAAGGCCGACCAGGACGAATTGATAGAGGCGCTCGTGAGCCTCATCCGCCGCGTGCGCCCGGATTATATCATTACGCATCCGCCCGAGGATTATATGAAGGATCATATGGAAGTTTCGCGCGCCGTCTTCGATGCCAGCTTCGCCGCTTCCATCTCGCATTATGCGCCGGATTCCGCGTTTCCTTTTCACGACAAAGTGCCGCCGATCTACTACATGGACACGCTCGCAGGCGTTGGCTTCCTGCCTACGGAGTACGTGGACATCACGGACGAGATCGAGGCCAAGATCGCCATGAACGGCAGCCACCAGAGCCAGATCAAATGGCTGTACGAGCACGACGGGATCGATTTTCTCGACTTCGTGAGGACCGTCTCCAAGTTCCGCGGCTTGCAATGCGGCGCCCGTTATGCCGAGGGATTCAAAGCCTGCCAGGCGTGGCCGCGCATCCCGACGCAGCGGCTGCTGCCGTGAAGATGACAAAAACGATTTTTTAAAACCTATCACATTTGACCACTTAAAAGGAGCTGTTCGAATGGATCTCATGACGACAATAAAAGGCTCTCTTCTGGAAAATTTCTATCCAGAAGGCTGGGACCTGGCCCGGATCGACGCCTGCTGCGACCAAGCCCCGGAGACGATCGGCGAGCGCCAGCCGTTCTGGCATCCGGCATTCGCACCGGTCGGCTGCGCCGATGTCGGGGAGCTCGACGTCAAGCTGGGGCATGCCATCGCGCTGGAAATTCGTACGGCTAAGGAGCAAGGCCGGCAGCTGGCGATGATTCTGCCTGCCGGTCCGATGGGCATGTACAAGTGGACCGCCCACTTCCTGCGGCAATGGGGCACGGATTGCAGGCACCTCCACACGTTTAACATGGACGAATGGAGCGACGCGGAGGGCCGGACGCTGCCGTCCGACAATCCCGGCTCGTTCCAGTATGCGATGGAGCAGGCGTTCTTCCTCCCGCTCGGCGAGCTCGCCGTGCCGGAGGGCCAGCGCAACTTCGCCACGGCCGACAACCTGCCGACCTACGCCGGCAAGATCGCGGCGCTTAAGGCGGGCGGCGCCGAGCTCATCACCGTGTTCGGCATCGGCCGCGCGATGCACATCGCCTTCTGGGAGCCGCATTTCGGCGGCGAATTCGCGGACGACGCGGCCTGGTCCGCGGCGACGCACCGTATCGCCGCCAAGCTTCACCCGCTGACGATCGAGCAGAATGCCATCACCAGCTTCAAAAGCCGCACGACACTCGTCCCGTGCCGCGCCAACACGATCGGTCCCGGTCTGTTCCTGCAGTCCGACCGCATCCTCGGCGGCTGCGACGGCGCTCTCGGCCGCGGCATGCAGTGGCAGGGCCTCTCTCTGTGGACCACGCTTCGCCACGGTCCCGACCGCTGGCTGCCGTCCACCTTTATGCCGACGCTGCCCGGCACGCTGTTCTATCTCGAGGAGCTGGCGGGACCGCTTGGCGCGGAGATTAACTGAATAGGCCAACTTTTAACGAGAGGAGATCGATCACAGGGACAAGAAAACGAAAAAATGCAACTAGAATAAAAAGTGGACACCTACTCAAGGGTATTACGATAATAGATGTATCGAGGAGGTGCTCACTTTGATGAGCAGCGGCAACGGTTTAACGAAGAATTTAAACAGCGTACGGTAGAGTACACGCAAAAACAGACGAAGTCGATAGGGATATCGCCCAGGAGCTGAACATTCCGGCAAGTACGCTTCACGGCTGGCCGGCGAAGTATCGGACGTTTGAGAATAACCTTTTAGCCAGCGCCCAAAGGGTTCGTGAGCTCGAGCAGTAGTTGATGGACAAGGAGCGCGAACTCAAGGCCAAGGAACGCCGGATTGCGGATGTCGAAGAGTAGCTCGCCATCGAAAAAAAAGCAGTGTTCATCTTCAGCAAACCAACTGACAAAAGAACGGGCCGGAATCCACCAATTCCAGCCCGTTCTATGCTTTTCATCATTTCTTTGAGAAATAACTATTGGATAAATTGAATGAACAAAGGGCTCTCCGGACAAGTATGATATTCAGCTCAATCCTTGCAATAAAGCCCCTCAGGTTTGTCTCCTTTGAAAATTTGCTTCGATTTCACCGCGCAGACAGATACGGGCTTTAAGCCAATAAGATGATTAATGCAATCAAAATCATGGGTAGCCTTCTGAAGAAACACCCCCCCGGTTTCTCTTTCGTCCCGATACCAATTATGAAAATAGACACTGCCATACGGCACATTGTCGACCGCTTGTACATGTTCAATCTCTCCATTTCCGGATCGGGTAAACGCGATTCGGAAACAGGCAGGACTCATTCTGTCCTCACGCACGGAGCGCGAATGCTACTTATCCCGGTTTCGGGAGCTCGCTGAAGGGGGCTGCATTGAACCTCAAAACGAGAGAGGGACACGTTGCCGTTGAACAAGACCTGCAGAACGTCGGATTCCGGGCCATTGGAATTCCTCCAAGTTTATTTGAGAAGGGCAATCTGCATGCGCAGCATAGCTTCCCTTATACGATCCGATTTTGTATGAATTGCCTGCTGAGGGCGCCTAGCTGGGCTTACGACGCTCGATGACATTCGCCGTCGATACTCTAGGCCCCTCTGAGCTGCAGCATCCAGAAATTTTTAAGTCCCGATTGGACAATCGGTATATTTTAGCCCTTGTAAGGGAACGTTAGTTCGTATTAAGATAAGAACAAATGTTCTTCAGTTAGAACTAGGGGTTCCCCATTGCCAAGGAGGAGTTGCCGTGCCAATCAATATCGAAAAATACGTCGGGCAAAACGTGGAAATCATTTACGAGGACAGCAAGGGCCGCTTCACGCAGCGGACGGTTGCCGTATTCTCGGTGCGCGCAGGCAAGGTGCGCGTGCTGGATTGGGGGAAGCGAGCTTTCCGCACGCTGTCGGCGAACCGCATTCTGGGCGCCAGGCCGGTGAAGCATCATGCCTCCTGAGCGTACGATCTTTCTGATCGACGGACAGTCCTTCTACGCCTCCATCGAAAAGGCGCGGCGGCGCGATCTGGACCAGCGGCCCGTCGCGGTGGGCGACCCGACCCGACGCTCGGGCATTATACTGGCGGCCTGCCCGATCGCCAAGGCGCGGGGCGTCACGACGGCCGAGCGGGTCGGCGAGGCGCTGGCCAAGTGCCCTGACCTGGTCGTCATCCGTCCGCGAATGCAGACGTATATCGGCATCTCGCTGTTCATGACGGCGATCTACGAAATGTACACCGACCAGGTGGAGCCGTACAGCATCGACGAGCAGTTCCTCGACGTGACGGGCTCGATCCCCGCCTACGGCCCGCCGGAGCGGATCGCCCGTCTGATCCAGCGTTATGTCAAGCTCGCCACGAATATCAATGTCCGCATCGGCGTCGGTCCGACCAAGGTGCTGGCCAAGATGGCGCTGGACAACTATGCGAAAAAGGAGAGCGGCGGCGTATACGATCTGTCTTTCGCTACGCTCGCATCTACGCTGTGGGAGCTGCCCGTTCACCATATGTTCATGGTCGGCTCCCGCATGGCGCGGCATTTCTCCCGGATGGGTCTTGTGAAGATCGGGGATATCGCGCGTCTGGAGCTCGGCGACTTCAAGCGGCGGATGCGCCGCGAGATGCAGAAGCAGAGCGACATTCAGGCCGAATATTACTGGCAGACCGCGCGCGGCATCGATCCGAGCCCGGTCGTGGCCGGCATCCGGCACAAGCTCAAGTCCATCAGCCACGGCAAGGCGCTGCGCAGCGGCCTGTACCGCAAGCTGGAGGATATCGAGGTCGTCCTGCTGGAGCTGGTTGTGGAGGTATGCCGCCGCACCCGGCGACATAAGTGCAAGGGCAGCGTCGTCTCGGTCGGCGCGGCGGAGACGGACGGGACGCGCACGTCCGGGTTCGGGCGCCAGACGCAGCTGCCCCAGCCGACCGCGCTCACCCACGAGGTGGCCGCCGCTGCGCTGAAGCTGCTGCGAGAGCATTGGAGCGGCTTGCCGGTCAGCCGCCTGACCGTGGCGCTCGGCGGGCTGTCGGACGATGGCGTCGACCAGCTCACCCTGTTCGAAGACCGGCAGTCCATCTTGGAGATGGAACGGGCCACGGATTACATCAAGAACCGCTACGGCAGCGATGCCATCATGCGGGCCTCCTCCCTGCTGGAGGCCGGCGTGGCTAGAGAACGGGCGGAGCAGATCGGAGGACACTACAAATGAGCAAGCTCGAGGGCAACGATCGCTGGAATTCGAAGCTGCTGCTCACCGAGCATCATGAGCAGTACGAGGAGGAGCACGCCGTCTCGCCGCCGCCTTCGGGCCATCCGACGGCAGCGGAGCTGCGGATGATCCGGGATGTCATCCTGCTGCCGCATATGCTCACCATGGTCCAGAAAAGCATGGAGGAGATCGAACGGACGGGCAATCTGCTGGGACGGCTTCATCTGGCGGGCGCCCATGTGCTGATGGATCTGATCACGCAGGATCTGTTCGAGCTTCGCCGCGAGCTGTCCCGCAGGCGTATCCGGCTGACGAGCGACGAACAGGTCGACCTCGTCATCTACCATCACTACATATGCCGGGGCTACGAAGAACGCTTCGGCATCGTCCGCGAGGTGCTGCGCTCGGAGATCAGCGTGCAGCTGGCGCGTTATATCGGGGATATCTCCCGCCATCTGAAGGCGCTGGACCGCAAGAAGGCGCGGGAAGCCCGCCGGGAGAGCCTGGCACCGGCCAAAACGTAAGCATTTCCACGGCAGCTGCGGTATACTGTGGACAAAAGCCTGTCCCGGCGCAAAAAGAAAGAGGGCTGCCCGACAATGTGCGGACGCTACACGATTACGATCTCGTTCGAGCAATTGCTCGCCTACTATATGGCCGACGACGCGATCGGCTCGCCCTACGGCCCCCGCTACAACATCGCGCCGGGCCAGCTGGTGCCGGCCGTTGTGAACGACGGCAGACGCAATCGTCTCGGCCTGCTCAAGTGGGGGCTGGTGCCCCCTTGGGCCGAGGACCCCAAGATCGGCAGCAAGATGCTGAACGCGCGGGTCGAGACCGTCGCGCAGCGTCCGGCCTTCCGCGAAGCGCTGCGCCGCAAGCGCTGTCTGATCCCCTCCGACGGCTATTACGAATGGCAGCAGACGGCGGACGACAAGCGCCCGCTGCGCATCCGGCGCAAGGACGGCGCTCCCTTCAGCATGGCCGGGATTTATGAGACCTGGACGGCCCCCGACGGCAGCAGACTGAATTCGTTCGCCATATTGACGACCGCCGCCCAAGGGCATCTCGCCGGGATTCATGACCGCATGCCCATCATTTTGCACCCGCGTGATGAGGCCGCATGGCTGGATCGCAGCATCCAGCATCCCGATCAGGTGCTGCAGCTGGCCATCCCGCTGGATCCGGCGGAGCTGATCTTCTCACCCGCCAGCCGGCGGGTGGGACGTGTGGCGAACGACGATCCGTCCTGCCTTGATCCCGACGACGGACAGGGCGAGCTGTTCTAAATCCGGCTCCGTCCCTCCAGCTCGTGCATCGGCCTTCGATACATGGCCGATGCACGCACCTTAGGCCCTCGCATCGCGCTTCAGCTCCAGCACGATCTCAAGCGGCAATCCGGTCACCCTGCTCACCGTCGGCGGCTCCGTCCCTTCGCGCAGCAGATTTCTCGCCACCGTCTCAATGCCTTCGCGTATCCCTTCCTGTATTCCTTCTTTTCTCCCCGCTTCTCTGCCTGCCTCGCTTCCCTGCTCCCAAGCGTCCTTCAGGAAGCTGATCCGGTCGCGCTCCGCTTTTTCTCTGGCTTCGTACAGCATTCTCGTCGTATCGTCTTCGCTCAAGTAGGCGAGCCGTTCCTCCGCCATTCTGATCGTCTCGTCCATTGCAGTCAGCTCCTTAATTTGTTGGTCGGATGCTTGGCGATCCAAAAAACGCAGCCAGCGGTGCAAAGGGTTCTCGGCGGCGAAAGCAGCGGCGCGAAACTTGGGCAGCTCCAGAAAATGCAGTTCCAGCAAGTCCGTCAGCCGGTACCGCTCTTCCCCGTCTGTATATAAATGAAAAATATGATGATAGCCAGTGATCGGAAACAAGGCATAGTCCAGCAAATTAACGCCGATCGTTCGCTTAAGCCTCGCGTAGTCTTCCCCGGCCCGGATCGAGCTTGTCAGCATTCGGCCCGTATAAAACAAACTGCGTTTCTCCATATGGCGGTAGGGGCCGACCTGCATTTCCACGTTGATCTGCTCTCCGGCCGTCTCGCAGCGAATATCCAGTACGCTGTCCTTGTCCTGGAGCAGGCGCTTGGTCAGCAGCTTCCCGTTCCGGATGGTCACATCGGTGATCGCCGACGCTCCGGTGCGGGACAATATGGCATTCAGCAGGCCAATCAGCAGCGGCTTGCTCTCTTCCTCCCCGAACAGCCGACAGAACAAATAATCGTTGCCGGGGTTTAACCTTTTTGTCATCACGACATTGCTCCTTCCATTATAGCATGGCCGCCATGCAAGCAGATGTTCATCGCAGCAGCAAACGTCAAAAACGCGCCGCTCTGAACGCTCGTCACGGGACAAGACATTCAAAGGGCGCGTGCTTCGCGACCGTTATGCTTTTGTATGTTTAAATATCGTCCAAATGACGGGTTTTGTCAATGCGTGGCTTGAGATCGCTATCAGGGAGGGAACAGTACCCAAGCATCATCAAAAGACACATTCGCCGAGCCGCATTTCGGTTCACCTCTTGCGAAGGCGCTAACATCCCTTCCGAGAATCAACCCTTTTCGAAGATCAGGCCCCCTCCGTTCAACTTTTCGCCAACAAAATGAATTATAGTCCGCTGCAAAACAAAGGAGAGTGGCAGGACCACTCTCCAGGGACACCTATTCACTGTTCGATCATCCATGGCCATGCCGCATTTCTCTCGTCCGGCCGACGCTCGTTATCGGAACATCGCCCACAGCTTGATTAGATGGAGCGTGCTCTTCGGATCGATCTTCTGCGCGATGACGAAGTTCACAAGCTGCTCCTCCTGCACATCCGTCAGCGGCTCGCCGAGCACCTTGGCCGACGATTTGACGAGTCGCTTAACTTTAATTCGATCCTGCAGATCGCTTTTGGTTACCCCGTCGAGCAGCGCTTTGATTCTATCCTTCGTGGCCGGATTTTTCATCTTGAACTTGACGCGCTCCACCAGATCCGGCCGGATGCCGAACTTTTGCCAGCTCACAGCTGCCCACTTCCCTTCGCGAGGCTCCTATATTGTATGCGGCAAAAGAAGGGAAATGTCTCCGGCGAAGCGCGAAAGATGCGCCTGCGACAGGAAGCCGGTTGTCCGGTAAGCCCGCCTGTGCAGAAGCATCCGCCTGTCTAATCCAGCGGCTCGCTGTAGTCCGGCGCTTCGCGGCGCAAGTAGTCGCGCAGGCCCGCATATGCGGGCGACGTCCAGAACGACGGCTCCGCCGTGAGCGCGGCGGCATCGTCGCGTGCCTGCTCGAGCACCTCGAAGTCGTTCATCAGGTTCGCCAGCCGGAACTCCGGCACCCCGCTCTGCTTCGTCCCGAAAAACTCGCCCGGTCCCCGCAGCTCCAGGTCGCGCCGCGCGATCTCGAATCCGTCGTCCGTGTCGGTCATCGCCTGCATCCGCTCAAGCCCGTTCTCCGACTTCGGATCGGCGATCAGGACGCAGTACGACTGGTGGTCGCTCCGCCCGACCCGACCCCGCAGCTGATGCAGCTGCGAGAGTCCGAAGCGGTCCGCATCCATGACGATCATGAGCGTCGCGTTCGGCACGTCGACGCCGACCTCGACGACTGTCGTCGAGACGAGCACCGTCGATTCGCCCGCCGCGAACCGCGCCATCTCCGCATCCTTCTCCGCGGAGGACATGCGGCCGTGCAGCAGACCGATCGCCAGCTCCGGCAGCGCCTGCCGCAGCTGCATGTGCAGATCGATCGCATTTTGCACGTCGAGCTTCTCCGACTCCTCGATGAGCGGACAGATGAAAAACGTCTGCCGCCCGATCTCCGCCTCGCAGCGGATGAAGCCGAGCACACGGTCCATCTTGTCGTGCTTGACCCAGTACGTCAGAATCGGCTTGCGCCCCTTGGGCCGCTCCCCGATCGTGGACACATCCATATCGCCGAACACGGTGATCGCGAGCGTGCGCGGGATCGGCGTCGCCGTCATCATCAGCACATCGGGATTGAGTCCCTTGCGCCGCAGGATGCTGCGCTGGTTGACGCCGAAGCGATGCTGCTCGTCCGTGACGACAAGCCCGAGACGCCGGAAAAAGACGTCCTCCTGAATGAGCGCATGCGTGCCGATCACGATGTCGATGAGCCCCATTTGCAGCGAAGCCAGAATGTCCCGCCGCTCCCGCGCGGTGGAGCTGCCGGTCAGCAGCGCCACCTGAATGCCGTAAGGCTCGAACAGCCGGCTCAGCGATCTTGCATGCTGCTCGGCCAATATCTCCGTCGGCACCATCAGCGCGCCCTGGCAGCCGTCCTTGACCGTCGCGTACAGCGCGATCGCGGCCACGACCGTTTTGCCCGAGCCGACGTCGCCCTGCAGCAGCCGGTTCATCGCGAACGGCCGCTTCATATCGCGCGTAATCTCGTTGACGACATTTTTTTGCGCCTCGGTCAGCTCGAACGGCAGATTTGCCGCGAACGCGCGGATGTCGTCGCTGCTGATCTTGTGCGCGATGCCGTCGGGCGCCTTGCGGTTCATCGCGCGGTACGCCTGCAGCTTCAGCTCGAACAGGAACAGCTCCTCGTACACCATGCGCCGCCTGGCTTCCTGCCCCTCGCGTGTATTCTCCGGGCGGTGGATGCGGTGGATCGCCTCCCGCCGCGGCATCAGCCCATGCCGATCCAGCAGCTCGGGCGGCAGCAGCTCCGGGATCATCGCGCCGTATTGCGCGAGCGCAAGCTCAATGCGCTGGCGCATCCACACCTGCGTGAGACTGCCCCCGATCGAGTACACCGGCTGCAGGGTGCCGGTACGGCCAGCGCCCTTGTCGGGGAACTCCGACTCCGCTACGGTGAGCTGGCGCCGCCGCTGGTCCCATTTGCCCGTCAGCACGATGTCCCGGCCGATCTCCATCTGATCCTTCAGAAATGCGCGGTTGAACCAAACGGCCGTCAGCAGCAGTCCCTCCACCGTCACCCGGCAGAGCAGCCGCGACTTGCCGCCGAACCGCTGCAGCGACGGCAGCGTCTCGATCCGGCCCTGCACGGTAATTTTCTCCCCGTCCTTCACCTCGTGAAGCGGCCGCAGCCGGTAATCCTCATAGCGGAACGGATAATACTCGATCAGCTCGCCGACCGTAGAAACACCCAAGGCGTGAAGCTCCCCCGCCTTGGGGGCGCTCACGCCTTTGATCTTCGTGACCGGTATGGCGAACAGATCCGTCTCTTGCGCCGATCGATCGGCCATTCTCCATCAACTCCGAATCGCGCCGCCGACCGGCAAGCATCCGCTAGACGATCTTGCCGGTGCCGGCGGGAAATACAAACAAACCTGCCGTCCCGGGACCGGCATGCGCGCCGATCACCGAGCCGATCTCCGAACGGTGGAAGCCCTTGACGTCGAATCGCGCGCGAAGCGCCGCCACCAGATCGTCCGCCGCCTCGACATCCCCGGGCGTATCGACGACCGCCAGATCGATGGCGGCGCCGGACCCGAAGTCGGATTCGAGCAGCTCGACGATCCGCGCGATGGCGCGCTTCTGTCCCCGAACCTTGTCGATCGGGAAGATGACGCCGTCGTCGCCGATCGTCAGGATCGGCTTGATATTCAGCAGCGTGCCGAAGATCGCGGCCGCCTTGCCGATCCGGCCGCCCTTCTGCAAATATTCAAGCGTATTTACGAGGAAATACAGTCGCATCTCCCGGCGCAGCCGCAGCACCTCCGCCGCGACCTCCTCCTGGGAGGCGCCCCGTGCCGCCAGCTCGGCGGCGGATACGACGAGCGAGCCGTACCCGTACGAAGCCGACCGGGAATCGATTACCGTGACCAGACTCTCGTCGTCCAGCATGGACCTTGCGATCGTCGCCGACTGGTAGGTGCCGCTCATCGCCGAGGAGAGATGGACCGACACGACCGAGTTGCCCTCCGCGATCAGCCGCTCGTACACTTCGAGGAACTGCGCGGGAGACGGCTGCGAGGTCGACGGGAGGCTGCTTGCGCCCCGCAGCTTTTCGTAAAACTGGGCGGGCATAAGCGTCACGTTGTCCAAGTAGCTCTCTTCGCCGAATATAACCTGGAGCGGCACCATCTCGATGCCGAGCCGCTCCCTCGTCGCCGCCGGAATGTCCGCCGTGCTGTCCGTCACCAACGCTACCTTGCGCATAGACCTCTCTCCCGCCTCTAATCCGACTTTTCGACCATGATCAAGTAGGGATACAGATTCTGTCCGCCTTCATGCTGCTCCACCTCGGCGTCCGGATAAGCCTCCTGCAGCCAGGCGAGCAGCCCTGCCGTATCGTCGTCCGCCGCACCCTCTCCGGACAGCAGCATCACGGTCTCGTCGCCGCTCGCGAGCATCCGCTCCAGCAGCCGCTGCGAGGCGGCCGATACGGTCGTCTCCGATGCGACGATCTGTTTGTCCATAATGCCGATATATTCGCCGCCGCGAATATCGACCCCGTCCATGACCGTGTCGCGGACCGCCCGGGTGACGGAGCCCGTCAGCACGCGGTCGATCGCCCGCAGCATGCGATCCTCGTTCACGTCCGCCGTCTGATCCTCCTGAAAAGCGAGCATCGCGGCCAGTCCCTGCGGAATGCTGCGCGTCGGAATGACCGTCACCGGCCGCTCGGCCAGCTCCTGCGCCTGCTTCGCGGCCAACAAGATGTTGGCATTGTTCGGCAGGACGAAGATATGGTCCGCCGCAAGCGAGGAGATCGCCTGGACGAGATCCTCCGTGCTCGGATTCATGCTCTGTCCGCCCGAGATGATGGCATCGGCGCCGAGGCTGCGGAACAGCTCGTCGTTGCCCGCCCCTACGCTGACGGCGACGACGCCGAAGTCGGCCATCTCGAACGCGAGCGGATGCGCCGGTTCGGAGGCTTGGACGGCTGCCTCGGCCGCCCGGAGCTCCGGCATATCCGGTATGCCGGACGCGGCTTCAAGTCCCATCGGGTCCGCCGACTCATGCGCGGCGGCTCCCCCCGGCACCCCGCCGTCTCCATGCAGCAGGTCGCGGTGCTGGTCGCGCATGTTCAAGATGTGAAAGTTCGTCAGCTCCCCGTAGACGAGCGCGGCATTCAGCACGTCGCCCGGACGGCGGGAATGCACGTGAACCTTCACGATGTCTTCGTCGACGATCAGGATGATCGAGTCGCCGTCCCGCTCGAGCGCCTTGCGGAAGGTTGCTTCGGCAAAGGACGTGCGTCCCCGCAGGCGGATGAAAAACTCCATGTCATAGGGAAACTGAATCGACTCGGTGGCGATTCTGGATTGGGCCGAGGAAGCTTGAACGGTCGGCACGGGGCCTGGGACGGCCGCGGACGACGGGAGCGGCGCATAAGGCGCCCAGCCGCTTGCGTACGCCGATTCTGCCGCCTCTGCGCCGGTCGAACCCGCCTGCTGCCGCAAATAGTGGACGAAGCCTTCATAAATGAAAACCAGCCCTTGACCGCCCGAATCCACGACGCCGACCTGCTTCAGCACCGGCAGCATATCCGGCGTACGGGCGAGCGTCTCGGCGGCCTTGTCGTGCACCTCGGTCATCCACTCGACGATATCCTCCGTCCGCCTCGCGATCGACTCGCCATGCCTCGCGGCCTCTCTCGCCACGGTCAGAATCGTACCCTCCACCGGCTTGACGACCGCCTTGTAAGCGGTGTCAACTCCTTGTCTCAGGGCAGATGCAAAAGTGGGCACATTGATCTCCTGCTGCCCGGCGACCGCACGGGAGAAGCCGCGAAACAGCTGCGACAAGATGACGCCCGAATTGCCCCGCGCGCCCATGAGAAGTCCCTTCGACAGCACCTCGGCGGCACGGCCGACCTCGGACGAAGGTTTATTTTTTAATTCGGCCACGCCGGCCGTCATCGTTAAGTTCATATTGGTGCCCGTATCTCCGTCGGGGACGGGAAATACGTTCAGCGCGTTGATCAGCTCCGCCTGCTGCGAGAGCCGCTCTGCGCCGGCCAGCACCATGGCCGCCCAATCCGTTCCGTTCAAAAGCCTCGTAGTCAATGAAATTCCCCTTTTCGAAGACCCGGCGCCGGCCTCTCCGCCAGGAGAGCCCGGCCAGTCAGGTGAGATCGGATGCCGCGCATGTGGTTACGATCCGGTCTGCGCCTAGCGAATGACGCGCACGCCCTGAACGAAAATGTTCAGACGGTCCACGGCAAGCCCGACGACTTCCTCCAGCACGTACTTTACTTTGGATTGGATATTGTGGGCGACCTCCGAGATCTTCGTGCCGTAGCTGACGATCACGTACAGATCCAGATGGAGCTCCTCCCCTTCGCGACGCACTTCGACGCCCCGCGCGAGATTCTCGCGGCCGAGCAGCTCGGCGATCCCGTCTTTCAATTGCTTCCTGGAAGCCATACCGACGAGACCGTAGCAGTCGAGCGCCGCCGAGCCCGCGATGACGGCGATGACTTGATCGGCAACGTCGATTTTGCCGTTTTCCGTCGATAGCTGCATAGGCATGGCCACACGCTCCTTTAACGGTTCTGGAACGCCGCCTCTGTAGACGGCTTCATGGGTGAACCTTTTCCCATTGTACTATAAAAAAGATTCCGTTTGAAGTCAGGGTATTACATTGCAAGCCGAGGGGGCCTGTGTTATGATAGGAAAAGTGTGTGCAAGGTCTTGTCAGGGAGGTGGATTTACATGGCTCGCAAATGTTATATCACGGGTAAGAAGCCGGGTTCCGGCAACAACGTGTCCCACGCCAACAATCATAACAAACGCTCTTGGGGAGTCAACGTGCAGAAGGTTCGCATTCTGGTGAACGGCAAGCCGAAGCGCGTATACGTCAGCACTCGCGCCCTGAAGTCCGGCAAAGTCACTCGCGTATAATTAACTGCCCGTTCGCTCCGGCGGACACGCAGCCCATGGCAAAAGCACCTGGACTCTCCAGGTGCTTTTTGTTGTGCTCTGCTTTTGGAATCGGCGTTATTTGAGGAGCAGCGGCGAATGAATCCCCCGAGTACACCTTGAAGAAGCATGCCGCCGACTCATAATTCGCTTGTGCCCTCCCTGCCGGGCCGCGTTCTTCCCGTGCCGCGGCGCCCCGGATCGATCTGTTCCGGGGGCGGCATGCGGGCCCTGCCAGGCCGCGGGAGCCTCCTTGCGGAAGGCATCAGCTTTTCTGAAACGTATTCAGGATCGCTTTGACGAATCCACCCAAAAACTTCGGCAGCTTGATGGTGTAAAACTTCATCGTTCCCACCCCTCCTCCGGTCCGATGCGTTGCCCGCGGCCCTACGGGCCTTGCATGGGGCGGCGCAACACCCGAAGGCGCGCGCTGTTGATAGATGTGTATGCGCGCGCGGAGTTGTCCTATTCCAGCAGGCAGCAGAAAGGGACCGACCGAAGGTCAGTCCCTGAGCGTAGAGATTGCCGCGCGGCGATCCGCGTGGCCGAACACATAGTTGCCTGCGACGAGCACGTCCGCGCCCGCTTCCCGCACGAGCTTGGAGGTGTCGGCGTTGATGCCCCCGTCCACCTGAATATGGACGTGGCCGCGTCCGCGGGCGACGAGCGTCTCCCGGAGCCGCTTGATCTTGGGCAGCATCGCGGAGATGAACGATTGCCCGCCGAAGCCGGGATTGACGGTCATGATCAGGATCAGATCGACGTCGTCCAGCACATAGTCGAGCACGGACAATGGCGTATGCGGATTAAGCGCGACCCCCGCTCCCTTGCCGAGCTCGCGGATGGCGTGCACGGTGCGGTGCAGGTGCGTGCACGCTTCGGCATGAACCGTGATCCGGTCCGCACCGGCCGCGGCCACGTCGGAGAGCAGCCGGTCGGGCGTGTTCACCATCAGATGGGCGTCGAATGTCAGCTCCGTATAGGAGCGGATCGCAGCCACAACCGGCGGCCCGAAGGTCAGGTTGGGGACGTACTGGCCGTCCATGATGTCGATGTGTATCCAGTCCGCGCCGGCGGCTTCTATGCCGCGGACTTCTTCCCCGAGCCGAGCGAAGTCGGCCGACAATATAGATGGTGCGATGATCGCCATGCTTTAGTACCTCCGCGCTTTTTCTTTCCACTCGATCATAAATTGTTTGTAGTGCGCGTACCGGCTCTCTGCGATGCCGCCCTCCGCCAGCGCGGCGAGCACGGCGCAGCCGGGCTCGTGAATGTGCGTGCAGCCCCGGAACTTGCAGCCGGGCGACAGCTCCCGGAATTCGCGGAAGCACGCGCCGACCTCCTCGACCCCGAGCTCCTGAAAATCGAGCTGGCTGAAGCCCGGCGTATCCGCGACAAAGCCGCTTCCCGGCAGCTCCACGAGCTCGACATGGCGCGTCGTGTGCTTGCCTCGGCCCAGCTTTTCGCTGATCTCGTTCGTCTCCATCCGAAGACCCGGCACGAGCGCGTTGAGCAGCGAGGACTTGCCGACGCCCGATTGGCCGGAGAACACGTTGACATGCCCCGCGAGCTGCGCCCGGAGTGCGTCCAGTCCATCGCCCCGGCGGGCGCTGACGGCAAGCACCGGATACCCGATGGCTTCGTATATTCTGCGTGCGTTCTCGACATCGCGTCCGATGCGCTCGGCGTTGTCTGAGCGTTCTGCCGCGTCGAGCTTCGTCAGCACGATGAGCGCATCCATGCCGGCATGCTCGATATGCACGAGAAACTTGTCGAGCAGCTGCAGATTCAGTTCGGGACGGATGACGGAAAAAACGAGTACCGCCTGGTCCGCGTTGGCGACGGGAGGCCGGATCAACTCGGAGGTCCGCGGCAAAATTCCGTTGACCGCGCCCTCTCCGTTTTCCGTCTCCTCGTACATCACCCTGTCTCCGACGAGCGGGGATTCGCCCCGCTTCTTGAAGATGCCCCGCGCGCGGCATTGCAGCGTCAGATCCCGCTCGTCGTCGCGTACGTAATAGTAGCCGCTGAGCGCCTTGACGATGATGCCATGGCGCTGCTGCGCATGCGTGTTCGCTTCGCTTTTGCCGTTTTTTTTCATCGGCTAGTCGCGCCCTTTTCCTTTGCTTTACCGTTCCCATTGCCGTTCCCGTTGCCATTGCCATTGCCGTTGCCGTTGTTAAATCCCACAGATGTGTTCTCGTTGCCTGCGCCGGCCGGGTCGCCCGAATAGCCGGCACCATCGTCGTCGATCGTCCCGCCTGCCGCCGTATCGGTCGGTGTAGGCGTCGGCGTCGGGGTCGCCTCCTCGGACGGTGTAGGCGTCGGCGTCGGTTCCACGTCCGCGTACGGTACCGGGATGTTAACCAGGAATTGTTCGTCCCTGTACACCGTGATTTGGCCTTCCTTGTCCGGCGACAGCACGAGCGTGACCGGGAACGTCTGCGTCGTCTTGATTTTCTTCGTGCCCCAATCGCTCTCGCCCCGCGCGTCGGACAGCTTGATCAGGATCGTACTGGTCTGGCCTTCCTTTGCAGGAGATACCGTGACGTTGTAAGGTTTCTGCTTGGCGTCGGCCGGATAGCCGCTGCTGATCCAGATCGTCACCTCGGTGCCCGGCGTCACGAGTTCGTTCTGCTCGGCCGGGAACTGCTTGAACACCTTGCCCTTGGTCGTGAAGCTCGGCTCCTGCAGCACTTTGTCGTTCGGCAGCGCCAGATTGCTCTTGGTCAGCTCGGCGCGCGCCTCGGACAGCGACATGCCGATCAGGTTCGGCATCGGGAACGATTCGGGACCTTTGCTGACGTTCAGCGTGATCGTATCGTTCTCGGGATCGTACGTGCCGCCGGCAGCCGGCGTCTGGCTGATGACCGTGCCGGCGGGCACCTGCGCATCGAATTGCTCGTTTTTCTCGACTTTTTGCGCGCCCTGCGCTTTGAGCGCCTCGACGGCATCTTCATACAGCTTGCCGGTGTAGTCGTCGAGCGTCGGCAGCTCCTTGCCCAGACTGACCGTCAGCGTGATCAGCGAGCCGCTCTTGACCGGCATATCCTGCTTGTTCTGGCGGATGACGTAGTCCTTTTCGACTTCCTGGCTCGGCTCGTACATGACCGGATCGGCGACCTTGAGCCCCGCCTTCTCCAGCATATCGGTCGCTTCGGCGAGCGTATGCCCGACGACGGTCGGCACCTGCACGTCCGGCGAGGCGATCGAGCCGCGCAGCGCGATGATGGCCCAGATCAGAACGCCGATCAGGATGGCGGCGATCACGCCGAACACGGTCGGCAGCACCCATTTCTTGCGCTTGCGCGGCTTGTCGGCGGCGCCTTCCCAGCGCTCGCCGTCTCGGGCCTGCGGTTGGCCCCTGGCGCCGCCCTTGCCGGCGAGCGTCTCCTCGGCCGAAGAACGCATCTCGGGCCGGATCGCGGGGATGACCCGGGTCTGCTCCTCCTCGTCGGCATCGCTCGGGAAGCGCACTCTCGGCTCGTTCAGCCGCTGCGGCTGCAGGCAGGTCGCCAGATCGTCGAGCATATCCTGCGCGGAGGCGTACCGCTCGTTCGCATTTTTGCGCATCGCCCGCAGGATCACGTTCTCCACGCTCTGCGGGATCGAGGGATTGACGAGCTTCGGATCCTCGAACGGCTCCTGCAGATGCTTGAGCGCGACGCTGATCGGGCTCTCCCCGAGGAACGGCAGCCGGCCGGTGAGCATCTGGTAGAGCACGATGCCGAGCGAATAGATGTCCGACTTCTCGCCGGTGGCCACGCCCTTGGCATGCTCCGGGGAGAAGTAGTGCACCGAGCCGACGACCGAGCCCGTCTGCGTGATCGTCGAAGACGTGGCGGCGCGGGCGATGCCGAAGTCCGTCACCTTCACCCGCCCGTTCGTGCCGATCAGAATGTTGTGCGGCTTGATGTCGCGGTGAATGATCTGGCTGTGATGCGCATGATCGAGCGCGTCGCAGATCTGCGACGCGATGCGGACGGATTCGTTCACCGGCAGCGGCGCGCGATCGCGGATGATCTCGTTCAGGTTCGCCCCGTCGACGTATTCCATGACGATATAATGCGTATCGTCCTCTTGCCCGACGTCATAGATGCTGACGATGTTCGGATGAGACAGCGCCGCGGCCGACTGGGCCTCCCGGCGGAAGCGGCGCACGAACTCGTCGTCGTGCATGAACTGCTGGCGCAGCACCTTGACCGCGACGAAGCGATTCAGCAATATATCGCGGGCTTTGTAGACGAGCGCCATGCCCCCGCCGCCTACGCGGCTGAGCAGCTCATATCTGCCGCCCAGCAAATGTCCGATCGAGCTCATGCTGTCCCTCCATCCCGCGTCCCGGCTTCCGCTTCGCATTCGATCAGCGCCACCGTCACATTGTCGTCGCCGCCGGCGGTGAGCGCCAGGGCGATCAGCCGTTCGGCCCGCTGCTCCAGCGTGACGCCTTCGGTATCCATCGTATCGAGTATAAGTTCCTTTTCAACCAATGCGCTGAGGCCGTCGCTGCAGATCAGGAGACGATCGCCCGCCAGCATGTCGATGCGCTGCAGATCGACGGACACGTCCGCATCCGTGCCGAGCGCCCGCGTAAGTACGTTGCGCCGGGGGTGGTGGGCGGCCTCCTCCCGGCTGAGCTGGCCCGAGCGGGTCAGCTCGTTGACGAGCGTATGATCCTCGGTCAGCTGCTCGATGGCGCCGCCCCGGACCCGATAGGCGCGGCTGTCGCCGATATGGCCGATCAGCCCCTCCCGCTCGTCCAGCAGGGCGACGACGACTGTCGTGCCCATGTTATGATATTGCGCATGATTCGCGGCGGCCTCGAAGACGGCAGCGTTCGCCGCCAGCACGATCGCCTTCAGCCTGTCCTCGGCCTCCGGTCCCGAGAGGGCTTCCTCCCAGGCGGAGAGCGACCTTGCGAGACTGTCGATCGCCAATGTGCTCGCGACGTCCCCCGCATTGTGTCCGCCCATGCCGTCCGCGACCGCGGCGGCCGTGAGGCCGCCTGGCGTGACGCCGATCCAGGCCCGGTCTTCGTTCAACTGTCTGACTCGTCCGATATGACTACGCAATGCCGTCTTCAAACCCGTCACCTCGCCTGCTTCTCCATATGCTTCGCCCGCAGCTGGCCGCATGCCGCCGCGATGTCGTGCCCCTGCTCCCTGCGGATGGTCGCATTGATGTTCCTGCGCTCTAGGATGCGATGGAACTCGAAGATGTCGTCCCGCGGCGTGCGCACGTAATCGCGCTCGGGCACATAGTTGACGGGAATCAGGTTCACGTGGCACAGCATGCCCTGCAGCACCTCGGCCAGCTGCTCCGCATGCTCCGGACGGTCGTTGACGCTGCCGATCAGCGCATATTCGAACGTGATGCGGCGCCCCGTCTTTTCGATATAATACTTGCAGGCGTTCATCACTTCCTCGAAAGGATAGCGTCTGTTGACCGGCATCAGCTTCGAGCGCAGCTCGTCATTGGGCGCGTGGATCGAGATGGCGAGGTTGATCTGCGTGTTCTCGTCCGCAAACCGCAAGATGTTCGGCACGATCCCGCTCGTCGACACCGTGATGTGCCGCTGGCCGATGTTGAGCCCCTTCGGATGCGTCATCGTCCGCAGGAACGTCATCGTCGGCTCATAGTTCTCGAACGGCTCGCCCGAGCCCATGATGACGATGCTCGACACGCGTTCGCTCTCCGGATCGAGCAGCTGCTGCGCCTTGACGACCTGCGCGATGATCTCGCCGGCCGTCAGGTTGCGCTTGAGCCCCCCCAGCGTCGACGCGCAGAACGTGCAGCCGATCCGGCAGCCGACCTGCGTCGTCACGCACACGCTGTTGCCGTAGTTGTGCCGCATGATGACCGTCTCGATCGCGTGGTTGTCCGCGAGGCCGAACAGGAACTTGACCGTCCCGTCCTTGGACTGGAGCTTCGTGATCTCGGTCAGCGTGACGAAGTTGAAGGCATCCGCCAGCTTGTCGCGCAGCGCCTTCGGCAGATTCGTCATCTCCTCGAACGTGCTCACCCGCTTGACGTACAGCCAGTCGTAAATCTGACCGGCGCGGAACGCCGGCTCGCCCGCAGCCTTCACCCAATCTTGCAGCTGCTCCAGCGTATAATCATAAATAAAAGGTTTCCCGTCTGCGGGAACGTAATCTTTATTTTTTAATCCGATCAAGGATCGTCACCACCATTCGCTCTATTTTACCATAAACGCCGCCGTCGCAGTAGAAGGCTGCAGATGAAGCCTGCGCGAATTGCAGGCGGCTAAGCTGCCGTGAATTGCGGCGGGATCGGCATGCCGCGGGCGCGTCACTTCGTCCGCGCGAGCCGCGCGATGAAGAAGCCGTCGCTGCCGAAGTGCTGCGGCAGCAGCTGGACCATGCCTGCGAAGTGTTCGCCCGCGATGCCCGCTTCCCGCAGCGGGGCGAGCGTCTCTTCCGGCCAAGCCGGGTCGAGGCTGAACTCCGGGTGCTTGCTCAGAAAGTCCCGAACGGCTCCCTCGTTCTCTTCCGGCGCAATCGTGCAGGTGCTGTAGACGAGCCTGCCGCCGAGTTTGACCATGCGGGCAGCCGAGTCGAGCAGCCCGCGCTGCAGCTTCGCCAGACTCGCGATGTCGTCCTCCGACTTGTTCCATTTGATCTCCGGCTTGCGCTTGATGACGCCCAGCCCGGAGCATGGCGCATCGAGGAGCACGACGTCCATCGAAGCCGGAGCCAGCCGCTCCGGCAGCGCGAGCGCGTCCGACACGGTCGTGACGATGTTGGTCAGGCCGAGCCGCTCCGCCTGCTCCCGAATGAGCGCTTCCTTGTGCGGGTGCACGTCGTTCGCCGTCACCCGGCCTTCGCCCGCCATCCGCTCCGCCAGATGGGCGGCCTTGCCGCCGGGCGCCGCGCAGCAGTCCAGCACGTTCATGCCGGGCTGCGGATCGCAGACGGCGGCCACGAGCATCGAGCTCTCGTCCTGCACCGACAGGCGGCCGGACGCATGCCATGGCGTCTGCGCGAGACTGCCGGCGCGCGCGGCCACGATGCCGTCGGGCGACAGCTTCGACGGCTCGGCGTAGACGCCCGCGTCGGCGAGCTCCGCGAGCAGCGCGTCGCGCGAGCCGCGCAGCCGGTTCGCGCGCACGGACATGTGCGGCGGCTCGTTGCCCGCCGCCATGAGCGCCTCGGCGCCGGCTTCGCCGTAGGCGGCGACCCATCGCTCGGCCAGCCACAGCGGATAGCTGTGGGCGAGCGAGAGCCGCTCGGCCGCCGGCAGGCCCGGCGGCAGCGGCGGCTCCACGCCGTCGCGCAGCAGGGCGCGCAGCGTGCCGTTGACGAGGCCGGCGATGCCGCCGTGGCCGCGCTTCTTGGCGATGCGCACGGCCTCGTCCGTGACGGCGTGCGCCGGGACGCGATCGAGCCAGCGCAGCTGGTAATAGCTCATGCGCAGCAGGCCGCGCACCCAGGGCTCGAGCTTGTTCGGCCAGCCCTTGACGCGGGGCGCCAGCACATGATCGATCGTCAGCCGGCGCTGAATCGTGCCGTAGACGAGTTCGGTCGCGAGCCCCGCATCCTGCCGGGACAGCCCGGCTTCGGTCAGCACGCGATTCAGCTCCAGTCCGCTGAACGCGCCCTGCTCCTCGACGCGGACGAGCACGCGAAGCGCGACCTCGCGCGCAGTCTGCGGCTTGCGGGCGGCGGGAGGCTTGGGCGCCACGGCGGCCTGACGGCCTGGCGCCTGCCCCGGACGCCGATTCGATTTATGTCCGGGAGGCTGACCTTCTCGCCGACCCGAACGTGCGGCTGCGGGCGCCGCCCCTTGCTTGCCGCCGGCACCGGCTTGCTGCCTCGGGCCCGATGCCCTTGCGCGATCGCCCGGCCGCCGAGCGCCCGAGCCGTCCGCCTTGCCGCGCCCCGATTCGGACTCCGGAATCTTTTTCGATCGATCCGGATTTATAGGTTGACTCATTTTTGCACCTCATTATTATTCGCTCCAGACCGGAGCTCCCCTGAGCCGGCTTTGAACATAGCTATTTCTAGCATGCCCGCTTGCGCTGCTCTCATTTCACGCATTCAAATATAGCACAAAGTTGATGAAGGTTCATATAAATATCCATATTATTGCATTCAAGCAAATAAACATCCAACTTATTTTGGACGAGCGCATGTCGTCAGCGATCAGCGTGTGGATCTACATCTATAGAATGGAAAATACGAGGCGCTAGAACGGACAAAATGTGCATCTATGTCCATACTTGGCGGATGCGAGGCGCTTGAGCAGGCAAAGTGCGCACCTATGTCTACAGTTGGCGGGTGCGAGACGCTTGAGCGGACAAAGTGTGCATCTGCATCTACACTAGGCGGATGCGAGGCGCTTAGGCGGAGCGATCGGGGTTGATAGACAATGGCCTCTCTACGCAAAAAAAACGACGCCGGTTAACCGAGCGTCGTTCCCGGAGCCAGTCTGGCTCCTCTGGCGTAATCCGCCGCAGACAGCCGCTTCTTGCCCGCCGGCTGCACCTCTGTCAGCACGACGCTGCCGTCGCCGGAGCGCACGCGGATGCCGAAGGCGCCGCTGTCGAGCACCGTGCCCGGCGCCGCTGCCTGCCAATCCGGTTTCAGCTTCGCGTCGGCCTCGGTCGGAACGGCGATGCCCCACACCTTGAACACCTCGCCGCCGAGCAGCGTGAACGCGCCCGCCATCGGAGACAGGCCCCGCACGCGATCGAACAGCTGGCGCGAGCCGGCGGCGAAGTCGAGCCGCTCGTCGTCGCGCGTCAGGTTCGGCGCATAGGTCACCAGCGCATCGTCCTGGGGCTCTCGCGGCGCATCGCCCGCGATCAGGCGCGGCAGCCACTGAACCAGCAGCTCGGCACCTGCGGCGCTTAGCTTGTCGAACATCGAGCCCGACGTGTCCGCATCCGTAATCGGCAGCTCGACGCGGGCGATCATGTCGCCCGTGTCGAGGCCCTCCGCCATGAACATCAGCGTCACGCCCGTCTTCTTTTCCCCGTCGATGACAGAGCGCTGGATCGGCGCGCCGCCCCGGTAGCGCGGCAGCAGCGAGCCGTGCACGTTCACGCAGCCCAGACGCGGGATGTCCAGCAGCGCCTTGGGCAGAATCTGCCCGTACGCCGCCGTCACGATCAGCTCCGGCGCCAGCTCGCGCACCGCCTCGACCGCCTCCGGCGCCCGCATGCGCTCCGGCTGCAGCACCGGCAGACCGCGCTCCAGCGCGAACGCCTTGACCGGCGGCGGCGTCAGCTCGCGCTTCCTGCCCTTCGGCCGGTCCGGCTGGGAGACGACGCCGACGACCTGCACGTCATCCCGCGCGAGCAGCGCTGCGAGCGACGGCACCGCGAAGTCGGGCGTGCCCATGAATACGATCCGCACCATCGCTTAAGCCTCGCCTTCCGCTTCGCCCTCTGCTTCGGGCGCACGGCGCTCGTAGATCGATTCGGCCAGATCGATGAACAGGACCCCGTTCAGATGATCGATCTCATGCAGGAACGCTCTGGCGAGCAGCTCCGTGCCTTCGTATTCGACCGGCTTGCCGTCGCGGTCCTGGCCCTTCACCTTGACCTTGAGCGGACGGCGAACATCGCCTTGAAGCCCCGGGATGCTGAGGCAGCCCTCCGGTCCGAACTGCTCGCCCTCCGTCGATACGACCTCCGGATTGACGAGCTCGATCAGGCCATGCTCCTCGTCGGCATCCACCACGATCACTCGCTTGGAGATGCCCACCTGCGGCGCGGCCAGGCCGACCCCGTCGGCGTCGTACATCGTATCCGCCATATCGTCGAGCAGCTTGTGCAGATTGGCGTTGAACTTCGTCACTTCCTGCGCTCTCTCGCGCAGCACGTCATCAGGATGCTTCACGATCATTCGAATCGCCATCGCCATCCCCCACCTTTCAATCTATATCTTATAAAAAATACCGTTCATCATGCGTGCTAGAGCATCATCTGCGGATCGACGTCCACCGCGAGCTGCACGCCGTGGCGCTTGGCGCCCTCCTGCAGTTCCCCCAATACCTCGGCCGTCCAGCCGGGCACGTCGGGATTCCCCAAATATTTTATCATACATTGGAAACGGTAGCGATCCTTCAGCCGCGAGATCGGAGAAGGCACGGGACCGAGTACCTCGACAGCCAAGCCGCCGGCTCCCGGACGGCCGTCCGTCGGTATGCCCGCCGCCGTCGCCCGCTGCCGCATCTTCGCAGCGAACGTCTGCCCTATGGACAGCAGCAGCGGCACCTGCTCGTGCGTCAGCGTGAGCGTCAGGAGGCGGCCGTACGGCGGATAACCGAGCGCGCGCCGATGGCGGAGCTCCTGATGCGAGAATCCGCGGTGATCGTGCCGCTCCACGGAAGCGATCGATTCATGCTCGGGCTCGTAAGTTTGGATGATAACCTCACCGGGCAGCTCATGCCGTCCGGCGCGGCCCGCGACCTGCGTGAGCAGTTGGAACGTCCGCTCCGCCGCCCGGAAGTCCGGCAGCCGCAGCGCCGCGTCCGCCGCCAGCACGCCGACCAGCGTCACATACGGAAAGTCCAGCCCCTTCGCGACCATCTGCGTGCCGAGCAGCACATCCGCCCGGCGCTCGCGGAATTCGGTCAGCCAGCGCTCGTGCGAACCTTTTTCCGTCGTCGTATCGACGTCCATCCGAATGACGCGGATGCCGGGGAAGGTCGACGCCAGCGCCTCCTCCACCTTCTGCGTGCCGGTGCCGAAAAAACGGATATGCGGGCTCGCGCAGGAAGGACAAGCCTCCGGCTCCCGCTCCGAATAGCCGCAGTAGTGGCAGCGCAAATTGCGCGAGCCGCGGTGATAGGTCAGCGCGATGTCGCAGTGCGGGCAGGCGGCCGTGAAGCCGCAGGACCGGCACATGACGAACGTGGCATAGCCGCGGCGGTTGAGCAGCAGCACGGTCTGCTCGCCTCGTTCGAGCCGCAGGCGCAGCGCCTCCGCGAGCGAACGGCTGAACATCGCCCGGTTGCCGAGCCGCAGCTCCTCGCGCATGTCGACGATGCTGACGCGCGGCAGCGGACGGTCCGCCACCCGCTCGTGCAGCGGCACATAGACGGGCGTCACCTCCTCGTCGCGTCCCCCGATGCCGGGCGCGATGTCGAGCGCGGCGCCGTACGTCTCGAGCGACGGCGTCGCCGAGCCGAGCACGACGGCCGCCCCGTGATACTGCCCGCGCCGGACGGCGACGTCCCGCGCGTGATACTTCGGGCTTTCCTCCTGCTTGTAGGTCGTCTCGTGCTCCTCGTCGATAATAATGAGGCCCAGCCGGCCAAAAGGAGCAAAAATCGCGGAGCGCGCGCCGACCGCAACCGTCGCGCGGCCCTCGCGGATCTTGCGCCACTCGTCGTAGCGCTCGCCGTTCGACAAGCGGCTGTGCAGCACCGCCACCTGCGCGCCGAACCGGCTCTTGAACCGCTCGACCATCTGCGGCGTGAGCGCGATCTCGGGCACGAGCACGATCGCCTCGCGTCCCTGGCGCAGCGCCTTGTCGATCGCCTGCAGGTACAGCTCCGTCTTGCCGCTGCCCGTCACCCCGTGCAGCAGGAATACCCGGTGCGCCTCGCGGTCGACGGCGTCCGCGATCGGCGCGAACGCCTGCTGCTGCGCAGGCGTGAGCGTGAGCGGCTCGGAAGGCGCGAAGCTGCGTCCGGCATATGGATCGCGCTGCACGGCGACCGCCTCGATACTCAGCAGACCTTTGTCGGCCAGGCTGCGGATGACCGCAGTCGTCGTGCCGGCCGCGTCCGCCAGCGCCTGCTGGGCGATCGGCTCGCGGTTCGCCAGCAGATACGCCAGCACGTCGCGCTGCTTGGCCGCCCGGTTCGGCAGCGCGAGCAGCGCGCTCCGGAGCTCGGCCTCGGAGGGCGGGACGACCGTCAGCACCGTCTTGACCGACAGGCGGTCCTCAACCTGCTGGCGCTCCTCCAGCTTGCCTTCCGCCAGCCACCGCTTCACGGCCGCGACGCGCTCCGGATGCTGCTGCAGCAGCTGAGACAGCTTGAGCGCGCCATGCCGCTCCAGCGCCTCCAGCAGCTCCGGCTGCTCGAAGCGGTCGACCGGCGACCATTCGGCCTCCGGCGCCATTGATATATACTTTTCTGTCTTGCCCTTGAGCGCGGCGGGCAGCATCGCCTGCAGCGCAACCGTGAGCGGGCACAGCCAGCGCTTGCTCATCCAGGCTCCCAGCTCCACGAGCTCCGGGGACAAGGGCGGCATGGCGTCGAGCACGTCCGCGATCGGCTTCAGCCGCCGGCGGTCCACCTCGGAATCCTCGGGCAGCGCGAGTACGATGCCCTGCAGCGTGCGGCCGCCGAAGGGCACGGCAACGCGGCTGCCGACCTCGACCCAGCCTTCGAGATGCGCCGGCACGGCGTAGTCGAACGGCCGGTCCGTATCGCGGCTCGGCACGTCGACGCTGACTCTGGCGACGCTGACGCTCATCCGCCGTCGCCTCCTCCGCCCCGCTCGCCGCCGCGCAGCCCCGGCGCCCGCGCGAGTGCGATCCGCCAGATGCGGCCCGCGACCTCGCGCTTGGATTGCAGCGGCAGCGATTCGACGAGTCCTTCGGCGCCGTACAGGCTCACGACGTTCGTGTCGGTGCCGAAGCCCGCGCCCGGCGCGGACACGTCGTTGGCCGCGATCAGATCGCAGCGCTTGCGCCGCAGCTTGTCCAGCGCGTAGCGCTCCACGTCTCCGGTCTCCGCCGCGAAGCCGATGACATAAGGCTTATTCGTAGCGGCACCGCCGCCTTCGTGCTTCCAATCGCCGATCGCCTGCAAAATGTCCGGATTGCGCACCAGCTCCAGGGTCAGCTTGTCCGGCCCTTTTTTCATCTTGACCTTCTCCCGCTGTACGGGGCGGTAATCCGCGACGGCCGCCGTCTTGATGACGACATCCATGCCGGGCAGCTGCGCCATGACGGCATCGTACATCTCCTGCGCAGACTCGACGCGGATGACCTCCGCGCCCGGCGGAGGCGCCAGCTCCGTGCGGGCCCAGACGACCGTCACCTCGGCGCCCAGCGCGCGAGCCTCCTCGGCGAGCGCGAACCCCATCTTGCCTGACGAGTCGTTGGTAATGTAGCGCACGGGATCGAGCCGCTCCATCGTGCCGCCGGCCGTGATGAGCACGCGCTTGCCGGCGAGCGGCTTCGGCCCGACCAGCAGCTCGGTCACGACCTCGACGATCTCGTCCGGCTCCGCCAGGCGGCCCTTGCCGACATAGCCGCAGGCGAGCTGACCGGTGCCGGACTCGACGAACCGGACGCCGCGGCGCGCCAGCGTATCGAGATTGTCCTGCACGGCCGGATGCGCCAGCATATGCACATTCATCGCGGGCGCGATCAGCACCGGCGCCGTCGTCGCGAGCAGCGTCGTGCTCAGCATGTCGTCGGCGATGCCGTGCGCCAGCTTGGCGATGCTGTTCGCCGTCGCCGGCGCGACGACGACGAGATCGGCGGCGTCCGCCCAGTCGATATGCTGCACGATGGCCGCGTCCCGCTCGTCGAATACGTCGGTCGCGACCGGATGGCGCGACAGCGTCTGCAGCGTCAGCGGGGCGATGAACTTCGTCGCGCCCTCCGTCATGATGACGCGGACGCTCGCGCCGAGCCCGACGAGACGGCTGCACAGCGTCGCCGCCTTGTATGCCGCAATCCCGCCCGTGATGCCGAGCACGATCGTTTTTCCCGACAGCGAATGATTCATGATGACACGCTCCTTTTCCGATATTTCTGAAAAAAAAACAACCTCGAAGGGTTGTTTGCAGCCGGTTTATGCTTATTCTTCGCCTTGGCCTTCGGCCGCTTCCTCTTCGGAGATCGCCTCGACTGTAATGTAGTCCTTAAAAATCTCCTCTAGCGCGACGCCTACTACCTTGTGGGACTTCGGCGCGTGCAGCTTGGTCGTCTGGCCTTCGCGCAGCGAACGCGCGCGCTTGGACGCCGCGACGACCAATGTGTATTTGCTGTCCACCTTGCGGACAAGCTCGTCAATCGATGGGTATAGCATGTAATCACCTCTCCGGTATGTTCTGCGTCTCGCGCAGGCTCGCAAGCTCCACGAACAGCTCGTGCAGGAACCGCTCGCGCTTGCAATGCTCGGCAATCATGATGCTCTCGATGCGGCGGCACGCCGTATCGATCTCGTCGTTGACGACCGCGTAGTCGTAATGCTCCAGCAAGTTCATCTCCTGAACGGCAACGGACAGTCGGTGATCGATCGTCGCCTGCGACTCGGTCCCCCGGCCGATGAGCCGGTCCTTCAGCTCACGCAGCGACGGCGGCAGCAGGAAGACGAGGATGCCCTCGGGGAACTTCTCCCGCACCTTGACGGCGCCCTGCACCTCGATCTCCAAAATGATGTCCTTGCCCTCGGAGAGCGTCTTCTCCACGAAGTCGCGCGGCGTGCCGTAGTAGTTGCCGACATACTCGGCATACTCGAGCAGCGCGTCGCGCTCGATCATGTCGTTGAACTGTTCGCGCGTCCTGAAAAAATAGTTGACCCCGTCGATCTCTCCAGCCCGCGGAGCGCGGGTCGTAGCCGACACCGAATACGTCAGCTCCGGCAGCTTGCGGCGCAGCGCGGCGCATACCGTGCCCTTGCCGACGCCGGAGGGGCCGGACAATACGATCAGCAATCCTCTGTTCATGGACTTCCCCGATTCATTCGTCATGTTCGTCGTCTTTGGTGGACAGGCGATGTGCCACCGTCTCCGGCTGGACCGCGGACAGGATGACGTGATCGCTGTCCGTAATGATAACGGCGCGCGTGCGGCGGCCGTACGTCGCGTCGATCAGCATATGCCGGTCGCGCGCTTCTTGGATGATCCGCTTGATCGGCGCGGACTCCGGACTCACGATGGAAATGATCCGGTTCGCCGATACGATGTTGCCGAATCCGATATTGATCAGCTTGATCGCCATGCCACTATTCCCTCCGATCCATGTCTCGCTGGCAGCGGCGTCATGCGTCGGTCTGGCACCATTGTTGCCCAACCGGCGCTCCCGCATACCGCGATCGATGGAATACGCTTGGCCTTGTCCGCACCCGGTATGATGCTCAGATCGGTCTGCGGCAGGCCATATTGAATCATTTTACTTGATAATCGGTAGTCGGACAAGAGGCGCAGCCACAATTGTTGGCATGAATTCCGCTGCGCTCTTTGACATATCGCGTCAATTCGACCGTCATCTCGTAGTGAAGGAACGGCGTCATCAGGTAAATGCCGTTGAAATGCTTCATCGCCGTGTCGAGCAGTTCCTTGGCGATGGCGATGCCTTCGGCGCGCCCCTCCGCCCCCTCGAGACCGTGCATCCGCTCGCGGACCGCGTCGGACAGCTGAATGCCCGGCACCTCGTTGTGCAGGTATTCGGCGTTGCGCCCGTTCGCAAGCGGGAAGATGCCGAGGAAGATCGGTACGCCCAGATGCTTGGTCGACTCCGCGATGCGCTCGATCAGCTCCGCGTCGTACACCGGCTGGGTCATGATGTAGTCCGCGCCGGCCGCCACCTTTTTCTCCAGCCGCTGCACGGCTTTGTCCAGATGCTTGACGTTCGGGTTGAACGCCGCACCGATGACGAACTTCGCCTTCTGCTTGAGCGCGCGGCCGGAGAAGGCGACGCCCTCGTTGAGCTGCTTGATCATCTTGATGATCTCGAACGAGGTCAGGTCGTACACCGAGCTCGAGCTGGGCAGATCGCCGTACTTGGCCGGATCGCCCGTCACGGCGAGGACATGGTCGATGCCGAGCGCGTCGAATCCCATCATATGCGACTGCGTGCCGATGAGATTGCGGTCGCGGCAGGCGATATGCACGAGCGGACGGATGCCGACCCGCTCCTGCACGAGCGCGCCGAGCGCCATGTTGCTCATGCGCGTGACCGCCAGCGAGTTGTCCGCCATCGTCAGGGCGTCGGCCTGCGCTTCCTTCAGCGCCTCCGCACCTGCCATGAAGCGGCCGATGTCCAGATCCTTGGGCGGATCGAGCTCAACGATAACCGTGTGGCGCTGGCGGACGAGATCGACGATATTCGCCTCTGCGTCGCCGCGACCGCCAGTCCCCGGAACACGCGGGCGGGGCATCGCGTCGGACGCGTCGGCCGACGTCGCCGGACGATCCGAGGCGGCCGGCGCAGGCGTGTAGCCCCGCAGCGCCTCCGCGATCGCCCGAACATGCTCCGGCGTCGTCCCGCAGCAGCCGCCGAAGAGGCGGACGCCGTTGTCCGCGAACTTCCTGGCATTCTCGCCGAAGTACGCCGGCGACGCGGAGTACACGACTTTGCCGTCCTCGTAATCGGGCAGGCCCGCATTCGGGAACGCACTGAGAGGCAGGCCCAGATCGAGCGGGATGTTCAGGACCGCGCGCAGGATGCCGTTCGGTCCGCTGCGGCAGTTGAAGCCGACGACATCCGCACCCTCGTCCTTCAGCCGCTTGAACGCCTCGCCCATCGGCACGCCGTCGCGGGTGACCGCGGGATCGTCCACCGCAAACTGACAGATGACAGGCAGATCGCCGAGTCGGCGTGCGATGCGCAGGGCGATCGACAGCTCCTCCAGCTCAAAAAACGTCTCGAGCAGAATGCCGTCCGCGCCGGCGCCGATGAGCGCGCCGATCTGCTCTTCGTAGTCGCGGGTGATCTCGGCCGTGCGCGCGTTTTTGCGCTGGCCGGCCCGGATCGCCCCGACCGTGCCGAGCACGTAGGCGGATTCGCCCGCGGCCCGCCTCGCCAGCGCGACGCCTGCGGCGTTGATGTCCGCAGTCTGCCGCTCCAGCCCGAATCGCGCCAGGTTGCCGTGCTGCGCCGCGAACGTATTCGTCTCCAGGACGTCCGCGCCGGCCGCAATATAGCGCCGGTGGACCTCCTCGATCGTATCGGGCTTGATCAGATTGTATTCTTCGAACGCGACGCCGATCGGGAATCCGAGCTGGTACAAATAGGTACCCATCGCTCCGTCCCCTACGAGCGTACGCTGGGTCAGCGCTGTGCGCAAATCCGGTTTCAAGAGGCCTCTCATCCTATCTATGGCATGGAATGGAATGAATGACGCAAGTTCGTTCTATATAATGTAGCACACTTCGCCCCTCGCGGAAATGCCCGGCGTCTCCTAAATGCCCCGAGACCGATACAAAGAAGAAGAACCCGGACGCGTCCGGGTTCTGGCAATTGCGTTCAGCGTGCGGCTGCGGCGTACGCTGCGGCCGCACGCTGCGGCCGATCGCCGGGTCGCCGGGGGCGGCGTCAGACCGTGCCGGTATAGACCGCTTCGGCCGGTCCGGTCATGTAGACGCGGTTGTTGTCCTCGCTCCACTCGATGAACAGGTCGCCGCCGGCTAGCGAGATCGTCGCCGCGCGGCCGGTCAGCCCGTTCAGCACGGAGGAGACGAGCGTCGCGCAGGCACCGGTGCCGCAGGCTAGCGTCGGGCCCGCGCCCCGCTCCCATACGCGCATGTCCACTTGCTCGCCCGAATTCACTGTCGCAAATTCGACGTTAATTTTCCGCGGGAACAGCGCATGCGTCTCGAGCTTCGGCCCCCAGACCGCCAGGTCGAAGCCGACCGCGTCGTCCACGTAGATGACCGCGTGCGGATTGCCCATCGAGACGGCGGTAAACTTGAACTCGCGTCCGTCCACCGTGACCGATTGCGCCATGACGGGATTGGCGTCGATCGTCGTCGGCACGTCGAGACCGTTCAGGATCGGCTCGCCCATATCGACGCGCACGCGGCGAACGCGCCCGTCCTCGACCTCCAGCTGGACGGGCTGCACGCCCGCGCCCAGCGTCTCGATCGTAATCTCCGACCGTTCGATCAGACCGTTGTCGTATACGTACTTCGCGACGCAGCGGATCGCGTTGCCGCATTGCTCGGCTTCCGAGCCGTCCGAGTTGATGATGCGCATCTTGAAGTCCGCGCGCTCCGACGGCAGGATGTAGACGAGGCCGTCGGCGCCGATGCCGAAGTAGCGGTTGCAGAGCTTGACTGCGCGGTCCGCCGCGTCCGCGGGCAGCGCCTGCTCGCCGTGCACCACGATGAAGTCGTTGCCGAGGCCGTGCATTTTCGTAAATTGCATAGGGATGAACCCTCCTGTATGAATATCCTGGCGGACCGTTCGTCCGTTTCCATAATCATACCGCAACGGTTCTTCCCTGCGCATACAGGAATCGCAAACTAGTTTGTACTATTCCGCATGTCGGACCGATCGCGGGCATACGGGCGGAGACATTCAGGTCGCCTCCCGCACCAGCAGCCGCTCCATCTCGGCCAGATGTCCCTCCAGCGTGATCGGGTTGTAGTTGCCCCACGTATCGTTCACTACATACGCCCGGCCTTCCCTGAACGCCTTCAGCCCGGTCCAATGGGCCGTCCGGACGATGTACCGGCCCGATGCCTCCTCCGGCATGCCGGGGGCATCCGGCAGCGCGAGGCAGACGAGGTCTCCCGCGTAGCGGGGCATGTCCTCCAGCGCGATGCGCACCCAATTCGCGGGCTTGGCCCGTTCGATCAAAGCGCGGACCGGCTCGGGCGCGTCGTAGCCGAGCGCCCGGTATAGCGTATGGCCGAAGTGCCGGTCCAGGTACACATAGAGGCCGCCATGATGATAGACGAATGCGGTCGCCGTACGCCCGCCTCCAGCCGCAGCCCCTAGCCTGAGCCGCGTCTCCCTGGCCTTGGCCTCGTAGCCGGCGATCCAGCGTTCGGCGGCTTCCCGCCTGCCGAGCAGGTCTCCCATGCACCGCAGGCGGGTGTACATGTCGTCGTCCCAGGCGAATTCGAATGCCGGAGCGACGCTGCCGAGCCCCGCGGTCTGCGACGAACTCAAATAGCTTGGGAACATGATCAGATCGGGGCGAAGACGCGACAGATGCTGCGGTTCGAGCGGGATGGGCATCGCTTCAACCCCGTGCGCCGCTTCTCCGAACAACGGCAGCACCTCGGGACTGGAGGCGACCGGCTTGACGCCGAGCGCCAGCAGTTCGCCCGTATACTGAATGACGCATATGCGGGGGTAAGCCCCCGTCCGCCTCCGGTACTCGCTCGGTGCGGCGCCGGTCGCGCGCTTGAACGCGCGGCTGAAGTAGTATTCGTCCCTGTAGCCGGACCGCTGCGCGATATCTCTGACGCGCAGCCGCGTCTCCAGCATGAGCCGCTTGGCGTGGCTGATGCGCAGATCAGCTAGATACGCCGAAGGACTGCGGCCGGTCAGCGCCTTGAATCTGGCGCCGAACTGCCAGCGGCTGAGCCCGGTGTCTGCGGCCAGCGCATCCAGGTCGACCGGCTCCCGGAAGGATCGATCCAGCGCGGCCAATGCGAACCGCAAGGCGTCACTGCTGCGGCTGTCCGTCCCGCGCATGCAGGCCCGCAGCGCATCCAGCAGCAACTGCTGGCACGCGACGCCGGCCTGCATGCGGTCGAGCGGGTCCGGAGATCGCCAGCCGGTCAATGCGCGGCCCAGTTCCGTGCAGGCGCCCGCTCCGACTCCAGCCTTGGCGACCGCCCGCGGTCCCGGCCAACACTCGCCGCCAGCCCCCGCCGCAATCTCAAAATGCAGCTCGTAGCCGCGCAGCCCGCTCTCTTCCGCAGCGCTAAGCTCGACTTCCGACCCGGGAGGCACGAGCAGGCCGTCTCCCGCCGACAACATCCCGGCCTCCCCGGCGGCGGTATAGCGGCCGCTGCCGCTGACGATCGCCAGCAGCCTGACGACAGGCGAAGCAGCGAGCGCGGACTGCCCGGCGACGCCCGTCTCGCCGATGTGCAAGAGTATGGCGGCCGGCGCAGGACGGGCGCTGCTGCCCGTATGAATGACGAATGACATAGTCCGCACTCCATTTTAATTGATAATTATTATCAATCATTATAACAGGCGCGGCGCCGTCTGTCCGCCGTCTGTCTGCCGTATTCGACGCTTCGCTCAAGGCGTGAACAGCTTGACCGCTTCGTCCAGCTGCCAGTCCAGCGTGAGCGGGTCGTTCAGCCCCCAGCGCCCAGGCACGACATATGCGTGCTCGGCCTTGACTGCCGGCAGCGTCGCCCAGACCGGGCTGTCCTTGAGCGCCTTAAGCGTATCTTCGCTGCCTGCGGACTCGACGAGCAGGATTCGGTCGCCCGCATAGTCGGGCAGCTTTTCGATCGAGATTTCCTTCCACAGCTCGGAGCCGCCTGCGAACGAAGCCTCGACGCTTTTCGGCATCGAGAAGCCGAGCGAGTCGTACAACGTCACGCCGACCCTGGCCGGGCCGTATACGTACAGCTTTTTGTCGCCGTACAATATAAATGCCGTCGCGGTCTCTCCTTCGTTTACTTTGCCCTTCAGCTTTTCCCGGGTTTGCGCGGCCTTGTCCTCGTATGCGGCGATCCAGGCGTCTGCCGCGTCCGCGCGGCCGACCAGCTCGCCGAGCGTCCGCAGGCGGGTGAACTCGTCGCTGCCGTAGGCGACGGCGACGGTCGGCGCAATCTTGGACAGCTGCTCCAGGTCGCCGGGCTCGACAAAGTCAGGGACGATAATCAGATCGGGCGCCAGCGCGATGAGCTTCTCGGCATTCGGCACGAGGTCCGCTCCGCCCACGTCCGCGATGCCCGCCAGCTGTTCCTCCGACAGAGACAGCTTCGCATTAATATAATTGGTGCCGATCATCGGCTGGCCGAGCGCGATCATCTCGGGGGCAAAGTAATGCGCGACCAGCTTCTGCGGGTGGACGGGAATCTCGACCTGGCGGTTCACCGCATCCGTATAAACCCGCGTCCCCGCATTCGAAGACGCATCCGATGCCAAAGCGGAAGGAGATGATGCGGATGGAGAAGGCGAAGCTTGCGGCGAGCTGGCATGCGGCGAGCTGGCATGCGGCGAGCTGGCATGCGGCGAGCTGGCATGCGGCGAGCTGGCATGCGGCGAGCTGGCATGCGGCGAGCTGGCATGCGGCGAGCTGGCATGCGGCGAGCTGGCATGCGACGAGCTGGCATGCGACGAACCAGCCCCGCTCGCGCCGTCATTGCCGCCGCTGCCGCATGCTGATAAGGCAGAGCCGAGCAGCAGGCTGATTCCTAATAGAATGACTGGCATTTTCTTCGGCATAACGAGATCGATCCCTTTTGTTATGAATGATAATCATTCTCATATAAGTCGAACTCAGTCTACCCTATGCCGCAGTCGCGGACAATGGACAATTTGATAGACGCAGATGGACAAAATGAGAAATTATCTTGGGATGGATCGATCGGATGTTCGATAACGGCAGTCGCGAGAGCGTCACGTTCGGCGAAATAACGATGTGCCCCATTCTTATCCCGCTGCGATGGCACCGTTTCGGCGAAATAACGATGTGCCGTATTCTTATCCGGCTACGATGGCACCATTTCGGCGAATTAACGATGTGCCGTATTCTTATCCGGCTGCGATGGCAACGTTCCGGCGAAATAACGATGTGCCGCATTCTTATCCGGCTACGATGGTACTATTCCGGCGAAATAACGATGTGCCGTATTCTTATCCGGCTGCGGTGGCAACGTTCCGGCGAAATAACGATGTGCCGCATTCTTATCAGGCTACGATGGTACTATTCCGGCGAAATAACGATGCGTCGTATTCTTATCCGGTGGTGGTGGCGCCATTTCGGCGAAATAACGATGTGCCGCATTCTTATCCGACGGCGATGGCACCGTTCCGGCGAAATAACGATGTGCCGTATTCTTATCCGGCCGCGATGGCACCATTTCGGCGAAATAACGACGTGTCGCATTCTTATCCGACTGCGGTGGTGCCATTTCGGCGAAATAACGATGTGCCGCATTCTTATCCCGCTGCGATGGCACCATTCCGGCGAAATAGCGATGTGCCGCATTCTTATCCGGCTGCGATGGCACCATTTCGGCGAAATAACGATGTGCCGCATTCTTATCCGGCTGCGATGGCACCATTTCGGCGAAATAACGATGTGCCGTATTCTTATCCGGCGGCGGTGGTGCCACAACGGTCAAGTAACGATGCGCCCACCCGCGCTTGCACGGCAGAAAAGCCCGCCCCGACGCGCCGGGAGGGCACGCGGGAGCGGGCTTTTCTAACTGCCAACCGGCAGCTGCGAGAGATCGGTGCGACCTCAGCGGACCACGGTCTTGACCGGGCCTGCGCCGCGGCCGCCGCCGTACGAGATGCGTCCGCCGGACCGGCGGCGGCGCGAGGAGCCCCACACGCTGCCGATGCCCATCGCGAACGTCGGGATGCCCGCGGCCACGAAGACGAGCGCCCAGTCGCGCAGGTCGAGCGGCACCGTCTTGAAGATCGGCTGCAGCGGCGCTAAGTACAGCACTGCGAGCAGGAGCAGCAGCGAGGACAATACGGCCAGCACGAGGAACTTGTTCTCCAGAAAGCGGCGGTGAAAAATGGAGCGCGAGCTCCGGCAATCGAACACGTGGATGAGCTGCGCCATGACGAGCGTGGCGAAGGCGACGCTCTGCGCGTGGACGAGCGTGGTTGCGTCCGCATCCCGGCCGCCGAGCGTGATGACGAAGGCGGCCAGCGTGCAGAGACCGATCAGCACGCCGCGGCTGATGATCTTCCATCCCAGCCGCCGCGCGAAGATGTTCTCCTTGGCCGAGCGGGGCTTGTGCCGCATCAGGTCGCTCTCGGCCTGGTCCACGCCGAGCGCCATCGCGGGCAGGCCGTCGGTGACCAGGTTGACCCACAGAATCTGGATCGGGATGAGCGGCAGCGGCAGCGCGGCCATCATCGCGAAAAACATGACGAGAATCTCGCCGACGTTCGAGGCCAGCAGATAGCGGATGAACTTGCGGATGTTCTCGTAGATGCCCCTGCCTTCTTCGACGGCCGCGACGATCGACGAGAAATTGTCGTCGGCGAGCACGAGCGCGGAGGCTTCCTTGGTCACGTCCGTGCCGGTGATGCCCATCGCGATGCCGATGTCGGCGGCCTTGACCGCCGGCGCGTCGTTCACGCCGTCGCCCGTCATGGCGACGACATGGCCGCGGCGCTGCAACGACTGCACGATGCGCAGCTTGTGCTCCGGCGACACGCGGGCGTAGACGTAGACATCGTCCGAGATCTTGTCGAGCTGCTCGTCGGTCAGACCCGCCAGCTCCGCGCCACTGACGGCTTTGCCGTCGCGGGGCAAAATGCCGAGCGTACGCGCGATCGCTTCGGCCGTCATCTGATGGTCGCCGGTGATCATCACCGTCTTGATGCCGGCCGCCTTGCATCTCTGAATGGCGTCGTGCACCTCGCGGCGCGGCGGGTCCATCATGCCGCCCAGGCCGACGAAGACGAGTCCCTCCTCCGCCTCGTCCTCGGACTCGCATGTCTCGCCGCCCTTGGCCTCGCGGTAGGCGAACCCGAGCACGCGCAGCGCCTCGTTGGCCATCGCTTCGTTCGCGCGCAGCACCTTCTGCCGCAGCGTCCCCGTGAACGGCACCACCTTGCCGTCCCACAGCGCATACGCGCAGCGGTCGATCAGCATGTCCGGCGCGCCCTTCGTGCATACGAGCCGGCCGCCCTGATGCGATACGAGCACCGACATCCGCTTGCGCTCGGCGTCGAACGGGAATTCCTTCATGCGCGGATAGAGCGCTTCGAGCGAAGCGCGGGGCAGACCGGACTTGGCGGCGAGCGCGAGCAGCGCACCTTCGGTCGGGTCGCCCTTAACCTGCCAATCGGCCGCATCGGCGCTATCGTCTTCCGCCCGCTCGGACTTGCGCCCGCGCGCTTCGGCGCCGCGTTCGCTCTTCGCCAGCTCGGCGTTGTTGCACAGCGCGGCGACCTGGATGAGCCTGCGGAGCGAGGCATCTCCCTTGACGTCTACCGCCGCCCCGCGCTCCAGCAGTTGGCCTGACGGCCCATAGCCTTCGCCCGTCACCTCGATCTCCCGGCCGCCCGTCCACACACGGGTGACGGTCATCTTGTTCTGCGTGAGCGTACCCGTCTTGTCGGAGCAGATGACCGAGGCGCAGCCGAGAGTCTCGACGCTCGGCAGCTTGCGCACGATCGCCTTGCGGCGGATCATCCGCTGTACGCCGAGCGCCAGCGCGATCGTGACGATCGCAGGCAGCCCCTCCGGTATGGCGGCGACGGCGAGGCTGACGCCCGCCAGGAACATGCCGTAGAGCGGCTGTCCGTGCAGCACGCCTGCGACGACGACGAGCACGGTGAGCGCCAGCGCGACGACGATCAGTATCTTGCCGAGCTGCTCCAGCCGGTGCTGCAGCGGCGTCTCGGCCTCATCCGTCTGCTGGATGAGGTCGGCGATCTTGCCCATCTCGGTGTTCATGCCCGTGCGCACGACGACGCCACGGGCCGTCCCGCGCGTCACCATCGTGCCGAGATAGGCGCAGTTCTTGCGGTCGCCGAGCGGCAGCTCCGCGGCATAGAGCGGCATGGACTGCTTGGCCGCAGGGACGGACTCCCCGGTGAGGGCGGCCTCCTCGATCGTACACTGGCTGCTCTGCACGAGCCGCAGATCCGCAGGCACCCGGTCCCCGCTCTCGAGCACAACGAGATCGCCGGGCACGAGTTCGCTCGCGGGCACGACCTCAAGGCTGCCGCCGCGGATCACCTTGGCATGGGGCGCCGACAGCTCCTTGAGCGCGCGCAGCGAACGCTCCGCCCTGAATTCCTGATAGAAGCCGAGCAGACCGTTCAGGACGATGATGGCGATGATCGTGAGCGCATCCAGCATCTCGCCGAGCAGCCCCGATACGACCGTCGCACCGGCCAGCACGAGCACCATAAAATCTTTGAATTGATTCAGCAGCAGCTTGATCGGAGATTCCCTGCGCTTCTCCGCCAGCTCGTTGGGTCCATGCCCCGCCAGCTTTTCCTTTGCGGCGCTCGGCGCCAGGCCTTCCTTCGTGTTCGTCTGGAGCAATACGGCTAGCTCGTCTTCGCTTAGCTGATGCCAGGCCTTCCCTTCCACGACGGGTTCCTCCTCCCGGATATCGCCCTCCGGACGAAGCCGGACAGCCTACTAGCCTATGTCTATTCGGCCAAGCCCGGAAATATCCCCTTGTCCGCCGCCTTTCCCTTTGGAGCCGGATGTGGCATCATAGAGGAACGGATTTCCGAAAAAAAGCAACAGTCAGGAGTCATGCCTCTATGTCACTCGACGGCATCGTCGCGCGCGCGCTCGTCCACGAGCTGCAGGAGATCGCCGGCGCCCGCATCGCCAAAATTTATCAGCCTACCGAGCACGAGATCGTGCTGCACATCCGCGGCCAGGGCTTCGGACGCAAGCTGCTGCTGTCCGCGCATCCCTCGATGCCGAGGCTTCACTATACGGAGCAGCCCTGGGCCAACCCTCAGGAGCCGCCGATGTTCTGCATGCTGCTGCGCAAGCACTGCGAAGGCGGCATCGTCGAAGCCGTGCGCCAGCTCGGCGCGGAGCGCATCGTCGAGATCGACGTCCGCCACCGCGACGAACTGGGGGATCTGTCCCTCAAGCGGCTCGTCCTCGAGATTATGGGACGCCACAGCAACCTCGTGCTGCTCGATCCGCAGACCGGTATCGTCCACGACAGCATCCGTCATGTGACGCCCGCGATCAGCAGCTACCGGGTCGTCCTGCCGGGCACGCGGTACGTGCCGCCTCCGGCACAGGACAAGCTGGACCCGCTCGAGGCGACGGCGGCCGACGCCAAGCTCGCCCTCGAGACGGCAGCTGCAGGCGGCTCCGCGCTGCCCGGCGCGCTCGTCGAAGCGTTTACGGGCTTAAGCCCGCTGCTCGCCAAGGAGATCGTCTATCGCGCCGGCGGCAGCGAGGAGGCCGTCCCCGCCGTCTTTGCCGCGCTCATGGCCGAAGCCGCCGCGCATCGCTACGCGCCGTCGATCGTCCTCGATCCCTCCGGCCGCACGCAGTTCCATGCGCTGACGCTGACGCATGTGCCGGGCGAGCGCCGCGAATTCGTTTCCATGAACGAATGTCTGGAAGCCTACTATACCGACAAGGCCGAGCGCGACCTCGTCCGCCAGCGGACCGTCGACCTGACCCGGCTGCTGCAGAACGAGACGGTCAAAAACGTCAAAAAGCTGGAAAAGCTGCGTCAGACGCTGAACGAAGCCGAAGGCGCGGACAAGTACCGCAGGCTCGGCGAGCTGCTGACCGCACATCTGTACGCGATGAGCAAAGGGGATAAGCAGGTCGAGGTTACCGATTATTACGAGGAGGATCAGCCGACGATCCGCGTGCAGTTGGACCCGCTGCTCACGCCGAACGAGAACGCACAGCGATACTTCCGCAAATATACGAAAATGAAAAACAGCCGCGAGGTCGTCACCGAGCAGATCGACGAGACGGAGCGCGAGATCGCCTATCTCGAATCGGTGCTGCAGGGACTCGACACAGCGACGCCGGCGGACATCGAGGAGATTCGCGCGGAGCTGATGGAGCAGGGCTACATTCGCGCGCGGGGCGGCCGCAAGGGCGACCGCGGCAAGAAAAAAAACGACCGGCCCGCCATCCTCTGCTACACGTCGAGCGAGGGCGTGCCGATCTATGTGGGCAAAAACAATACGCAAAACGATTATGTGACCAACCGCCTCGGCCAGCCGAGCGACACCTGGCTTCATACGAAGGACATGCCCGGCTCCCATGTGCTCATCCGCGCCGCCGAATTCGGCGAGCAGACGCTGAGGGAAGCGGCGAATCTGGCCGCCTACTACAGCAAGGGCAAGGAATCGAGCCTCGTGCCGGTCGACTATACGAAGATCCGGCTCGTGCGCAAGCCGAGCGGCGCCAAGCCGGGCTACGTCATCTACGACGGCCAGAAGACGCTGTTCATCACGCCGGACGAAGCGCTCGTCCGCACGCTGCCGAGCGTCGTCAAGAAGGCTTGATCGGCGTGTGTGCGTGCCTAATGCTCGCACAGCCGATGCGTCGGCGCTGCCCGCCGCCTCATCGGCTGTGCGGGCTTTTTTTGCGCCCGCAGCCCGCTCAATATCACTCGTCAAGCGCCTTCCGGTCCGCACCCGTCCGCCGGTCCGATGTGCGCTTCCTGAGCGCAGCCACGACGGCCGCATCCGCCGTTCGCCAGCCGATCGGGCCGTGATAGATGCGTCCCTTGCGCGCGCCGTGAAAGTCCGAGCCGCCCGTCGCCAGCACGCCGTGCCGCTCGGCCATGGCCGCGTAGCGGCGTTCGTCCTCGGCCGAGTGATCCGAGTGGTATACCTCGACGCCGTCCGCACCGCCGGCCGCCAGCAGCGCTTCGACGGCAGCGTCCGCGCCGTACAAGCCCGGATGCGCGACGACCGCGGCCCCGCCCGCCTCGTGAATCCAGGCGATCGCCTCGGCAGGCACGATGCGCGGCGGCAGGACATACGCAGGCTTGCCCTCCGCCAGGTAGCGGTCGAACGCCTCCTGCAGCGTTCCCACCGTGCCCATCCGGAGCAGCGCCTCCGCAATATGCGGCCGTCCTACCGTCTCGTCCGGCCCCCGGTCCCTCCCGGCTGCGTCCAGCACGTCCTCCCACGTGAGCGGCACGCCGAGCTCGTTCAGCCTGGCTACGATCAGCTCGTTGCGCGAATCCCGCACACGCCGCTGCGAAGCCAGGCGCGCGAGAAACACCGGGTCCCGATCGTTCGCATAATACCCGAGAATGTGAATATCCTGCCCGTCCATCGCCGTGCTGATCTCGACGCCGGGCACGATCTCGATGCCGTATGCCCGGCCGGCCACTCTGGCCTCATCCAGCCCCGCGACCGTATCGTGATCCGTGATGCCGATGGCCGCGAGTCCCGCCTCGGCCGCCATGCGGACGTTGTCCGCCGGCTTGTGCAGACCGTCCGAGGCGGTTGTATGCGTATGCAGGTCCGCTCTGTTCAAACTTGAATCCCCCTTAAATATTCCAGCAGTGAAGCCCCCGCGAGGGGCAGATCCGACGATAGCTGGCGAACCGCGTAAAATTGCCTTCGAAAAGCGATGCCGCGAATTTTGACGGGTGCCAGCAGCCCAAGGGCCACCTCGTGCCGAATCGTCCATACGGAGAGGAACGACAGGCCGAGCCCCGCCTCGACGGCGGACTTCACCGCGCCCGTACTGCCGAAGTCGCTCACGACCCGCAAATCCGAAGGACTCGCGCCTTGCCGGACGAGCTCTTCCTCCATGACCTGGCGCGTGCCCGAGCCCGTCTCTCTGAGAACCATCGGCTCTTTGAGCACTTCTTCCAGCTCGACATCGCGCCTTTCCGCGAACGGATGTCCGGCCGGGACGACGAGCACCAGCTCGTCGTTCATGACCGGCTCGGCGAGCAATCCGGGGCCTTCCGCGCGTCCTTCGACCAAGCCGAAGGCCAGGCCGTGATTCTCGATCTCCTCGATGATCTCCGTCGTATTGATGATGCGCATGCTAAGCGACAGATTGGGATATGTTTTGAGAAAGGGACCGAGCAGCCGCGGCAGCACGAACTCGCCGATCGTGAGGCTGGCCGCGAACTTCAGCTGTCCCTTCAACTGTACCGCGTGGGCGGTCATCAGCGCATCCGTTTCCCGCATGAGCTCGATGGCTTTGCGAGCTTGCGGCAGCAGGACGCGCCCGGCCTCCGTCAGCTCGAGCTTTTTGGCGGACCGATGCAGCAGCTTCGCGCCGAACCGCTCCTCGAGCGCCTGGATCTGCATCGTCACGGCTGGCTGGGTCATATGAAGAGTCTGCGCGGCGGCCGAGAAGCTCCCTCTTTCGGCGACCGTGTAGAAAGTGTGAAGTTGATGAATGTTCAGCGCCATGTTTCTCTTGCCTGCCTTCTCGAGAGTTGAATGCATTATAACACAATCGGCGGACCGCATTCGCAGAGCAACAAAAAAGCATGCCGCAGGGCATGCTTCGTATCTAACGTCTAGCGGCGTTTGCGGTTGTTCTTGATGAGCGTCATGCGGCGCGAGTGCCTTAACCAGGAATAATACGTTTTCAGATCGCGGAGCTCCATCGTCTCCGACATTCTGCCGAGGAACGTCACCACGATCATCTTGTGAAGCGGATTGCCGATCAGGTCGACTTCCTTGTCGGATACTGCGAATTCCGCTACGAATACGAGGTCGTCGTCGATCGTGTATACGTCTTCTTCGTTGCGATAGTAGGATACGATCCGTTCTTCCTTCAGACATTTCCACAAATACTCGGCGATATCGGAGAAGCCCGTCTTCTCGGATTCGACGCGGTCGGTCCACCGAATTCGAGCGTGATTGGTAATGATAATATCCGCGACTCTTTTGTCTCCAAGCGCTACGTAAAAAGGCTCATACGTGCTCCAACGTTCCGTCTGCTTGTCTTTCACAGGGCTTCCCTCCCTTCGCTCGCATGAGCCAAAAGACCTATAAGAAGTAAAAAATCGTTAGGCATTTATATACATTCTAACGCAATTATTCACGTACATTCAACAATAAAAAAAATAGATTCCATACTTTACATTTTTTTAATGTAACTTGTCCTTCGAAATATAAAAAAGAAGTGCCCTCGCTCTGCGAGCGCGGCACTTCTCGTGCATCGATCTGTGGCTCAAAGTCCGTAAAACCGGGTTTTGTCCGGCACGTTGCTCTCGTATTCGGTCTTGATCTCGCCCCGATAGGATCGCTCGATCTTGCGGACATAGGGCAGCCGCTGCAGGTTGCGGACTGTATCCTCCGCCGCCTCCGCATCCAGATAGAGCACGGCGTAATTCATCTTGCGCGACATATAGTGCAGGCTGCCGTACTTGTCCAGCGCACGCGCCGCCTTCCAGTCGCTGAACCATATGATATATCCAGTCCGCTCTGCGAACATGACTTCCCTCCGTTCTGTCGGGCTCGCCTTCAATCGGCTGTCAGCCGCAGCCCCCGCTGCCGCAGGAGCAGCTGCCCCCGTTGCCGCAGCCCGAAGCCTTCGGATTCGGGTCGTTGTCGGGCACCTTGATCGTGTCGGACACCGAATGCGCGATCAGCAGCGATACTTCGTGCAGGAGCCGGTCTACAGCGGTCTCGGCTTCCTTGAAGCGGCGGACTTCTTCGATCTCCTCGAGCCGCGCTTCGGCCGCGTATACGCGGTCCAGCGCCTCATGGTAATCGGGGTGGAAATGGCCGAATCGCTCGCACTCGCCGAACTTTTCCTTGGCCTTGAGAAATTCGCGGATGCGCGTCTGCGCTTCCCCGCTGCGCTCTACCGAACGCTTCCAGTGAACATAATCCTCCGTCAGCGCGGAGTGCTTTATAAGATCTCCCAGCTCGAAGGCGCGTGCCGCGATCGCCGCCATATCGGCCGCGGATTCGGACATCGTCGCGCCGTGCGCCTCCGGTGCGGGAAGGGATCTAACCATGGTCAAGACCTCATCACCTGCCTTGTGCGCTTGTCATGCTCTACTATCATATCACATATTCGCCGCACAGGGTCAAGAGATCGGCCGTTCGGATGACGCCGGCGCCGCGCCCGGGAGCAGAATCATCGTCTCCCCGATCTCCTCGGCGCCCAGCGCGATCGTGCCGGCGGCACAGATTGGCCGGCCGCTCGCCGCCTCCCGCACGAACGATCTCCCTTCGACGCGCCACTGCTCGCCGCCGGTCAGCAGCCGCTCCGGGATCAGATCGATCCATTCCCCGCTCCTGTTCAGGCGCAGCGCGGCGCGCCAGCCGATCGCCCGCTCCACCAGCTCCCTCCGGGTGGAGGCGTGATAGAGGGCCGGCTGTCGCAGCCAGCCCGGCGGGATGCCGTCCGCGCCCGGATACAGGCCGAGGGAGAGCAGGGGCGGGTGCGAATCCCACACGTACCGCTCGGAAGCTGAGGCGGCCGGGACGCGCCGGGCATCCGGACTTCGGCCGCGAGCCAAACGGGCCGGACTGCCGTCCCCGCCGCCGGCCGGGCGGTCCGCAGCCGCCGATGCGGGGGGCGGATCGCCCGCCCCCGCCGCAGTCCACGCCCCGCGCTCCGCGGGCGGCCGGTCCATGCCCCACCAATCGCGCAGCGCGACGCCGGCAGCGGCAGGGACGGACGCGCCCGTCCCGCGCTCCAGGATGGCCTCCGCCTGCCCCAGCGCAAGACCAAGCGTCCGCGACCGGCGGCAGTAATCCGGGTCCAGCCGATAGACGGCGACGACATCCTCGCTCAAGCGGCGCGCGACCAGCTCCAGCTCCCAGCGCACGCCCGGCGGCACCTCCGGCGGCACGATCGCTTCCAGATCCGGCATCAGCTCGTAGCGTCCGCCGTCCGCGATCGTACCCGTTTCCCCCGGCTCGGAAGCAGCGGGCGCCATCGTCCATCGCAGCGCCGCGCCATCCGCATCGCTGCCCGTCTCCGCCCAGCCGGCCGCACGCAAAAAGCGGATCCAGCCGCCGGTCGCCTCGGCCGCCTCGCGGGTCGGCATTTGCGCGATAATATCTTGCTCCCTGTACCATCGCATAGGCGCCAGATCGCGCAGCGATTCGGCGGCAAGGCGGACGCCCGGCCGGTCCTCCGGCAGCAGGCAGCGGATAGCCAGCTCCAGCAAATATCGCTCGGCCGCAGCGGCGGGCATCTGAAGCCACCGCTTCGCCGCGTCGTTCGGCTCGGCGACGATCGCGTCCGCAGCCTGCCTCAGCATCCCGGCGGACAAGCCGAGCCGGACCGCCAAGGCGGCCGTGGGCGGTACGCCCTCCCACGCCGGAAGCGCCGCGGTGTACGGGATCTCCTCCGGCTGGAGTCGCATGGCGCCGGCAACGCCGGCCGCCTCGCGCTTGCGCGGATCGCCGCTGGCTTTGAGCGGCAATCCGGTCCTGCGGATCGCCGCCCAGGCGCAGATCAGCTCGTGCGAGAGCGGCGCCGCTGCGGCATCGCAGCCCTCCATCCAGACATGCGCCGGCAGCGGATCGACGCGCAGCGGGAGCAGCAGACTGCGCCAGACGGGATACATGTCCTCGGGCAAGAGCAGCAGCCGATCGCCCCACGGCCGGCTCATCGCGAATAGAATGCCGTCCCTGCGCAGCAGCTGGACGGCCAGGCGCAGCTCCGCGCCCGTCCAGCCGATCCCGGGGCGCCCGCCCTCGGGCGCAAGCTTGTCCTCCGCGAACGCCGAGCAGCCGAAGCGCTTGACAATCAGCGCGAGCGCATCCCGGGCGAGCGGCGGCGCACCGACCGCCCACCGGGCGGCCCGGTCCGGATCCGCCAGCACATCGGACAGATGCCGCTCCTCCGTGAGCCAATCGCGCGTCCACGGGCTCTCCGCGAGCCATGCCTGCGCGCTCTTGGGCAGCTCGCGCACAATGTCCCGCGCATTCATGGGCCATCGCCTCCGTGCGCGGAGACGACGGAGGCGCGGGCTTCGGCCGCCGCACGCGAATGACGGTCCGCGCCCGCTTCGGCCCAGCGGCTCACCTCGTACCTGTAGCCCTGCTGCACGAGGAACTGCTGCCTGCGGCGCGCATATTCCACCTCATCCGTCTGATCGCTGACGAGCGAATAGAACGAAGCCTCCGTCCCGCCGCGCTTGGGACGCAGGATGCGGCCCAGTCGCTGCGCCTCCTCCTGGCGGGAGCCGAAGCTGCCGGAGATCTGGACAGCCACGGCGGCGTCCGGCAGGTCGACCGCGAAGTTCGCGACCTTCGACAGCGCGAGCGCCCGGATCTCGCCCCGGTTGAACCGGTCGAACAGCGTCTGCCGCTCGCCGTGCGGCATATCGCCCGTGACGAGCGGGAGGCCGAGCTCTCCGGCTACGCGGCGCAACTGGTCCAGATATTGTCCGATCACGAGCGCCTGCTCCCCCTCGTGCCTGTCCAGCAGCGCCCTCACGACTTCGGCCTTGCGCGGGTTCTCTCCCGCGATCCGGCTCCGCGCCCGCGCGGGCGCCTCCGCATAACGCGCGGCGCTGTCCGCGTCCAGAGGCACTCTCACCTCGCAGCAGGACGCCTCGGCGATCCAGCCTTCGCGCTCGAGGCTTTTCCACGGCGCTTCGTATACTTTGGGGCCAACGAGGGCGAAGACGTCGCCCTCCCTGCCATCCTCCCGTACGAGCGTCGCCGTCAGGCCGAGCCTGCGCGTCGCCTGCAGATCGGCCGTCAGACGGAAGACCGGCGCGGGCAGGAGATGGACTTCGTCATAAATGATCAATCCCCAGTTGCGGTCCTGAAACAGCGGCCAGTGCGAGTAGCCCCCGTGCTCGCCGCCGCGGCTGGTCAGCACCTGGTAAGTCGCGACAGTGACGGGCCTGACCTGCTTGGAGGTGCCCGTATAGGCGCCGATCTGTTCGTCGCCCAGCGTGGTGGCTCTCCGCAGCTCCCGCATCCACTGCGTCACCGAGACCGTATTCGGCGTCAAGATCAGCGTCTCGCAGGCGAGACGGGACAGCGCGCCGATGCCTACCCAGGTTTTGCCCGCACCGCAGGGCAGCACGACAACGCCGCTGCCCCCGGCGGCGCTGCCGATGCCCCCGGCGCTTGCGCCGCCGTCCGGTGCGCCTGTATCCCCGGCACCGCCGAGCAGCGCGTCGACCGCGGCCTGCTGATAGCCGCGCAGCATGGGCCCGGCATCGTCTCCTCCCGCGCCGCGCAGCTGCAGCGGCAACGGCTGTCCGCTCCGGTAGCCGGCTTCGTCGACGACGGGATAGCCTGCCAGCGCCAGCTCCCGCTTGAGCCAGCCGCGAACCTCGGGACGGACGACGGCATGGCTGCCGTCCCTCCCGACGGACAGCCAGCCGGACACGCTCTTCAGCGCCGCGATGTCGGCCAGCAGCCGGGGATCTGCCGCCGTCAGCCTCAGCTCGCCGCCCGCCATGCCGAGCCGCAGCTGTCCGTATCTGGCGAATTGCAGCGCCAGCTCCCGCTCCAGCGCGCCAGGCACGCCATATCTGGACAATGCGCGCAGTTCGCCTAGCGCGCGGCCTGCGGTCCAGCCCGAAGCGGCTGCGTTCCATATGGTAACCGGCGTGATCCGGTAGGTGTGAAGATGGCCCGGACGCTTGCGGAGCTCCGCGATCGCGCGCAGCAGCTCCTGCGCCTCTTCGAAGCTCGGCAGCCGCTCGTCCAGCAGCAGTGTGCCGTCCGATTGTGCGATGATCGGAGCGGCATTCGTGCGGGATAGCGTCATGGTCGATCGCCTCCTTTTTATACCAAGGATGCCCCGAACCCGGCGATTATAAGCGCCCGGCATGACGAGCGTGACGCGAGACAATAGCCCGTTCGTCGAATGACAGCGATGCGGCCCGAAGGAAGAGAGATAATATCCCAGAGACGGCGTGCACCTGCGGAACCCTCTTTGTCGCGAGACATGCAGGCGCAAAGTTTGCGTATAGAGCGGGGCGACGGCAGCGGTTTGGGTGTGCAGACGCATTTCTTGCGCGTAGAGCGAGGCGACGGCGGCGGATCGGATGTGCAGACGCATTTTTTTTGCGCGTAGAGCGGGGCGACGGCGGCGGATTGGATGTGCAGACGCATTTTTTGCGCGTAGAGCGGGGCGACGGCGGCGGTTTGGGTGTGCAGACGCATTTTTTGCGCGTAGGCGCAGGTTGAAGCGAGCCGGCTGCGTTTGTAGCCGTACCTCCGCCCGCAGCAGATTCCGACGCCCTCGCCGCCTGTGAAGCACAAAAAGATCCGCCCGGCACGAATGCCTTGCGAATCCTCCGCACCATCCTTCACTACCACTCATCTATACCACTCTTCTATGTCGCTCCGCTCATCTGTACCACTGCGGTATCACTCGCGCCAACCGCTCACGTGAACCATGCTGCCAACCTAAACTTCTGGCTTCGCTATCAAGCCCGCCCCGAATCCCCCGCCGCGTCGTCGGCGACCGCGATGAGCAGTCTCGCCGCATGCAGCATGGCGCGCTCGTCGATGTCGAACCCCGGATGATGATGCGGAGCCGAGGTGCCGTCCGCGCGCCCGGCGCCGACGAAGAAGAAGCAGCCCGGACGCTCCTTCAAGTAGTAGGCGAAATCCTCGCCGGCCATGATGCGCTCGCACTGTCTGACCTCGCCGGCCGCATGCAGCTCGGAGGCCACCCGCAGCACGCGGTCAGCCTCTGCGGCATCGTTGACGACCGGCGGATAGCCCTCATAGAATTCGAAGCTGTAGTCGACGCCGTGCAGCTCGCAAGTGTGGCGGATAATATCGTCCATGCGGCCGCGCACGAGCTCCCGCACGCGCGGATCGAAGCTGCGGATCGTCCCGCTCAGCCTGCAGCTGTCCGCGATGACATTCCTCGCCGTGCCTGCGCGAATCTGGCCGATCGACAGCACCGCCGCCTCCAGCGGATCGACGCTGCGCGAGACGACGGTCTGCAGCGCGACGACCAGATGCGCGCCCGCAACCAGCGCATCCTTCGCCTCGTGGGGCAGGCCGGCGTGGCCTCCTTGCCCGGCGATCTCGATCTCGAATTCGTCTGGCTCGGCCATGAACGGCCCCGGTCGCGTCGCGACCGTCCCGCAGGGGAACGGCGACCACAAATGAATCCCGTAGACGGCGTCCACGCCGTCCAGCGCCCCGGCCGCGATCATGCCGAGCGCCCCGCCGGGCAGCACTTCTTCGCCGGGCTGGAACAGGAATACGCGCGTGCCCGCCGTTTCTTCCCGATGCATGCTGTAATATCTCGCCGCGGCGAGCAGCTGGGCCGTATGGCCGTCATGGCCGCAGGCGTGCATGACGCCAGGCACCGTCGAGGCGTATTCGGTCTCCTTTTCGTCCTGAATCGGCAGCGCGTCGATATCGGCGCGCAGCGCGATCGTCCTGCCGGGCAATCCGCCCTCGAGCGTGGCGATCACGCCCGTGCCCGCTACCCCGCGCCTGACCGCGAGCCCCCAGGCTTCCAGCAGATCGGCGATCATCGCTGCCGTCCGCGTCTCCTGGAACGACAGCTCCGGATGCATATGCAGATGCCTGCGCCATGCCACGGCCTGCTCGTGCAGCGCCGCCAGATCCTGTTCATGAATGCCCATTGCGTCCGTCCCCTTTCCCGTGCTGCGCGATATTGTTTCCTATTGTAACAGATACTCCCCCCTCCCGGCACGCCGCTCGCCGCGGAAGGCGCTGCCATCCCCCGGAATCGGGCGTCCAAGACGCTTGCAGAAGGTGTACAAACCGTCTATGATGGAGTGTGATACAGGCGCTTTGCCGCATTTTCCAAAGGAGGAACCTGGGATGATACTTGAAAATACGGGATTAAACGGCCTGCAGAGCGAATTGGCCACATTGGACGAATCGGCCGAGAAGGTAGGCTTCATCCGCTGGCAATGGGAATATACGCGGGCTACATACGATCTGAAGCTTACGGACGCGGGCACGAACAGCGACTACTTCCTTCGCTTCAGCACGCGCGCCGTCGAAGGCCGCCTGGAGCAGCCCGACGCGATCCTCGCGATCGAGGCGATCTATATCGGCCGCGCGACGTTCCCGCACGGAATGGAGTACGAATCGCCGGTTCCGCAGCCGATTCTTAATACAGCCACCCAGCGCTTGAACGAGCTCAGAACGCTGCTCGCCTGATCGGACGGAGCGATTACGCCATGAAGAATTCCGAAGGCACGCGCGGGGCGCCCGACTTTCTGCTGATGATCCTGACGCTGATGCTGGTCGGCTTCGGACTCGTAATGGTGTTCAGCGCGAGCTCCAGCATGGCCGGGGCCTCCGAGAAGTTCGGCAACGACGCGCTGTTCTTCACCAAGCGCCAGTTCGCTTGGGCGGGGCTCGGCACGTTTGCGATGCTCGTCATTATGAACGTGCCGTACGCCAAGTTCAAGAAACTTTTCCTGCCCCTCATGCTGTTCACGATCGTGCTGCTCATCATGGTGCCGTTTTTCTCGGCGATCAACGGCGCGAGCAGCTGGATTCGCTTCGCGGGCCTCGGCATTCAGCCTACGGAGCTCGCCAAGCTCGCCGTGATCTTGTACCTGGCGGCGATCATCACGAAGAAGCAGGACAAGTTCCGCGAATTCAAGCGCGGCCTGCTGCCGGTCATGATCGTGGTGGGCTTTATCGTCGGACTGATTATATTGCAGCCGGACTTCGGTTCCAGCGTCATCCTGCTGCTCACGGCAACGATCATCATCATCGCAGGCGGGTCCAATCTGAAGCATGTACTGCTGTCCGGCGTCGTGCTCGGCGGCCTGGCCGCTCTCGCACTCGGCATCTATTTCCTTGCCTCGGGCGACGATGGCGGTTACCGTATGGGGCGCATCACCGCTTATCGCGATCCGTTCTCGGACCCGCAGGGCACCGGCTTGCAGCTGCTTCGCTCGCTCGAGGCGTTCGGCCACGGCGGGTTCTGGGGCGCAGGTCTCGGCAATAGCGTACAAAAGCTTTTTTATTTGCCCGAAGCTTACAACGACTTCATTTTTTCCGTCATTGCAGAGGAACTCGGCTTCATCGGAGTGACGCTTTTTCTTATCGTATACGTTCTCTTCCTCTGGCGGGCGCTGATCGTCTCGCTGCGTTGTCCGGATATCTACGGCACGCTGGTCGGCGTCGGGCTCGTATCGCTCATCGCGATCCAAGCGCTCATCAATATGGGCGGTGTCAGCAATGCCATCCCGATGACCGGCGTGACGCTGCCCTTCATCAGCTACGGCGGTTCGTCGCTGCTGTCGCTCATGATCGGGATGGGCATCCTGCTCAGCATATCGCGGGAGTACAACAGGGTCGGCAGTACGCGGCCCGTGTCGAACAAAAAAAGCGCGTCGCTGCATGTATAAGCAGCGAACGCGCTTTTTCTATGTCCTGCTATGTAACCGTCGCCGTGCTACTTGACACGAACGGTCAACGCTTCCTCTTGCTCGGCGCCGGCCTCGTCCTTGAATGCGACGCCCTCCACCTTGACGTTCACTTCGACGACACGCAGGCCCGTCATGTTCTCCACCGCTTCGCGCACGTTGTCCTGAAGGCGGCGGCCGACCTCCTGAATCGGACTGCCGTACAGCACGACGATTCGCAGATCGATCGCGGCTTCAAGCTGGCCGACCTCGACGGATACGCCCTTCTGCGCGTTTTTGCCGCTCAGTCGCTTGGCCAGGCCTTCGGATATGCCCCCGGACATGGCGGCGACGCCAGGCGTCTCCAGCGCGGCCAGGCCGGCGATCGTCGCGACGACGTCGTCGGAGATTCGTATGAGGCCTTCCTGCATTTGTTCCGTCATCCGCGGACCACGCTCCCGTTCTAATAATGACTTCATTGTAAAGGAAGATGTGAGCGCGCGCAACCGATTGGGTATTGTACAAGTAGACTTGCATTGGATATATTAAGGAATGCCGGTTCGATACATATTTTTCCGACTCGAGGTGTTCAAGGTTGAAAAAGCTGTTTTTCCCGCTCTTGGCCGTCTTTTTCGTGCTGAGCGCCATCGCGCACTATGCGCACATGAACGCGGTGTTCCAATTCGTCGTCTCGGCGATCGCGGTCGTCTTCGTGGCCGGATTCCTCGGCAAGGCGACGGAAGCCGTGTCCCACTACGCGGGGCAGCGGCTCGGCGGATTTCTGAACGCAACCTTCGGCAACGCCGCGGAGCTCATCATTGCGATCTTCCTCGTCAAGGAGGGGCTGTTCGAGATGGTGAAGGCCAGCATCACCGGCTCCATCATCGGCAATCTGCTGCTCGTCCTCGGCGCCAGCGCATTCGCCGGAGGGCTCAAGTTCAAAGAGCAGAAGTTCAACATCCACCTGGCCGGACAGAACGCAACGCTCATGCTGCTCGGCGTCATCGCGTTGTTCGTGCCGGCGATCTTCGTGAAGACCGAGCATATCGGCAGTACCGACGCCTTCCGGATGAGCGAGATCGTCGCGGGTCTCCTGATCGTCGCCTATATCGGATGGCTGATCTACTCGATGATTACGCACAAGAGCTTCCTGGAGGATCATGCGGATACGCAGGCTTCCCACGGCGAAGTGCCGACCTGGTCCAAGGGACGCGCCATCCTGTTCCTCGTCGTCGCCACCGTGATGGTCGCCTTCGTCAGCGAATGGCTGGTCGGCACACTGCATACGTTCACAGACAAGTACGGCATGTCCGAGCTGTTCGTCGGCGCATTCATCGTCGCGATCATCGGCAATGCGGCCGAACACAGCGCCGCGATCATGCTCGCGATGAAAAACAAAATGGGCGCAGCGATGGAGATTGCGGTCGGCAGCAGCCTGCAGATCGCGCTGTTCGTCGCTCCGGTCCTCGTCTTCGTCAGCCTGCTGTTCACCAAGCAGATGGATCTGCTGTTCACGACCGTAGAGATCGCCGCCATCGCCGTCGCCGCCTTGATCGCCACCTCGGTGTCGCGAGACGGCTCCACGACATGGTACGAGGGCAAGCTGCTGCTGCTCGTCTACATCATGCTTGGTGTCGCCTTCTACTTCGTCTGAGACTCATCCCGCCCGTCAAAAAAAACCTTCGCCTGCGGCGCAATGCCGCGAGCGAAGGTTTTTTGACGGGCATTCGTCAGCCCCAGGCCGACGGCTCAGGCTTCGAGTTCAGCCTTCTGCGCCAGCGCTTCGTATAGCAGAGCCAGATTGCGCTCCAATTGACTGACCAACTGCTTGCCTTCCGCTTCTTCTACGAGACCCGCCCTTACCGCAAAATCGACCGCCCGAGAAAAGCCGTACATCTGCGTGTCCAGCACCTCTTCGTAAAGCGGGCATTTGCGGGTCGCCAGGTTCTCCATCTGGATGGCGATTAGTTTCTCGATCTTGCCGGCGTCTTCCTGCAGGAGGCGAAACGCCTTCTCGTTCAGACTCACCATGACATCCGATGAAGCCATTCCCACTCCCCCTGTGCCCAATCATACCGAATAGAATCGCATGCGGCATAGCCGTCCTATATTCGTTAACTTATGCTTCACTATTCATATTAGACGAAAAACCGCTTCAGCACAAGGACAGGTGGGAGAAAGAACGCGGGAGGCGCGCGCCGCTTCGGAGGCGTCAGCCCGTTTTTTTCTTAAACGAATATCGACGCAGCACCAACACCAGCACGCCGAGGCCCGCGAACAACAAAAATGCGAGCACCGCCTCGTGCTGAACGAACATCGCCGTCTCCCGCCAATGCTCGCCGAGCAAGACGCCGATGAGCTCGAAGGTGCTCGTCCAGGCGAGCGCGCCCAGCGAGGCATAGAACAAGAACGGCCTGTACGGGTGTCTGCCGAGTCCGATCGACAAGGCGGTCAGATGCCTTAGTCCCGGTACGAAGTAACCGACGAGCACGAGAATATGTCCCCACTTGGCAAAGCGGTCCTCATGCCTCGCGAGCTTGTCCGGCGTCAGACGGAGCAGCGCGCCGTACTTCGTCAGCAGCGGACGACCGAGCCATCTTCCCAGCAGGTAGCTCAGCGACATGCCGGCCACGCTCCCCGTGATCGATGCGAACATCGTGAAGCCGAGCTTCAGGTGGCCCTGTGCCATCAGATAGCCCGCAGCGGTCAGCAGCGCTTCGTCCGGCACGGGAATGCCGACCAGGCCGAGCGCCATCGCGAGGAACAAGCCGACATAGCCGTAATGGAAGACGAGCCCAAGCAGTTGATCGGTCATCGGATCTGTGCATCTCCTGGTGCGGGCAGCTGTCTGCCCGGGTTATGTAAGCAAGCGGGCTGCGGCATCCCTTGAAGACAAACACCCCGTCCGCTGGGACGGGGGAGAGCCGCTATGAACCGTGCGCGTATGCGCCCGCAGGCGTCAGTCTACGACCGTGACGTTCAGGTTGTGCTTGGCGAATACTTCGCCGAGCTCCTTCTTCGCTTCGTCGGCATCCGGTCCGTGCACGTGCAGCTCATAGGCATGTCCGCCTACCAGCGTCGTGAAGAGGCCGAGGATGCTTTTCACGTCGATATACTTGTTGTCGGCTTGAAGAACGATCGAAGAGCGGAACTTGTTCGCAGTTTGTGACAATTCTACGATTGCAGCGTTGTTGGTCATGGCAATCCCTCCAAGAATTAGGGTTCACGATTTCACTTCTCATCATACTCTTTATCGATCAAGCGTGGCAAGGGGTAAACGTTTTATTTGAGATGCTCCGGGTTCAAGCCTTCAAGTTCCGGGAGGACGAACCTTCCGTCCTTGCGGATGAGCACATCGTCGAAATAAATCTCGCCGCCGCCGTATTCGGGGCGCTGGATGAGGACGAGGTCCCAGTGGACGGCCGAGCGGTTGCCGTTGTCGCAATCCTCGTACGCCTGTCCCGGCGTGAAGTGCAGGCTGCCGGCGATTTTCTCGTCGAACAGCGTATCCTTCATCGGGTGAAGAATAAACGGATTGAAGCCCAGGCTGAACTCGCCGATATATCTGGCTCCCTCGTCCGTATCGAGCACCGCGTTGATCCTGTCGGTATCGTTCGCGGTCGCTTTTACGATTTTTCCGTTTTCGAATGTAAATGTGATGTTTTCATAAGTAAACCCGTTGTGCACGCTCGGCGTATTGTATGCGATCGTACCGTTCACGGAATTGCGGATCGGACACGAGTATACTTCGCCGTCCGGAATATTGCGCGCGCCGGAGCATTTTTTGGCCCCGATGCCCTTGATGGAAAAAGAAAGATCCGTGCCGGGCCCTGTAATGCGCACCTTGTCGGTCTTCTTCATCAGTGCGTGCAGCGGGTCCATCGCCCGGTCCATCTTGGCGTAGTCCAGATTGCACACGTCGAAGTAAAAGTCCTCGAACGCTTCTGTGGACCGTCCCGACAGCTGCGCCATCGAGGCATTCGGGTAGCGAAGCACGACCCACTTCGTATGCTTGACGCGCTGCTCCAGATGGATCGGATGACGGTGCAGGCTGTCGAACAGCGCCATCTTGTCTTCGGGAACGTCGGACAGCTCGCTCACATTGTCTCCCGATCGGATGCCGATATAGCCCTGCATGCGCTTCATGCGGTCCAGCTCGTACGCGGCCCATGTCTTAATCATCTCCGGCTCGGCATGCCGCAGCAGCGCGCGCGTGACGGAGCGGTCTTCGATCTCCACATGCGGATAGCCGCCGCGCCCCGCCACCTCCTCGATCAACGCCTTGAGCAGCTCGCGCTCGGGTCCGATCATCTCGATCAGCACATGATCGCCGGGCTGCACGTCGATGGAATAGCCGGCCAGATTGGCCGCCAGCTGTTGAATTCGCGCGTCTCTCATTGGTATGGCCTCCAGTCGTCTGTCGTAGCAAACGTTCATTCTTCGCTGCCTATTGTACCATTCCCGGCTACGCAAACGAAAATTACGGCGGCGAATGCAAAAAGGACAAGCGGGAGCATAGGCTCACACTTGTCCCCGGTTCGCAGCAAAGGCGGGTGAGATGTCACCCGACGGTCACGCAGTTGCGGCCCTGGTGCTTGGCTTCGTAGAGCGCCATGTCCGCCCGGTAAAAGAGCGACTCGACGCTGATCCGGTCGTCGGCCGACGACCACTCGGAGACGCCGCAAGAGACGGTTACCTTCGGCGCCGTCTCCTCCTCCACGCGGCTGCGAATCCGCTCCGCAACCTTGAGCGTCTGTTCGAGGCTCAGCTGGGGCAGATAGATGGCGAGCTCCTCGCCCCCCCATCTGGCCGCGATATCGCTCTCCCGGATGGCGCTGCGAATGATCGAGCTGACCTGGATGAGGATGGCGTCGCCGACCTGATGGCCGTACGTATCGTTGATTTTCTTGAAGTGGTCGATGTCGACGACGATCAGCGAGCCCGACGCGTCCTTCTCCTGCTTGCGCTGGATTCGCTCGTTCAGATAGTGGCGCGCATACAATCCCGTCAGATTGTCGGTGATGACCATCCGGCGCACCTCGGCATGCAGCGAGGAATTGGAGACGGCCAGTCCGATATGGGCAGACAAGACCTGGAGCAGCTTGTAGTTCTCGTACGAAAAGTGGTTCGGCTGACGATGCGTGACCATGATGGCTCCGATCACCTCGCCGTTGAGCAGCAGCGGAGAGGCGATCAACGAGCGCGAGCGCGTCGCTTCGAGCAGCTCGGATCTGACCGGCGTCGCCGAATGGTAATCCGACAAAATGATCGGCTCTCTGGTCGCCAGCATGACGCCGCAAAAGCCGTAATCGATCGCAAAAACTTCGTGGCTCAGTTCCGGCACGTTGGAGGAGATGACGCTAAAACGGTTCAGCTGGGAATCCAGCTGCAAAATAAAGCAAAAGTCGGCGTTAAAGATCGACATCAGCTCCGTCGTGGCGAACTGAATCGTATCGGACAGACGCAGGCTGCTGTTGAGCCGCTGCGTCAGCTCGTTGATGAGGCGCAGCTCGCCGATCAGCACGTTCGCCTGCTCGTGCATGCGCGCCTTCTCGAAGGCGGTGCCGGCGCCACTCGTCAGCGTCGTGACGAAGCGTATGTCAAGATCGTCGAACGGCTCCGCGGACAGATCGAGCCGCAGTACGCCGTACACGCCCTGCTTGCCGGCCAGCGGAAAAGCGATTCGCCGGTGTGCTCCTTCGCCGTCCTCGCGCCGCTCGCCGTCCATGAACGCCCGCCAGCACAGGTCCATATCCTGCTGATGAAAAGCGAGCGGCTGGACGCGTTCGTTGGTGCTGCTGTAATCCTGCGACAAAAACAGATTCGTCCGGCAGGTCGGATACAGCTGCTCGAGACTGCTGAACACCTCGGCCAGCACGTTCTCGACGTCGATATGGTCGTTCAGACGACGCATGATCTCCAGCAACCGGTCTCTGCGCTTGTCCTCCCGGCTCGCCATATTCGCCGCATACAGCTGATCTTCTATAAATAAGTGCTCGAATCGGCGGTACATGCAGCTCTTAAAATGCAGCGCCGCCGCCTGCAGCAGCTTCAGCTCACCGGCTCCGGCCGCTCCCGCGGGCGCCAGGCAGACGATGGCGGCGCATACAAATCCCGACGAGCGGCTGAAAATCGGTACCGCCAGCGTGTCCAGACCGACCAGCGCAGGATGGCGATGCTCATCCGCGCGCACCAGCGCAGGGCGGCACGAATCGAGCGCCATGCCGGCAGCAGTCGGTCCGGCAGCATTCAAGCGCCAGATGTCGGGCAGCGCCGCATCCGTGGCGGCTCCGGTCGCAGCGACGGCAGTATAGTCGGGATGCAGCAGTACGATCGGCCACCCGCTCAGCCACGGGAAGCCCTCGCTCTGCTCGATCCAATCCGCGAAGCTTTTTTCCAGCAACGCATGTATATAAGGAAGGTCCGCTTCCGTTAGTTCCTGTCCCGCTATCCATGACGGCAAGTCATCCGTAGCGCGGCAAAGCTCGATTCCTGCGCGATGATGTCGAACCGAGTCTAATTTTTCGCTTGGCCAACTCATCCCGGACCCTCCTCGCCACACTTCTATTCTAACTATACAATGGACTCGTGATTTTTGCACTAGAAAGCATTCAAATATCGGGACTTGCGTCTTGCGTCTCGACACTTATTGGCGCGCCGCGCGCCCCCAGGCAAATCCCGACGCAAGCCCCGTGCGATTGTGAGTTCGTCCTTGACATTCGCCTTGTATTTCTTATAATATCTATAGTTGAACATTGGGCTCATTGTTTGTGTCACCCTCACGAACGGTTCCCTCGGCAGGCAGCGGCTGAACTTCTTGCCGGGAAGAATGAACGGTTGAACCTTCCTTCTGTATGGAATACGTTCGGCGCAACGACAACCCATTTTCAAAAAATTCCCTTTTGAAAAAGGAGTCACACATTCATGTCCAGATATACCGGTCCTAAGTTTAAACTGAGCCGTCGCCTCGGCATTTCTCTGAGCGGCACAGGCAAAGATCTCAAGCGCGCGTTCCCTCCGGGACAGCACGGCGCGAACCAACGCCGCAAGATCAGCGGCTACGGCCAGCAATTGCTCGAAAAGCAAAAGCTTCGCCATATGTACGGCCTGAACGAAAAGCAATTCCGCAATCTGTTCGACCGCGCTTCCAAGCTGAAGGGCAAAGCGGGCGAGAACTTCATGTTCCTGCTTGAAAGCCGCCTGGACAACCTGGTATACCGTCTCGGCTGGTCCAACTCCCGTGCAGGCGCGCGCCAGCTCGTCTCCCACGGCCACGTGACCGTGAACGGCAAAAAGGTCGACATCGCTTCCTACACGGTTCAAGTCGGCGACATCATCGGTCTGCGCGAGCGCAGCCGCGGCCTGAAGGCGATCAAGGAAGCTTCGGACTCCCGTCACCACATCGCCGGTTACCTGGACTTCAACCAAGCCGCTATGGAAGGCAAGTACACGCGTCTGCCTAGCCGCGAAGAACTGTCCCAGGACATCGAAGAACAACAAATCGTCGAATTCTACAGCCGCTAATCGCTTCGTACTGGACGCCCCGGTGTTTACCGGGGCGTTCTTTTTTGTATGGAGCCTGGGCTGTGCACGACTCGCGGGACGGGATGGAATGGCTGGCAGCAGCGCGCAGGCAAGACGCCTAGCCTCGCAAGGCCGGAGCAGCCTGTCGCCTGTGCGCCAGGAGAGGCGTTGGGTCGGACTCGCGGCCAGAAGGTCCCATCGCCTCTCCTGGCACAGGCGTTGGGTCGGACTCGCGGCCAGAAGGACCCATCGCCTCTCCTGGTGCAGGCGTTGGGCCGGGCTCACGGCCAGAAGGTCCCATCGCCTCTCCTGGTACAGGCGATGGGCCGGACTTGCGGCCAGAAGGTCCCAACGCCTCTTCTGGTGCAGGCGATGGGCCGGACTCGCGGCCAGAAGGTCCCATCGCCTCTCCTGGTACAGGCGATGGGCCGGACTCGCGGCCAAAAGAGCCGATCGCCTCTTCTGGTGCAGGCGATGGGCCGGACTCGCGGCCAAAAGAGCCGATCGCCTCTTCTGGTGCAGGCGATGGGCCGGACTCGCGGCCAGAAGGTCCCATCGCCTCTTCTGGTGCAGGCGATGGGCCGGACTCGCGGCCAGAAGGTTCCATCGCCTCTTCTGGTGCAGGCGATGGGCCGGACTTGCGGCCAGAAGGTCCGATCGCCTCTCCTGGTGCAGGCGATGGGCCGGACTCGCGGCCAGAAGGTCCGATCGCCTCTTCTGGTGCAGGCGATGGACTAACCGATGGGCGAACGCCAGCGCCCCTCCCCATACACATCTCCCCCTGCCGCCGCACAAAAAAGGAACATCCCGGCCACTGCCCACGCAGTGACGGGATGTTCCTCATTTCAGGCGGCTTTAAAGCTTCGGCTCTGTCGCCCCCGTAGCTCCGGCAGGGGGCTGCGTCAGCGCGGCGGGAGCCGCGACAGGGGCTGTGTCAGGCGCCTTCGCGCCCGGCTTGGTCAGCCGCTGGATCAGCTGTCCGATGTCGATGCCGGATACGCTCTCCAGCATTTCCGGCGCGGTCGCCATCAGCTGCGTCACGTAATTGCTGACGCGCGCGGCGCCTTCGCCATGTCCCGTATCGACGACGGTGAGCTTGTCGATCGCGGAGATCGGCTCCGCTACCTTGCCGGCCAGCTCCGGCAGCATCTTCACGATGATGTCGAGCACCGCCGCCTCGCCGAACTTCTCGAACGCCTCCGCCAGCTTCTCCTTGGCTTCGGCTTCGGCCAGACCGCGCAGCCGGACGACCTCGGCCTCCGCCGTACCTTTCGCCCTGGCCGCTTCGGCCTCGGCCAGACCGTTCAGGCGCTTTTGCTCGGCATTGGCTTTGGCTTCCGCCTCGATGCGGTACTTGTGCGCATCCGCCTCGTTGATCTGCCGGGCCTTGTCGGCCTCGGCCGCCTGTACGACCGCATAGCGATCCGCATCCGCCTTCTTCTTCACTTCGGCGTCGTATTGCTTCTCGCGCCGCAGTATCTCCTTGCCTTCGAGATCGATCTCCCGCTCCTTGCGGACGATCTCGACTTGCATTTGCTCCTCGACGACGCTCTGCTTGGAGCGCGCTTCCTGAATCGAATACGCCTGGTCCGCTTCGGCCTTCGCCACGTCGGATTCCTTTTTGAACGAAGCGACCTTGAGTTCCTTTTCCTTGGTTGCCTCGGCTACGTTCGTATCGCGCAGCAGCTCCGCCTTCTGGCCCTGCTCCTCGGCGGCCGCCTTCTGAATCCGCGAATCCCGGATGGCCTGGGCCTCCGCGATATCCGCGTCGCGCTTGACGGCGGCGATACGCGGCTTGCCCAGCGCCTCGAGATAGCCGTGCTTGTCGCGCACGTCCTTGATCGTGAACGAGACGATCTGGAGACCCATTTTTTTCAAGTCACGCGCCGCCTGGCCTTGTACCTCCTGCGCGAACCGCTCGCGGTTCCGGTACACTTCCTCTACGGTCATCGTCCCGAGTATCGCGCGCAGATGACCTTCGAGCACCTCCTGCGCCTCGCTGCGCAGCGCTTCGGTCGGCTTGCCCATGAACTGCTCGGCCGCCGTCGCCACGTCCTCGACCGCGCCGCCAATCTTGATGATCGCGACTGCATCTGTCAGCACCGGCACGCCTTGCTCGGTATATACCTCGGGCGTGCTCACGTCGAGCTTGTGCGACAGCAGCGAGAGGAATTGAGATTGCTGGAAGATCGGCAGGATGAAGGCGCCCCCGCCCCGCACGATCTTGATGCGCCGCCCAGATTCGTCGACGGATACGTTCTTGCTGCCCAGGAAGGAACCGGTGACGATCATCGCCTCGTCGGGCGCCACCGTCTTGTAGCGCGCCCAGAACGCAATGCCGAGCACGAGCAATACGGCTACGACGATAATCGGAATGAATAGAGCCTCAGGTACCATGTGCATTCTCCTCTGTCCGTTGATATGAATTAGTCCAGCCTTGATACGCCCAGCACGTCGTCCTTCACCCGCACGACGACGACCTTCGTCCCTTCGGCGATCGCCTCTCGATCGAAGCTCTCGGCGATATGGTTGGTATTGCCGGCCCCTACTCTCACCAGCACCTCGCCGTAGCCCGATGCGGGTATCGAGGTGATGACCTCGGCGCGCTTGCCCGCCAGCTCGTGAATCGAATAGGCGACAGAGTTCTCGCTATTCTTCATCGGTCTCACGTAGGCAAAATGCATCGCCAGTCCGCCGATGGCCGCAGCGGAGACCGCGCAGGCGTATATCCCGCCCGGATGAAGCGATGAATATCGCGCGAGCAGCAGCCCCGCCCCTCCGAAGATCGTGATGCCTCCGGCGAAGACGACAGGCTCGAGCAGATCGTGCGACAGCCAGTCGAGCACATCGCCGAATACGAGCGTGACCAGAGCCATGAGCACGCCGAAGGCCAGACAGCTCCAGAACAAAATCTCCATCCTACCCTCTCCCTCTGCCCCAGAATCTGCGTACGCTGTCATGAAGATATACGACAGATATTCCCAAAAGTTTCTCAGACTCCCTTCCATTATACAAGCCAAGCCTGCCAGGCTGCACGCCTGTTGTCTGGGAAGGAAGTCACACGATAGCTAAATGTGGTATAATAATTCTGTTTTGTCGAAGGAGGATACATACATGAGCGATACCTTACAGCCTTCCAAGAAGCCGCAGCGCAAAAAACGCTCGCCTTGGATCATGGCGGTCAAATTGTTTACTTATACGATATTGTGGCTCATTTTATTCGGCGTATTGGCCGGATTGGCCGCAGGCGGCGCGGTGGGCGGCTATATCGCGGCGCTGGTCAAGGACGATCCGATTCGCTCCCGGGCCTTGATCGAGGAAAAAATCAACGAAAACAATGCAACCGGTTTCGTCTATTTTCGGGACGGCACCCTGATCGGACAGCTGCGCACGGAAGAAGACCGCCAGCCGATCCCGTACGACAAGATTCCGCAGGTCATCATAGACTCGACACTTTCCATTGAAGATAAAAACTTTTACAACCACATCGGCGTCGACACAAACGGACTATTCCGCGCGGTCAAGCAGCAGCTGATGAACGAGGACGTGCAGACCGGCGGCAGCACGATCACACAGCAGCTCGCCAGGCGCGTGTTCCTGAGCCTCGACCAGACGCAGAGCCGCAAGGCCAAAGAAATCTTCCTCTCGCTCCGTCTCGAGCGCTTTCTCGGCAAGGAGGAGATTCTGACGGCATACCTCAACAAGATTCCGTACGGCAACGGCGCGTCCGGGTATCAGGTATACGGCATCAAGGCCGCCACCAAGGGCATCTTCGGCATCGAGGATCTGAGCAAGATCAATCTGGCTCAGGCCGCCTATCTCGCCGGATTGCCGCAGCGTCCTTCCGCCTATTCCGCGTTCAACGGCAAGGGCGATTTTAACGAAGCCAACTTCAAGCGCGCGCTGAACAGACAGAAGCTGGTGCTGTCGAAGATGCTCGAGTACGGCAAGATCGACCGGCAGCAATATGACGAAGCGATCGCCTTCGATATTTACAAGTCGCTCGCCAAGCCGACCGAAAAAGCGTACAACACTTACCCTTACCTGATGCTCGAGGTCGAGCGTCAGGCGGCGATGCAGCTCGTGCTGCAGCAGAATCCGACGCTCAAGATCGACGATCTGGAGAAAAAGGAAAACGCCTCTCTCATCGAGGACGCCCGCGAGCAGCTGCTGCGGGGCGGCTACAAGATCATCACGACGATCGACAAGCAGGTCTACGATCTGATGCATAGCGTAGCCGAGGATCCCAAAAACTTCTCGCCCGACAGCAAGACCAAGGGCGTCGAGCAGACGGCGGCGGTCATGCTCGATCACAAGACCGGCGCCATTCTCGGCATGATCGAAGGCCGGGACTTCCATATCGAGCAGCTCAACTTCGCCACTCAGATGCAACGCCAGCCAGGTTCGGCCATGAAGCCGATCGGCGCCTACCTGCCGGCAATCGACAAGGGCCTGATCTCCCCTGCGAGCATACTGGACGACGCGCCGATTATTCTGAAAAACGGCGGCTCGGCCATGCATATTCCGAAAAACTCGAACAACCGCTACTCCGGCCTCGTCACGGCACGGTACGCGCTCAACAACTCGTTGAACATTCCCGCACTCAAGGTGTTCCTCGACAAGGTGACGATCAAGGGCGCATGGGACTTCGCCCGCGAGCTCGGCATCACGACGCTCGTGCCGGAGGACGACTACGCGCAGACCGGCGTCATCGGCGGACTCAAGTACGGCGTGACGGTCGAGGAGCTGACCAATGCGTACGGCGCGATCGCCAACAAAGGCGTGTTCAACGACGCCTATATGATCGAGAAAATGAAGGATACGTACGGCAATATCGTCTATGAACACAAGGCGACGCCCAAGCGCGTCGTCTCCGAGCAGTCCGCCTACCTGATGACCGACATGCTGCGCACGGTCGTCACGGACGGCACGGCCAAGTCGGTCAAGAACGGATTTAAAAATTACGGCAAAATCCCGATCGTGGGCAAGACGGGCACGACGCAGAACTACGCGGACGTCTGGTTCGAGGGCTTCACGCCGGATATCACGCTCGGCGTATGGGCCGGCTACGAGAAATCGGTGCACACGCTCTCGACAGACGGGCATGCCCGTGCACGGGAGATCTGGACGAAGGTCATGAACGTCGTCACGGAAGCGAAGCCCGAGCTGTTCCCGACCAAGGAATTCACGAAGCCGGACGGCATCGTATCGATGACGGTATCGAGCGTGAGCGGCAAGCTGCCGACAGATCTGACCCGCTCCGCCGGCAAGCTGGTCACCGACATCTTCAACAAAAAGTTCATCCCGACGGAGGACGACGACGCGCTCGTCGCCGTCAAGTATATCTCGTACAACGGCGTGAATTATCAGCCCTCGCCCGAAACGCCGGAAGACATGCTGCGCGAATCGGTCATGATCAAGCGGGAAAAGCCGCTTGACGAGCTGATCGAGGAATTGAAGGCAGCGCTCGACAAGGTGCCTGCGGCGAGCCGCAAGCCGCTGTCCTATTATCTGCCGAAGGATGCATCCGGAGGCGCGCCGTCCAAGCCCGATCCGCGCGTGGACGACGGGTCCGCGCCGAGCGCGCCCGGCAACATCCAGGTCGAACAGCTCGGCGGCGGCAAAGTGCGCATCTCGTTCTCCAAGAGTCCGCAGGCGGATGTCGTCGGCTACCGGCTCTATCGGTCCGTTGGCGGCGGCAGCTACGTCAAGGTCGGCGGTTCCGTATTGACCGGCGAGGAGACCCGCTTCATCGACTACACGTCCTCGAGCAACATCAGTTACGCAGTAACGGCCGTCGACGTCGCGGGCAATGAATCGGGCCGCAGTGCTGCCGTCTCTATTGGCGGGGGCGGTGGCAGCACCGACGATCCGGATCAGAACCTCCCGCCGGCCGGAGGAGCAGATAACGGGCTTCCGGTCGACCCGCTCCCAGGCGAGGACGTGCCGTCCGGAGATCCCGGCCAGACGCCTCCTGCCGCACCTTCGGCACCGGGCGGCTTGGCCGCCCAGGCCACATCCGGCGGTGCCAAGCTAACCTGGGCCGCCAATCCCGATACGGACAAGGTGACGCGGTACGAGATCTGGTACAGCGCCAGCGAGCAGGGCAATTATCGGCGCCTCGATTCGACGCAGTCGACCGAATACGAAGCCAAAGGCAAGAACACCGCAGGCTGGTATCGGGTACGAGCCGTCAACGATACGGGCGCCTCGGATTCCTCGGCTTCCGTCGAGGTCAAGAGCAGCTGATCCGCAAGCACTGAGCTGTTTTCCACATCAAGCGACACAGAAAAGGTACAGTCCCTTCGGAATCCGAAGGGACTGTACCTTTTCTCATAGAGGAGAAGATGATTGCTATTAGTCTTCGATCGTGGACAGATCGCCGGTCGGCAGATTGAGCTCCCACGCCTTCAGGACGCGGCGCATGATCTTGCCGCTGCGGGTCTTGGGCAGCTTATCCTTGAACTCGATCTCGCGCGGCGCGGCATGCGCGGACAGCCCGATCTTGACGAACTTGGAGATGTCCGCCTTCAGCTCCTCGGACGGCTCGAAGCCCTCGCGCAGCGAGATGAACGCCTTGATGATCTCTCCGCGGAGCGGATCGGGCTTGCCGATGACGCCTGCCTCCGCGACGGCCGGATGCTCGACCAGCTTGCTCTCGACCTCGAACGGGCCGACGCGCTCGCCGGACGTATTGATGACGTCGTCGATCCGGCCCTGGAACCAGAAGTAGCCTTCTTCGTCCATGTAGGCCGAATCGCCCGATACGTACCAGCCGGGAATGCGGAAGTACTCTTCGTACTTGGCCGGATTGTTCCAGATCTTGCGCATCATCGATGGCCACGGCGTGCGGATCGCCAGGTTGCCCATGCGCATCGGCGGCAGCTCGTTGCCTTGATCGTCGATGATGGCGGCCTGTACGCCCGGAATCGGGCGGCCCATCGAGCCCGGCTTGATCTCCATACTCGGATAGTTGCAGATGAGCTGGCCGCCCGTCTCGGTCATCCACCAGGTGTCGTGGATGCGCTGGTTGTAAACCTTGTGCCCCCAGCGCACGACCTCGGGATTGAGCGGCTCGCCGACGCTGAGCACATGGCGCAGATTCGAGAGATCGTACGACTTGACCGCGTCGTCTCCTGCGCCCATCAGCATGCGGAATGCCGTCGGCGCGCTGTACCAGACGTTCACCTTGTACTTCTCGAGCGTCGCGTACCAATCCTGCGGACTGAAGCGGCCGCCGCGGACGACATTCGTGACGCCGCTCAGCCAAGGCGCGAACACGCCGTACGAGGTTCCGGTCACCCAGCCCGGGTCGGCGGTGCACCAGTAGACGTCGCCTTCCTTGAGGTCAAGCACGATACGGCCGGTGTAATAATGCTGGATCATCGCATTTTGCACATGATAGACGCCCTTGGGCTTGCCGGTGGAGCCGGACGTATAGTGCAGGATCAGCCCGTCCTCGCGTCCGAGCCACTCGATCTCGGCGGATTCGGATGCCCGCGCCATCTCGGCCTTGAAGTCTACGATACCGTCGCCGGCTGCGACGTCGTCGCCGTATACGATCAGATGCTTCAGCTCCGGCAGCTCCGCGCGCGAGATGCGCGGCAGCAGCGTCGGCGTCGTGACGATCGCCACCGCGCCGCTGTCCTGCAGACGATCGCGAACCGCGGTCTCCATGAACGCTTCGAACAGCGGGCCTACGATCGCGCCGACCTTGAGCGCGCCGAGCAAGGCAAAATAAAGCTCGGGCGTCCGCGGCATAAAGATAAAGACGCGATCTCCCTTCGCGATGCCGAGCTCCCTCAGCACATTGGCAAACCGCGCGGACTGCTTCGACAGATCGGCGTACGTGTAGCTCTCGTCGCGCTGCGCATCGCTATAGTGCAAGGCGATCGTGTCGCCTCTGCCCTCTTCGACGTGACGATCGATCGCCTCGTACGCCATATTCACCTTCCCGGTCTGCGACCAGGCGAATCGGCTCTCGATGTCCTCCCAATTGAAGCTGCGCACCGCATCCTCATAAGACCCGAGATTCGCGGAGCTCGCCGTTACGGCCAATCTCTCATCCTGACTTAACGTCATTACCAAATCACCTTCCCGTTGAATTCGCTGCAATGCCGCTGCTTCAATCGACGTATGCGCTTACATGAAGAACAAAGCTCTCGAAGCTTGCTTTTGCCATTATACCATGCGTTCGGCGGTCGTACATAATTGCGGCGGGGAAAAAATCGACCATAAATGGGGCAACATCTGCAAAAGCGACGCAAACATCCGCCGCCCCTTGGCCGTCATGCTGTATAATGAGAGCGTCATATTGACCGCAACCCGGGAAAAGTCGTACGGCCGCGCACATTCAGATATAATAGATTCAGCAGGAAATTACGAAGCTGATCGGCAAGGAGGAACGAGCGATATGGAACATTACAAGCGCTATCAACGCTTCACAAAGCCCGGACGGGCGGGTCCCATCATCGTGGAAGGCCCGGTTCCGCCGGAGCGGCTGCGGGAATGGCGCCTTCACGATACGCTCGATGCCTTCCGCAGGCCCCGCGAGCAGCACGAGGCGCTGGTCGAGATCGCGGAGCTGCCCGAAGGCCGCATTATCGTCGCGCGCGAGGAGGATACCGTCGTCGGCTACGTCACCTTTCATTATCCCGACGAGCTCGAGCGCTGGTCCGAGGGCGGCATGGACGATCTGATCGAGCTTGGCGCCATCGAGGTGGCCGACGATTACCGCTCGCTCGGACTCGGCAAGGCGATGATCACGGCCGCATTCGCCGAGGAGCAGCTCGACAATGCGATCGTGTATACGACCGAATATTATTGGCACTGGGATCTGGAGAAAAGCGGCTTGAACGTCTGGCAGTACCGCGAGATGATGGAGAAGCTCATGAAGTCGGTCGGCATGGTCTGGTTCGCCACGGACGACCCCGAGATCTGCGCGCATCCCGCCAATTGTCTCATGGTCCGGATCGGCAAGGACGTGCCGCTGTCCTCCGCCGAGCAATTCGACCGCGTGAGATTCCGCCAGCGGTTCATGTATTGAAGAAAGGCAGGCGACTTCTTTGTCATCGAAAAACGTCCATGCGCGCTGGATCGATTGCAGCGCCGTCCAGCGGTATTCGTTTCGCGAAGATCATCCGTTCCATCCGATCCGCCTGTCGCTGACAGAGGATCTGCTGGACGCCTGCGGCGCGCTCCAGCCGTCGTACAAGCTCGCGCCGTCGGCCGAGGGCGCCCGGGATGCCGTGGACATGATACATAATCCCGATTATATCGGGACGGCCGTCGCACTGAGCGAGGCCGCTCCGCCGACGGCCGCACAGGATCTGGCCGAGCAGTACGGTCTGGAGGAGGACGGCGATACGCCCTACTTCCCGGGCATGCACGACGCCGCCCTCGCGATCGTGCAAGGCTCGCTGACGGCCGCCGAAGCCGTCATGTCCGGCCGGACGCAGCATGCGCTGCATCTGGGCGGCGGCCTGCATCACGCCTTCCGCGAGCGGGGGGCGGGATTTTGCGTCTACAACGACGCGGCCTGCGCGATCTCCTGGATCCACCGCAAATACGGGGCCAAGGTGCTGTACATCGATACGGACGTACATCACGGAGACGGCGTTCAGTGGAGCTTTTACACCGAACCCGATATATTCACGTACTCGATCCACGAGACCGGCAAATTCCTGTTCCCCGGTAGCGGCTTCGCGCATGAACGGGGCGAAGGCACCGGGTACGGCGCCTGTCTCAACATCCCGGTGGAACCGTATACAGAAGACGATTCCTGGCTCGAGAGCTTCGAGAGCGGTCTGGATCGTGTCGTGCGGGCATTCAAGCCGGATGTCATCGTCAGCCAGCACGGCTGCGACGCACATGCGCTCGACCCGCTCGCGCATATGCATTGCAGCATGCGGATCTACCGCGAGATGCCCCGTCTCATCCATCGGCTCGCGCACGATTATGCCGACGGACGCTGGATCGCGCTCGGCGGAGGCGGCTACGAGCACTGGCATGTCGTACCGCGGGCGTGGAGCCTGCTCTGGCTCGAGATGAGCGATCATCCGCTCCTCCGCACGATCGACGCCCTGCCGAACGGCGGCCCACTGCCGCCCGCCTGGCCCCGTCTCGCCGGTGCCGGGCGTCCCGCCGACCTGCCGCGCACATGGCTCGACGACACCGCCAGCTGGGCGCCGATGCCCAGACGGGCCGAGATTACGGCGCGCAACCGCGAGATCGTCGCCATCGCGCTCCAGCACTTGGGCTGACACGCCAAGCCATCATACCGGCTAATTGCAAATACAAGGGCAGTACCGGTACGGTCGTATGCAACGGACCGTCCGATACTGCCCTTGTTATGTTATGGATGTCCCGGCTGCTGCACCGGGACACCGCGAGCCGGCCGACACGTCAAATATGCTGAAGCATCTCGTCGACGATCGCGAACGATCGATTCGAAGCCGTCACCGTGAACTCGGCGAAGTTCACGTCCGCCGAGCCGTCCGCCTTGTCCGATATCGACCGGATCACGACGTAGGGCACCTTGTTCATGGCGCATACCTGCGCGACGGACGCGCCCTCCATCTCGACGCACGCGCCGCCGAGCTCCTCGCGCAGCCGCAGCACCAGCTGGCGATCGGCAATGAACTGATCGCCGGACAGCACCTTGCCCGCCTTGACATGGCCCGGGTACAGCTTGTCGCCGGCAGCCTGCGCAGCCGCGGACAAGGCCGGGTCCGCCGCCCAGTCCGAGACGTCCTGGTACGGGATGACGCTGCGCGCGTACCCGAGCGCCGTCACGTCGATATCGTGCTGTGCGCTGCTCGTCGAGACGACGATGTCCCCGATGTCCAGCTCCGGATCGAGCGCGCCCGCTACGCCCGTGAAGATTACTTTATCCGCATTGAAGCGGTCGATTAGCACCTGCGTGCACACCGCCGCATTGACTTTGCCTACGCCCGACTTGCACACGACCACATTGCGGCCATGCAGGGAGCCTGCTACGTACCGGATGCCCGAGCGCTGCAGCTCCACCGCGTCCTCGATGGCTGCCAGCAGCAGGTCGATCTCTTCCTGCATCGCGCCGATGATGCCTATCATAACTGTTCGCTCCTTCATATCGAAATAAGAAGCCCTGCGGCAGGCCGTATTGCTCCCGCGCAGGGCGATTCAACGTCTAGGCCGACGAACGAATGGCCGGCAGCCGCTCTTACTGGATCGACGATACCGAATTGCGCACGATAAGCTCGTGCTGCAGCGTCACTCTCGCTTGCTCTACGTTCTCTTTTTTCATCAGCTTCGTGAGCAATCGCATCGAGACTGCGCCGATGTCGTACATCGGCTGCGCGACGGTCGTCAGGAGCGGCCGGACCATCGACGCCATGCGAATATTGTCTACGCCGATGACGGAGATATCGCCCGGCACGGCGAGCCCCGCATCCTGAATGCCGTGGATCGCGCCGATCGCCATCTCGTCGGTCGCCGCGAAGATCGCCGTTGGCCGTTCGGACAGGCCGACGAAGTATTGGGCGGCCTCGATGCCCGACTCGTACCGGTAGTTGCCGATGCGGACGAGCGTCTCGTCCAGCGCGATCCCGCTCTCCTCGAGCGCGCGCTTGTAGCCTTGGTATCGGGCGTAGCCGTTGGCCGGGTCCTGCAGCGTGCCGCTGATCATCGCGATGCGCACATGTCCCTCGGCAAGCAGCTTGCGAACCGCATCGTACGCGGCCGTCTCATGGTCGATATCGACCGAAGGCATCGTGCCCTTCTCGTCGGTCGTCGCGCAGAGCACGATCGGCACGTTGGACGTATTGAACGCCTGGATATGCTCGTCCGTCACGATGCCGCCCATGAACAGAAGCCCGTCCACCTGCTTTTCGAGCAGCGTGTTGATGACGCGAATCTCCTTGTCCTTGCGCTTGTCCGCATTGCACAAAATAATGTTGTAATGATACATGTTGGCGATATCCTCGATGCCCCGGGCGACCTCGGCGAAGTTCGCATTCGCGATATCGGGAATGACGACGCCGACCGTCGTCGTCTTCTTGCTGGCGAGGCCGCGGGCCACGGCGTTCGGACGGTAGCCGAGACGTTCGATCGCCTCGTATACCTTTTTCCTCGTCTGCGGCTTCACGTTCGGATTATTATTGACAACGCGGGATACCGTTGCCATCGATACGCCGGCCTCTCTGGCCACGTCATATATAGTTACCGTCACATTCACCGCTCCATTTATTCATGTCAGGTCTCTGTCAAGTCATAGGACCATCCATGGTATATTAAGGTAATGATACGACAAAAGCCGTTTTTCCGCAATGGCTCTGAAGCGTACGAAGCCCGTTCCTATGCGTCCGCTCCGACGCGCTCCGTCAAAAACTCGGACGTAATGCGCCAATGCGACTCGTCCCACACCGGCTTGCCGTCGCGAACCAGAATGGCCTGCGGCGACTTGTGCTGAATCTGCAGCGTCTCGGCGATCGCATTGCTGACAGGACGTTCCTCGATGACGTGAACGATGGCGACGTCGACAGGCAGATCGCTGCGGGCGGCCAAGTAGCGGTCGAGTTCATCGTGCGCCCCGGCGCTGATCGGACAGGAGGTGCTGTGCTTGAACACAAGCAGCGGCTTGCTCCCGGAATTTTCGAGCGCCCGCTCCCATTGTTCGACTGTCATCAGTCTCTTCGGCTCCGGCATATCGTTCATCCTCCTTGAAAATCATTTCGCTGATTTTCATGGTAGCAGAAATGAAAAAGTTTCGCAAAAAAAATGCCCGCTTGCGGCATAAAACAGCCGAATCGGACATTCATTCAAGCTGTGCGTACCGTCGCGGCCCCAACCGGCTGCAGACGCATTCGATCTCGGATCGCTTCGGCACGCAGAGCGCGGAGATCAACTGATAAATTGCCCGCTGAGCTGGGTAAGCCGGCTCTCCAGCTCCCGCTTCCAGCTCTCGTCCCCTAACGCCGCCGCGACAAGCAGCAGGTCGAGCAAGTCGTTCGTTCTCTCCTGGGCCATGCGCGACACGGTCGACGTCAGCAGCGGCTCGCGGCTCGCCGCAGCCTCGCTCAGCACGCCTGCCCATTCGTGAACTTCGTCGAACGAGATGCTGCTCGGCTGCGGCTCGGGGCCCAGGCTGGCCAGCAGTTGACTGAGATCGCTCTTGACACCGGGAAATACGACATTGCGCGAGCAGGCTTCGCAGGCATAGACGGGCACATTGCGGATATTCACCGTCTTGGCGTAATAAACCGTACGCAGACCAAGCGACATTTCTTCGCCGCAATCACAACGATTAAACAAAGGGCTCTCTCCTAACACGCTCTCCGAGGTGCGTCCCGAACCGTGCCGTCACGGGACTCCACGGGACTCTTGGCTGCGTCTTCACATATGAGTGAGTATATTCGGCGGCTGGCCGAGAAAATCCTGCTCTGACGGGAACTGCAATTTATGGAAGTCGCTCAACCCGGCAGCCTGCTGTGCGAAGCCGCCCGGACCGATGTGATGAAGCGCCGCCGCGAATGTGCTAGGATAAAAAAAGCGAGCCGGCTCGCCGGTCCGCATCATGCGATGCAGGAGGTTAAACTTTGTCACAAGCCAAAAATGTCATCTGCCTCATAGACGACGAATTCGAAGATCTCGAGCTGTGGTATCCCGTCTACCGTGCCCGAGAGGAAGGCGCGACCGTCCTGTATGCCGGGCCGGAGAAGGGCCGCAAGCATATCGGCAAATACGGCGTGCCTGCGGTCGCCGATCTGTCCTACGAGGAGCTGGACGCCAATAAATGCGACGGACTGCTGGTGCCGGGCGGCTGGGCGCCGGACAAAATCCGCAGGAGCGAGGCCGTGCAAGCGTTCGTGCGCGAGATCGATCGCGCCGGCAAGCCGATCGGCCAGATCTGCCATGCGGGATGGGTGCTCATCTCGGCCAAGATGCTGCAGGGCCGCCAAGTCACCTCGACGCCGGGCATCCGCGACGATATGGAAAATGCGGGCGCGATCTGGCATGACGAAGTCGTCGTCGTGGACGGCAACCTGATCTCGGCGCGGCGCCCGCCCGATCTGCCCGAATACGCCAAGGCGTTCTGCGACGTGCTGTACGGCAGACGCTAATCCGCCCCCTGCAAGCGAAGTCTGTAGCGCAGCTGCAGCGGTCGGGCAGGCAGAGCAAAGAGGCAAGCCGCGGCTTGCCTCTTTTGCTTCGGCATCATTGCAAAAAACTCCGATATTCCTGCCAGACGCCTACCAGTTGTTCCCCGATACCCGCGTTACCTGGAAGTTCGGGCTTTGGCTTTCTCCGTAGATCGCCTGTACGCCCGGGTTGTTCACCTTCACATTTTTAAAGCTCGCTCCGCCGACCGCGGGACCCTGCCCCTGCTCCGCCTTCACGACCAGCTTGATGCCGTAGCGCGCCGGGCGGTTGATGTTGATGTTTTCCAGCCTGACGTTCTGCATGGCGAGCGCGTTCGGATACATCGTCTGGAACATGAGCCCGAAGTATACCGAATCGTTGATATCGACGTTTTTGACGACGATGTTCTTGAACGTCCGGTCGCCCGAATAGAACCAGATCGCGCCGAAGTTCTGATAGTCGTTGATCTTGTCGTCGGCGCCCACACTCGTCCAGAAGTCGCCGCCCGTACGGTCGAGCGTGATGCCGTCGAACACCGTGTCCGCGTCCCCGAAGCCGAGCGTGTTGTAGCCGAAGCTGTAGCTGCTGATCGTCACGCCCGGATAGGTCAGCGTGTCCGCAGCGTACAGATTGCTGAACGTGTTGCCCGAGCCGCCGTACACCGCAAACGCCGCCGCGCGCCTGACGTTAACCGCAGTCAGGTTCGTATATTGGTTGCCGGTGTTGTAGGAGCCGCCCGCGTCGGAGGCGCTGAACAGGGCGAACGAGTCGTCGCCGGTGCCGCGCGCATAGTTGTTGTCGATGATGTTGTTGGACGAGCCGTTGGTCATATTGATGCCGTCCGCGAACGTATTTTTGATCCGGTTGTTCTTAAAGGTGTTGCCCGACGAGTTGACGCCCCAGTACAGGCAGACGAAGTGCTCCACCCACAGGTTTTGCACGGTTACGTTCTGCATGCCGTTGCCGTCGATGAACTTGCCCGGTCCGTCGACGCGGTTAATATAGTTGCCCCACGCCGACAAATCCCTGATCGTCGAGCCGTTGGCGGTGGAGCTGATGTTGAAGCCGACATCGGTGTTGGATTGGTTTTGCGGCGCTACCAGCTTCGTATGCCACGGGCCTGCGCCGACGATCTCGGTCGCCCTGCCGTACAGGAAAATCTTGCTGTTGATCGTCCAGGTGCCGGCCGGGATGTAGATGCCCTTTTTGCTCGGATCGGCTCTGAATTCGGACAGCGCCTGATCGATCGACTTGGAGGCGGACACCTCGACATACTTGGACGAGTCCGGGTTGGCGGCCGGCGGAGCGACGTTTTCCGTCTCCAGCAGGTCGGCATAAATCCACGGCACATCGCCCGAGTCGAGCTGAATCTTGATCTTCGTCCCGACCGGGTATACCTGGTCAAGCATGAGCTGCGCGTCCTCGTACAGCCAGTAGGCCGTCAGGCCCGAGCCCGGCGCATTGTCGTAGCCCAGCCGTCCGAGCGTGCTCGGCGTCGCGTACAGGTACGAGAATTTGGACGATACGTTAAACTTGCCCTTGGCGGTGCCGTTTGCGTAAATGCTGACCGTGCCGTTGGTGTTCTCGGCGACGGCATTGCGCAAGACGAAGGCGTTGGCCGGAGCGGTCAGCGTAAATTCGACATACTTGCCGGGCGCATCCAGACGTACGGCGGAGCGGCCAGACGCTTCGCCGGCATAGTCGCCGGGATTGAAGTTGGGCGCCAGCCGTGTGCCGTTCGTGGCGTTGCCTGCCGCCTCGGCCTCGAGCACGGTGAACGGCATGTTGGCGCCGCGTCCGACATACAGGCCGGTAGTGACGGCGTTGTTGCCTTGCTTGACCGCCGCTTCGTTGGTATCGGCGGCGGCCGTGGCCGTCACCGTGTAGCTGCCGTTCGCAGCCGTCCACGTACCCGAGACGCTGACGTTCACCGCAGCGCCGGCCGCGATGACGCCCGTATAGGAGGCGTTCCAGGTTTGAAGCGTTGTGCCCTGCGCGTTTTTGAGCGTGACGACGATGCCGTGCGCGCCGCCCGCGGTCGCGATATTGCCCTGGTTTTTCAGATTGACGGTAAACGATACCGTATTGCCCGCACTCGGATTGCCGGGGTTCCACGATACGGTCGGCACGAGGTCCGAACTTTGGATCTGGCCTACGTTCAGCTGCGAAGCATGCGTGTAGCTGTTGTTGCTTTCGTTTTGCTCGATGACGGCGTTGCTCTCGTCGACCTTGGCGCCGATTGTGTAGGCGCCGGCAGCGCGCGCGCCGATGTTCAGCGTCGATGTGGCCGATGCGCCGGCTGCCAGCGCGCCGACCGATGCGGTGCCCGCCAGCGTGCCGTTGACGTAGAAGCCGACCGTCGTCGCGCCGGAGGCGAGGCTGCCCACATTTTTGACGACTGCGCTCAGCGTCACCGCGTCGCTCTCGATCGGCGAGGACGGCGTCCACGACATGCCGGTAATCGTCAAGTCGGGGTTCGGAGCGGGCGTGCCGTAAACCTCGAATTCGGCCACCTGTCCGGCGGGCGCGCCCGAGTTGGCGGAGATGTTCAGCTGCAGCCGCTTCACCTTGGCAGAGACCGATATCGTCACCGTATTGCCCGTGGATGGGTTAAACGTATAGGATTGCGCCGATACGACATTGCTGAACGTGGTCGCACCTTGCGCCTGGCCGAGCACCTGGATCGTCTGGGTGCGCGTGGACCAGGCGGCGTTCGGATTGAGCTTCAGCACGACCGAGGTGACATTGTAGTCGGCGCCGAGGTCAACCGTCAGCGTGCTCGGATTGCCCCCGCCCTCCCAATAGGTGGCCGTGTCGCCGTCGTTGGCGTTGGTCGCCGTGTAAGTAAACGTGCTGGAGGAAGCCTCGATCGCCTTGCCGAGCGCGATATTGCCGCCGGTCGGAGGCGGCGTCGATGTCGGTGTCGACGTCGGCGTGCTCGTAGGCGTCGCGGTCGGGGTTGCTGTTGGCGTCGTCGTTGGTGTCGCTGTCGGGGTCGCCGTTGGTGTGCTTGTCGGCGTCGCCGTTGGCGTGGCCGTCGGTGTGGCCGTCGGCGAAGCGCTTTTTGCGACTACGATCTGGTCGAGATTGACGTTGCCGCCGTCTCCCGCATCGTATTTGTAAGCGATCGTATTGCTGCCCGCGGCGAGCGCCAGCGTCTCGGTCTTGGTCGCCCACGTGTTCCAGTCGGCCTGGTTCGCGAGCGTCGTTTGCTTGATTTTGGCGCCGTTCACGTAGATGCTGATCGTCTTGGCGCCGCCCGACGCATTGGCGTATTTGAGCGTTACGTCATAATTGCCGGCGGTCGCGCCGCTCAGGCTGAACGTAGTCGCCGCTCCCTGCGTCCAGTAGCCGTCGACGAAGCCCGTTCCGGCATAGCCGGTATGGTCATTGTTCACCTTGGCGCCGCCGGACAGCGCAGCCGCCTCGGCCTGGAATGTGCCTTCGGTCGCCGGCGCTGTCCCTTGTCCGTATATTTCCAGCTCGGACAGCTGCCCGGCCTGCCAGCCCGTATTGGCGGTGAAGCTCAGGCGCACGTAGCGCGTGCTCGTATCGCTGAACGTAATCGTCACCGTGTTGTTGTTCGCCGTCGGGTCGAACGTATAGCTCGCCTGGCTGACGATGCCGGAGAACGATGTGCCGTTCGTGCTGCCCTGCACCGCGATCGTCTGCGTGCGCGCGCCCCATCCGGCAGGCAGCTTCAGCACGAGCCGGTTCACTGACGTACTGCTGCCCAGATCGACCTGAATCCATTGCGGAAACGCATTGTTGACGCTCTCCCAGTAGGTCGCCTGATTGCCGTCGTTAACGTTGCTCGGCTGATAAACATCGCTGTAGCCGCTGGCCGTCGCCGTTTTGCCGAGCGCCAGGTTGGTCTCTCCGGCAGCCGAAGCCCGCGACGGCGGATAAGAGAGCTGCGCCGCGCACACAGCCAGCACGAGCAGCCAGATCAAATAGGACGAGCGTCGGGTCGAGAACATAAATGTACGCATAATAACCTCCTTCAGAATAGGGGCTGCGGAATAATGATGGACTTGCTCCGATCGTGCATGCAGGCTGCATTCAATCGTTTGATAGCGGTTACAAAAACGCCCCCTCTCGACTTGATGGCATACCGGTCCGCCCACATCCATAGATGGGCCCGGCAAACCTAGCATAAGCGACATACGGGGCACTGTTGAAGATGCGATCCTACGCAGATGATGTGTAATCGTAATATGTAGCAGCTTGAAGCACCATTGCGGTCATCCGCTGTTGGCGCCGCCCGCATTCCGACCATATAAAAAAACCTCCGCCGATACGGCTCATGGCTGTATCGGCGAAGGCAAACAAATACGAAGCTGGTGACCGCCGGGAATCAGCGCATGCCCGGATGAACGCTCCCGTCCTGGATGGCGGCCTCGGCATGGAACCGCTCCAGCCGCTCCTTGATCTCGGCGGCCGAGCGCAGCGCGAACAGTTCTTCGACCAGCTGCCTGCAGGCAATGGCGTTCGTCCGCAGCATCGCCGCCTTGACGGGCAATATCGCCTGCACGGACATGCTGAGCGTCTGGATGCCGAGTCCGATCCAGATCGGGATCGCCCGCACGTCGCCCGCCATCTCCCCGCATACGCTGACAGGAATGCCCTTGCGCCCGGCCGCTTCGGCGACGCTACGCAGCATGCGCAGCACGGCCGGATGATAGGGCTCGTACAGATGATTGATCTGATCGTTCATCCGGTCTACGGCCAGCGTGAATTGGACCAGATCATTGGTGCCGATGCTGAGGAACGATACTTCGTCCGCCAGCAGGTCGGATATTACCACTGCCGCCGGCACCTCGATCATCGCGCCGGTCGGCAGCCCTCCCTTGCAAGGTATTCCCTCCGCTTCGAGCTCGCGCTGCGCCTCGGCGAGCAGCGCGCCCGCGGCGCGAACCTCCTCGATCGATGTGATGAGCGGATACATCACGCGAATATCCCCGAATACGGCAGCCCGCAGTATCGCACGCAGCTGCGTCTTGAACAGGTCGCGCCGGTCGAGGCTGAAGCGGATGGCGCGATAGCCGAGGAACGGATTGTTCTCCTCGGGCATGTCGTAGTAGTCGAGCTGCTTGTCGCCGCCGATATCGAGCGTGCGGATCGTCAGCGCCGCGCCGCCCAGCCGCTCCGCCGCCGCTCTGTACACCTCGAATTGCTCCTCCTCGGTGGGGAACCGCGACCGGTCCATATACAAAAATTCGGTGCGGAACAGCCCTACGCCCGCCGCGCCTCTCGACAGCGCCGCGTCCAGCTCCTTGGTCGAGCTGATGTTGGCCGCCAGCGCCAGCCGCGAGCCGTCGGGCGTCACCGCAGGCACCTTCACCAGATCCTGCAGGCGCTCCTTGGCCTCGAGATGCTGCCTGCGCAGCTCCGTATAGCGGCCGACCGTCTCCGCGTTGGGCATGACGGCCAGCGTGCCTGCGCCTCCGTCGAGGATGAGCAGATCCCCCGTCACAATCGGCCGTTCAAGCTTGCCCTCGACGCCCATGACGAGCGGTATGCCGAACGCCCGGGCCATAATCGCAGAGTGCGAGGATGCGCTGCCGATCATCGTGACGATGCCGAGCACGACGTCGGGCTTCAGATGGATAAGCTGCGACGGGGTCAGCTCCCGCGCCACAAGCACGAACGGCTGGTTGTCCGACGGCAGCGAGATCTCGGGCGCGCCCAGCAGATGCTTGAGCAGCCGGTTGCCGACATCCTTGATGTCCAGCGCCCGCTCCTTCATATATTCATCGTCGAGCAGGTCGAACATCGTCACAAAGTGATCGATCGCCTCCTTCACGGCGACGGCCGCGGCCTTGTATTGGCGCTGTATGATGCCCTGAATCTCGTTCATGAACACCGGATCGTCGAGGATGGCCAGATGCGCGTCGAATATGCTGACCTCCTCTCGACCGACGGTTTCATCCAGTTCGTGCTTCATCTGATGAATCTCGGACTTGGACTGCTTGACGCCCTCGTACAGCCGTTCGAACTCATGCGCGAGATCGAGGGCCTCGATCTTCTGTTCGGGCAGCTCCCATTCCCAGTTAGGCAGTACGAATGCCTTGCCGATGGCGATGCCCTCCGAGCCTCCGATCGCGTGGATCATCATAGCTGTGCCCCCTTGTTCTCTCTCTCTTTGACGACGACCGACATGACCGCCGCCTGGCCTTTTTTGACCGCCTTAAACGGCGCGAAGCGCCAGGATCGTACGATATCCGAATTCGTGATGACCATCGGCGTCGCCAGCGACTTGGCATGCGCCTTGAGCGTGGGCAGATGGAACCGGATGAGCGGCTGCCCGGGCATGACCTCGTCGCCTTCCTTGACCAGGGCCGTGAAGCCTTCGCCGTTCATCTGGGACGTATTGATCCCGATATGCAGCAGCACTTCGAGCCCTTCGGGCGTCTCGATCCCGATGGCGTGCTTGGTCGGATACAGATGGATGATCTTGCCCCTCACCGGCGCGACCAGCTCGCCCTTGTCTGGGATGAACGCCACACCTTTGCCTACGAGCTTCTGGGCAAAAATCGGATCGTCCACCTCTTCGAGCGGGATCATCCGGCCCTGGAGCGGCGCGTGGAACTGGACCTGATGCACGTCGAGCTGCATCAGCTTGACGATCTCGGCCCGGATCAGGTCGGAGTAGGTGCCGAACACGACCTGCACATGCCCCCCGCCGAGACTGATGACGCCCGCCGCGCCAAGATGCCGCAGGCTCTTGGCATCGACGCGCCGATCGTCGTTCAGTGTCAGCCGCAGCCGGGTGATGCACGCTTCGATGCGCGCGATGTTGTCCTTGCCCCCGAGCGCCTGCAGGACGAGCGGGGCTCTGTACGGGATATCCCCGCCCCAGTCGTCCAGTCGTGTCGAGTCCTCGCGCCCCGGCGTGGACAGCTGGAATTTGCGGATGCTCCATCTGAACAAGACGTAATAGAATGCGCCCACTGCCAGCCCGATCGGGATGATCAGCCAACCGCGCTCGGACAGCCTGAAGTTGATGATGTATTCAAGCGCGCCCGCCGAGAAGGTGAAGCCTTCGCGAATGCCGAGCGCGTAGGTGAGCCACATAATGCCGCCGGACAGCAGCGCATGGACGATGAACAAGTACGGCGCGACGAACAGGAATGCGAATTCGACCGGCTCGGTGACGCCCGTCATAAAAGCCGTCAGCGCTGCGACGCGGAACTGCTTGGCCGTCTTCGGCTTGAGATCCTCTCTCGCCTCGTGGATGATCGCATAGGCGATCGCCGGCAGCGCGAACATAATGATCGGATACAGCCCCGTCATATAGACGCCGGCCGTGGGGTCTCCCGCAAAAAATCTCGGCATGTCCCCGAAAAAGACGCTGCCGTCGGGTGCCCGGTATTCGCCGATCTGAAACCAGAACAGATGGTTGAGCACGTGGTGCAGGCCGAACGCCACCAGAATGCGGTGAAGAAAGCCGTATAAAAAAATGCCGAAGCCGCCGGCGGAATTCACGAGACCGCCCGTAGCGTCGATCCAGGCGAGCAATCCCTGTCCGATCCCGATCATCGCCCATGAGAAAAAAAAGGAAAAGGCACTCATGAAAATCGGCACGAAACGGGTGCCGCCGAAAAACTGCAGCGACTCCGGAAGCTGCAAAGACTTGAAGCGCTCGTTCGCCCAACCTGAAAGCATCCCGATGACCACGCCGGCAAACATGGACGGCTGCACGCCGCCCGGATCGTAGGTCTGCGTCACCGCGCCGAAGATCATCATGCCGACGAGCGCCGCCATCCCCGCCTGAACGGCCTGATTGGACAGCCCCAAGGCGATCCCGACTGCGAATATATATGGAATATAGGCGAAAATCGCCATCCCGGCCGCATTCAGCAGGGAAGGCGCGGATGCGAGACCGACCGATTCCCAGGGCAGCCGCGACAGCAGCAGGAAGATGGCGGCCGCGGGCAGAACCGTCATGGGCAGCATCATCGCCCGGCCCAGTCGTTGCAAATATCCGATGCCGAACATGCGTCATTCGATCCTCCTTTCCCTTGATGTTGGTTGATGCGGCTATCAAAACGGGCCGCGCGAAGCGGCTCGGCTCCGAAGCGGCCCGTCCGGACGCGGAAGCGCCCGCAGCCCGATCAGCGTCGGCCTTCGGGAAGCAGGATGGAATCCTCGACCTTGATGCACCGGTCCATAATGACGGTCAAGCCGCCGTCCGCAGCGATCCGGGCAGCCTCGTCATTGACGACTCCGAGCTGCAGCCACAGCACCTTGGCACCGGCGTCGACAGCTTCCTTCGCGATCGGCGGCGTATGCTCGGGACGGCGGAACACGTTGACGATGTCGATCGGCTCCGGGATGTCGGCCAGCGACTTGTAGCACTTTTCCCCGAGAATCTCCTCTTCCTTCGGATTGACGGGGATGATGCGATAGCCCTTGGCCTGCATCGCTGCGGATACCATATGACTCGTCTTGTCCGGATCGCCCGACAGTCCGACGACGGCGATGATGTTCGCCTGCTGCAAAATGCGCTTGATCTCTTCGCGGCTTGGATTCTCGAACGGCATGGCTATCTACCTCCATCTGGTGGTATTGCAAATGGTTGATTTTTATCGGCAGGCGGATTCGCTGCGCGGGCTTAGTCGGCCCAGCGTACGTTCGCGCCCAGCGCTTGCAGATGGTCGAAATAATTGGGATACGACTTGGCGACGTGATGCGCATCCTTGATCGTGAGCGGCGCCTTGGCCCGCAGGCCGACGACCGTCAGCGCCATGATGACGCGGTGGTCGAAGTGCGCGTCGATCGTCACGCCGCCCTCCACGCCCTCGGGACGGCCGTGAACGATGATCTCGTCCTTTTTCTCCTCGACGTTCGCGCCCGCCTTGCGCAGCTCGGCCAAGTAGTCGGTGATGCGGTCGCATTCCTTGTAACGCAGGTTCTCGACATTGTAAAAGCGGGACGTGCCCTCCGCGAATACGGCGGCGGCGACCATAGCCAGCACGCCGTCCGTAAATTCGTCGCCGTCGAACTCGCCCGCGCGGAGCTTGCCGTTGCCTTGGACGTGCACGATGCCGTCCTTGTGCGTGAGCGGCGTTCCCATCGCCTTCAGCACGTCCACGACGGCGCGCTCGCCCTGCTTGCTGTCCTCGAGCAGCCGGTGTACGGTAACGTCGGATTCGGTGACGGCCGCCGCCGCCAGAATGGCGGCCGAGCCCGGGTAGTCGCCCTGGACGACGTATTCCTGCGCCAGGTAGCGCTGTCCGCCCGGTACTTTGAAGCGCATCAGATCGGGCGCGGCCTCGATGACGATGCCGGCTTGGGCGAGCACCTCCAGCGTCTGTCCGATGACGACCTTGGACTTGAGATCGTGGAGCACCTCGATCTCGCTGTCCTCGGCGAGCAGCGGCGTCAGGAAGAGCAAGGCGCTGAGGAACTGGGAGCTCACGCTGCCCGATACCTGGATCTTGCCGCCGCGGACAGCGTCGCCGCCGCGAATCGTGATCGGCAGCTTGCCCTCGCGATGCTCGATCTGCACACCCATGCTCTCGAGCGCGCGGATCAGATCGTCATGCGGACGCTTGCCGAGCGACTCGGGGTACTTGTTGACGAAGGTGACCTCGGGCAGCAGCGCAGTGACCGCCATGAGGAAGCGCAGCACGGCGCCCGCGTTGCCGACGTCGAGTTCCTTGACGGCCTTCGGGCGGCTGCCGAAGCCGGTGACGACGATCTTCTCGTCGTCCTCCTCGAGGATGGCGCCGAGATCTCTGACACAGCGCCGCAGCGCATCGCTGTCCTCGCTGTGCGCGGGGTAGCGGATCACGCTCGTGCCTTCCGCCAGCGCGGCGACGAGCAGGTAGCGGGTCGTATAGTTTTTGGAGGACAGGGCTTGAATCTCACCCGCGAGACGCGGGGTAGGCGTGACGATCATATCCATCTGGCAACGAGCTCCTTTTTGTTCGCGAGGCGTTAATTTATGTAGAAAGCCGCGCCTGACGGCGCGATTTGACTTGCAGCGCAACATGTCCTTATCATTGAGAATGAATCTATTCGAGCGATGGAGGAAGACCCTGATGAGCCATTACGATACGACGAGCGTGGAGCAGCTTAAGGCGCGGCTGGACGCCGGCGAGAAGCTGCACCTGATCGATGTCCGCGAGGACGACGAGGTCGCCGCCGGCATGATTCCCGGCGCCAGACATATCCGTCTCGGCACGCTGCCGGACAGGCTGGACGAGATTCCGCAGGACGAGGAAGTCATCTTCATCTGCCGCAGCGGCGGACGCAGCGGGCGTGCCTGCGAATACTTGAACGAGCTCGGCTACGGCCGCGTCGTGAACATGACGGGCGGCATGCTGGCCTGGAACGAACTGTAACCCCGTGCGCGCCGGTGGCGCCCGGTCCGCGAATCGGTACGATAGCGGCTCCGGGCGCCCTTTTTATTTTCGGCGACGGTTGACGCGCTGCTCTCCCCCGCGGTTCCCGCTTCGGCTCCCGCTTCCTTGCTCCCATCATAGCACAGGAAATCAGCGGTTCGCACTTAGGCCATTGTAGATCGCGTTTGCGGGCCGGAACAAACTTCTCGTATGGCCTCCGCGCCCGATAACGGTACTTTTTTCCGCTATCACACCTTTAGCGCCGCTCTTCGCGCCCAATAGCGGAACTTTTTTCCGCTATTGCACCTTTAGCGCCGCTCTCCGCGCCCGATAGCGGAACTTTTTTCCGCTATCGCACCTTTAGCACCGCTCTCCTCGCACGATAGCGGAACTTTTTTCCGCTATTGCATCCCTAGCGTCGCTCTTCGCGCCCGATAACGGAACTTTTTTCCGCTATTGCATCCCTAGCGCCGCTCTTCGCGCCCGATAACGGAACTTATTTCCGCTATTGCACCTTTAGCGCCGCTCTCCGCGCCCGATAGCGGAACTTTTTTCCGCTATCGCACCTTTAGCGCCGCTCTCCGCGCCCGATAGCGGAACTTATTTCCGCTGTTGCACCTTTAGCGCCGCTCTCCGCGCCCGATAGCGGAACTTTTTTCCGCTATCGCACCTTTAGCACCGCTCTCCTCGCACGATAGCGGAACTTTTTTCCGCTATTGCATCCCTAGCGCCGCTCTTCGCGCCCGATAGCGGAACTTTTTTTCCGCTATCGCATCTCTAGCGCCGCTCTTCGCGCACGATAGCGGAACTTATTTCCGCTATCGCACCTTTAGCGCCGCTCTCCGCGCACGATAGCGGAACTTATTTCCGCTATTGCACCTTTAGCGCCGCTCTCCGCGCCCGATAACGGAACTTTTTTCCGCTATCGCACCTCTAGCGCCGCTCTCCGCTATCGCACCTCTAGCGTCGCTCTCCTCGCCCGATAGCGGAACTTATTTCCGCTATCGCACCTTTAGCGCCGCTCTTCACGCCCGATAGCGGAACTTTTTTCCGCTATTGCACCTCAAGCGCCGTCTGCGGCGATTCGCGGGCGCCCGCGGCGCAACAACGGCCGAAGGAGTCCCGGACAAGATGGGGCTCGATCGGCCGTCCTTCAGCTAACTATGCAGGCCGACATTAGTTGTGCAGCCAGTTGTGGTGGAACGTGCCTTCCTTGTCGAGGCGCTTGAACGTGTGCGCGCCGAAGTAGTCGCGCTGCGCCTGCAGCAGGTTGGCCGGTAGACGCTCGGAGCGGTAGCTGTCGTAGTACGCCAGCGCGCTCGCGAACGCAGGCACCGGGATGCCGAACTTGACGGCAGCGGCGACGACTTCGCGCCAAGCGTCCTGGTAGGACTCGACGACGCCCTTGAAGTACTCGTCGAGCAGCAGGTTGCGCAGGCCCGGGTCGCGGTCGTACGCGTCCTTGATGTTCTGCAGGAAGCGGGCGCGGATGATGCAGCCGCCGCGGAAGATCATCGCGATGTTGCCGTACTGCAGGTTCCAGTTGTACTCCTCGGAGGCGGCACGCATCTGCGCGAAGCCCTGCGCGTAGGAGCAAATCTTGCTCGCGAACAGCGCCTTGCGCACGCTCTCGATGAAGGCGGCGCGGTCGCCCGCGAAGGCGGTCTTGGCAGGGCCTCTCAGCACCTTGCTGGCCGCGACGCGCTCGTCCTTCATCGCCGACAGGAAGCGCGAGAAAACGGACTCGGTGATGATGGACAGCGGTACGCCCAGGTCGAGCGAGCTCTGGCTCGTCCACTTGCCGGTGCCCTTCTGGCCGGCGGAGTCGAGGATGACGTCGACCATCGGCTTGCCGGTCTCGGGGTCCTTTTCCGCAAAAATGTCGGTCGTGATCTCGATCAGGTAGCTGTCGAGCTCGCCCTTGTTCCATTCGCTGAAAATCTCGTGAAGCTCGTCCGGCTGCACGCCGAGCACGTCCTTGAGCAGTTGGTACGCTTCGCAGATGAGCTGCATGTCGCCGTACTCGATGCCGTTGTGCACCATCTTGACGTAGTGGCCCGCGCCGTCCGGTCCGATATACGTGCAGCACGGATCGCCGTTAACCTTCGCGGAGATGCCCGTCAGGATCGGCTCGACCAGCTTGTACGCTTCCTCGGGACCGCCCGGCATGATGGACGGGCCCTTCAGCGCGCCCTCTTCGCCGCCGGATACGCCGGTGCCGATGAAGTGGAAGCCGCGCTCGGTCAGGTCCTTGCTGCGGCGCTGCGTGTCCGGGAAGTAGGCGTTGCCGCCGTCGATGATGATGTCGCCCTTGTCGAGATGCGGGACGAGCGACTCGATCGTCGCGTCCGTGCCGGAGCCGGCCTGCACCATGATCAGAATCTTGCGGGGCTTGTCCAGCGATGCCACGAATTCTTCGACGGAGTATGTAGGCACGAGGTTCTTGCCCTTGCCGTCCGTATTCATCAGATCGTCCGTCTTCTCGCGCGAGCGATTGTAGACGGCTACCGTAAACCCGCGGCTCTCGATGTTGAGTGCCAGATTGCGTCCCATGACGGCCATGCCGACGACGCCGATATTTGCATTAGACATGTTTCGATTCCTTCCTCCAAGCCGTTAAGCCGTTTTTTCTGCGCGTTTCAGTCGCTCTTATTGTACTCTTTTTGTCCGAAGATGAAAACAGCCCGCCGCGATGCGACGGAATTCGAGCTCACATGCGAATGGAGCGCGACATGAATGTGACACGGATGCGACGAGAAAGCGACATCTTAAAATGCAGAAGCGTCACCGACAAGACGCAAGACGCGACGCCGATGCGCCACAGACCGCATTATTCGGTCCCGTCGCCCGCGCCGTCCCACGAGAAGCCCAGCGCGTCAAGCAATGCCTTCGCCAGCGTGATGTGGCCGGCCGCGTTCGGATGCACCCGGTCCCATGCGATCGTCGCCGGGTAAATGTGCGCAAGTACGCGGTCGAACGCAGCCTGCGTGTCGACGAACAGCGTGCCGTGATTTTCCGCGATACGCTTCACGATGCCGCCGTACTGATCCATGGTCGCCCGCATCGCATCGCTCCGGTTGGGCTCGAGGTAAAATGGCGTCATCAGCACGATGCCTTTTACATGCGTAAGCGTCTTCTCAACCAGCTCGCTCAGCGTCTCCTCGTACTCCTCCGCGTATACATGCGATTCCTTGATGTACGGCTGGTCGTATTGACGCCAGACGTCATTCGTGCCGATCATGATCGACACCCAATCCGGCGCCAGGTCCAGCACGTCGGTCTGCCAGCGCTCCGCGAGATCGCGGACGGTGTGGCCGCTCGAGCCGACATTGACGACACGCACGGGAAGCTGCGGATACACGCTCTGCAGCAGACCGGCCGCGATCGATACATAGCCGTTGCCGAGCGCGCCTCCCAGACCTTCCCCGATCGGCCGGCTGCGGCCGCAGTCCGTGATCGAGTCTCCAATCATGACCAGCTTATCGTTTGTGGACAGCTTCACTCGTCATTCCCCCTTTTGAGTTGATGCACGTCTTCATTGCCATCCCACATTTTAACTCGTTGATGCGTCGCAGGACAACATGCAATCCTGCAATTAAGCACAAAAAACGGACGTTCCTCGCGGAACGCCCGGGTGTTGTCGCATATACGAAGCCGTTACAGCTCAAGCTGCAGGCTCTCCAGCCTCATCGCGGCCAGCCTGGCCTTGGACGCCTCGATCTCCTCGACGCTGCCGGCCTGGAGCGCATCGTGCAGCACGGCGAGCTCATAGTCGATCTCAAGCCGCAGCACGCCTACGCGCTGCTCCGCGCGTCTCGACTTGTAAGCCTGAATCATATCTTCTACCGTGATCTGAGGGCGCTTCTGGAATATAATCCGATGCTCCATGCCTGACACCTCCACGAGTCGTATGATTTCGCCGAACATAATATTTTCTATCAGCAGGTGACGATCCCGGAACCGCTTGACGACGGCATGGCCTCGCGAGTCATTGATCAGCTTCTCCAGCCAGAGCGCGAACTTCTCGTCCTTCACCACATAATCCCCGACCATCTTGTAACGACCCCTGGTGCGTTGAAACCGCAGCTTCAGCAGCCTCCTCCCCGTGCGGACGGAGACGAGAAAAAAAGTCTCGCTCTCGTTCCAGTACAGGGAATAGCCTTCCTGAATCAAGTCCCGAATCAAATTCTGAATCTGTACGCGGTCGAATCGAAGCTCCAGGTTGCAGTATTCGACTTCATGGCTCCGGTTCACGGCCATCCCCCCTCCTGCGGTATGGGCAGCGATCGAGTTGTTGACCGAATGTTCAGATAATTTGTTCTTACTTTATCTTATACTCCATCTTATGTTATGGCAACTTGGTTTCTTGACTATTTTCCGGTATAGTGATGGCAAAATAGCAACCGAAATTCGCAAGCAGAGGAGAACCGCATGTCCACGCCAACGAACGACGCTCTCACAGGATTCATCGCCCAGGACTTCGACGCGATGACGATTCCCGGTCTCGACAACCGGATGCAGGCCATCATCCATCAAGTAAGGCCGAAGCTCGAGCAGCTCGGGCGCACGCTCGCCCCCCTGCTCTCCGATCTATGCGCGGAGCCTATGTATCCGCATGTGGCCAAGCACGCCAGACGGTCGGTCAATCCGCCGGACGATACCTGGGTCGCGTGGTCGCGTCATCCGCGCGGCTACAAAGCGCATCCTCACTTTCAAATCGGGCTGTGGTCCACGCACCTGTTCATCCAGTTCGCCATCATCTACGAAAGCGCGAACAAATCCGTATTCGCCGATCGTGCGGCGGCTGAGCTCGCATCGATCCGCGCCTCGCTGCCGGCAGACTACGTATGGTCCAAAGATCATACGCTGCCCGAAGGGATTCCCCACGGCGAGCTCACGGACGGGCAATTGACCGACTGGCTGGCCAGGCTGAAGACGGTCAAAGCTGCGGAGATCACCTGCGGCGTCCATATCGGCCGCGACGACGACCGCGTGCGGGATCCGGCCAGTCTGCTGCGGACGGCCGAAGCAGCGTTCCGCACGCTGCTGCCGTTGTACAAGCTGTCTTTTTAAAGACGCCCGAACGACTGTCCGCTTACTAATTCATACACCAATATTCGCCAATGCCAAACAGCGCCCGCACAAAACAGCAGCCCCTCCGATTGCCGGAGGGGCTGCTTGCTTGCGGTCGGTCAGGCCGCGACCCCGGTGCGGGCCGCCGTCCGCTGCCGCTTGGCCTTGCGGAAGTGCAGCAGCTCGTAGACGCAGGGCACGAGCACAAGCGTCAGCAGCGTGGCGACGATCAGGCCGCCGATGACGACGATCGCCAGACTCTGCGATACGATGCTGCCGGTCTCCGACGTGCCGAACACGAGCGGGAGCATCGCGCACACCGTCGCGATGGCCGTCATGAGTATCGGCCGCATGCGGGTGCCGGCCGCCTCGAGCAGTGCTTCGCGGATCGGCATATGCGCCTCGTTTTTCTTGACGCGGTCGATCAGCACGATCGCATTGGTGACGACGATGCCGATCAGCATGACGACGCCGAAGATTGCGGTGAAGTCGGGCGTCACGCCGGTCACGATCAGGCCGAGTACGGCGCCGATCGGCACGAACAGAATCGAGGCGAGTATCGCCAGCGGCGCGCGCAGCGTCTTGAACGTGAACACCATGATGAGGTAGACGATGCCGATCGATACGATCATCATCATGAACAGGCTCGCGAAGTCCGCGCTCTGATCGGCGGATGCGCCGCCTACGTACAGCTTCACGCCGTCCGCCGGCTTGATGTCCTTCATGGCGTCCGAGATCTTGCCGCCGACGATCGAGAGCTGTGCGGGCTCAACCGTGGCGGTCACACGGACGTAGGTCTTGCCGTCCTTGTGGTAGGCTTCGGTAGGCTGATCGCTCTTGACCCACTCGGCGATCTGGGACAGCTTCCTCGGCCCCTCGTCCGTCGCGACCGTCAGATCGTTCAGCTCGGCGGATGCGCCCGGCTTGAGCAGAGGCTCGAGCGATACGGGCATCTGCTGGCCGTCCTTGACGATGCTGCCGAGCGGTACGGCGTTCATCATGCCCTGCAACTGGGCAGCGATATCCGAAGCCTTGGCAGCCGTCGGATCGACCTGGAGCGTGTACACGGTCTTGCGTTCCTGCTGGTTGCTGGCAACCTTGAGCACATCCTTGATCGGCTTGATCTTGCTCATGACGAGGTCGGCCGTCTTCGTCAATTCGCCCAGATCGTCTCCGACGATGTCGACGAACACCTGGCTGCCCCCGCCGCCGAACATCAGGGAGCCTGCGGATGCGGACAGCTCGGCGCCCGGATAGCTGGCGCGCTCAGCCTTGACGGCTTCGATGATCTTGTCGGCATCGGCCTTCGGCTTCATCTGAATCGTATAGTCGACCTGGGTCGGCGATTTGACGTTGCCGTACATGGCGCCTTCCGCGCTGTTGCCCATGTCCATGATGACCCACTCCTGGCCCTCCTGCTTGATGAGGAACGCCTCGAGCTTTTTGCCGTTCTCAAACACTTCGGCTACCGGCGTATCCTGCGGATACGACAACTGTACGTTGATATTCGAAGCGTCGGAAGAATCGATCGCGCCCTTCGGCAAATTGAAGTAGGTGGCGATCGAGCCGACGAGCAGCACCAGCGCGACGAGCAGCGGCAGCCACTTGTGCTTCAGATTCCATTCGAGGAAGCCGCCGAAGCGCTTGGACGGCTGATGTTCCTTGATCTCCGAGCGCTTGAGCAGACCTGCGCTCATGAGCGGGATGACGGTCAGCGCGACGAGCAGCGAAGACAGCAGCGAATAGGTGACGGTCAGCGCGAACGGCAGCAGGAACGACTGCAAGGACCCGCGGAGCAGCCCCATCGGCAGGAAGACGGCCACGGTCGTGAGCGTCGAGGCGGTGATCGCCGTGGACACTTCCTTGGTCGCGTCGATGACGAGCGCTACCGAGAATTTCTCCTTCTGCAGCCTGCGGAATATATTCTCGATGACGACGATGCTGTCGTCCACGAGTCGGCCGACGGCGACGGCGACGCCGCCCAGCGTCAGTATGTTCAGGCTGATGCCCGACAGGTCGAGCAGGTACAGCGTAAGTCCGAGCGAGAGCGGGATCGAGACGATCGTGACGAGCGTCGCGCGCAGATTGCGCATGAACAGCAGGATGACGATCGTGGCGAACAGCGCGCCCATGAGCACTTCGCGCATCATGCTGTTCACGGAATGGACGACCTGATCCGACGTGCTCAGGATGACCTTGAGTTCCATGTTGCTGTTGTCCTCCATCAGACGGTCGGCCGTCTTCTGGACATCTTTGCCTACGCTGACTGCGTTGGCATTCGCACCCTTGGATACGACGATCATGAGCGCGTCCCTGCCGTTAACCCGGCTCACGCTCTCCGTGTCGTCCGACTGCGTGACCGATGCGACATCCGACAGCTTGACGCCCGGCGCGACCGGGAGCTTCGCGACGTCCTCGGCGCTGCCAAGCTCGGCGCTCACGTTCAGGTTGACGGCCTCGCCGTCAAGCACCGCCGCGCCGACGGATGCCGATGCGGTGCGCCCCTGGAGCACCGCATACAGCGCCTGCACCGGCACGCCCTTGGCGGCGAGCTTCGCGGCATCCGGCACGATCGTCACGCTCGGGATCGACTTGCCCGACAACTGAACCTGGCCCGCGCCGTCGATCTCGCGGAAGGCGTCGACAGCGCGCTGCTCGGCCTTGGTCTTGTCGGCGTTGCTCACGCCATCCTTGAAGGTCAGCGACAGGAACGAGATCGGGATCATCGACGTGTTGTACTGGATGACATAAGGCTTCGACACGCGCTCCGGCAGCTGGACGGCTGCGGATGCCTTCTCGACCTCGGCCTTGGCCTCGGACATATTCGTCTTGGCGTCGAAGTTCAGATTGATCTGGGAGTACCCGTCTCCGGATGTGGAGAGCATGGCGGTCTTGCCCTTGATCGCGGACAGCGCCTGCTCGAGCGGCCCCGTCACATCCCGCTCCATCGTAGCGGTGTTGTAGCCTGGCCCGATGACGCTGACCGTCACCTGCGGGTTGTCGGCTTCGGGCAGGAATTCCATCGGCAGCTTGAAGTAGCTGAAGACGCCCAGCCCCAGCGTCATGACGACGAGGATGATGACCGCCGCCTTGTTTTTGAATACGCCCTGAATAAATGAACTCACTTGAAAATGACCCCTCTCCTCTTGCTTGCATCAGCTACGATAAGCATAAAGGAGAGCATGCCCCCGGCAACAACGGCCAGAGACCGGACCTTCTCTCAGACCTAAGACGGAGAAAGAATCGGACCTCGGACGCTTCCAGACTTTTCCTCGTCGTCTCGCCATAAGGAATAATAAGAACAACCGCCAAGGAAGAATTCACCCTGACGGCCCTATCGATAGCTGGTCTCTGCTGGTCTCTGCTGGTCTCTGCTGGTCTCTGCTGGTCTCTGGTATATCACAAGTACGGCGGAATAACGTTTTCCTCAAAATTTACAAATTCTTGGAATGTCAAAAAAATGTCGAATGCGGCCGAAAATATCGATAATTTCGCCTTTATATCGATTGCGTCCGCCCCGGCAACCGTGTTCATGGGACCGTGCGGTATCCCACAAGACGAGTGGACGTATGCACTTGAAGGCGATCCGCACTTCTCTGCCGCCACGAGGCACATCGCCTCTCGTAGTGAAGGCGATCCGCACTTCTCTGCCGCCACGAGGCACATCGCCTCTTGTAGTGAAGGCGATTCGCACTTCTCCGGCGCCATGAGGCACATCGCCTCTCGTAGTGAAGGCGATCCGCACTTCTCTGCCGCCATGAGGCACATCGCCTCTCGTAGTGAAGGCGATCCGCACTTCTCTGCCGCCACGAGGCACATCGCCTCTCGTAGTGAAGGCGATCCGCACTTCTCTGCCGCCACGAGGCACATCGCCTCTCGTAGTGAAGGCGATCCGCACTTCTCTGCCGCCACGAGGCACATCGCCTCTTGTAGTGAAGGCGATCCGCACTTCTCTGCCGCCATGAGGCACATCGCCTCTCATAGTGAAGGCGATCCGCACTTCTCTGCCGCCACGAGGCACATCGCCTCTTGTAGTGAAGGCGATCCGCACTTCTCTGCCGCCACGAGGCACATCGCCTCTCGTAGTGAAGGCGATCCGCACTTCTCTGCCGCCACGAGACACATCGCCTCTCGTAGTGAAGGCGATCCGCACTTCTCTGCCGCCATGAGGCACATCGCCTCTCGTAGTGAAGGCGATCCGCACTTCTCGCGAAACCATCAACAACTTTCGTTCTGAAGCCATTTAGGCTGGAAGGATATCCGAGATGTTGCATAGTTCAACCGGGCCCGTAGGGCGCGCAGGCATAAAGTTTGCGCTTGGAGCGGAGCGGCGGCGGCTGATCGGACAAAAGCGGCATGGAGCCTGCGATGCAAGTAAAATCGACTTTGCTGTCTTATAGTGACGGCGATACGTTTTATCGGAGACGATTCAGAGAAGGTTAGAGATACTTATACTTTCTGAATCGCGTTAAAAAACCGTCGGGGCAAAATTGCCCTGACGGTCCTTTGCGTTGTATCCGGTCCGGTCCGTGCCGCGCCATGGTTATTGCAGCATTGTTGCGAACCTGCAGCCAGTGATTACTAAGGGCTTAAGTCTGCGGGCTGGCCGCTCTGCGCGCCGAGCTGCGGTAGCCCGCGAGCAGGCCGAGCGCGCCGAGCGACATGAGGCCGGACACGATAAACGGCAAGCCGGCCTGGACGGACAGCAGCGCGGCGCCCAGCAGCGGACCGACGATGCGGCCGAGGCTGTCCATCGACGAGCTGAGCCCCGACGCGACGCCCTGGGACACGGTCGTCTTCTGCGTGATGAGCGAAGTGACGCAGGGCTTGATCAGGGCGTTGCCGATGCCGAAAATGCACAGGTAGACGGAAGCGGCAATCCAGTTGTGCGCCGTCAGCAGCAGGAAAAATCCGACCGCGGAGATGACGAGCCCGATCGCGATATAGCGGCTCTCCTGTCCCTGCTTCACGCGCCTGCGGACGATGCCGCCCTGGACGAGCGCGCCGACCAGTCCGCAGAAGAAGAACATGAGACCGACCTTGCGCGGGGTAACGTCGAACTTGTCGATGCCGTACAGCTGCAGCGTCCCCTCAAGAATAGCGAGCGAGAACGTGACGAAAAAGGCCAGCACGTACAGCTGCTTGAGCGGTCCCTGGAAAGCGGTCCACCGGGATTGGCGCTTAAGCAGTCTGGCCGCTGCGCGCTTGTCGGCCGTGAGCGACTCCGGCAGCTTGAGCCAGGCTGCGAAGAAGGTGAGCAGCGACAGGAGGGCCGCCGCGTAAAATGGCGCGTTCAGAGAGATCAGATTGCTCAGTTCCCCGCCGATAAACGGACCGAACGTAAAGCCCATGCCGATGCTCATACCGACGACGGCCATCCCTTTGGTGCGGTTCTCCTCGGTCGTGATATCCGCGACATAGGCGACGATGCAGGCCGTCACGGCGCCGGAGAACAGGCCGCCGAGCAGGCGCGATGCGTACATGATCCACAGATTGCCGTCCGCAAGGCCGAACAGCAAAAAGCTGACCGAGAATCCGAGCACGCCGAGCATGATGACCGGCCGCCGTCCGATCCGCTCGGAGACGCCGCCCCATACGGGCGACAGCAGGAACGATACGAACGAGTACAGCGACAGCATGCCGCCCGTATGCCAGTTCGCCGAATCGGGACTGGCGTCCGTCACAAGCTGCGGCAGGATCGGGATAATGATGCCAAAGCCTACGAACACAACGAACAACATAAGACCTACGATGACCAGCCTGCTTTTCACGGATCTTTCTCCTTTGCCCATCCACGTCTTTTCTTCATATGGTAGCACAATGGCACGGACGTTCCAAATAAAGCGCTTGACATTTTGGTGACAGCCGCGGCCGAATCGGTTCGCCATTGCCGGGCTTGCCGGATAGCTGCACGAATGTTGCCGGGGCTTGCCGCGGTTGCAATCCCCGACGTTTTTGCTATACTCATGCTTGTTCGCCATACCTATGTCCGGCATTGAAAGGCAGTGAATCTATTGGACCACTCCCGCACGCCCTTGTTCGACGCGCTGCTGCGGCACAAGGAGCGCAATCCCATCCAGTTCCACATTCCCGGCCATAAGAAGGGCGCGGGCATGGACCCGGAATTCCGCAGCTTCGTAGGCCAGAACGTTCTGGATATCGATCTGATCAATATCGCGCCGCTCGACGACCTGCACCAGCCGGTCAGCGTCATCCTCGAGGCGCAGCGGCTCGCGGCCGACGCCTTCGGCGCTGATGCCACGTTCTTCTCCGTCCAGGGCACGAGCACGGCGATCATGGCGATGATCCTGTCCGTCTGCGGCAACGGCGACAAGATCATCGTCCCGCGCAACGTGCACAAGTCGATTCTGTCGGCGATCATCTTCGCAGGCGCGCGGCCCGTCTTCCTGTCGCCAGCGCGCGACCGCAATCTCGGCATCGATCACGGCGTGACGACGGCCTCCGTGCGGCGGGCGCTGGAGCGCCACCCCGACGCCTCGGCCGTACTCGTCATCAACCCGACCTATTACGGCGTCTGCGCCAACCTGAGGGAGATCGTCGATCTCGTGCACGAGTACGATATTCCGGTGCTCGTCGACGAGGCGCACGGCGCGCTCATCCACTTTTCTAGCGAGCTGCCGCTGTCCGCGATGGCGGCCGGCGCGGATATGGCCGCGACGAGCGTGCACAAGCTCGGCGGCTCGATGACGCAGAGCTCGGTGCTCAACGTCAAGGGCGCGCTCGTCAACATCCCGCGTGTGCAGACGATCCTCAGCTTGCTGACGACGACGTCGACCTCTTATCCGCTGCTCGCCTCGCTCGACGCCGCCCGCCGGCATCTGGCGACGAACGGTCGCGAGCTTGCCGCAGCCGCGGTCGCCAGGGCAGAGCGCGCCCGCACCGAGATCAACGCCATCCCGGGGCTGTATTGCTTCGGCGAAGACATTCTCGGCGAGGAAGCGACCTTCGATTATGACCAGACCAAGCTGACAATTCATGTCCGCCACCTGGGCATCACCGGCTACGACGCGGAGAATTGGCTGCGCGACGCGCACAACATCGAGGTCGAGCTGAGCGACATGTACAACATTCTGTGCCTCGTGACGCCGGGCGACGACGACGAGACGATAGGCATCCTGCTCTCCGCGCTTCGCGAGATGTCCGAAGCGTATCTCGGCAAGGGAGAGATCAAGGAAATGGTCGTCGAGATTCCCGAGATTCCGCATCTGTCGCTGACGCCGAGGGACGCCTTCTACGGCGAGACGGAGATCGTGCCGTTCCGCGCTTCGGCGGGCCGGATCATCGCCGAATTCATCTATGTGTACCCGCCGGGCATCCCGATCCTGCTGCCGGGCGAGGTCATCTCCCAGGACAACATCGATTATATCGTCGACCATCTCGAGGTCGGCCTCCCGGTCAAAGGACCGGAGGACCGGAACGTCGAGTACGTGAAGGTCATCGTCGAAGAGACGGCCATCTCGTAGCTGCTCCAAAAAGAAGAGCCGATCCTTCGCAAATGCAAGCGCAATGCGCCCATTTGCAAAGGATCGGCTCTTTTGACGGCATACGGCTCAGTCCGCTTCCTGTGCGGCCAGCTCCTCGTACACCTTCATCACGCGTTCCCATTCTTCGTCGTCTTCAATGTTGACCAGCACTTCGTCTTCGCCGTCTTCCTCTATGCGGAAGATGACGCCGTCGTCGTCCGGATCGTTGCGGTCGAGCAATACGGCATAGGCTTGATCGCCGCTCTCGAACGTATACACCAGCACCATCTCGTGCTCGTTGCCATCCTCGTCGGTCACGACGAATACGGCTTCGTCGTGCTCGTGATCGCAGTTTTCATCATGAACATGGTCGCTCATGGAGAACCTCCGTTCATCGGTTAAATTAGTCTTCGCCCTATCCTATCACTAACCCACTATCGGGTCAAACAACACGCCAAGAGCCGCGAAGCGGTTCGCGGCTCCTGACAGTCGCGCGGCTGGCGCGGTCTATTTGGCGAATACGGTCTTCTCGGAGACGACCTGGTAGCCGCCGCCGTCGACCGCCTTCATCCAGAATCGGATCGTATACTTGCCCACGCTGCCGAAGTTGTACGTATAATCGGCGCTCGTGAACCAGAAGTTGTCCTTGTCCGTCGGGAAGTCGCTCTCCTTGGACGTATGGGCCTCGATGTCCTTCTCGTCCCCGTACGGATCGGCGATCGTCACCTTGAACGCGTTGATCGGAACGGTCAGATTGTCCACCTGGGAAAAAATCTTGAAGCTCTTCTTGCCGCGCTCGACGCCGCCGAAAGGCTTGCTGCCGTCCATCAGGAAAATATGGACATTGGGCTTCGCGATCGACACCTTCTTGGCCGAATCGTCCCAGAAGACGAGCGCCTTCATCAGATCGGCCAGATTGCGGACGCCGACGTAAGCCTTGCCATCCTCCAGCACGCCCTGATCGTCGAGCTCTTGCTTGTTCACGATGATCCGTACCTTCTGCGTGATCGTATCCGCGTAGATGGCGGAGCCTCCAAACAGAGACAGCACAGCCGTCAATAAGAGAAGCCTGCGCAGCTTCATCAATGATCCCTCCGTCATTACCGCGTGTTGGCCAACAATTTGTTTGCTTTATGTAAACGTATATACCGCCTTGCGCGGCAAAAGTTGCGGTCGCGGAATCATTAAAGTTTCGAGGCGATTCGACCGATATTCCGAGCTGTCGCCATCCCCGCTCGGAATATGCGGTTGCCCGGGAAATGTCCTGTATCCGCGGCTTCATTTCCCGGGGTCGCTTCAGGCTCTCTTCGGCAGCGTCAGCACGCAGGGTACGCCCTTGCCGAGCGCTCCCGGCTTGGTCATGCGCGCCAAATAGTCGAGCCCCCGCTGGCAAGGCGTCTTGCATACGGCGCATGTGTCCGATAGAACGATTTTCATCTGCGGCTGCACATGCTCGGCATGCACTTTCTTTTTGGCGCCACCCTTGGCGCTCTTGCCCTGACTGGCCGGCTTGCTCATCTTGCCCGTCTCCCCCGGCGGCCGTGTGCGGATCGCCACGATACAGTATGCAGGCGGACGACGGAATGCCAATGCAGCGGTGTATGATTTGACATCTTCTGCAACCAAGCAAATTATGGTACATTAATTTAGAATTTACGGTTGTCGGCTGCGCATGCGGCATGCTACGGGAGGCTGCTGATGGATATTCGGATGCTCGGTTGCGGGAGCGCATTTGCCAAGGAATTCTACAATAATAACGCCATCGTCTACGCCGGAGGCCGCAAGCTTCTGGTCGACTGCGGGACGACGGCCCATGTCGCCTTGCGCAAGCTCGGCCTCTCGCTCGCGGAGATCGACGGCGTGCTGATCACCCATATTCACGCGGATCACGTCGGAGGGCTCGAGGAGCTCGCTTTCCAATTAAAATTTCTGTTCAAGCGGCGCATTCCGTTGTATATTGCGGATACGCTGGCCGACATCCTGTGGGAGCATTCGCTTCGCGGCGGACTGGAGCAGGAGGGTCTCATGACGCTGTCCGACTACTTCGACGTGCGGCCTATGGCGGAAGGCTCGCCGTACGAGGTGCTGCCCGGCCTGCGCGCCGAGCTGCTGCGGACGTCTCATATCCCGGGCAAGCTCAGCTACTCCGTGCTGTTCGGACATACTTTTTTCTACTCTTCGGACATGCTCTTCATGCCGGAGCTGCTGGAGACGCTCGTGCGCGAACGCGGCGTGGAGACGATCTTCCACGATTGCCAGCTCGAGCCGCCGGGCGTCGTACACGCCTGTCTGGACCAGCTGCTCACGCTGCCTGACGAGCTGCAGCGAATAATTCGCCTCATGCACTATGGAGACGCCCAGCCTCAATATATCGGGCGCACCGGCGGGATGCGCTTTGTCGAGCAGCACCGCCTGTACAGCTTTGACGTAGGATGAATCAAGCTTGGGAGGATGTAATCTATGACGGGTTTGTGGATCGGAGCGGCTATCATCGTAGCCGTCATCATATGGCTGACCTTCTGGGTAACCAAAAAAGCCTACTCCAAAAAATGGGAAGGCGAAAACGACGAATAAACGTCCTGACCGACGCCGGTCGGATACACGGTCGTCAGCACGGGGACCGTATCGTCCGGCGCAGGGAACAGGCTGCAGCCTGCCAATACGCTTGCGAAGCCTGCAATCGTTATCATTTTGACGGCGCGTTGCGGTCGGATGAACCATCGCATGTTCACGGGGATTCCTCGCTTCATTAACGGATATCCCCAGTCTGCTCCAAACGTCTCTCTTCTATCCGCCGCCGCTTGTTCCTATTTATCGTTCTCCCCCGGCAGCCTTACGACCGCCAGCAGTACCGTACCGATCAGGCCGAACAGTCCGACCAGCCATAGCGTTAACAACGGGATATTGTCCATTCCCGGGCAGCGCCTCCGCTTCCTGACCATCGTCGTTATTATGTTCCGGTATATCAGTTTACGCGCCCAATGGTCGAATCATCCCGCATCCGTTCATTTTTTTTCGATTTTCTGTTGACGCGGACAACCCCTCCTGGTATTATATAAAAGTCCTTTCCGATACGATCTGATAGCTCAGCTGGGAGAGCACTACCTTGACAGGGTAGGGGTCACAGGTTCGATCCCTGTTCAGATCACCATACTTAAACGCGCTGAAGCCTGATCCCACAGGCTTCTTTTTTGTTGCATGCTCAGTCTTTCCAGATGCGTTTTTCCTGTCATTGCTTTTCACCCCGTTTAAAGTCAGCCCCTCTTGCTCACAATAAGAGCGAAGGAGGGAAATTCACCATGTTAAACACTTCTGGCCGCAAGGCGCTGCTCGCCACGGCGTTGCTGCTGGCGCTTGCCTCTCCTATGACGACCGGCAAGGCGCAGGCCGGCGCCACCGATGCGCAGGCCGTCCGGGAAGACGCACTGGCCGTCACGGCGGCGCCGACCGCCATCGCCGGCCTCGCTCACCGCGAGGGTCATCACGGCCGCAAGCATCATCGCCGTCTGGACGATATGGCCGAGGTGCTCGGCATGACTTCGGATCAGCTGATCGGCGAGCTCAAGAAGGGCAAGTCGATTGCCCAGATCGGCCAGTCCAGAGGCATCAGCGAGGACCAGCTGATCGGCAAGCTGCTCGACAAGGAGCGCGTGCATCTGAAGGAGCAGATCAACAGATCCTGGGGCGCCGAAGCGAAGAAAAACACATAGCACGGACGATCAGAAACGGGCGGGTCCTACGCGGATCGGCCCGTTTTGACTGACGATGCAAACTCATTTTTGATTTATAAAAAAAATGATTAAAAACCTCTTTACAATCGCTTCGGATTCGCCTATAATCAATCAAGTCGCCACACAATATGATCTGATAGCTCAGCTGGGAGAGCACTACCTTGACAGGGTAGGGGTCACAGGTTCGATCCCTGTTCAGATCACCATACTTAACATCGCGGAAGCCATTTATGGCTTCCTTTTTTGTTTGCTGCAACATTTGGCCCGCCCCCTGCGTTAGTGTGGTTGACCGCATCGGAATATAAATCCATCCAGGAGGAATCGATCATGAAAAAAACGGCCAAAAGTCTGCTCGCCCTGCTCGCCCTGATGCTGTTCAGCCTGTCCGTCAGCGCTTCGGCATTCGCGTTCAACGATATTCAGAAGGATCCGGGCAAGAGCTATATCGAGCAGCTTCAAAAGAAAGGGCTCGTCAGAGGCGACGGCAGCGGGATGTTCAAGCCCAAGAGCGCGATCACCGCGCAATCCGCCGTCACGCTGATCGTGAACGGCTTCGGCCTGAACATCGACAACATCCGCTTCATCAAGGAGCCGAAGGCAAGCGATTACTTCACCAAGGTCAAGGATAACGCACCCTATGCCAAAGCCTTCATCATCGCACAGCTGAACGGCCTGGATATCCCCCGCGACATCGATCCGAACGGCAAGGTGACGCGCGAGCAGTATGCGCACTGGGTGTACCAAGCAATCAGCAAAAAAGGCGAATATGCCTGGATCGAAATGTACATGACGTTCAAGGACGAGGATAAAGTAACGAAGGGCTACATGGACAGCGTCCAGAAGCTGCTCATCGGGAAGATCGCATCCCTGGACGAGAAGAACAGATTCCGCCCGAAGGACGCGATCACCCGCAGCGAAGCGGCCGTCATCCTGGCCAAAGGCATCACATTTGTCAAAAACACAAAACCGGTGCCGCAGCCGGAGCAGCCGGCCTCGCCGCTGACGAATGTGCGGATGTCGAGCGAAGCATACGGCACCGAAGCGCTCAAGGTGACGATCTCAGCCGAGGCGCCGCATGCGGGCTACGGCATCGAGATCGCGAACGTCGCCTACAAGGATAAGCAGGCGATCATCACCTACCGGGTCGTCAAGCCGGATCCGGACCGCATGTACCCGCAGGTCATCACGACGGTCGCGGCTGCCGTCTACATCAGCACGGCGTATACGCCCGTGCTCGGCGGCGAAGTCCAACCTTAAAGCAGCTCCAGGCCTTATGAAGCCGCATTAAACAGCACAGCAGAGAGCCGCCGGCACATGTCCGGCGGCTCTCTGCTGCTAGTAGACGGAAATGCCATGCAGCGTGCCCAGCGCCCGTTAATCGGCGCCGGATGTCTCTGCGGACGCCGCAGTCTCGCGCAGCATGCGCTCCCGCTCCTCCGCGCCGAGCTCCGGCACGCACCAATCGATCGGACGCTCGCCCGCCTGCCGCAAATATTCGTTCGCACGCGAGAACGGCCGGCTGCCGAGAAAGCCGTTGTGCGCGGACAGCGGACTCGGATGCGCGGACGCAATGACGAAATGCTTGCGCCGGTCGATAAAGGCCGCCTTCTTCTGCGCATGGCTGCCCCACAGAATGAACACCAGCGGGGCCTCTCGCTCGTTCAGCGCCGCTACGACGGCGTCGGTGAACTTCTCCCAGCCGAGACCCTTGTGCGAGTTGGCCTCGCCCTCACGGACCGTCAGCACGGCGTTCAGCAGCAGCACGCCCTGCTTGGCCCAGTGCAACAAGTTGCCGTGGCCCGGGATCGGGCATCCCAGATCGCTCTGCAGCTCCTTGAAGATGTTGCGCAGCGACGGCGGCTGGCGGACACCCGGCAGGACGGAGAAGCTGAGGCCGTGCGCCTGGCCCGCCCCGTGGTAGGGGTCCTGTCCCAAGATGACGACCTTGGCGTCCCGATAGGCAGTCAGATGGAGCGCTTCAAAAATATGATGCATGTCCGGATACACGGTCCGCTGTCTGTACTCGGCGGCCAGCTCCGTTCTCAGCGCCTTATAGTAGGGCTTCTCCAGCTCCGGCTGGAGCAAGGGCTCCCAATCGTTCCTGAACACCGCTGGCATGAGGCCCGCCTCCTGATTTATGATAGCTAATAGCAAGGGATTCGCGATTCAATTATAGCAGAATCACGAGGCACGCCCAAAACAAAGGAGAAACGCCCCATGACTATGACTTCGATCTATTGGTATGGCAACGCCTTCCTGCCCGAGGAGCAGGTGCGGATCTCGCCGCACGACCGCGGCTACTACTTCGGAGACGGCATCTACGAAGTATTCCGCGTATACGGAGGCCGGCTGTTCGAAGCCGACGCCCACTACGAGCGGCTGCGGCTCAGCGCCGAAGGCCTCAAGCTCCCGCTCCCTTGGGGCATCGACGGATTGCGGAGCGCCATCGACGAGCTCGTCGCCCGGAACGGGCTGTCCGACGGCACCGTCTATTTGCAGATTACCCGCGGTGCGGCGCCGCGCAACCACCTCTTCCCCGCCGATGCCGCCCCGGTCGCCCTCGCCTATACGCGCGAGGTCGCGCGCCCCGTCCGGACGATGGAAGAAGGCATCTCCGTCATCACGCAGGACGATATCCGCTGGCTGCACTGCAACTACAAGACGCTGAACCTGCTGGCCAACGTCCTGGCGAAGCAAGAGGCCGCGGAGCGCGGCGCCGCCGATGCCATCCTTCACCGCGACGGCATCGTCACCGAGAGCAGCGCCTCCAATGTCATGATCGTCAAGGACGGTGCGCTCCTGACGCATCCCGCGAACAATCTGATTCTGCACGGCGTCACACGCGCCGTGACGCTCAGACTGGCGGGCGCAGGCGAGATCCCCGTCCAGGAGCGCCCCTTCACGCTGGACGAGCTGTACGGCGCCGACGAAGCCTTTGTGACCGGCACGACGGTCGAGATCACGCCGATCGTCTCCGTCGACGGCCGCCCGATCGGCGCCGGGGCGCCCGGCCCTCTCACACGGGAGCTGCAGGCGCGCTTCGCCTCGGCGATCGGCATCGCCTGACATAACGAACGGCTCCGGGGCGCGCATTCAAGCGCGCCCGGAGCCGTCCTCACCTCGCCAATAACTTTCAATCCGTTTCGATACTGAACACGACATATCGATTAAGCTGCTTCGCATCCTTTTCCGCCTTGTCGACGATCCGGTACTCCTCGGAGTCCTCCTCCAGCACGACGAAGTAAGAACGATCATGCTCCCTGTACAGCTTTTTGGCCAGATCGATCGCGTACTGCTTCGTCATCGCTCCCTCACGCCCTATCCTCTCTATTCCTGTGCGTTATACCCTTCCACGCGGATACGGTTAATTCCTGCTGCCGCAGGCAGGCGATTCGGATCGCCGAGACGGCTCACACCAGCCGCAGTCACAGCAAAAAACGCCGAATGCACTCGGGCATCCGGCGTTTTCGCACTGCTTATTTTAACGATTGCTTGATGTCGCACTCATATGCCGATCAGGAACGTCCGCCCTTGCGGCCGGCCTCTTCCCTGCTCATGCCGCCCCTGTCGCTGCCGCCGCCTTGGCTGCGATTGCTGCTGCCACCGCCCGCCTCTCCGCCCTTCTCGCCGATCTCCTGATAGAAATCGCGGTCATGCGTCCTCGATGTCGCTTCCCCACCCATGCGTCCTGCTTCCTCGCGGCTCATCTTGTTGTTGTCGTCATTGCGTGCCATTCAGAATCACTCCTTTGGGTTAGTCCGGGCTTGCTTGCCCATGTTATAAGTACCCCTGGAGCCAGGAAGCAAACGGTTATGAGAGCTTTCTCACATAGCGGTGTCTAACGAACGGATCTGCTTCGGATCAAACCGACCACACTCGAGACGACCGTTAAAACGGAAAGCGCGAGCACGATCCATTTATTTTTATTGTCCCCCGCCATCCCCGTCAATGACAGCACGATTAAAACAATACCCACGATTAGCGTTAAATAATGCAGCATATTTCTTCTCATTGCGACTCACCCCGGCTATTCTACTGAATTTGAGCTTGCCGATTCATGCCCCATAATCCAAAAATCCTCCTTCGCCTCTACCTGTAATTTGCGTACAGATAGGGCAAAAGAGGATCTCGTGCGGCGAATCCCGCGCGGCCAGGTCAGGTCGCCTTAGCCTCGCAGGACTCGTCTTTTAAAGTCGATTTGGCTTATGTAAGTCAGGGAAACGAACCCTATCACTACCAAGTATGCCGAGGACGGGGGTCGAACCCGTACGATGGTCACCCATCGCAGGATTTTAAGTCCTGTGCGTCTGCCAATTCCGCCACCCCGGCATGATCATCTCAATAAACCGACGTTGTTCATTGTACTATGCGCGAGGCGGTGCGTCAAACGTTAAAAATAAAATCTGTCGTATTTTTCCGTCGCTGCTGCTATATAACGATAACAGCCGGCTGTTGCCTGCAGCGAACTAGCACCTAAGTCCTCCACGCATGCAAAACGCCTCCCCGCGATCTCCATCAACCGGAGAAACGCAAGTGAGGCGCATAAAGCATCGCTATGTAATTGACGTAAGCCTCGCATAGGAATATGCGAGCGAACCTCGCTGTGGTGGGCCCTGAGGGACTCGAACCCCCGACCAATCGGTTATGAGCCGACAGCTCTAACCACTGAGCTAAGGGCCCTCGTCATGATCCCTACGAGGTGATAAGTTGGTTGCGGGGGCAGGATTTGAACCTGCGGCCTTCGGGTTATGAGCCCGACGAGCTACCGGGCTGCTCCACCCCGCGTCGTTAAGCGTTCATTTGTCCTTCAATGGCGACAAGAATTAATATACCGCATAGACTATAGTTCCGTCAAGGAAAATCACGAATTATTTTAATTTTTTTTCGAATCTGCATTCGAATCCGTATTCGCAGCCTCAACCTGCTCGGCCTGCGCCATCTCCGCGAGCTTCTGCAGCAGAATATGCTGCGGCATATGCATCAGATGCTCCAGCGGCACCTTGAGATGCGCCGCCAGCTTCTGCGCCGTATCTGCGGACAAGGGCATTCTTTTCATTGCTGCCAGCCTCCCTATCTTCGCGGCTCTCGTATAGGATGGTTCCGCCGCTCACTCGAACATAACACAGCAAGGAGCCTGCCGCAACCCGAAGGCGCGGCAGGCTCCCCTAAGCAAACCCGTCGTTTATGGCATATAACGCACGCCGTACTTGCCCTTGCGCGAGCGGTATACCTCGACTTCCCGAGGCATATCGACGCCGAACAGCCAGCCGTCGTTTTCGATGCGCCGGACGAGACATCCCGCCTGAAATTTGCTGTCGTACAGCCGCGACCAGTACACCCAATTCATACCGTGTCCGTCCCTCCGGAATGTGGTCGATATGGATTTAGGATGCTCGGTTTGCGAGCGGTTTAACCCTTGCTTCTGCCTTGCCTTAATTCACGACGACTTCCCCGGCTGCGGCGCGCAGCATCGATTGCATGCCGGATTGGGCCGCCTGACGGTATTCGTTCATCTCGGCACTCAGATCCCCCGTCGGGTCCAGCTTGATTTTCTGAAGCAGCTCATTGCCCTTGGTGTCCCACTCCGTCAGCGCTTCGTCGATCGTCTTCTTGCCCTGGGCGGCATCCTGGAATAAATAATTGCCCAGCTCGGAGATCAGGCTCAGATTGGGTCTGCTGCGGTACAGCTCCGTATCCGCCTCGCTCGCTTCGCCCACGTAAGGCTTTACCTTCGTGAACGCTTCGAGGTGGAACGCGGCGCCGTCCTGCGGCTGGATGAACTTCTGCCGCACGCTGAGCTCGCCTTGGCTCCGCGCCTTGAACTTGGCCACCTCTTCGCTGTTCATATGCTTGATGAACGTCCAGGCATCGTCCGGATTGGCGCTTTTGGCATTGATGGAGGACATGTTGCCCAGATACATGCCGGGCGCGCCGCCCTCCGCATATTCGGGCACCGTGACGACATCCCAATCCAGCGCCTTGGCATCTTTCATCTTGTCCACGTTTTTATTGTAGCTGGCGATCTCGTTCACCATATAATAGCTGCCGATGACCATGGCGACCTTGCCGGCCAGGAACGTGTTGTTCTGATAAGGATTGTATGCGTACACCCCGTCGCCGGACGCCATGGAAGCCGCCGACTGCTGCAGATCTTCGTCATGCGGGATGACGTGATCCTTGTACATCTGGATCGGCTTGGCCCATGCATCCGCCCATGCCTTCGTATGAACGGTCATCTTCTCGCCGGCGGCATCGAACATTCTCATGCTCGACGTATCGTACGTCGATTGAATGCTGTAGAGCTGGAGCCCGCCGCCGTATGTATTAAACGCAAATCCGTATGCGGCATCCTTGCCTTTGCCGCTTTTCATCGATTGCGCCAGGGAGAATATCTCGTTCCATGTCATGCCGTCCTTCGGAGGCGTTACGTTTGCTTTTTCGAACAGCTTTTTGTTGTAGAACAGCGCGCTGCTCGAGAATGTCGGGGTCAGCCCGTAAATCTGGCCGTTGCCCTGCCCTTTGATCGATTCGAGGACGGAGGGCAAAAAGTCGGACATATCCATCTTGTCCTGCTTGATGTACGGATCGAGCGACTTCAGCAGGTTATCGGTCACCAGGCGCTTCATCGTACCGAGGTCGGTCATGACGACATCGACCGGATTGTCGCCGCTCAGCAGTTCGCGGAATTTTTTCTCCGGGTCCTCCTGCTGCTGCTTTTTGCGCTCCTCCTCCGTCATAAACTGCGAATCGCTGTAGTCGGTTGCATAGACAAGCTCGATGTCGATGTTCGGATGATCGATCTCGAACATGTCGGTCGTCTGCTGGCGGAACCATGATTCGCTGTCCTTGCTGCCGTACATCATTCCGATCCGGAGCGTACGCCGCTCGTTGTCCTTGGCCGCGTCGTCCGAGCATGCGCCGAGTACCGGAACCGCCAGCAATATCGCCGCGAGCCCCGCGCTCCATCCCTTGCCCGTTCGAGTCTTCCACTTAGCCATATTCATATATATCCCCTTCCGTTTTCCTCAATCGGCATAATTTTCCGCATGACGTTAAAAAAAGGCGCGAGCAGCCATAATATCTGTTCGCGCGAAGTCGGTCATCGTGGTTAGAGATAGAGATCTATGATAGAGATCAGTGCTTGCTGCAATTAGAACATCGGCCTGGCGATACCGCCGCCGCCTCCGTACACGTCGCCGCCGATGCCCGGATCGAACTGGCCCTTCGGGTTCAGCTTGATTTTTTGCAGCATGTCGTTGCCCTTCTCCTCGAATTCCTTGAGCGCTTCCTTGACCGACAGCTTGCCGCTGAGCACCTGCTGGAATTCCGTGCTGCCGAGCTGCTGGATATAGTTCAGGTTCGGGCGCTCCTGCTGCAGCTTCATGTCCTCGAGCGACTGCTGCGGCGCCGGCTGCAGCTGCGTGAAGGCGTTGATGTTGTAGTTCATCCCTTCGCGCGGCTTGATGAACGACTTGCGCGCCGTCATCTCGTAGCTGCTGCGGGACTTCAGCTTCGCCCACTCCTCGCCGTTCATGAACTTCACGAACTCCCAGGCGTCGTCCGGATTGGCGGCTTTGGCGTTGATCGCGGTCAACTGGCTGAGCGTGATGTTCGTGCCGACGCCCGGCGCTTCGTTTATGAACTGCGGCACCGTAACGACGTCCCAGTCCAACTTGCTCATTTTCAGCTTTTCATAGTTTTTGTTGTAAGTCTCCAGATCGTTCAGCATATAGTACTGGCCGAGCATCATCGCGGTTTTGCCGAGGAAGAACATTTGGTTCTGGTACGGATTGTAGATCTGGTTGCCGTTGCCTTTGCCGTCGTCGCTCGCCTGCTGCTTCTTGTTCTGCTCCTCGTAAAACTTCTGCATATCGTCCTGTGTCGGGACGACATGTTTTTTGTACAGATCGGCGATCGTCGTCCAAGCCTTTTCCCACTGCGGCGTATTGACCATCATCTTCTCGCCGGTCTTGTCGTAGACGCGAAGCTGCAGCGGCGCCACATACGTCTGCAGGTCAGACCAGCCGTCGCTGCCGCCCCACTGATTGAACGTCAGGCCGAAGGTCGCATCCTTGCCGCCCTTGCCGTCGCCGAAGCGTTTGGCGAGCGTGATGACATCGTCCCAGCTCATGCCGTCCCGCGGCAGGTCGATGTTGTTTTTCTGGAACAGCGTCTTGTTGTAGTAGAGCGCGGACGGCACGAACGTCGGCGTGAGGGCGAACAGCTGATTGTCGCCGACCGTCTTGATGCCGTCGATGACAGCCGGGACATAGTCGCTCAGATCGACCTTGTCTTCCTTGATGAGCGGATCGAGCGACTTCAGCATGTTGTCCTGGATCAGCTGGCTCAGAATCGCCGTATTGTCGAGGATCATGATATCGACCGGATTGGCGCCGGTCAAAATTTCCTTGACCTTGGCGAGCTGGTCGACATTTTGCTGCTTGTCGGGCTCCTCGAACTGCTGCTCGGTCCAGTCGATGGCCGGCACGAGCTCGATATCGATATTTTTATGCGTATATTCGAAAAGATCGGTGTACTGCTGGCGATAATACGATTCGTCCTGCGAGCTGCCGTACATCATGCCGATGCGGAGCGTACGGCGGTTGTTCGAATCGTTATCGTTTTTGTCGTTGCAGGCCGCGAGCAGCGGCACGAGCAGACTGAGCGTCAAGCCGCTCGCTACGATGCGGGTGACGGTTTTCTTTTTGTCGTGGTTCATGCGGATTCCCCCTCGTTTGATTTGGGCCCTCGGATGACGATCTTGTCTCCGTCGAACTCCATGGTCGCCTTGTCGCCGATGTCGAGCTGCTTGAGATATTCCTTGGGCACCTGCAGCCGTCCGACCCGGTCGACGACGACGAACGCCTCGTGCACCTCGTCGTCGACGCCCACCCCGCTGAGCGGCGGCGCGCCGTCCAGGCTCGGATTGCGCTTGATGAACTCGGTGCTGGTCAGGCCGTCGCGGATTGCGACGACGCGATCGACCTTGCCGGCGAGCGACAGATCGTGCGTGACGATGACGATCGTGAGGCCCAGCTCGCGGTTGAACTTGCGGAAGATGTCCATGATGATATCGGATGTGCGCGAATCGACGGAGCCCGTCGGTTCGTCCGCGAGCAGCATCTTCGGACGGTTCGACAGCGAGATCGCGATCGCGACCCGCTGCTGCTCGCCGCCCGACAGCTGCGTCAGCTTGTTGTGCATCCGCTCCTTCAGCCCGACCCACTCGAGCAGCTGCTTGGCGTACGCGCGGTCGACTTTGCCGTTGAACATCATCGGCATCTCCACGTTCTCGAGCGCCGACAGATACGGCAGCAGATTGCGCGCGTTGTTCTGCCAGATGAAGCCGACCGTCTCGCGCTTGTACTTCACCAGATCCTGGTCGGTGACCTTCAGCAGGTCCCAGGGCCCGACGCGCACCTGACCGGCGGACGGCCGGTCCAGTCCGCCGAGAATGTTGAGCAGCGTCGACTTGCCGCTGCCGCTGTTGCCGATGATCGCCATCATCTCTCCGTCCTTGACGGACAGATTAAGACCCTGCAGCGCTACGACCTCCAGATCGTCTGTCTTGTAGATCTTGACGAGTCCTTCGCAATCGATCATGGATTAACGCTCCTCTCCCAGCTTGACGGCCTGATGGACGCGCAAGCGGCGGATGTGGGTGACCAGCATCAGAATGCCGATCGTCATCATGACGGCTACGACGGCATACAGGCGGTACGTGTCGGTCTGCTCGAAAATGACGCGGAACGGCGGAACCTGGCCGGCGGTGTTGTCCGTCGTCTGCAGAAACGGCAGGAACAGCAGGCTCGCGAGCTTGCCGATGCCGATGCCGAGTCCGATGGACAGGCCGGCGGTGAACACCTGCTCGAGCAGCAGCATGCCGGTCAGCTGTCTGCGCGACAGCCCCATCGCGCGCAATATGCCGATCTGCACGATCCGTCCGGAAAGATTGAAAAACCAATACAGGATGTAGCCGGACAGCGTCACGATAATCGTGACGATAAAGCCGAGGCTCAGGATGCCGAACACGCCGCCGCGCGCCGGGTGCTTGCCCTGCGCGATCAGGTCGCTGCGCGCGTCGGAGATCGAGGCGATCTCGACGCCCTTTTTCTGCAGCGCCGGAATGAGCGGCGCCGTCTTGGCGTCGGGCTCCATCTTGAGCCAGACGTCGTACGGCATGAGCGGCATCTCGTCGAACAAATAATCGAGATTCGCCACCAGGAACGGCGACTGGTCCGGATATTGCGCCGGCCAGTAAGGCAGCGCCGCCGCGATGATGAACTTGATCTTCTGGTCCTGCAGGATCGCCTGGATCTCGTCGCCCGGCTTCAGGTTGTACTTCTTGGCCAGGTTGGAGGAGACGAGCGCATAGCCCGGCGAGCGGCCCATGACGGCCAGATATTTGTAGAAGCCGGCCGGATACAGGTCCTTGCGGAACCAGGCGACACGGGCGAAGTCGACGTTGTCGATGCCGACGATCGTCGCCTGCCCGGCCGTCCTGTCGGCGACCGTGAGGCTCGCCTTGGCCTGCAGCACGCGGGCCGCATGCACGACGCCGGGCAGCTCGCGGAACGTCTGGAACGGCGGCTCGTTGTAGTTGATCTTGGACGGGATCGGACGATTCTGGCCCTGCCCGCCTCCCGATCCGCCGCCGGAGCCGCCGCCGGAACCGCCACCCGAACCCCCGCCTGAGCCGCCGCCGGACGGCCGCGACACTTCGGCATTGCCTTCCCAGGCTGCCGAGATGACGACATCAGCCCCATGCTGATAGAGGATGCGCTCCTCCGAGTTGAGCCCGATCGTACGCGCGGCGGAGGCGTTGTACACGCCGAGACCGAGCGTCAGAATGAGCAGGATCATGAGCGGATAATACGACTTCGCCGACCGCGACAGCTGCGTGAGCGTCAGATAGAGCGGCACCGGCAGGAACGAGCGGCCGAGCCAGCCCAGCAGCTTCAGCAGCAGCGGGAACAGCCGCAGGAACACAAGCCCCGCCGCGAAGATGCTGATCGCCGGCACGAAGAACAGAAACGGCTGCACGTTGAGCTGGTCGGTCGTCATGCCCGTCTTGAACGAGATCATCTGCCGTTCGTTGAACAGGTACCAGCCGTAGGCGGCCACCCCTACGAGCACGACGTCGAGGAACCAGCGCTGCCAGAACGGCCTGCGATCGCCTCTGGCGAGCTTGCGCTTGTAGTCGACGATCGACGTGCGGGTGAACACCATCGCCGGAATGACGGCGGCGCCGATGGCGACAAGCACCGCCGCCGCGCCGGCCAGCACGCTGTCGGACGAGAACCCGACCGGAATCGACTTGCGGTTGACGAATTCCAGGAAGCCGCTCGCCGAACCGATGCTCTTGGCCATGTACCAGCCGATGAGCGGACCGACGGCCAGCGCCACGATGCCGAGCAGCACACCCTCGAGCAGGAACAGCATGAAGATCTGCCTCGTTCCCGCCCCCCGGCTGCGAAGCACGGCGATGTCGGAGCGCTGCTTTTCGAGCGACTGCTGGGCGTTCATCGTGATGAAGTAGAATACCATCGCGATCATCGGCGCCGCCAGCGTGAACAGCATCGTCTGCAGCTGCACGCTCTGCTTGCGGAATTCGCTCAGCATGTCGGCGAAGGAGATCGCCACCTGCGTATCCTTGAGCAGCTGATTGGCCTCGATGTCCGTCCGCGACAGCGTATGCGCGAGCGGCGTCAGCTCGCTCGTCTTGATGTTCCGGAGGTCGTACGCCGCATACCAGTTCGCCGTCTGCAGCGGGATCTTGAGCCCCGTCATCAGATCCTCGCGCATCGCCGGCTCCGCGATGAACAGCGTGCCGAGCAGCGTATCGAGGCCCTGATACCAGTACGCCGCCGAATCGGCCTTCGGCTTGAAGCTGCCGACGATCTCGACGCGCAGCGTCAGGTTCAACCCGCCGTACACCGGGTACAGCAGCACGTCGCCGACATGGAGATCCAAGCGCAGCATCGCTTCGTCCATCATGACCGCCTGCAGCGTGCCGTCTCCGTCCGCGCGGTCCGCGAACCACTGGCCGCCGGCCATCTGAACCTGTTCCTTCAGGCCGCTGAACGACGAGATCGTCATCTTGCGCGTACGGCTCGCATCCACCTTGCCCGGATCCTCGGGCTGCACCTCGGCGGTGCGGATCGTCAGGCTGCGCTGATCGGCCTGCTTCGGGAAGCCGACGCGGTCCGGCACATCCTCGGTAATATACTTGTCGACCGCGGCGAAGCTGCCGGGGTCGGTCTTGCCGTCGCTCGACTGATAGCGGATGAGCAGCGAGCCGGCGGGCAGCCCCTCGCTGTTCTCCTTGAGCGAATTGGCGACGACCCGCTTCAGCGCGCCGTCCGCGTACATCGGGATGCTGGTCGTGAACGCCACGGCCACGAGCAGACCCGCCAGCGTGCTCAGCGTGAGCCAGCGGGTGTTCCACATCTTGCGGAATAAGAAACGGATGAGCGCCATAGATTAGCTTCCTACGACTTTCTGTCCCGGCTTCAGTCCCGACAGCACTTCAATATCGGTCGCCGTCTGCTGGCCCACTTCGATGTCGACCTCGCGCTTCGTGCCGTCGGCCTCCGCCACCTGCACGTATGTGCGCGCGCCGGCCGTGCGAAGCGTCGAACGCGGGATGACGACGGCGTCCACCTTGCGGTCGACGACGACGGACAGGCTGAGCGGCGTCCCCCGTGTCGCCCCCTCGGGCAGCTTCGCGACGGAGACGAGCAAGTAGTCGCTCAGATTGGTCACCTTCGGCCCTTGTCCGCCGCCTCCGCCGCCGTTGTTGTTGTTGTCCTTCGGCACGGGCAGCGACTTGATCTTGCCCTTGACCTTGCCGACGCTGTTGATGTCGATATCGGCTTCCATGCCGACCGCGATCTGCTGCAGATCATCGGCGGACATCTCCGCGGCCACGATCAGACTGCTCGGATTCGCGATCACGCAGAGCGGATCGTATACCTTGATCGCAGCGCCTTCCTGCACGTTCAGCGAGACGACCGTCCCGGAGAACGGCGCCGTCAGCACGGCGCTCGCGATATCGGTCTCCAGATCGCTGATCTTCTGCCTGGACTCCTCGAACGCGATCTGCTTCTGCTCGAATTCGATCGGGTCCATGTCGTCCTTGTCGCGCAGCGTCTGCTTCATCTGAAGCTCCTGCTGGCGGAACTGCAGCCGCTGGTCGCGCAGCTGCTTTTTCATATCCTCCACGTCCAGCTCCGCGACTGTCTGCCCGGCCTTGACGACGTCGCCGGGCTGTATGTAAAGCTTTTTCAGACGCAAGCCCTCCATCGCTTTGGCGGAGTAATACAGCGTCTTCTCCTCCGTCGACAGCAGCTTGCCCGAGGCCGACACCGTCGTCTCCAGCGTTTTCGTCGTTACCTCATATTCCGGTTTTTTCGAGATTTCCGGCAGCTGGATCTGCGACAGATCCTCCTCCTCCGGCTCATCCGGCAGCAGCGAGCAGCCGGCCAGCGCTACGGACAGCGCTACGGCGGCGAGCAGGCCTGCCGCCCGGCGCCTGCCGCTTTTGTTGTCAGCCTGCGACGAATACGCCGTCCGCCATTTCATAAACATGGTCCGCTACCTCCATAATCGTAGTATCGTGCGTCGTCATGCAGATCGTCACGTTCTCCGAACGGACGATCTCCCGGAATACCGCCATGACCTGCGCCGCCATCTGCGAGTCGAGCTCCGCGGTCGGCTCGTCGGCGAGCAGGAGGCTTGGCCGGTGCGCGATCGCCTTGGCGATCGCCACGCGCTGCTGCTCTCCCCCCGACATCTCGAACGGGCGATGATGCATCCGCTTCGCGAGCCCCACCAGATCCAGGCATGAGGTGACCCGGGATTTCCACTCGCCCCTCGGCGTACCTGCCATCCGGAGGGACAATTCCACATTTTCATAGGCGGACAATAAAGGCATCAGGGCATAGGCCTGGAAAATGAACCCGATATCCTTGCGGCGGATCTCGGTCCGCTTGTCGTCGCTCCATTCGTGAAACGGCTTGCCTTGAAAATAAATCTCTCCTTCTGTCGGCCTGTCGAGGCCCCCCATCAAATTCATCAGCGTCGTCTTCCCGGAGCCGGAACGGCCCTTCAGCATGATGAGCTGGTTCGGCACGAGCGTCAGGTTGATCCCCTTGAGCACGCGAAGCTTCTGTCCGCCGACATCGAAGGACCGCTCCACATTCCTGACGCTGAGCAGCGGCTGCCGCTCGGGAACATCCATTGCCTTTCCTCCCTCGGTCTTCCATTATTACATTTCATCATTATAACGATAGGTTTCGGGAAAAAGTTACGTCTTTAGAAGAAATTTATGAGAAAGATGAGAAGACTTTAGAACCCTTTTTTCGACAAATTCCTTAAAACTTACAGCCGCGCTCTATTTTTTGGCTAGATACTTTATAAGGAAGGGGAAAATTGTGTATCATGAAGAAATAAACTGTCAGCAGAGAGAAAGGTCGGGGAGCGCGTGGAGAAAACCAGCGAAAGCAAGTCTTCATCATCCAACTTCATTAAAAACATCGTCGCAGACGACCTGGCCGCCGGCCGGGTCAAGGAAGTCGTGACCCGGTTCCCGCCGGAGCCGAACGGCTACCTGCACATCGGACACGCCAAGTCGATCTGTCTGAACTTCGAGCTCGCAGACGAATTCAAGGGCCGGACGAACTTGCGGTTCGACGATACGAACCCTGTCAAGGAAGACATCGAATATGTCGAATCGATCAAGCAGGACGTCAAGTGGCTCGGCTTCGACTGGGACGGCCTGTTCTTCGCCTCCGACTACTTCGGTCAGATGTACGAGCGGGCGCTGCTGCTCATCCGCAAAGGGCTCGCCTACGTCGACGATCAATCCGCGGACGAGATCCGCGAGTCGCGCGGCACGCTGACGGAGCCGGGTCGCCCGAGTCCGTACCGCGACCGGACGCCGGAGGAGAACCTCGCGCTGTTCGAGCGCATGAAAAGCGGCGAATTCGCAAACGGCCAAAAGGTGCTGCGCGCCAAAATCGACATGGCTTCGCCGAACGTCAACATGCGCGACCCGGTCATCTACCGGATCGTGCACGCCCATCATCACAACACCGGGGACGCCTGGTGCATCTACCCGATGTACGCGTTCGCGCATCCGCTCGAGGACGCGATCGAAGGCGTCACCCACTCCATCTGCACGCTGGAGTTCGAGGATCAGCGTCCGTTCTACGACTGGGTCGTCGCGCAGTGCGAGATGCCCAGCGTGCCGCGTCAGTACGAGTTCAACCGGCTCAACCTGACCAACACCGTCATGAGCAAGCGCAAGCTCAAGCAGCTTGTCGACGAGAAGGCCGTAGACGGCTGGGACGACCCGCGCATGCCGACGATCTCGGGCCTGCGCCGCAAGGGCTACACGCCCGAGGCGATCCGCGCGTTCTGCCGCGAGATCGGCGTCGCCAAGAGCTACGGCGTCGTCGACGAGCGCATGCTCGAGCACTTCATCCGCGAGGATCTCAAGCTCAAGGCGCTGCGCACGATGGCGGTGCTGCGCCCGCTCAAGGTCGTCATCACGAACTATCCGGAAGGCGAGACCGAATGGCTCGATGCGGAAAACAATTCGGAAAATGAGGACATGGGCAGCCGCAGCATCCCGTTCTCGCGCGAGCTCTACATCGAGCAGGACGACTTCATGGAGCAGCCGCCGGCCAAGTACTTCCGCCTGTTCCCGGGCAACGAGGTACGCCTCAAGCATGCCTACTTCATCAAATGCGAGGAAGTCGTCAAAAACGAGGCGGGAGAAGTCGTCGAGCTGCGCTGCACGTACGATCCCGAGACGAAGAGCGGATCCGGCTTCACCGGCCGCAAGGTCAAAGGAACGATCCATTGGATCGAAGCGTCCCAAGCCGTGCCCGCCGAATTCCGCCTGTACGAGCCGCTTATCCTGGACGAATCGGCCGAGGACGAGAGCGAGGACAAGTCGTTCCTCGAGCGCATCAACCCGCATTCGCTCGAGACGCTGTCCGGCTTCGTCGAGCCCGGCATGAAGGAAGCTGCGGCGCAGGAGAAGTTCCAGTTTTTCCGCCACGGCTACTTCAATGTCGATCCGCAGGACAGCGCGGCAGGACGTCCGGTATTCAACCGGATCGTGTCGCTCAAGAGCTCGTTCGACGCCGCCAAGGCTTGATTTTACGTCGCTGTGCCGCTCCGTCTCGCCCCAATATTTCGATCCGGCCCCTTCGCCGCCACCGGGCGGCGGGGGCTTTTTCACTCCGTGCCCACTATCCGAGGAGGTTCGCCATGAACAAGCCGAATGCCGTCCGTCCCTCGTCCCCTTTCACGCTGCTGTGCCACGCCGCGCTCGCCGTATCGGTCGCGCTGCTGTCCGGCTGCGGCGGCAGCGCCGCGCCGGAGAGCGCTTCGCCGCAGCCGACGGCCGCCTCGCCCACGGCCAGCAGTTCCGCCGCGCCCACGGCACCGGCATCGCCGAGCGTCTCTCCGTCCGCGACGCCGACTTCGTCCCCCGCCGCATCGGACGGCGCGTCGGACCCGGTCCGGGCGCGTCTTGAGCGGATGAGCCTCGAGGAGAAGATCGGCCAGATGATTCTGGCCGGCTTCGTGGGCAACTCCCTCCCGGACGCGGCCACGCTGCGCATGATCCGCGAGGACCGCATCGGCGGGATCATCCTGTACAAGGACAACATCGCCGATCTCCCGAAGACCGTGAAGCTCGTCAACGCGATCAAGGCCGCGAACGCCAAAGCCGGCAATGCGCCGATTTTCGTCAGCGTCGATCAGGAGGGCGGCAAGGTGAGCCGGCTGCCGGCGAGCTACGTGAAAATCCCGGAAGCGGCGGTCGTCGGCCAAACAGGCGAGACAGAGCTTGCGCAGCGGATGGGCGAGCTGCTCGCGCGCCAGGTCGGCTCGGCCGGCTTCAACATGGACTTCGCGCCCGTCCTCGACATCAACAGCAACCCGGACAATCCCGTCATCGGGACGCGCTCGTTCGGCGCTACAGCCGATGTCGTGAAGCGCATGGGACTGGCCGCCATGCGCGGTCTGCGCGAGCAGGGCGTCGTATCCGTCGTCAAGCATTTCCCCGGTCACGGCGATACGTCGGTCGATTCGCATCTCGACCTGCCCGTGCTCAACAAGACGGCGGATCAGCTGGCCAAGCTGGAGTGGCTTCCGTTCGAGGCCGCGATCGGGCAGCAGGCCGACGCCGTCATGGTCGCCCATATTTTGTTCCCGAAGATCGATCCCGACGCGCCCGCTTCCTTTTCCAGGGTCATCATCGGCGACCAGCTTCGCGGCAAGCTCGGCTACGATGGCGTCGTCATTACCGACGACATGACGATGGGGGCGATTGCGAAGCATTATGAGCTGGCCGATGCGGCGGTGAGGAGCGTAGAGGCGGGCAGCGATATCCTGCTCGTGGCGCACGGCTACGATGTCGAGCGGAGCGTCTACAAGGCGCTGCTGGCCGCCGCGAAGAGCGGCAGACTGACACAGGCGCGGATCGACGAGAGCGTGACGCGTATCCTGACGCTCAAGGAGCGCTACAAGCTGACGGACAAATCCTTGCCCGTGCCGGATTTAAAGCAGCTTAACGCAGATACCGCAGCCTGGAAAAAACAAGTCGAGCAGGCGAATCGCTAAACGAAACCAATTGCTGCCGGAAAGGGGGACACAGGCGGATGTATCGCATCATGATCGTCGAGGACGACGACAAGATCGGCGCGCTGCTGCAGGATTATATCGCCAGGTACGGATTCGAGGCGCGAGTCGCCCGCGAATTCCGCGAGCTCGCAGCCGAGTTCGACGCCGTGCAGCCCCATCTGGTGCTCCTCGACATCAATCTGCCGTACTTCGACGGCTACTACTGGTGCCGCCAGATCCGCAAGCGCTCGAACGTCCCGATCATTTTCCTGTCTGCCAGATCGGGCGAGATGGATCAGGTGATGGCGATCGAGAACGGCGGCGACGACTATGTCGCCAAGCCGATCCCGCTCGACCTGCTGATGGCCAAGATCAAGAGCGCGCTGCGGCGGGCGTACGGAGAGTATGCGTCCGGACAGGCCCACGCCGAATCCGATACGCTGTCCGTCGGCGCGCTCTCGCTGCATATCGGCCGCAGCGAGCTGGCCTGGGGCGGCGAGCGCGTGTCGCTGTCCAAAAACGAACGGCAGCTCGCGCAGGCGCTGCTCCGGCAAGCCGGGCGTATCGTCTCGCGCGAGGAGCTGCTGGAGGCGCTGTGGGACGACGTGCAGTTCGTGGACGACAATACGCTGACCGTCAATGTGACCCGCCTGCGCAAGAAGCTCGAGGATCTCGGCCTGAGCGATCACATCGACACCGTGCGGGGACAGGGCTACCGCCTGAATCCCGAAGCCGGCGCGGGGCGCGGGCCGGCGGCGTTATGAGCGGCAGACGGCCCGGCCGCAAGTCCCTGTACGCGTTCAAGGATTATGTGATCGATCGCCTCCCCCACCTTGCGGCCGCCATGCTGGCGGTGCTGCTGGTGCTCGCCTTCGTCCAGCTCATGCTGCGCAGCTACGGCCTGCCCTTCTCATGGGCCGACAGCGCTTATATCGCGCTGCTCACGGCATTCGTGCTCGTCGTATGGATAAGTCTGGGCTGGCTGCGCCGCAGGACGTTCGCACGGGAGCTGGACGAAGCCTGGCGGCAGGCGGACGAGGGCGCGGGTGCGGCGCCGCTCGCGATCGGCTCGCCCGCGACGCGGGAGCAGCGGGCGTTCGCCGCCCTGCTGGCGCGGCTGTACGCCGTCCATCAGAACGAGCTGAACGCGCTGCGCAGACAACAGGAGTTCCACCGTCACTTCACGGCGCGCTGGGTTCACCAGATGAAGACACCCGTGTCCGTTATCGAGCTGCTCATGCAGCGGCACCCCGGCCCGGGCGACGACGCCGGCAGGCGCGATACCGAGCGCAGCGTGCTCGAGGAGACCGACAGGCTGCGGCACGGTCTCGATATGATGCTCCATACGTCGAGGCTCGACAAGTTCGAGCTGGACGCCGCATTCCGCACGATCCGACTCGGCGCGCTCGCGCGCTCGGTGCTGGGCGAGTTCAAGCGGCCTTTGATCCGCCATTCCATCTTCCCCGCGCTCGAGGGCGACGCCGAAGTGGAGACCGATGCCAAGTGGGTCGCCTTCATCCTGAGCCAGCTCGTCTCCAATGCGATCAAATACAGCAAAAAAGAGCAAGCCGCACAGCGCCTCTCGATCCGGATCGAGCGGCAGCCGGACGATGCCGTGCTGCTGACCGTGCGCGACGAAGGCATCGGCGTCCCGCCGGAGGACTTGCCGCGGCTGTTCGAACCGTTTTTTACGGGCGGCAACGGCAAGCTGAGCGGGGAATCGACAGGCATGGGCCTCTATCTCGCCAAGCAGGCGAGCGCGAGGCTCGGCATCGCGCTGACCCTCGCTTCGGAGCCCGGCATCGGGACGACGGCGACGCTCTCCTTTCGCCCCTCCGGCATTCATCGCCTGACCGGCGACCGCGATCCGAACGTGACAACAATGTAAGGTTGCGCCGCGGGAATTGAAAGACAAATCGATGGGCCGGCCCTCCATGCGCAGCTATACTCAAGTCATAACGACAACTGGCAGGAGGGTTCAGCCACATGCAAGTGCTTAAAGCGCAAGGCTTATCCAAAATTTACGGCGCCAAGGGCGGCATCGCCTACCACGCGCTCGACCAGATCGACCTCTCCGTCGACAAGGGCGAATTCGTCGGTATCATGGGACCGTCCGGCAGCGGCAAGACGACGCTGCTCAATCTGCTAGCGACGATCGACAAGCCGACGTCCGGCACGCTCGAGATCGGCGGGACGGACCCCGTGCGCCTCAGCGAGCGGGATATCGCGCTGTTCCGCCGCCGCGAGCTGGGCTTCGTCTTCCAGGACTTCAACCTGCTCGACACGCTGCCGATCAAGGAGAATATTATCCTGCCGCTCGTGCTTGAGGGCGCGAAGCCTGCGGTCATCGAGCACAAGCTGCGGCCGATCGCCGAGCTGCTCGGCATCTCGAGCATCCTGAACAAGCGGACGTACGAGGTGTCCGGCGGCCAGAAGCAGCGCGCGGCGATCGCCAGAGCGATCATCCACGAGCCGTCGCTGCTGCTCGCGGACGAGCTGACGGGCAATCTCGATTCCAAGTCGGCCAAGGATGTCATGAACGCGCTGCGCGATCTGAACGAACGATTGTCGGCCACCGTGCTGCTCGTCACCCACGACCCTTTCTCGGCCAGCTACTGCAAGCGCGTCCTGTTCATCAAGGACGGCAAGCTGTTTTCCGAGATACGGCGGGGCGTGAACCGACAGGCGTTTTTCCAACAAATACTGGATTCGCTGAGCGTGCTGGGAGGGAATTTCGATGACGTTCCGTTCGCTCGCGCTTAGCAATGTCCGCGGCAACTGGCGCGCGTACAGCGCATTTATTTTGAGCAGCGTTTTTTCCGTTCTCATCTTCTATCTGTACGCGGCGTTCCTCTTCCATCCGGATGTCGTGAACGGCGAGATCCGAGGCGCCGCGCAGGTCAAGCAGGGCATGCTCGCCTGCGAGTTTCTCATTATGATCTTCTCGTTCTTTTTTGTCCTGTATTCGAATTCGGCGTTCATGAAGACGCGCAAAAAGGAATTCGGGCTGTTCACGCTGTTCGGCATGACGCGGGGGCAGATCCGCAAAATGGTGCTGTACGAAGGGGCGTTCATCGCGGCCGTCTCCATCGTCGCCGGCATCGGGCTCGGCATGCTGTTCAGCAAGCTATTTTTCCTGGCGCTCGGCGTGCTGCTGGATTCGGGAGAGACGATTCCGTTCGCCGTGCCTCCCGTCGCGCTGTGGCTGACGGCCGCCGGCTTTTTCGCCTTGTTTATGACGATCACGTCGCTGACGCTCATCCGGGTCGGACGTTCGCAGATCGTCGAGCTGCTGCGCGAGGCGCGCAAGCCGAAGCCGGAGCCGCGCCTGTCCGTCGCCGCCGCGCTCGCCGGATTTCTGACGCTGGCCGGCGGCTACGCGCTCGCCCTGTCCATGAATTCACAGTCGTTTCTCATTCTGTCGCTTCCTGTCATCGGGCTGACGGTCGTCGGCACCTACTTTTTGTATTCGCAGGGCAGCGTGGCCGTGCTGCGCCTGCTGATGCGCCGCAAGCGATTTTATTATAACCGCACGCATATGCTGACCGTCTCGCAGCTCGTGTACAAGATGAAGGACAATGCACGCCTGCTGTTCGTCATCTCGGTCATGAGCGCGGTCGTCCTGTCCGCGTCCGGCACCGTTTATGTGTTCCAAAAGCTTCAGAAGGTGCAAATCGTCGATCACGCGCCGTATGCCGTCGGCTTCGTCGAGCGGGGCGCGGACGCCCACGAGGTCGTCGACCCCGCCACGGTCAAGCAAATCGTACAGGCCGACGGACTGCGCATCACCCGCGAGCGGCAGCTGGCCGGGTTGCTCGGCCAAGACGTCGCAGATGACAACGCGGCGGGCGGCAAAGCGGGCAACAAAGACGACGGAATGCAGGCGATGATCGTATCGGAACGGGATTATAATCGCGAAGCCGGGCTGTTCGGCCGCAAGCAGGCCGACGTGGCGGATGGCGAAGCCGTACTCGTACTGCCCTACAAGGAAATGGAATCTTTCTCACCGCTGAAGGTGGGAGATATTCGGTTCACGCTGAGCGGAGAAACGGTCAAAATGAAGCTGAAGAGCTATTATGGAGGCGCAGTCGTCAGTCCCGTCTCCTACGCGACCTATATGCTTGTCGTCGACGACGCCCGGTACGAAGCGCTGCGCGCCTCGGCGGCGCCGTCCAGCAAACTCGTCAGCTACGGCTACGAATGGGCGGATTGGGAGCACAGCGAGCCGACGGTAGCCAAGATCGACGCTGCGATCTCCCCCAAATTCGAATCCCAGGCGCAGACCTACCGGGTGCCGAGCTTCGTCTCCGGGCAGCAATCGCTCGGGCTCACACTGTTCATCGGCTTGTTCATCTCGCTACTGTTCTTCATCGCGATGGGCAGCCTGATCTACTTCAAGCTGTTCACGGAGCTGCAGGACGATCAGGCCCAATTCAAGGCGCTGTCGCGCATCGGCATGACCGCGGCCGAGATCCGGCGGATCGTCGTCACGCAGGTCGGCCTCGTCTTCCTGCTGCCGTGCCTCGTCGGCAGCGTCCATGCGCTGTTCGCCATCCAGGCGCTCGGGAATCTGCTGAACACGTCCATCCTGAAGTATGCGGCCGTCGTGTTCGCCATCTATCTCGTCATGCAGGCCTTATACTTCGCCATCACCTGCACGACCTACCTGCGCAGCATTCGGGGCGGAGGACGGACGGCTGCGGAATAGCTTCTCATAGGAATCGCCCCTGCGGCCGGAATGTCCGCAGGGGCGATTTGCATCTCAATTGCGCATGCCGATCGCATTGCCCGAAGCATACCGCGCGAGTCCCGCACGGAACATAAGCCTGCCGCCGACACCGAAGCCCGCCGCCGCACCGACTGCGGCGAAGGCAAACCAGGGATCGAAGTCGCGCAGCAGTCCGATCGGCATATAGCCGATGAAGCCCGCGGGCACGACCGTGAACAACGCGATCTTGGCGGCGCCCCGGAATATGCCGGTCGGGTAGATCGTGAGCGATACGAAGCCGCCGAACACCTGGCTGGCGATTCCCTCCGCATTGCCGAGCCAGAAGGCGAGCGAACCCGCGATCGTCATGACGCCGATGAACAGCACGCCGCTGAGCAGCAGCGCGAGCGCGAACAGCAGGCAGCCTGTCGGCGACAGGTCGCCGGCCCACAGGAACACGAGCAATCCGAAGATGAAGTCTCCCGCTCCCGTCACGGACATGCGGCTCGACAGCACGTTCAGCAGCACCGGCTTCGGCTGCGACAAGTATACGTCCAATTGGCCGGAAGACACGATCGCAGCGATGCGGGGGAAGTTGCCGAACAGCACGCTCGCCCAGCCGAAGCCGCCGGCCGATACGGCCCACAGCAGCATGACGTCGCTGAGCTCCCACCCGCGCACGACCGGAAACCGGCTAAAAAACAAATACCAGAAAAACAGCCATATCATATTGTTGACGAACATCATTCCCGCAAGAAGAAAAAAGCTCAGCCGATATTCCATCGCGGACGCGAGGTTGACCTTCCAGGTCGCGATGACAAACGAGACGATGCCAGAGAACCGCTTATCCTCCGTTGACATTCAGCTTCTTCACTCCCCTCCGGTAGATCCAGGCGACGGCAGACGCGAGCACGGCGATCCACAGCGCCTGCACGGCAGCCGCTTGAAGCAGCGCACCGGCTTCGAACTTCACGCCGATGCGGGCAGGCAGGTACAGCGCAGCCTGAAAGGGAAGCCATGCGCACGCGCGCTGCAGCCAGTCCGGCATCAGATCGATCGGGATGAGCAATCCGCCCAACGTAAACTGCAGCTTCTGAAGCACGAATTCCAGCCCCCGCGTCTCTTCGACCCAGAAGGCGCACAAGCCGACGGCCGCCGTCATCAGGTAGGACAACGTCAGACCGAGCACGGCAAGCCCCAGGTAGGCCGGCAGGCCGCCACCGAATTGGGGCGCCCCGACACTGGGCCATGCGATCAGCGCCCCGGCCAGCAGCAGGACGGCGAAGCGGATGCCGCCCTCTCCGATATAGGCGGCATAGTGGTAGCCGACGTAGGAGAGCGGGCGCGTCAGGCGGACGCCGATCTCTCCATTTTTGACCTCCTCTTCGATCCGCACGCCGACAGGCGGGCCGGCCATCGTGATCGCCTCGGTGAATACCAGATACCAGACGATCTGCCGCAGCGTAAAGCCGCCGATGACCCGCCCGTGGTCGCCGTCGTATGCGGCCGAATACAGCTGTCCGAGCACGTACAGGATGAGGATGAGAAAACAAGTGCGAAACAAAAAATCGGCCTTGTAAGCCCATTGCTGACGCAGGGCGATACGTGCGACTGCGATCAGCTTCAGAGTGGCCCCCCGGATCGCCGAGGTCGCATGATTCAAGCCGTGGCTCACGGTTCATCCCCCGCCTTCGTCCGGTCCATCCCGTAAATATGCTTGATGATCTCTTCAAGCGACGGGTCTTCGACCGTCAGATCGTCGATACGCCATGTTCGCATGATCGCGCCGAGCACTTGCTGCATATCGGTTCGCTTCAGGTCGGCGGTCAGCGTGAAGCGGCGGCCTTCGTGCGCGGAGATCTCGACGCCGTCGGGCAGCGGAATCGAAGCGGCGCAGCGGCCGGCAGCCGCTGCGGCGTCCTCGTCCTCCGCGAGCGTCACCTGGACCGTCTTGCGATTCAGCAGCTCCCGCTTGAGCCGCACGACCGGCTCGTCGACGAGTATACCTCCATGATGGATGACGACCACCCGCGAGCATAGCTTCTCTATGTCACCCGCATCGTGCGACGTCAGGAATACCGTTGTCCCTTCCTCGCGGTTGCGCTCGCGGATCAGGTCCCTTATGCGCTCTTTAACCACGACGTCCAGCCCGATCGTCGGTTCGTCGAGGAACAGAATCTGCGGCCGGTGGAGAAAAGAAGCGGCAATCTCGCAGCGCATCCGCTCTCCGAGCGAGAGCTTGCGCACCGGGGTCGTCAGATACGGTCCGAGCTCGAAGCGTTCGATCAGCCGATCCCGGCGCTGCGCGTAATCTTGGCGGTTCAGCTCGTAAACCCGGCTGATCAGCTCGAACGTGTCGATCGGTGGCAGATGGTACCAGAGCTGCGACTTCTGCCCGAACACGGTCCCGATCCGGTAGGCCAGCCTGCCGCGATCTTTCCAGGGCGTATAGCCCGCTACTGTAGCCGCCCCCGTCGTCGGATGCAGGATGCCCGTCAGCATCTTGATCGTCGTCGACTTGCCCGCGCCGTTCGGACCGAGCAGCGCCACCGTCTCCCCTGCCTCCACCGACAGATCGATGCGGTCGACCGCCGTCTTCTCCGTCCAGGCCGGTGCGAACAGCGCTCTGACGCTGCCCTTAAGACCCGCTTCCTTCCGCTTCACCCTGAACGCCTTCGAGAGCCCTCTGGTCTCCAATACGGCTGCCATTTCCCCACACCCTTTCCCTCTCCGAAAATAAGAAAAAGACCCGCGGCAAATCCGCCACGATGGCGGAACTTGCCGAAGGTCTTTTATCCCTACGGTGTAAGGAGGCTATCGCCTCTTCGGTCCCGCTCGGTTCGACCGCTCCGCCGGCTGCGGGGCGTCGGCTCCCTAGAGACCCTTCCGTTTGATGATAGATATTACCAGCCTGCTCCGATATGCACAACGAATTTTGTTCATTTTTCGATGAACGATTACGATAGCGGGTATCGATAACTTTCATCGCAGCAAACCGCGAATGGCCGCAAGGTCCGGGATGTCTATGCTAGAATGATCAAAAGTCGCCGTATAAACGGCGACTAATCTCTGGAGGCGTTATGACCAATACCGGAGCACCGGCATATGGACGCTGCTCGTGGCCATCGTCTCGCTTGAAGCATTCAGACGCATGAATCCACGGAACGCGCTTTTTCCGAAGCTGTTGCGGCAAATGCCGCGCGCTTCGATCCATCCCTTTTGCCTGGAAACTTACGATCAGAACGCCCATATGCATGCGCGGCACTTCTCCTCCCCATTCTCAGGCACGACCGGGGACCCGGTGACAGGCACGGCTTCCGGTGTCATGGGCGCCTACTATGCCAGGTATATTCGGCAGGACGAGCCATAGAGGCATCTACCGGATATAAATAAAAAACCTTCGGCACCCTCCGCCGGCGCGGCGGGGAATGCCGAAGGTTTTTTGCGCTTAAGCCGTGAACAGCAGGTCCTCCATCATCGTCAGCAGACGATGACGCATGCGGATCAGCTTTTCGATCGCCTTGGTGCGGAACATCTCGCTCTCGCCCATCCAGCGCAGGCTGCCGATCATCTCGTGTGTCCGGTCCATTTCGATAATCTCGTCGGTATGCGCCATGTCGCGGTCGTAGATGCGTACGCGGTACAGCAGGTCCTCAGTCTCGGTAAGCAGTTGTTGATAGATATCGGTGTTCATTATGGATCAGCCTCTCTTGTCTGATAAAATTCTATGTTCGCCGCAGCGGCAAGTTTGTACGGTATTGATCTTCATTAACCCGCTGAGCGACGATTGAATCAGCGAATGAAGCTCAATTGGCTGCAACAAATTACGGTGTCCGCGTTAGCGCTATTTTAGGAAAGGCTTGGAGACAGCGTCCTGTCGGCCGGATGGCGCAGCAAACTCAGAAATTCGCGCATGAATCCCGGCAGATCCGGCCAGGCATGTCCGGAGACGAGACGGCCGTCGACATGCAGCGTCTCATCGGCATAGGTCGCCCCGAGCGACTCGACCTCCAACTTGCAGGCGCTGTATGCGGTCATCGAGCGGCCTTCGAGGCTGGAGCGGTTCCGCAGCGCGAGGAACACCTGGGCGCCGTGGCAGATCGATCCGATCGGCTTGTCCGCGTCCAGAAAATGCTTCAATATGCGAGGCAGGTCGGGGTCGTTGCGGATAAACTCCGGCGCCCTTCCTCCGGGTATGATCAAGGCATCATACGCGGCGGGATCGACATCCGCAAACGCGATATCAGCGGGCAGCAAATGCGCGGGCTTTTCCGTATACGTGTCCCAGCCCTCTACAAAATCATGGCAGACGGTATGCAGCATCTTCTGCTGGGGCGCCGCGATGACCGCATCGAATCCCTCTTCCTTCAACCTGTACATCGGATAATAAACTTCAAGCACCTCGGCGCCGTCCCCCGTCAAGATCAATACGCGCTTGGACATCTCGTTCCCTCCCGCCTGTAAATTTATTACATCCTTTATCTATTATGCGAGCCCGCCGGCAAGCCGGTCAATGCGGCGAAGGTTGGAGCGAACGGCGTCGAATGCCGCCCCTGCGCTAGGCGGCGAGACTCAGAGCCAGTCGCAGCCATTGATTAGAGTGGCTTCGGGTAGAAAAATGCCACGGAAGCTCCCTGACGGCCCTGTTGCCCTGGGTTGACTTTGTATTCGCTGCGCGTCGCGGCCGCCGGTCGCTCCGCAGACGCGACGGTACGACGCGAGTGGAGTGGAATAAAACGCGACGGGAAGAGAGCGTGCGAAAGAACCGCACAAACCTGTGCGGTTCACGGGGCGTAAGGGCATGGCGGCAAGTGGTCGCGGGCGGTACGGCACAGGCTGAGTGCAAGTGAGGCGACGCGAAATGTGCGTGCCGGTATGATCAAAAAAGCCGGCCGCACACCCTTGATAGGGCGCGCGGCCGGCTTTTCATCATCTTATTGCACGCTCGCTCACGGCTTTGGCGGATCGGATCAAGCCCAGACGAATGCCTTCGGGTCCTGGCGCCACTCCTGCAGCAGTGCCACATCCGCTTCGCGCACCGTGCCGCGCGCCAGCGCGACGTCGATCAGCGCCGAGTAGTTGGACAGCGTGTCGAGCGGCACCGATTCGGCTGCGAACGCGTCCAGCGCGTTCTGGAACTGGTACGTGAAGATCGCGATGACGCCCTGCACCTCGCAGCCGGCGTCGCGTACGGCGACGGCCGCCTTGAGCGAGCTGCCGCCGGTCGAGATCAGATCCTCGATCAGGACGACCTTTTGTCCAGGCTTGAAGTGGCCTTCGATCTGATTCGTCTTGCCATGCCCCTTGGCCTTGTCGCGGACGTACAGCATCGGGAGGCCGAGAATGTCGGCGACCCATGCGGCATGCGGGATACCGCCGGTCGCGATGCCGGCGACGGCTTCGCAGTCCGGGTATTTGTCGCGGATGACCGCCGCGAAGCCTTCGGCGATCGTGCGGCGGATCGCCGGGTAGGACATCGTCAGTCTGTTGTCGCAGTAGATCGGGGACTTGATGCCGCTCGTCCATGTGAACGGCTCCTGCGGGCGCAGCGATACGGCGCCGATGTCGAGCAGCGCGCCCGCGATGACGGACGGCAGCTGCGTGAGTTGGGACTCGCTCATGCTTGGGTCAGCTCCTTCAGGATGGATTCGAATGCTTGGGCCGGGTCGGACGCGGCCACGATCGGCCGGCCGATGACGAGGAAGTCCGTCCCTCCGTCCACAGCCTCGCGCGGCGTCGTGACGCGTGTCTGGTCGCCGAGCGCCGCGCCTGCGGGACGGATGCCCGGAGTGACGGTGAGGAAGTGTTCGCCGCAGGCGGACTTGATGGCCGCGACCTCAAGCGGCGAGGCGACGACGCCCTGCAGTCCGGCATGCTTCGCCAGCACCGCATAGCGCACGACCGCCTCCTCCACGCTGCCCGGGATGCCGATCTCGGCGTTGAGCGTCTCCCGGCTCGTGCTCGTCAGCTGTGTGACGGCAATGACGAGCGGCGCTGCCTGCACCTCGCATGCCTGAACGGCATCGCTCACGCCCTGCATGGCGGCCTGCATCATGGCGCTGCCGCCCGCCGCATGCACGTTGAACATGTCGATGCCCATGCGCGCGATGCTGCGTGCGCCGCCGCGCACCGTATTCGGGATGTCGTGCATTTTCAGATCGAGGAAAATGCGGAAGCCACGCCGCTTCAGCTCGCGAACGATATCATGGCCGGCGGCGTAGAACAGCTCCATGCCGACCTTCACCCAGCAGCCGGTCCCTTCGAGCTGCTCGGCGACCTTCAGCGCGGACTGCACGTCGGGCTTGTCCAGTCCGACCATGATTCTCGCCGCCGCTTCCTTGCGTGTCGTTGTTAACGCCATCGTCCCATCGCCTTCCTTATTTATAATCGGAACAATTGGACTATCGGACTTCCCAACAGCCACCCGCCCATATAGAAGCCCGATCCGCCGCCGTCGTGCTGGCGGGAGACCGGGCGTGGCGCCTTATTTTAATAGACAGGCATCGGCTCGCTGGAGAAGCGCAGCGCCTGCAGCATGTGCAGCAGCGCGCTCACCGTGTCGAGCGAGGTGAGGCAGACGACGCCGTTCTCGACCGCTTCGCGGCGGATGCGGAAGCCGTCGCGCTCCGGCGTCTTGCCCTTCGTCAGCGTATTGACGACGAACTGGGCCTGGCCGGTGCGGATCAGATCGACGATGTTCGGCGAGCCTTCGCTCAGCTTGGCGCAGCGCTTGACGCGCATGCCTGCCGCTTCGAGCGCGTCGGCCGTGCCGCCGGTCGCGATCAGCTTGTAGCCGAGGTTGTAGAAGCCGCGCAGGATCGCGATCGCTTCTTCTTTGTCCTTGTCGGCGATCGTGGCGATGATCGAGCCCGACTGCGGAATCTTCATGCCCGAGCCGATGAGGCCCTTGAACAGCGCCTTGGCGAAGTGGCGGTCGCGGCCCATGACCTCGCCCGTCGACTTCATCTCCGGCGTCAGCGTCGGGTCGACGCGGCGCAGCTTGGCGAAGGAGAATACCGGCACCTTGACCGACACATGCTCGTCTTCCGGCCACAGGCCGTCCTTGTAGCCGAGATCGGCCAGCTTCTCGCCGAGAATCGCGCGGGTTGCCAGGTTCGCCATCGGGATGTTCGTGACCTTGGACAGGAACGGCACCGTACGCGAGGAGCGCGGGTTGACCTCGATGACGTATACCTTGTCCTGCCAGACGACGAACTGGATGTTGACGAGGCCGACAGTCTTCAGCGCCTTGGCGATGCGGATCGTGATGTCGACCGCCTGCTGCTTGATGTCGCCCGTCAGCGTCTGCGGCGGGTACACCGCGATCGAGTCGCCGGAGTGGACGCCCGCGCGCTCGACATGCTCCATGATGCCCGGGATGAGGACGGTCTCGCCGTCGCAGATGGCGTCGACTTCGATCTCCTTGCCCAGCATGTAGCGGTCGATCAGCACCGGGTGCTCCGGATTGATCTTGACGGCGACTTCCATATAGTTCAGCAGCTCATCGTCGGAGTAGACGATCTCCATCGCGCGACCGCCGAGCACGTACGACGGACGTACGAGCACCGGGTAGCCGAGCTCCTGCGCCGTGCCGACCGCCTCGTCGACGGAGGTGACGGTGCTGCCCTTCGGCTGGGCGATGTCGAGGCCGCGCAGCAGCGCCTCGAACCGCTTGCGGTCCTCGGCTTCGTCGATGCTGTCGAGCGATGTGCCGAGGATGCGCACGCCGGCTTTGGACAGCGGTCCTGCCAGGTTGATGGCCGTCTGGCCGCCGAACTGGACGATGACGCCGAGCGGCTGCTCCTGCTCGATGACGTTCATGACGTCTTCGAAGAAGAGCGGTTCGAAGTAGAGGCGGTCCGACGTATTGAAGTCGGTCGATACCGTCTCCGGATTGTTGTTGATGATGACGGCTTCGTAGCCCGCGTTGCGGAGCGCCCATACGGCATGCACGGTCGAGTAGTCGAACTCGATGCCCTGGCCGATGCGGATCGGACCGGAGCCGAGCACGATGACCTTTTGCTTGTCGCTCGGGATCACTTCATTTTCCGTCTCATAAGTCGAGTAGTAATAAGGCGTCGTCGCTTCGAATTCGGCTGCGCAGGTGTCGACCATCTTGTACACCGGCTTGAGCCCTTGGGCGAGGCGGTGCGCACGCACGTCGGCTTCGACGGTCAGCGCTGCGGAGGCGCCTTGTCCCTCGCGGCGCAGCTCGGCGATCGCACGGTCGGTGAAGCCCATGCGCTTGGCCTTGTACAGCGTCTCGGGCGTGAGGCCCGGCTCGCGGCGGATGACGTCCTCGAAGCGGACGATGCGCTCGATCTTGTCGAGGAACCACCAGTCGATGCTCGTCGTATCCTGAATCTTCTGCAGCTCCCAGCCGCGGCGGAACGCCTCGGCGATCAGGAACAGGCGCTCGTCGTCGGCTTTGGCCAGGCGCGTCGTCAGCGTCTCTTCGTCCAGTTCGTCGGCGCCCTTGAGCAGCAGACGGTGCACGCCGATCTCAAGCGAGCGGGCCGCCTTGTGGATCGACTCCTCGAACGTGCGGCCGATCGCCATCACTTCGCCGGTCGCCTTCATCTGCGTGCCGAGCTTGCGGTTCGCGTCGGTGAACTTGTCGAACGGCCAGCGCGGGATCTTGCTCACGATGTAGTCCAGCGTCGGCTCGAAGCAGGCGTACGTCTGGCCCGTAACCGGGTTGACGATCTCGTCGAGCGTATAGCCGACCGCGATCTTGGCCGCCATCTTGGCGATCGGATAGCCCGTCGCCTTGGAGGCGAGCGCCGAGGAGCGGCTGACGCGCGGGTTAACCTCGATGACATAATATTGGTAGCTGTGCGGATCGAGCGCGAACTGCACATTGCAGCCGCCTTCGATATTCAGCGCGCGGATGATCTTGAGCGAAGCCGAGCGCAGCATCTGGTACTCGCGGTCGGACAGCGTCTGGCTCGGCGCTACGACGATGGAATCGCCCGTGTGAACGCCGACCGGATCGAAGTTTTCCATGTTGCAGACGACGATGCAGTTGTCGTTCGCATCGCGCATGACTTCGTACTCGACTTCCTTCATGCCGGCGATCGACTTCTCGATCAGGCACTGGCCGATCGGGCTGTAGCGCAGGCCGTTGGCCACGATCTCGCGCAGCTCATCCTCGCCGCCGCAGATGCCGCCGCCCGTACCGCCCAGCGTGTAGGCAGGACGCACGATGACCGGATAGCCGATCTGATTGGCAAACTCAATCGATTCCTGTACCGTCGTGACGATGACACTCTCGGGTACCGGCTGCTCGAGCTCGCGCATCAAGTCGCGGAACAGATCGCGGTCCTCCGCCTTCTCGATCGCGGTCAGCTGCGTGCCGAGCAGCTTGACGCCTTCGGCTTCAAGCACGCCGGCGCGCGCCAGCTCGACGGCCATGTTGAGGCCGGTCTGGCCGCCGAGCGTCGGCAGCAGGCCGTCCGGACGCTCCTGGCGGATAATTTGGGAGACGAACTCGAGGTTGATCGGTTCGATGTATACTTTGTCGGCCATGTTCGTATCGGTCATGATCGTGGCCGGATTGCTGTTGATGAGGACGACCTCGAGCCCTTCTTCCTTCAGGGCTTGGCAGGCTTGCGTGCCGGCATAGTCGAATTCGGCGGCTTGGCCGATGACGATCGGACCGGAGCCGATGACGAGAATCTTTTTGAGTTCATTATTTCTGGGCATACTGCAATTCTCCTCTCAGCATCTCCGACAGTTGCGCTTGCCGCGGGCGTTCGGGGTTGTTCAGCTTGTGTTCGCGGATCATATCCAGGAACTGATCGAACAGGTAGCTGTTGTCGAACGGTCCGGGCGCCGCCTCCGGATGGTACTGGACGGTGAAGGCCGGGTACTTGGCGTGCTTCAAGCCTTCGATCGTCTTGTCGTTGTTGTTGATGTGCGTCACGACGAGGTCGGTGCCCTCGATGGACTCTTCCTTGACCGTGTAGCCGTGGTTCTGCGAAGTGATGTAGCAGCGGCCGGAAGCGAGCTCCTTGACCGGGTGGTTGCCGCCGCGGTGGCCGAACTTCAGCTTATCCGTATCCGCGCCGCAGGCGAGGGCGAACAGCTGGTGGCCGAGGCAGATGCCGAAGATCGGGAATTCGCCGAGCAGCTGGCGCAGCGTCTCCACCGACTCCGGCACGTCCTTCGGGTCGCCGGGGCCGTTGGACAGCTGGATGCCGTCCGGGTGCAGGCGGCGGATCTCGTCGGCGCTCGTGTTATGCGGGACGACGATGACGTCGCAGCCGCGCTGCGTCAGCTCGCGCAGAATGCCGCTTTTCGCGCCGTAGTCGATCAGCACGATGCGCTCCTTGGTGCCAGGGCTCGAGAAAATGTTTTTGGTCGACGTCCAGGCGACCTGGTTGCGCGGCAGCGGGGTCGCGCCCATGCGCTCCTGCAGCTCCTCGATACGCTCGCTGCCGGTGGTCAGAATGCCCTTCATGACGCCGTGGCGGCGGATGATCCGCGTCAGCATGCGAGTGTCCACTTCGCTGATGCCGATGATGCCGTATTCCTTGAGCAGGTGTCCGAGGGAATCCTGGGCGCGCCAGTTGCTCGGCACTTCCTCGTAGCGGCGGGTGACGAAGCCATGGATGTACGGCCGCACCGACTCGAAGTCGTCGCGCGTGATGCCGTAGTTGCCGATCAGGGGAAACGTCATCGTGACGATCTGTCCGCAATAGGACGGATCCGAGATGACCTCCTGGTAACCTGTGATGCCCGTATTAAATACGACCTCGCCCACCGACGCGCCCTCGGCGCCGAACGATTGTCCCGTAAACAGGGTGCCGTCTTCAAGTAATAGTCTCGCTTGCATCCCGATCACTCCTCGCTGCTCTTAAGTATGCCTTGTTTCTCGCTCCAGACCGTCTTGCCGCCGACCATCGTCAGCGCCGGCCAGCCGGCCAGCTTCCAGCCCGTGAACGGCGTGTTGCGCCCCTTCGTCAGGAAGCTCGCCGGATCGACTTCGCGCTCGCTCTCCAGGTCGATCAGCGTGATGTCCGCCGGCGCCCCTACGTCCAGCTTGCCCGTCTTCAGCCCGAACACGCGGGCCGGATCGCTCGTCATGCGGCTTAGCAGGAACCCGAGACTCCAGCGGCCGGTCTTGACGAACTTCGTGTACAGCAGCGGGAACGCCGTCTCGAAGCCGACGATACCGAACGGTGCGCGCTCCATGCCCTTCGCCTTCTCTTCCTCGCTGTGCGGGGCGTGGTCGGTGACGATGATGTCGATCGTCCCTTCCTCCAGCGCCGCGATGCAGGCCTCGACATCGCGCGGCGTGCGCAGCGGAGGGTTCATCTTCCAATTGGCGTCCATGCTGTCCGGAATATCCTCGTCCGACAGCAGCAGGTGATGCGGACACACCTCGGAGGTGACGTTCACGCCGATCGACTTGCCGAGCTTGATGAGCCGGATCGATTGCTCCGTGCTGACGTGACAGACGTGATAGTGCACGCCCGTCGCCTCCGACAGCAGAATGTCGCGCCCGACATGGATCGCCTCCGACTCGTTCGGGATGCCCTTCAGCCCGTGCCGCTTTGCGAACTCGCCTTCGGATACGGCCGCGCCCACAACGAGCGAGTCGTCCTCGCAGTGCGCGATGACCGGCATGCCGATCGACTTGGCCAGCGCCATCGCGTTTTTCATCATCTGCGCGTTCTGAACGCCGACGCCGTCGTCCGTGAAGCCGATCGCGCCGGCTGCTTTAAGCGCCTCGAAGTCGGTCAGCTCGCGGCCGAGCTCGTTTTTGGTGATCGCCGCGTATGGCAGGACACGCACGCCGCAGGCGGCCTCGGCCTTGTCGAGCACCAGCTTGACCGTATCCGGCGTATCGATGACCGGCCGCGTGTTCGGCATGCAGGCGATCGTCGTGAAGCCGCCCTTCGCCGCGGACGCCGTCCCCGTCGCGATCGTTTCTTTATGTTCGAAGCCCGGCTCCCGCAGATGCACATGCATATCGATGAATCCGGGCGCGATCAGCTTGCCCGCGGCGTCGATGACCTCCGCGCCGGCCGTATCCGGCTCAGCCTTGCCGTCCAGCCATTCGGCTACGACACCATTTTCCAATCGCAGATGCTTCCTGATCGTCTCGCCCGTCTGGGGGTCGACCGTCTGTCCGTTAAGTATCCATGTCGTCAAAAGGTTTTGTCCTCCTTCGCGCATTTGCAGCCTCGTCGCGCCCGACTCAGCCTCTTACTTCCGCCTCGCGCGGATGCTTGATCATGACCTGGTCGTCGCCGTCGATCTCCCGCAGCGACACTTCGATCTCCTCGTGCTTGGACGTCGGCACGTTCTTGCCGACATAGTCCGGGCGGATCGGCAGCTCGCGATGCCCCCGGTCCACCAGCACGGCCAGTTGGATCGATTGGGGTCTGCCGCAGTCCATCAGCGCGTCCATCGCGGCCCTGATCGTGCGGCCCGTGTAAAGCACGTCGTCGAACAGGATGATGCGCTTGTCCTTCACGTCGAAGGAGCGGTCGCCGTCGCTGCAGACGAGCCCCGAAGGGGCGGCATCGAGCAGCGGCCGGTCGTCGCGGTAGCGCGAGATGTCCAGCTCGCAGGACGTGACCGGGCTGCCCTCGATCTCGCGGATCCGCTCGGCGATGCGCCGGGCAAGGTACACGCCGCGCGTCCGTATGCCGACGATGACGCAGCCTTCGATTCCTTTGTTTTTCTCCAGAATCTCGTGCGCGATCCGTGTCAGCGCCCTGCGGATGGCGGCTTCGTCCATTATGATGTTCGGGGGTTCCTGCACGGGTGCGCCTCCTCCTCCACGGTAAGACGGCATCAAAAAACCTCCTTGCGTCAGCAAGGAGGCCGGGATATACGAAGATGATGACGCCGCGAACCGGACTTAGTCGCCTACAAGGCCAGTCCACGCTCTAGTCGCGCCGAAGCACATCTGCAGTATTCGCCACCTTGCCAGTCTCACGGGACTGAATTAAAGGTACGGGTTTATTGATGCTTATTATCGCATTTTCGACATAGGCTGTCAACAAGCCGGATGGATTCGGACGCGAGGTGCGTGACGACTCGAAAAAGGCGCGATGCCTGCACCAGGAGAGGCGATGCGCAGCTTGACCGCGCAAAATGCTGCAACGCCTGCACCAGGAGAGGCGATTCGCAGCTTGACCGCGCAAAATGCTGCAACGCCTGCACCAGGAGAGGCGATGCGCAGCTTGACCGCGCCAAACGCCCCATCGCCTCCACTACGAGAGGCGATGCGCAGCGTGACCGCGCCAAACACCCTATCGCCTCCACTACGAGAGGCGATCCGGCGCAACAGCGCGCAAAACGCCGCACCGCCTGCACCAGGAGAGGCGATGCGCAGCGTGACCGCGCAAAATGCCCCATCGCCTCCACTACGAGAGGCGATCCGGCGCAACAGCGCGCAAAATACCGCAACGCCTGCACCAGGAGAGGCGATTCGCAGCGTGACCGCGCCAAACACCCTATCGCCTCCACTACGAGAGGCGATCCGGCGCAACAGCGCGCAAAATGCCGCATCGCCTCCACCAGGAGAGGCGATGCGCAGCTTGACCGCGCCAAATGCCCCATCGCCTCCACTACGAGAGGCGATCCGGCGCAACAGCGCGCAAAATGCCGCAACGCCTCCACCAGGAGAGGCGATGCGCAGCGTGACCGCGCAAAATGCCGCAACGCCTCCACTACGAGAGGCGATTCGCAGCGTGACCGCGCCAAACACCCTATCGCCTCCACTACAAGAGGCGATCCGGCGCGACAGCGCGCAAAACGCCGCACCGCCTCCACTGGAAGAGGCGATGCGGTGCTTGACTGCGCAGCCAGCTACAAATTAAAACTCGAATTCGACGTCCGTCAGGCGGCGCTTGATCTCCCCGATGACGCGGCGCTCCTCTTCCTCGCCGGCGGCGATAAAGGTGACGGAAAAACGCACGAAGTGTCCCGCATCGTCCCACGGCACGGACGAGATCAGCTTCTCGCGGATCAGGAACTGCGAGAAGTCTTCGCCGGTCTCGAAGCGCTGCCCGCCCTTGATGCCCTTCGGCGCTTCGACGTACAGGAAGAACGAGCCCTTCGGTTTCTCGGCCTTGAAGCCGATCTCGTTCAGCGCGGCGACGAGCAGGTCGTGACGGCGCGAATACTTCTCTGCGATCGCCTCGGTGATCTGCGGATTGGCCAGGCCGTATGCCGCAGCCTTCTGGATCGCGATGAACTGGCCGGAGTCGTTGTTGTCCTTGATATCGCTGAACGCCTTGACGATCAGCGGGTTGCCTGCGACGAAGCCGATGCGCCAGCCGGTCATGTTGTACGACTTGGACAGCGAGTGCAGCTCGACGCCGACGTCCTTCGCACCCGGTACGGACAGGAAGCTCAGCGGCTTCGCGCCGTCATAGGTCAGTGCGGCGTACGGCGCATCATGCACGACGACGACTTCGTTTGTCTTCGCCCATGCGACGACTTCGGCGAAAAATTCGGGCGTCGCAGCCGCGCCCGTCGGATTGTTCGGGTAGTTCAGGTACAGCAGCTTCGCGCGCTTCGCGATGTCGGCCGGAATCTTGGACAGATCCGGCAGGAAGTTGTTTTCCTTCGTCAGCTGCACGTTGTACACTTCGCCGCCGAGATACTTCGTGTGCGTACCGAGCACCGGGTAGCCGGGCACGGTCATGATCGCGACATCGCCGGGATTGATGAATGCCGAAGGCATCATGGCGAGCGCCGGCTTGGAGCCGATCGAGTGCACGATCTCGGTCGCCGCATCGATGCCGTCGACGGAGAATACATCCTTCAGGTACTGCGCGGCCGCCGCCTTGAACTCCGGGATGCCGTTGTCGGCATAGCCGCGGTTTTCCGGCTTGGCGGCTTCCTCGGCCAGCTTGGCGATGATGCCGTCGTCGGCCTTCTCGTCCGGCTCGCCGACGCCGAGGTCGATCAGCTCGATGTCAGGGAACGCCGCGCGTGCGGCCGCCTTGGCGCGCTTGATCTTTTCAAACTTGTAAATGTTCGTGTCCTTGCCGTAGTTCGCGCCGCCGATGCGGTCCGCGAATTGCTGTTGAATAAAGGTGCCTTGATATTGTTCGACGCTCACGATTGCGACACTCCTTGTCCGATGGCGGATATGTGATAGGCTGGTTGGCTTATGTTATCACTATGCCTCACAAGTGCAGGCGGCCGCCATGGACTAATCCGAAGATCATTTGCAGAAATCGGGGAGGCGTGGCGAAATGGCGGACATCGCATCCTCCGTCCGGCAGGACAGTCAGCGTGTTCTCAGCATGTAGAGCGCATGCTCCATATCCGCCGGCAGCGGGGCCTCGAACGACAGCCGCTCGCCCGTGCGAGGATGATCGAAGCCGAGAATGCCCGCATGCAAAGCTTGTCCGGCCATGCCGAGCGTGCGCCCGCTGCGTCCGCCGTAGAACGGATCGCCCACGATCGTGTGACCAATGTACTTCATATGCACGCGAATCTGATGCGTACGCCCCGTCTCAAGCTGGAGCTCGACAAGCGTATAATCGCCGAACCGCTCCACTACGGTGAAGTGGGTCACGGCCCGCTTCGAGCCCTTCTCCGTGACCGTAAACAGCTTGCGGTCGCCGCTGTCGCGTCCGATCGGCGCGTCGATCGTCCCGCGATCATGCGGCACGTTGCCGTAGACGAGCGCGGTATACCGCCGCGTGACGGAGTGGTCCTTGAGCTGCTGCGCGAGCGATCCGTGCGCCAGATCGTTCTTCGCCGCCATGAGCAGGCCGGACGTATCCTTGTCGATCCGGTGCACGATGCCCGGCCGCAGATTCCCGTTGATGCCGGACAGATCCCGGCAGTGATAGAGCAGCGCATTGACGACCGTACCGGAGGCATGTCCCGGCGCCGGATGCACGACCAGCCCCCGCGGCTTGTCGATGACGATGACGTCCGCGTCCTCATATACGACGACGAGCGGTATATTCTCGGGCTCGGCTTCGATCGGGGCCGCATCGGGCATGTCGACGGCAACGACGCTGCCGGCCGCCAGCTTGGCGTTGGGCTTGACCCGCAGGCTGTTCACGGTTACATGTCCGTCCCGAATCCAATCCTGGATCTGGGAGCGCGACACGGCCGCGTCCTTGATCGCATCCGCGAGGAACTTGTCGATACGGGCTCCGGCATCGTCGCCGGCGATTTCCCAGATCATCGTTTCGGCGGCGTCGGTCTCTTCCGACTCCATATCGGATGCCGTGTCGTCGGCGGTTGCAGTCAGCACTTCCGCCGGACGCTCATCGTCCTTTTCAGACGGGTTGTTGCTCGCTTGATTCTTTTTGTTGTTCATTTTTGTTCTCCTGTGTCTGTGTAGGCGTGAGCAGCGAATCGAGAATAATCAGACATACCCCGACGACGATCGCCGAATCGGCGAGGTTGAAGATCGGGAATGTATAAGAGCCGAAGTTGAATTGGAGAAAATCGACGACTTGTCCGTAGATGGCGCGTTCCAGAAAGTTGCCCAGCGCGCCGCCCAGGATGAGCGCCAGCGCGGCGAGCATCAGCCTGCGGTTGTTGCGGTGCGAACGGCCCAGGTAGATCACGATGGCAGTCACGACGGCAACGGTTATCACGAGGAAAAACCAGCGCTGCTCCTGAAGGATGCCGAATGCCGCTCCGCGGTTGTGAATGAACGTGATATAAAAGAAATTGCCGATGACCTTGACCTGCTCGTTCAACTCCAAATTGTGCTCGATCAGTTTTTTGGAGATGTAGTCGATCACAAATACGACCGCAGCTACGAGGTAATACACCCACAAACCGATTTGACGTCGTTGCATGTCCGGATTGCCGCCCTTCCGCGAATATTCTGACCGAATAGGCCGAATGCACTGATTTTAACATACCGTCAGAGCGGGCGTCCAACGTCTTTCTCCAATTCGCGGCAGCATCTCCATCGATGTCCTCCTGCAGGCCGACATGAATCCCCGCCGCTGCGAGCAAACTAGCTGTCGTATGGATCGCCGTCAAAAATGGACATCAAGCAAGGTGGCGACAAATCAAGGAGGGGTTGGCATGCATGGTACGCTGTCCGACAGCTTCATGAGCGAGCAGCGCGGACGGCTGCTGGCGCACCGCGCAGAGATCGAGAGCCGCGTCGGCGACAACGGCCACTTCGGACTGCATAATAGCTACCGCGACGCTACGGGAGAGCTGAGCAGCATCGACAATCATCCCGCGGATGCCGGCACCGAGACATTCGAGCGCGCCAAGGACATCGCGCTGCTCGAGCGTGAAGCGCTGGCGCTGGAGAAGATCGAAGCGGCCATCCGCCGCATGGATACCGGCGAATACGGCATATGCGCGGCCTGCGGCAAATTCATCGCCCGCGAGCGTCTCGAAGCGATGCCGACGGCGATTTATTGTGTAGAGCACGAGCCCGTGCAAGCCGAAAAAGAGGGGCGCCCCGCCGAGGAACTGTTCCTGCACCCGCCGTTCGGCCGCACGAGCATGGACGAGAGCGACGAGCAGAACGGCTTCGACGGCGAGGACGCCTGGCAGATCGTCGAGTCGTGGGGCAATGCCGACAGCCCGGCCATGGCCGAGGGCAACAACAATGACGATTACTCCGCGTTATATATAGAAGCGGACGAGAACGAGGGCTTCGTCGAGCCGATCGAGAGCTTCCTCGCAGCGGATATCACCGGCAAAATGAGCGGTATCGTGCGCAGCCGTACGTACCGTCACTATCTAGAAAATCATGAGGGCGAAAACTTGCTCGAGCCGGAGGATGTCTGGAAAGAATCGGACGATTAGCGGCATCACGCCCATAGTCGGCGGTCGAGAGGCAAGCGGATGCGGCGGCAGCAAATATGTCGCCGCTATCCGCTCGCCGTCCGCAACGCGCCAACGCCGCTAGCGCCGCTTTAATAATGCTCGATCTCCAGCTGCCGCTGCACGATCTTCACGATCTCCGCGATATAGTCGCCGATGATCGGCAGGTTCAGCGCGCCCAGTATTTGCAGCAGCCAGACGATCGTCGCCGCAAAAAACGTAAATCCGAGCGCAATGCCGATGCCCCGCGCAATGCCCGACAGCCAGTTGCGCCAGATCAGCTGCCACGGCCGGCTCATGAGGTTGACGTAATCTTTGAGCTGCGCTTTTTCCATCTGTACGGCCAGATCGTCGAGCCGCCCGGACAGCCCTTCGAGCAGACGCCGCAGCGCGTTCGCTTCCTCCGCCAATGCCTTCGTCCTGTTGTCTCGCCCGCGATTCGCCTCTCGCTCGCTCATCTGCTCCTCCCGCGCCATGCGAAAACGAGTCCCGCCGCCAGAAAGCGCCGTCGATCTTTGGCGCATTCTTCTCGGACAGGACTCGTTTTTGCGTTTTTCCTGCTGCTATTCAGGTTGGCTCAAATCGCCATTTTCCATACGTCTCGCCTCAGTCCGCTGCGATCGCGATGCCGATGCGCAATTCCCCGGCCTGCACCGTCTCCGTCGCGTCGGTGCGCCCGAACGACACATCGTTCACGAGCACGTTGTCGCGCAGCACGTCGTCATAAGCGCGCAGCGCGGCTTCCGTCACCGCATCCGCCTCAAGCACGAGCCCGACCCGTTGCTCGATCGGCAGATCGAGCTTTTTGCGCTGGTCCTGCACGGCGCGGATGACTTCGCGTACGATGCCCTCCTGTACGAGCGCGGGCGTCAGCTCCGTGTTGAGCGCGACCGTGACGCCGCCGCCGGACGCGGATGCGAAGCCGGGCTTCGCCTGCTTCTCGACGAGCAGCTCCTCCAGCGTCACCGTGATCGCCTCGCCGTCCGCCGACGAATACGGCAGCACGCCGGACGTCACGACGCCGCGCGCATCCTCCGCGGAGAGCGACTTCAGCTTGCCCTGGATCGGGCCGACATGCTTGCCGTACTTTTTGCCGGCCAGCTTGAGGTTCAGCTTCAGCGTATAGTCAACGAACCCGCTGTCCTCGGTCACCAGCGTGACCGCCTTGACGTTGAGCTCGTCCTTGACGATCTCCTCGTACTCCGCAGCCTCGAACGGCACGCTCAGCGCGACGAGCAGCTCGGACAGCGGCTGGCGCGTCTTGAATCCGGTCTCTTTGCGCACATTGCGCGCCAGCTCGACGATGCCGCGGGCCGTCTCCATGCCGCCTTCCAGCTCGGCGTCGATCGCGGCCAGGTTGGCGACCGGGTAGTCCGCCAGATGGACGCTGCCCTCGCCGCCCAGATTGCGGTACAGGTCGTCCGCGAGGAACGGCAGGTACGGCGCGATGAGCTTCGCCAGCGTCAGCAGCACGGTGCCGAGCGTCTGATACGCCGCGACCTTGTCTTCGCCCAGGCCGCTGCCCCAGAAGCGGTCGCGGGAGCGGCGCACGTACCAGTTGGACAGCTCGTCGACGAACGCTTCGATCCGTTTGGCCGGATTGAGGAAGTCGTTGGCGTCCAGCCCCTTGACCGTCTCGGCGACGAGCGAGTTCAGGCGCGACAGAATCCAGCGGTCCAGCTTGTTCGCGGACGGCTTCGCCGCGTGCTCCTCGGGTTTGTAGCCGTCGATCGTCGCATAGAGGGCGTAGAACGCATGCGTGTTGACGATCGTGTCGACGACCTTGGACTTCGCCTCGGCGACGATGCCCTTGGAGAAGCGCTTGCTGTTCCATGGCGCGCTGTCGGCGAGCAGCGACCAGCGGAACGCGTCGGTGCCGAACTCCTCGATGATGTCCCAAGGGTCGATGACATTGCCCTTGGACTTGCTCATCTTCTGTCCGTTCTCGTCGAGTACATGGCCCGTCGAGATGACCGACTTGTATGGCGCCTTGCCGTTGTACAGCGTGGAGACGGCCAGCAGGCTGAAGAACCAGCCGCGCGTCTGGTCGATCCCCTCGCAGATGAAATCGGCGGGATACTGCTCCTCGAACCGCTCCTTGTTTTCGAACGGATAATGCTGCTGCGCGAACGGCATCGAGCCGCTGTCGAACCAGACGTCGATGACCTCGGGCGTCCGCTGCATCGTGCCGCCGCAGCCGCAGCGCAGCTCGATGGCATCGACATAAGGCTTGTGCAGCTCGATATCCTCGGGCACCTCGCCCACGGCCGCCGCGCGCAGCTCCGCGATGCTGCCCGGCGACTTCTCGGCGCCGCAGTCGTCGCAGGTCCATACGTTGAGCGGCGTGCCCCAGTACCGGTTGCGGCTGATGTTCCAGTCCACCAGGTCCTCCAGGAACTTGCCGAACCGGCCGTCGCGCAGATGCTCCGGATACCAGGCGATGCCCTTGTTGTTCTCGATCAGCTGGTCCTTGACCGCCGTCGTCTTGATGAACCAGCTCTCGGTCGCATAGTAGAGCAGCGGCGTCTTGCAGCGCCAGCAGAACGGATAGCTGTGCTCGTACTTTTCCTTGTGGTACAACAGACCGCGCTCCGACAGCGACTTCACGATGTCGATGTCGACCTCGGGGTCCTTGACGAAGCGGCCGGCAAATGCCTTGACTTCTTCCGTGTAGCGGCCCTGACCGTTCACGACCTGGAGCATCGGCACGCCGTGCTCGCGGGCGACGCGATAGTCGTCCTCGCCGTGCGCCGGCGCGATATGGACGATGCCCGTACCGCTCGAATCCGACACGTACGCCGCGTCGATGACGCGGTAGGCGCCCTCGAGCGGGCCTCCGGCATAAGGGAACAGCGGCTCGTAGGTCAGACCGACGAGCTCTTTGCCGAGCACCGTGCCGAGCTGCTCGTATTCGCCCTTCATCACCTGATCGACGAGCGAGCCGGCGACGATATACGTCTCGCCATTCTGGGAGACACGCGCGTATTCGATCTCCGGGTGTACCGCGAGCGCGACGTTGGCCGGCAGCGTCCACGGCGTCGTCGTCCACGCGAGCACGAACTCCCCGCTGTCCGTCAGCTTGAACTTGGCGGTGGCGGTCAGGTCCTTGACATCTTCGTAGCCCTGCGCGACTTCATGCGAGCTGAGCGTCGTCTGGCAGTCCGGGCAGTACGGGCTGACGCGGTGGCCGCGGTACAGCAGCCCTTTGCCGTGAATCGTGGACAGCAGATGCCAGACGCTCTCGATATACTTGTTGTCGAGCGTGATATACGGATTGTCGAGATCGGTCCAGTAGGCGATCGCCTCGGTCAGCTCTCTCCATTGGCGCTCGTACTCGAACACGCTCTCCTTGCACTTTTTGATGAACGGCTCGACGCCGTACTTTTCGATCTCCTGCTTGCCCGAGATGCCCAGCTGCTTCTCGACGCCCAGCTCGACGGGCAGGCCGTGCGTATCCCATCCCGCCTTGCGGATGACGCGGTAGCCGGACATCGTCTTGTAGCGGCTGACGAAGTCCTTGATGACGCGGCCGAGCACATGCCCGATATGCGGCTTGCCGTTCGCCGTAGGCGGTCCCTCATAGAAGACGAAGTTCGGCTTGCCGCTGCGGTTTTCAATCGACCTGCGGAATGTATCCTCGGCCTTCCATTGCTCCAGTACGCGCAGCTCGCGGCTGCGCGCTTTTTCTTTGACGTCCACGCGACGCATGACCATCATTCCTTTTCTCAGAAAATAAAAAAAGCCCGCCCCCGCAAAGGGACGAGACATTCTCGTGGTACCACCCTTGTTCAGCCGCAGACCGTAACCATAACAAGCGGACAGCGGCGCTCAAGCCGACCGGGCTCCGCGCGCTTCCTGACGGCGGTGTCCGAATCGGTATCCCGTAACGGGGGAAGGACCGGCCGGTCTTAATGATCCGGCCTTGGACGGCGCGGACGTTCGGAACGGCGTCTCGGGGAGGATAAGCGTACGCGGAGTCCAACGTTGGCTCGCAGCAGCCGCCAACTCTCTGGGATGGTTCATCCGCACGCCGTTCCCGTCATTGACGTTGACGCGTATAACCCATTTATACGTCGAAGACGCCGATTTGTCAAACCGGCGCATGTCTACGCTCCCGCAGCCGGATATGAGCAGACTCCGTTCGGATCTCCCGAATCCTCTAATCGGCTTCAAGTCCCGAGCTTCAAGCAGTCTCTACTCGATCTCGCGCAGCCTCGGTTCCGACTCGCGCGAGCGGGAGTCCGACGATTCGAGCTTCTCCCAGCCGTCCTGCGTGAGCAGGTCGAGCTGCGTCTCCACCAACGTGCGGAATCTCGCCCGGTAGATCGAAGCCTGCTTCTTCAACTCTTCTACCTCTAGCGCGTACTTGCGCGACTTGGAGAGCGACTCGTTGATGATGCGGTCGGCATTCTTCTCGGCTTCCTTGACGATCAGCTGCGCTTCCTTCTTGGCGTTGCTCTTGACCTCGTCGGCCGCCTCTTGGGCGACGATGATTGTCTTGCTGAGCGTCTCCTCGATGTTGGCGAAGTGGCCCAGGCGCTCCTGCAGCCCTACAATCTGGTTCTGCAGATCTTTGTTGTCCCGGATCATCGCTTCGTAGTCTTTGATGATCTGATCGAGGAACTCGTTTACCTCGTCCTCGTCGTATCCGCGCAGTCTGCGCCCGAATTCCTTGTTATGAATATCCAACGGCGTCAGTGGCATTGGCCAATCCTCCCGTGCGTCATTTGCTTAAGATTTGCGACAGTCCCCAGATCTCTATACATAGGCAGATTCGACGCGAGATGCGGAATTCCTGCTTGATTCTACACATATTTGCCGATGCGCAGGCGAATCCGCCCGCTTTTCGAGACGCCGCCCGCCTCCAGCACGCGGAATCTGCCGAAGCCCTTGAACGACACGATATCCCCTTCGTGCAGTTGGGCGGACGGATCCTCCACAGGCTTGAAGTTCACCCTGCAGCGCCCCGCGCGGATCGGATCCATGATCTTCGCGCGGCTCACGCGCAGCACGTCGCTGGCGATGCCGTCGAGCCGCATCGAGGCGACCGAGATCGCCATCTCCTCGAGCTTGACGGGGACGATCCGAAGACGGTCGAGCGGCAGCACGCCGGCCGTCGTCTCCAGGCGGTGCACCTGTCTCAGATGCGTGCGCAGGAAGTCCCCGATCTCCTCCGCGATCAGCACATGGCACCCGTCCTCGCCGGCGTGAATGTCGCCGATCTTGTCGCGCTTGATGCCAAGCCCCAGCAGTGCGCCGAGATAATCGCCGTGATCCAGCTCGGCCTGCCTGCGGTCGTCGCTTGAGATGTCGAGCACGACGATGCCCGCGTCCTCGTCCTCAAGCGGCCTGTAATCAGGCGCGATCAGCGCCCTCACCCGCTCAGCGCCTTCGTAGCCGCCTTCCAGCCGGATCGCGACGTCCGGATGCCGGTTCGCCAGCGTATACAAAATATGCGCCTGGCGCGGATCGAGAAAATCGGTACGCCGAAGCTCATGCTGCTCGGCGGCCCGCTCGACCCACTCCCAGGCGCGGTCCACGAAGGACTTTTCGTCAGGATGGAAGTGCGTATATATGTCGCTATGGCTCATGTTACGTATGTTCCTTTCCCTCGGTGAGACCGAATTGCGAGACACCTTAAGATACGCCGAACCATCCCGCTACGAAGCGGATGACCTCCTCGAGGCCTCTCACCAAAAATCTCAGCGCATACCAGGCGACGATCGGGGATATATCGAGCATGCCGCCGATCGGAGGTATGATCTTGCGAAACGGCTTCAGATAAGGTTCCACAATCTTGCCGAGCAATTCGCCCACATAGCTCTGCCTGACGTTGGGCAGCCAGGACATCAGCACGTAAATGAGGATGAGCCAGCTGTAAATAAGCTGCAAATTATACAGGTAATCAATGACCTGATCCAAAGCCGTCAATGCTGTTGTCACCTCATTTTAGAGTAATCGGCATCCTCCGCGAGAAGCTCCGAGATCGTACCGGTGATCTCGACCGAATCCGGCGTGCACAAAAAGATGTTCGGGCCGAGCTTGGAAATATGCCCGCCGAGCGCATAGACGGTGCCGCTCAGAAAATCGACCATCCGGATCGCCTGGTCTCTGCGGACCCGCTGCAGGTTGACGACGACGGAGCGCCTCGACTTGAGATGATCCGCAATCTCTTGCGCCTCGTTGTCGTACGTGCGCGGTTCGGTCAAGATGACGCGGACATGCTTCTGGGAATGGATGCTCACGATATTATTCTTTCCCGTAGGTTTACGCGATTCGAAGGCGGAGGTTTCAACTTCCGGCTCATCCTCGTACCCCATCGGTTCTTCGCGTTCGCGTCCCTGTTCCTGCTCGTCCTGGAGGCCGAGATAGTTCAAAAACTTGTTGACGACGCCCATTAAGATCCCTCCGTTATCCGTTCATATCTTCGTGTCCGACGAGGACGCTGCCAAGACGAACCCAAGTGGCCCCTTCTTCGATCGCGACCTCAAAGTCTCCCGACATGCCCATCGACAGCTCGGTCAGGGGCTCGTCCAGCACGCCGCTGGCGTTCAGCTCCCGAAGCAGTGTGGATAGGCGGCTGAATACCGGCCGCGTCTCCTCGGGATCGTCCGCTACGGGGGCCATCGTCATCAGCCCGATCGGCTTGATGCCGTGCAGGCCTCTGATCGAGGCGGCGAATCCGGCCAGCTCGGCCGGCGCCAGCCCGTGCTTCGAGTCCTCGCCGGATACGTTGACCTGCAGGAAGCAGGGCACGCGGATGCCCAGAATCACGGCGCGCTTATGTATCTCCTCAGCGAGCGACATCCGGTCAAGAGAGTGGATGTAATCGAACTTGCCGACGACATCCTTCACCTTTTTGCTCTGAAGCGAGCCGATATAGTGGAACACGGCTTGTCCTTCGAGCAGGCGCCATTTCTCCTCGGCGGCGGGCCAGCGGTTCTCGCCGATATGACGCATGCCCGCCTCGACGGCGAGTCTGGCCGTATTCGCCGACACATATTTTGTGACCGCGACGACGTTAACATCGCCTGGATCCCTGCCGCTTCTCGCGCAAGCTTCGGCGATTCGACGCTCGACATCCTGCAGCCGCTGCTCTAATGACACCGAGCTTTCACCTCTATTTCTTTTTACCCAGCCAGCTCATCATTCGACCCGTTCGACCCTGCTCCATGCGATGAGAGAAGAACAGATTCGTGCTGCAGCTGGTGCACCACCCTGACATTTCGATGCGGCTCGGCATAATTCCTGCTTTTATCATAAGATGCTTGTTGATTTCTTTCAAGTTTAGCCGAGATTTGCCTGCCGAAGACGCCGTATAAAATTTATTTTCGTCCGGCACGACCTCCCGGACTTGCCGCATGACCGTCTCGTCCACCTCGTAGCAGCAGCCTCCGATCGACGGTCCGATCGCGGCGTACAGCTCCGCCGGCTCGCTGCCGTATTCGCGGGACATCGCGGCCACCGTAGCCGCTGCGATATCGGCTACCGTCCCTTTCCAGCCGGCATGGGCCAATCCCAGCGCCCCCCGCTTCGGGTCGTAAAAATATAAAGGCACGCAATCCGCGAAGTACATCACCAGCAATATACCCGATTCGTCCGTGATGAGCGCGTCCGCATCTTGAATCGCGCTCTCGCGGGACTGCCTGCCCCGTCCGCGATCCTCGGACGTGACCCGGTACACCCGCTTGCCGTGCACCTGTTCAGCACAGGTCCAAGCCTCGAACGGCCAATCCAGCGCCTCTGCGATCGCTCGGCGATTCGCGATGACTGCGGCTTCATCGTCCTCCACATGCAGCGCCGTATTCAGACTGGCCCGCGGCGCCAGGCTCTGTCCGCCGCCGCGGGCGGAAAAACCGGCTGTGAGGCTCTCGAATCGCGCCCACGGCGCGAGAGGCAGAAGCTCGGGGGCGACGACGCGCGTGCCCGGTACGGATTCGTATGCGAATGGTTCCATATTGCGCCACCTCCGCCCCAAGTTTACCATAGCTACCTTGCCATGGCGAACGCGATGTCTCCCCGCCTTCTCCATCGTATTGCTTCATTTCGGTTACAGCTTGAGCCGGGTCGGGCTTGATCGCGATGTCGGCCCAATCCGTCCACTCCGTCCACTCCGTTCAATCCGCCCGCTGTCCGGCTCAGCGGTTCCCGTTGTCCGCTTCGAGCGTTTTGTAGGTTCTCGCTTCCTCCAGGCGTACCAGCACGACGTCCGCGCCGATCTTGACGATGCTGCGCCAAGGAATGACGACATCCTCTCCCGCTCCAAAAATACCGAACATCCGCGTCCCGACCGGCACGACGATCGCATCGATACGCCCCTGTCTCAGATCCAGCTCAAGATCGGCTACATGGCCCAGCTTTTTGCCGTCGACGATATTGATGACATCCTTCGCCTGAAAATCGGATATTTTCATGATGGCGCCCCCGCTTTCCGCAGTCCGGCCTCCGCTTGCCGCTCAATAGCCGGTCAACCGCCCAGTATTCATTATATGAGCCATGCTCCAAAAGTTGACCGTCCCGTTCGGCGCTTTGCCGGGAACGCCACCACAAAAAGACCGGATCTGCCGCACGCGATTGCGCGCAGCTGCGATCCGGTCCTGTCCGCTTCGTACTGCTCATTTCATTTTACGTTTTAACGTGTTTTTGCATTTGTAGAATGGCCGATTTCTCTAGCCTGGACACTTGTGCCTGCGAGATGCCGATCTCGTCGGCAACTTCCATCTGCGTCTTGCCTTCGAAGAAGCGCATCGACAATATCATTTTTTCTCGATCGTTCAGCTTGCGCATCGCTTCTCTCAGCGCGATCTCTTCGATCCATTGAATATCCTTGTTGCGCTCGTCGCTGATCTGATCCATCACATAGATCGGATCGCCGCCGTCATGGTAGATCGGCTCGAACAGCGATACAGGGTCCTGAATCGCGTCCAGCGCGAATACGATATCTTCCTTCGGCACGCCGAGCACCTGCGATATTTCCAGAATCGTGGGTTCGCGCGAATGACGATTCGTCAGCTGATCGCGAATTTGCAGCGCCTTGTAGGCGATATCGCGCAGACTGCGGGACACGCGAATCGGATTGTTGTCGCGCAAATATCTGCGAATCTCCCCGATGATCATCGGCACGGCATACGTAGAGAAGCGGACGTTCTGGCTTAAGTCGAAGTTGTCGATGGCTTTCATGAGACCTATGCATCCGACTTGGAACAAATCGTCCACATATTCGCCGCGATTGTTGAACCGTTGAATGACGCTAAGTACGAGCCGCAGATTGCCGTTGACGAGTTTTTCCCGGGCTTCGATCTCACCGCGGGTTTGCAGAGCGAGGAACAATTCCCTCATTTCGGCGTTATTGAGTACGGGCAGCTTTGAGGTGTCCACTCCACAAATCTCCACTTTGTTGCGGGTCAAGTTGTTTCCCTCCCGGGAGCAGCATTACTGTAAAGTATCTCCTGGGATAGGCTTTTTATTCCCGCACAACGGCAATGGAGAGATCGTCAGACCATCTTGTTGAACTCCTTGCGCAATCTTTTAATGATCCTTTTTTCCAGCCTGGAGATATACGATTGCGATATGCCGAGCAGATCGGCTACGTCCTTTTGCGTCTTTTCCTCTCCGTCCGCCAGACCGAAGCGAAGCTCCATGATCGTACGCTCCCGGTCCGCCAGCTTGTCGAGCGCCTTGTGGAGAAGCTTGCGGTCCACCTGCTCCTCGATGTTGCGGTAGATCGTATCGTTCTCGGTGCCGAGCACGTCGGACAGCAGCAGCTCGTTGCCGTCCCAATCGATATTGAGCGGCTCGTCGAAAGACACCTCCGTGCGTGTCTTGCTGTTGCGGCGCAAGTACATCAGAATCTCGTTCTCGATGCAGCGCGAGGCATACGTCGCGAGCTTGATTTTCTTCTCCGGATCGAATGTGTTCACAGCCTTGATAAGTCCGATCGCCCCGATCGATACCAGGTCTTCGATATGAATGCCGGTATTCTCGAATTTGCGCGCGATATACACGACCAGACGAAGATTGCGTTCGATCAGCATCGCGCGGATGGCCGCGTCGCCCGAGGGCAGCCGTTCGAGCAGATACTCTTCCTCTTCGCGCGTCAGTGGGGGCGGGAGCGCTTCGCTGCCGCCGATATAATAGATTTCTTCGCTTTTCCAGCCCAACCAGAACAACAGGCGATAGTACGTCAGTTGGTACATTAACTTCAGTTTTACGGGCATTTGCACAGCCTCCTGTCAAGCGGTCTGGGATGATGCCGATGCGGACGAGCCAGCGCTCGCGAGCGTCAGATCAGCATGGACGATCGCACGATAAGCCCCCTCCGAAGACAAGGAGCCTCCGTCCAGTCCAATGAGCACCCTGCTATGGATGCATGTCGCTTCTTGTCTTTCGGGATCCGTAATCGAGACGCTGTCCGGTTTGACCGCGAGCATCAGCTTCGTGGCGCCGCCCGCCGCCCGGTAAGGGACAAGCCTGAACCGGTCGCGCAGCAATGCAGAACCTCCCTGGGCCTCGTCCAGCTCCCCGATCAGCCGATCTGCAGATTCCACCTTCAGCCTGTCTGCCCACCCCGTGGGCAGCTGCTCGCGCCAGAGCGACGCCTCCACGACCATGACGGGCACGCGCGTGAGCGGATCGTACAGGCGATTGCCCGTGTCGACCAACCCCTTGCAGCACCACGTCTGCTCGCCGATGCGTATGCTCACATCGACCATTAGCGCCTCCAGCCTCTTCCTGCTGTCCCTGCTCTCCGCTTCGCTTCGGTACAGCCATACGGCAACCGCCAAGGTCAATGCCAGCATCGTCGCTTGCATATCGAACGACAGTACCATACCTCCATCGTTCGTAAAGGCGATGCCTTGCCACGGCGATCCGGACCAGCGGATCAACGAATACAGTCCGATCACGGCCCCGAGCATCGCGAAGTTCACCAAGTAGAACGACCCCATCGTTCTGGCAAACCTCAGCGGACCTCCATATCCGAACGACAAATAAACCATAAGCGCAGAGATCATGAGTTTGACGCCGAAGGAATACAGATAAGGAACGGCCGTAACGAACATTGCTGCGGCATAGACGGCTCCGACGGTCGCCGACAAGGCAATTCGTCTTCTGGGAGGCCTCAGATGCCTCACCTTGGCGGTGGTCAACAGGATGGCTGCGTCGATCGTCAGGTTGGACAAAAATACAAGGTCCACATATACCGTCATCCGCCCCGTTCCTCCGTTCAAACCCATCGCTTACCGTTTGTCCTTTGGACCCGAATGGATTGCTCTCAGTATAAAGGGGGAATCGCGAGACGTCTGTCTAAATGCGCCGCAGGTTCGACTGTTTTTTTGTCGATGAATTTAAGCTAAATAGAGAGGAATTGGATGGAAAATTATGGTTTTCGCAAGCGAAGTTTGCTTATAAAACTGCTTTTGGGGCCTTATCCCCTTCGCTCAATAAGAGCACTGTGTGGGGCACAACGCGGATATCGTAATAAATTGTCAATGCGAATCTCAACTGAGATTAAAGAGCGATATCGATCACCTTGTAAAGGACCATCTGCTGACCCTTAGCCGCAAACGCCGCCTTGTCAGCTGACGGCAGGTCACCGTCCGCCGCGTCCCGCATAGCCGCAGCAGATGCCCGAGCACTTGGTTGCTGCCGCGCCTCGATATGTTGAACACAAACGATTGATGGTTTAAATACGCCTGCAAATACTTCAGTCCGATCCCCTGCAGCTTGTGGTCAAACCAATTCATCGCATGCCGAAGTACCGCCGACAGCGGCTTCAGACTCTTGACTCCATAGTAGGGATACATTTTCATCGACTTCACGCTCTCCGGCGCATGGTGCTCCGCAAACTCCTCGTATACGAACCGGCCCAGCAACCGCGAGTTGCCCGTCACGCTCCGGTCCATATGCTCCATCTTGATCTCGAGCAGCTCTTCGTTATCGTCCATCACTGCGCCGATCACGACCGGCTGATGCTCGGGCTTCATATGCAGGCTGCCGCCCGAATACCACTTGAATCCGTAGATGCCGCCCGTAACCGCCACCGCACCTGTGAGCTGCTGCCCTTCCGCCTCCTGCGTCAGCGCATCGCGCAGCTTGTGGCCGATCAGCCATGCCGTCTTGTAGGTCACCTGGAGAATCTCCGCCAGCTCGACGGACGTGCCCTCCTCCGCCACCCACAGCATCGCCCGGAACCACAGCCGAAGCGGCGTGCGCGTGCCGTGCATCACCGTGCCTGCCGTGATCGACGTCTGCCGCTTGCAGGAGGAACAGATGTAGAGCGGATACTTGCGCGTCCGGAGGATCGAGCAGTGCGCATAGTCGCAATCCGGGCAACGAAAGCCGTGCGGCCAGCGCGCCTGGTACAGCGCTTCGACACATTGCGCCTCCGTCCACGACTCCCAGGAACCTGCAGGCAGATCGATCAACAGCATAGGTCACGCCTCCAAAAAGGAACATTTGTTCCCATTTTAAATGGTGACAAAAGCGTTTGTCAATTGTTCCCTGGAAATTCGTTGAGCGAGCGGGATGAGGCCCGAAAAGGGGTGGAGGCAGTATTACTCAAGCCACGAGTGAGCGAAAGGGATAAGCCCCGAAAAGGTACAATACACCGATAGTCCTCTGTCACTGGTGAGCGAAGGGGATAAGGTAGGAAACGTCCCGGGACCCTCTTATCAACAAAAAAAAGCCTTCGATAGCGAAGGCAAAAAGTCGGCTCAACTGACGGATGGCATCAGATCCGCCAAGGAAAAATTGTTGCCCTCCTGCTGCGACAAATCACGCACTCTCTGCAGTGTCGATGACGGAATTGTCATAAACGCGGCCACGACATCGGGGCAAAACTGGGAACCCGCGAACTGCCGCAGCTCCGCAATGGCCGTCTCGTGGGATTTGGAGGCGCGGTAGGGACGGTCGGACGTGATGGCGTCGTACGTATCGCACACGGCAAAAATTCTGGCGGACAAAGGAATCTCTTCGCCCCGCAAGCCTTCAGGATATCCCAGGCCATCCCAACGTTCGTGATGGCAGCGGACGACATCGAGCGCCGGTCCCAAAAAGTCGATATGCGCGAGCATGCGGACGCCCATATTGACGTGTGTGCGCATAATTGCCCACTCCATCTCGTCAAGCGGTCCTTCTTTGCGCAATATCGCATCAGGGATACCGATCTTGCCGACGTCGTGAAGCAGGGCTCCGCGATACAGCATCTCCAGCTCCTGCCCTTCGACGCCCATCTGTCTGGCCAATAGCCAGGCATAAGCCGTCACCCGCAGCGAGTGGCCCTGTGTCTCATTGTCCCGACTGTCCAGCGCGCTGCTGAGCGCCTGCAATGATTCATCGTATGTCCGGTGCACACGGTCCAGCATATCGCCAAGCTCGGATTTCTGACGCTCGATAACCCTCGACGAACGAAGAAATATATGCCTAAGCCCGAAGAACAGAAGAAGCATGCCTATCGCGGTGATCAACATAATCGTCAGGCTGATGCTGACGATCTTGGCCCGCTGCGCTGACCAGTCCTTCGATACTTCGGCCACGCCGATGAGCGCTCCTGACGATGTGGACAAGGGAATCCATAGCTTGAGATTGCCCGACCGCTTGTCCGTCAGCATCTGTCCAGAACGAATGATCCGCTCGAACTGCTCCCGCTCGTGTCCGGTCAAAGCTTGATGCCATTCCGAATCGTCGTAGCTGAAGCGGATCTGGCCGTTGCCGTCCATAATTCGCACATCCAGAATGTTGTAGGAATCGAACGTAGCGTGCATATCCGAGTCAAACGTGCCTCCGGCTTGTATGCGAGAAGCGGAAAAGATATTAGCGTCGTCGGCTCGCCCCGTATCCGTCGACGAATAAAATAATCTGTCTGCATTAGACGGACTCGTCACATACTTGGCAACGACATCGCGCGTCAATCTGCCGTTCTCCCGGATCAGCTCGTGAGAAACAAACCAATAGGAGGTAAACGACAGAACTGCGCCAAAGATGACCACGAAGGAGGCCAACATCATAGTAAAGGAACGATATGGATCGGTCATCATGCGCCTCCCGAACGGTTCGCGACTCTGCTGTGCTGAGAAAAATTCGACAGGCGCGCAGCATTTACCTGCTGCGCTGCGACAAAAAAGAGGACCGCTTCGTCAGCCGGTCCTCGGACTATAAAGCTTGCTATAATCATGCTTGTTCATGGCCCCGTTCGCGGATTAGCGGTCGCCCCGCGGACGATTGCGCAGAAATGCCGGAATGTCCAGTTGATCGTTAGAAGAAGGACTGCCTGCAAACGGACGCAAGTTGTGCCCGCTCGCGCGAGTATCTTGATGTTCGGCCTGCGATGGCGAACCGGACTGCGGCGAAGAAGTCGAGATTGGCCTGCGAACCGGCCCTTTGTGTTCGAATCCCGTCGCGATGACCGTAACCTTGATGTCGTCCTTCATACTGTCGTCGATGCTCGCGCCGAAAATCATGTTCACTTCGGGATCGGACGCCGAGATGACGATCTCCGCAGCTTCGTTCACTTCGAACAGCGAGAGATTCGATCCGCCCGTAATATTCATGATGATACCGCGAGCGCCTTCGATCGACGTCTCGAGCAGCGGGCTCATGATCGCCTTGCGCGCAGCGTCCATCGCGCGATTCTCGCCGGCCGCTACGCCGATGCCCATCAGGGCGGAGCCGCGCTCGGTCATAATCGTCTTCACATCGGCAAAGTCGAGATTGATAAGGCCAGGTACGGCAATCAAGTCGGAGATGCCTTGAACGGCTTGACGAAGCACGTTGTCGGCTTCGCGGAATGCTTCCATCATCGGCGTCTTTTTGTCGACAATCTCGAGCAGCCGGTCGTTAGGAATGACAATGAGCGTGTCTACCTTTTCCTTGAGCGCCTCGATGCCCAGCTCCGCCTGACCGGAGCGCTTGCGTCCTTCGAACGTGAACGGACGCGTCACGACGCCGACCGTCAGCGCGCCGCATTCCTTGGCGAGCTCGGCGATGACCGGCGCTGCTCCCGTGCCCGTGCCGCCGCCCATGCCGGCGGTGACGAATACCATGTCCGCGCCCTTGAGCGTGTTCATGATGCCTTCGCGCGATTCCTCGGCGGCCTTCTTGCCGACATCCGGATTCGCGCCGGCTCCGAGTCCCCGGGTCAGCTTGTCGCCGATCTGGAGCTTCTGCTCGGACTTGGTCAGATGCAGCGCCTGCGCGTCGGTATTGACAGTGATGAACTCGACGCCCTTGACGCCGTTTTCGATCATCCGGTTTACTGCGTTGCTGCCTCCGCCACCGACCCCGATGACTTTAATTTTCGCGAGCGGTTCCATTTCAAAATCAAATTCCAACATATTTCAATACTCCTCCTCGCTTCGCTGGTAAATCCTCGTCAGTGGCGGCTTATATGAATTCCTTGAACATATTCTTAAACCATTCCATGACGCCGGTCTTGCCGGCAGGCGCGCTGGCGGCAGCCTTGCTTTTCGTAGGCCGCTTGGCAGGCGGAGCCCCCCGGGTCCGGACATACTTCATCACGTACTGAATCATGCCGACCCCGCTGCTGTAAGCAGGATCCCGCACCCCTATGAAGTCCGGCACGGCGATCCGCACGCTTGCCTCGAGCTCGATCTGAGCAAGAGACAGCACGCTCGGCATCGATACGGAGCCGCCTGTCAGCACGTAGCCGTTGAGCTTGTCCAGATAGCCGAGGCGCTTGACCTCCTGGCGGATCATATGGAAAATCTCCTGCATGCGAGGCTCGATAATATTGGCCAGGTCGATCTGGGAAAATTCCTTTTCCACGTTGCTGCCGACGCGCATCACCTTGAAGCGGACATCGTCGGCTGCCTCGTCCACCCGGGCGCATCCGTACTTCAGCTTGATTTTCTCCGCATGCTCCGTCTGCGTCTTGAGTCCGTAGCAGATATCGCTCGTCACGTAGTCTCCGCCGATCGGGAGCGTCGAGACGGCAGCCAGGCTGCCGCCCTCGAAGACGGCGATCGTCGTCGAGCCTGCTCCGATGTCCGCGAGGACGGTGCCCATCTGCTTCTCGTCCTTGGTGAGCGCCATCATGCCGGAAGCGAGCGACATCAGCACGATGCCGGAGATACGCAATCCCGCCTTCTCGACGCAACGCATAAGATTATGTACGGCAGCCTTGGTGCCTGTGATGATCGTGCATTCGACTTCGAGGCGCACGCCGATCATGCCGCGCGGATCCTGGATGCCAGCCAAGCCGTCCACGAGGAACTGCTTCGGCAGCAGGCCGATGATCTCCCGCTCCGGCGGCAATGCGACGACCTTGGCGGCCTGCAGCACGCGTTCGATATCGTCCTCGCCGATCTCGCGGTCCTCGTTCGATACGGCGACGACGCCGTGATTGCTCTGCAGCGCGATATGATTGCCCGCGATGCCGACGTAAACTTCGCTGATCGTAATGCCGACCATGCGCTCCGCATGATCGACGGCATTGCGGATAGATTGGACAGTCTGGTCGATATCGACGATGGCGCCTTTGCGGATGCCATCGGAATCCGCAGAACCTACGCCGATGATATTAATGGCTCCGTTGCTGATCTCTCCGATAATGACCCGAACCTTAGAGGTTCCGATGTCCAGACTGACGATGAGGTCGTTGCTGCTCAACCGGTGGCACCTCCCGTAAATACATACAAAAAACTTGGCAATCCGGCCCTCGGGCCAAAAAAACGATACGGTCTCGCGTTATTGAAATCCTTCGCGGAAAAATGGAATATTTAAAAGTTCCGAACGAAGCCATATCGGTACACATTCAGTACTTATTCAACGCTAACGGGAATTTCCCTCTTTTTTCAACAAAAATTTTAGTTTCCTCATATTAGCAATTGACCTGCCAATCCGAGGTTATCAGCGTATCTATGAAATAGGCGCATACGTAAAATTCTAGCATTAAATCCTGTGCTTGAGTAGAGTCCTTTTCCTTAACTTAAGAGGCTTCGTCGGCGCCGTTCGGGTCCGATTGTGCCGAATAAGGCGAGTACGTGTCCGAATCCAGCAGCACGACCGACCCGGGCTCGCGATTCTCCACAAGCTCTCGCAGAATCGCGATCTTGTCGCCCAGCTTGCCGATCGTCGTCAGAACGTCGAAGCCGGAACGCGTGAATATGCGTATGCGGTCCGGATAGGCGCTCGACGGATCGGGGGATATCTCCGAGAAGTCCTCGACACCGACTGCGTCCAGTCCCCCGAGCGCGCGGCACAGTGCGGCCCGCTGGGGGTCGTCCTTTTTCCAGCTCGTCAGCACCGGCTTGTTGGGAAGCGATCCGACGCCGGACGGCTGAACGGCATATGCATTCTCAAGCACGACGGACACCCCGCCCTTGCCGTCCATTTCCACGGCGACGGCCGGATATTCATGCACCGTTACGGTCAGCTTGCCGGGGAATTTTTTGACGATGCGTACGTCCTTGACCTGGGGCAGCTGCTTGACCCGGTCCGCAAGCTTGTCCGAGCCGGGCATAAAAAACGAATCGCCGACAGATATGCCGAGCGAAGACGCAACCTGGTCCTGGGTCAAATATGTCGTGCCGTGAATCTCGACCACGCTGATTCGGGACAATGAAGACCGGAAGAACAGCACGATCAACACGGCGACGAACAAGGCGATAACGATCCACAGCAGCTTGCCGCCTCGGCGCCGAGTCGCCGTCTGCTCCCGCGGAATGGCGGGAATCCGCTCTAACATCTTGCGTGCTCTCCTCTCGACTGCCGGCGACAGCGCATGGCTTGTCCCATTAAGTAAGCTAGTCGCGTACGCCTGCCGCCGGATCGGCGAAGCGCAGGCGAGTGCGTCACGACCTGCCGTGCCGGCCGGAAGCGGATAAGCATGCCTCGCTTATCCCTCCCGCCCGATATAGTCGAATCAAGCTTCTAATCCGAAACTACGCGGGAGATGCTGCCGCCGATGCCGGCAAACATCCGCTCGATCTCATCGTAGCCGCGGTCGATATGATGAACCTGCTCCACGACCGTCCGTCCCTCGGCAGCAAGACCCGCGATGACCAAGGCGGCGCCTGCCCGCAGATCCGTCGCTTCGACCGTCGTGCCGTATAACACCGGGACGCCCCGGACGATCGCCGAGTTCAAGTCGATCCGAATGTCCGCGCCCATGCGGCACAATTCGTCGACATGCTTGAAGCGTCCTTCGAACACCGTCTCCTTGATCACGCTGACGCCGTCTGCGAGCGACAGCAGCACCATCAGCTGCGCCTGCATATCGGTCGGAAAAGCAGGATAAGGAGAGGTAACGATGCGGTCGACCGCTCGCGGCCGTCCGCTGGCACCGACCTTTATTATACCATCCCCGGTCTCGATGTGAACACCGGCGCGGCGCATGACGTGGATCAGAGAGATCAGATGCGAGGATTCCGCGCCCTCGAGCACCACTTCGCCCCGCGTCGCCGCGGCAGCTACCATGACGGTCCCCGTGACGATCCGGTCGGGTATGATCTCGAAGTCGCAGCCGCCGAGCGCATCGACGCCGTCGATCGCGATCATATCGGTGCCCGCGCCGCGGACCTTGGCCCCGAGTGCGTTGAGGAAGCGCTGCAGGTCCTGAATCTCCGGCTCTCGCGCCGCGCCGATAATCGTCGTCCGGCCCTGCGCCATGACGGCCGCCATCATAATATTCTCGGTAGCGCCGACGCTAGGGAAGTCGAGACTGATCTCGGCGCCGGTCAAGCGGTCCGCCCGGCAGACGATCCGGCTGCCCGTCTCCTCGATATGCGCGCCGAGCGCGGCCAGCCCCCGAAGGTGCAGGTCGATCTTGCGTTCGCCGATCGCACAGCCTCCCGGCTGGTACACCTGCACTTCGCCGAATCGGGCGAGCAGCGGCCCCATCAAAAAGACGGACGAACGCATGAGGCGCATCAGCCGCTCCGGCACATGCGAGGAGGAGGCGACGGTGCCGTCGATCGTGACGGTCGAATCCTCCCGCCGCGCCGTGCAGCCGAGATCTCGCATAATGTCCAGCATCACTTCAATGTCGAGCAGCTTCGGTATGTTGCGAAGAGTTACCGACTCCTGGGCGAGCAGCGTCGCGGCCAGAATCGGCAGGGCGGCGTTCTTGGCTCCGTGGATGCGGATGGTGCCCGAAAGCGGTCTGCCGCCTTCAATCACCAGTTTGTCCAAGGAATTCACCTCCGGAATTACCGCTCGCCCATCAGGAGCACCTCAGGTGCCATCAGAATGCCGAACCGTTCGTTCACGGTCCGTCTTACACGTTCCATCAAGGCGAGCACGTCTTGGGCCGTCGCATGGTCATCGTTGACGATGAAGTTGGCGTGCAGCTCGGATACTACGGCTCCGCCCTCCCTGGCTCCCTTCAGCCCCGCCGCTTCGATCAGCCTGGCGGCATGATCTCCCGGCGGGTTGCGGAAGACGCTGCCCGCGCAGGCGAGCTGCAGCGGCTGCGTCCGCAGCCTGCGGTCCTTGTAGGACGCCAGCATGGCGGCGATCTCCTTGCGGTCCCCGGGCTCCAGGGCAAACGTCGCTTCGGTCACGATGCCCCTTCTCTCATGGAGTACCGAATGCCGGTAGCCGAAGCCCAGCTCCTCGTTGCCGTACGTCTCCTTCGTACCGTCCTCCCAGACGATGCTGGCCGACTTTAAGATTCGAGACACGTCCGAATGATGCGCCCCCGCGTTCATATAGACCGCGCCGCCGACCGTGCCTGGAATACCACTGGCAAACTCCAGACCGGTAAGTCCCGCCTTGCCGGCCATGACCGACAGCTTGATGAACGAATACGAACCGCCGGCGACGACGAGATTGCCATCGAAGCGAAGCGTGTCGAATCCTTTGCCAAGCTTGATCACGGCGCCGCGGACACCGCGGTCCGAAGCGAGCGTATTGGAGCCGCGACCGAGAACGGTCCAGGGAACGCCGTGCCTGTTCAGCGCAGCGATGGCCGCCGCCAGCTGCTCGCCGTCTTCCGGCACGAGGAACAGATCCGCGGGTCCGCCGATCTTCCAGGTCGTATGCGCGGCGAGCGGCTCGGCCAGCTTGATGATCCCCGAATACGAACGTTCAAGGTCCGCGATTAACTGCTCCATACTAAGTCCTCCTCCAATTCTATCTCAGGAGTTGCGGGCATTTTCTCCGGCGTGAACGCATTATCGCGGACAGCCGCGATCACACCCTATCGTATGTCGCGCATGCAAGCATGGTGACAAACGCCCAGCGATCGGTCCGCCGGGACGAGAATGATGTGCCCGCTCTCCGAATCTCCTCATTCAAGTTCGCGCCGCGCGAACGGCCGATACTAATTGCTCATAGATGATGCCTGCCGCCTCGGGCATCCCGATCGATCGGGCCGACTCCGCCATCCGAAGGCGGCGGGGCTCGTCGTTCATGATGCCGGCCACAGCCTCGAACAGCTTCGTCCCGCTCAGCTCGCGCTCCACAATCATGACGCCGCCGCCCGCTTGAACGACGCTCTCCGCGTTCGCCTGCTGGTGGTTGTTCGTCACATTCGGAGAAGGAACATAAATAGCGGGAACGCCAATTGCGGTAAACTCGGCAATAAACGAGGCCCCCGCGCGTCCGACGACAAGGGAGGTCGCCGCCAGCACCTCGGCCATATTGCTTATGTACGGCTTCACATGGACGCGCGCGGCGACGGCCGGATCGCCGATGCGGTCCAGCTCGCTCCGCATCTCCTCATAGTAACGTTCCCCGGTCGCGAACACAAAGTGAACGTCCGGCAAGCCCGCCAGCTTCGCGGCCGCTTCGGCCGCAGCGCGGTTCAGCGCCTGCGCCCCCCGGCTGCCGCCGACGACGAGCACGAATCGGGTCCCCGGCGCGAGGCCGAGCGAGGCGTATCCGCGTTGCGGATCGCCGCCCAATATCGCCGTGGCGCACGGATTGCCCGCATACTCAACGCTCTTGACCTTAGCAAAATGCGGCTTGGAGTCGGCGAAGCTCACCGCCACCGCATCCGCATAGCGGCTTAAAAATTTGTTCGTCAGGCCCGGAACGACATTCTGCTCGTGCAGCAGCGTCGGAATGCCCAGCTTGGCAGCCGCATACACGACAGGCCCGCACACATAGCCGCCCGTGCCGACGACTGCGTCGGGCCCGTACGCGCGCAGCAGCGACTTGGCGCGCCGCACGCCGCGAATGAAGCGCACCGCCGTGCGGATGTTCTCGATCGACAGCGACCTCCGGATGCCGGTAATGTCGATGCTCTCGAACCGCACGCCCTGCTCGGGCACGATCCGGCTCTCCAGCCCGCGCTTCGTGCCGATGTACAGCAGCTCGCTGCCGGGCTCCCGGCGCACGACCTCGCGGCCGATTGCAAGCGCCGGATAAATATGTCCGCCGGTACCGCCGCCGGTCAACACGATACGCATAGTGTCACCTCGCAAATCTGGATAGGTTAAGTAAAATGCCGAGCGCCGTCAGAAGCAGCGTCAGCGATGAACCGCCATAGCTGACGAGCGGCAGCGTAATGCCCGTGACGGGCATCAGCCCGATGACAACGCCGATGTTGATCAGCACCTGGACGGCGATGATGCCGACGATGCCCGCAGCCAGGAAGCTGCCGAACGGATCTTCGATCGAGATCGCCGTCCGCATGCCGCGCCAGATCAGCAGCAAAAATAAAATGAGCAGCAGGCTGCCGCCGATGAAGCCCAGCTCCTCGGCCAGAATAGAAAATATAAAGTCCGTCTGCGGCTCGGGCAAATAGTTGTACTTCTGCCGACTCATGCCGAGTCCGAGCCCCACGAGTCCCCCCGGTCCGATCGCATACAATGACTGGATCGACTGGTAGCCCGCGCCGAGCGGGTCCTGCCAAGGATCGAGGAAGGCCGTGATCCGCTGCAGCCGGTAAGGCGCAGTGGCGATCAGCCCGACGAATCCGGCGACGCCCAGCAGGGCGAGGCCGCCCAGATGGCCGAGGCGGGCGCCGGCCGCAAAGATAACGAGCAGCGCAGCGCCGATCATGACGGCGCCCGTGCCGAGATCGGGCTGCAGCATGATAAGCCCGAACGCGCCGAGCAGGATGCCGAGCGGCGGCAGAAGCCCTCTCGTGAACGACACGAGCTTTTGCTGCCGTTCGGCGAGGAAGCGGGCCAGGAACAATATCATCGCCAGCTTCATGAACTCGGACGGCTGGATGCCGAAGCTGCCGATGCCGAGCCAGCTGCGCGCGCCTCCGCGCACGACGCCGACGCCGGGTACGAGGACGAGCAGCAGCAAGCCGAAGCAGACGAGCAGCCCCGGCAGCGCCCAGCGCTTCCAGCGTGAATAATCTACGCTCATCGTCACGAACATCATGAAGATGCCGAGCGCGGCGAACAGCAGCTGACGCTTCACGTAATAGAACTTGTCGCCGTAATCGTGGAAGGCGGCAACGGCGCTCGCGCTGTATACCATCACGATGCCGACGGCTAATATGCCGAGCGTCGCCGCGATCATCCATATGTCGGGAGCTTTGCGGACCTTGGCCATAACCGGACACCTCGCCAGACGAAGAAGTGGGGACATGCCCCCTTCTTACAGCGTATGCGCCGATTGTTTAAAAATGCGCCCCCTGACCTCGTACGACGGGAACATGTCCCAGCTGGCGCAGGCGGGCGAGAGCAGCACGATATCTCCCGGACCGGCCATGAAGGCGGCCTCGAGCACGGCTCTCTGAAGCGTCTCGGCGGCATCCTCTACAGGTTCGACGACCGCGACGCTCGTTAAACCCGCCTCCTCCGCCACCTTGCGAATCTTGTCCCGGGTCTCCCCGAGCGCGACGACGCCCTTCACCCGTTCCCTGAACAAAGGGATCAGCTCCCGGTAATCGGAGCCGCGGTCGAGTCCGCCCGCAATCAGGATGAGCGGCGCCGGCAGCGAAGAAACGGACATGATCGTGGCGGTCGGATTCGTCGCCTTGGAGTCGTTGTAATAGCGGACGCCGCGAAACGTCCCGACGAACTCCAGGCGGTGCTCGACGCCCCGAAACTGCTCGAGCGGCTCCTGAAGCGCCGTCGGCTGCGCCCCGGCAGCGAGCGCAATGGCGACAGCGGCCATCGCGTTGGCGCAGTTGTGCCGGCCTGGCAGGCCCAGCCGGTCCACGCGGACGATGCGCGTCTCGGCGCCGTTGCCGTCGCGCGCGACGATCCAGCGCTCCGGCTGCTGGCCGGCGCCGCCCGCCGTCGCTGCTTCAGCCGCGGCAGTCCCTGCGGCTGCGCGTTCGCTGCCCGCCTCGTCCCCGCCTCCCGCGGCCGGGTACGGCGGCTCGACCGAGACGCCGACGTCCAGCCGCTTGGTCAGCGAGAATGGCCACCTGCGCCCACCGCTCGCCGCACCGATCCGCGCGCAGACGGCATCGTCCGCGTTATACACGGCCGTATCCCCTTCGCTAAGGTTGGCGAACAGCTTTGCCTTTGACGCCACGTAATCTTCCATCGAGCCGTGATAGTCCAGATGCGTCTCTGCGAGATTCAGCAGGCAGGCGATCCGCGGATGAAAATCGCTCGTCCCCTTCAGCTGGAAGCTGGACAGCTCGGCTACGAGCCAGCCGTCAGGCCCGATCTCCTCGGCCGCGTCGACGAGCGGACGTCCGATATTGCCGGCGACGATCGGCTTAAGACCTGCTGCGGATAGCAGCTCGCCCGTCCAGGTCGTCGTCGTCGTCTTGCCGTTGGACCCGGTGATGCCGATGATCGGGGCAGGCGACAGCTGGCCCGCCACCTCGACCTCCGTCACGACCTCGATGCCCAGTTCCTCTGCCCGCCGGACAGGGGCGGCCGTGTACGGGATGCCCGGATTTTTAACGAGCAGTGCCGTCTCCGCCGTGACCAGATCGTCCGGATGCTCCCCGCATACAACAGAAATGCCCAAAGCCTCGAGCTCCGAGGCTTCGGGACAGGCATCTCTTTCTTTGCGGTCGCCGGCCGTCACGATCCCGCCGGCCCGATGGAACAGCTTCGCGGCCGCCACGCCGCTGCGGGCGAGGCCCAGCACGACGATCTTGCGGCCGCGGTAATTCGCCAGTGGCCTCATAGGTTCCCAATCCCCTTATACAAAATCAGTCCGATCGCGGCAAATATGAGGCCCGCCGCCCAAAAAGTCGTCACGACGCGCCACTCCGACCAGCCGGTCAGCTCGAAGTGATGGTGGATGGGACTCATCTTGAATACCCTTTTGCCGCGCGTCTTAAACGAAGTGACCTGGATAATGACCGACAGCATCTCGAGCACGAATACGCCGCCGATCACAATCAGGAGCAGCTCGGTCTTGGTCAGAATCGCGACGGCGCCGATGCCGCCGCCGAGTCCCAGCGAGCCCGAGTCGCCCATGAATACCTTGGCCGGGTGCGCATTGTACACGAGAAATCCGAGCACCGCGCCGACGACCGCCGCCGAGAAAATCGCGGACTGCTGCTGCGTCGCCTGAAGCGCCACAATCGCGAAGGCGCCGAATGCGAGCGCGCTCGTCCCCGACAGCAGGCCGTCCAGACCGTCCGTAAAGTTGACCGCGTTGGTCGCAGCGAAAAAGATGATGACGACCAAAATGTAATAAGCCCAGCCGAGGTCGATCGACCAATTCGTACCCGGCACGCCGACGGCGGTGCTCAGGCCCATACGATGAATAATGAAGCAAAAAACGATCGATACGAGCAGTTGGCCCAACAGCTTCTGCTTGGCGGTGAGGCCGAGCGACCGCTTCATGGCGATCTTGATGAAGTCGTCCAGAAAGCCGACGAGACCGAAGCCGAGGCTTGCGGTCAGCAGCGCCCAGAACGGCCAGCCGCGATCCGAGAACTTGAGGAAGGCGACCGTCATGGCGAGCAGGATGATCACGCCGCCCATCGTCGGCGTACCGCTCTTCTTGAGATGGGACTGCGGGCCGTCGTCGCGCACCTGCTGGCCGAACTTGAGCCGGCGCAGCACCGGAATGCACAGCGGCCCGAGCAGCACGGCGAGCAGGAAGGAGACGCCGAGCGTCCATAGTGTAGAAGCGTAATCCATCAGCGTGTCTCCTCCTTCCCGGCCGCCAGTCTGCGCACGACCTCTTCAAGCCGCATGCCGCGCGAAGCCTTCACCAGCACCAGATCCTCCGGCTGCACGAGCTCGAGCAGCGCCTCCGCCAGCTCGTTTTTGTCCGTGAAATGCCTGACCGTCCCGCCCGGCATCGCCTGCGCGGCCTCGCTCGCCATCAGCGCGGATCGGGGACCGTAAGCGAGCAGGCCGTCCGCCTGGCCCTCGCACAGCTCGCGCCCGATTCCCGCGTGATACGCCTCCTCGTCCGGCCCCAGCTCCAGCATGTCGCCGAGCACGAGCCATTTGCGGCGGTAGCCTTCAAGCTGCGCGACGAGCCGGATCGCGGCCCGCACGGAGGCTGGGCTCGCATTGTAGGCGTCGCTGAGGATGAGCGCGCCGTTCCAGGCCCGGACGCGCTCGATGCGCATGCCGGTGAGCTGCGCCCCGGCCAGCCCGCGCGCGATGTCCGCGTCCGCGATGCCGAGCAGCCTGGCGGCGGCGATCGCCGCCAGCGCGTTGACGGCGTTGTGCCGGCCGGGAATCGGCACGGCAAAGCGGGACGCGGCCGCATTCGCGGCGCCAGCAGTCGCTTCATCAGCAGCCGCTCCGCCTGCGACCGCTGCACCGCCATCAGCCGCTTCGCCCGCAGGCGCACCGGCGCCGGCCGCAGCCGCGAACGACGCGCTATCCGCGTCCGTCGCGATATCGAGCGCGCGCAGGTCGCATGCTTCGGTCTCGCCGAACGTGAGCGTGCGGACGGCGTCCGCCGGCAACGCGAGCGCCGCCAGTTCCTCGCGCAGCAGTGGCTCGTCGCCGTTGTAGATGAGCGTGCCGCCCGCCTTGAGCCCCTGCGCGATCTCCAGCTTGGCCTGCGCGATGCCCCGCCGCGAGCCGAGCTGGAGCATGTGCGATTCGCCGATATTGGTAATGACGGCGATATCCGGCCGGGCGATACGGGTGAGCAGCGCGATCTCGCCGAAGCCGCTCATCCCCATTTCCAGCACGAGAACCTCCGTATTTCTGTCCGCCCGGAGGATCGTCAGCGGCAATCCGATATGATTGTTATAATTGCCTTCGGTCTTGGCGGTCTTGAAGACCGTCCCTGCCACAGCGGCGATCAAGTCCTTGGTCGTCGTCTTGCCGTTGCTGCCGGTCACCCCGATCACCCGCGGCGACCAGCTCGCCAGATACCCTGCGGCAAGCCGCTGCAGCGCGGCGAGCGTATCGTCGACGAGCAGCAGCGGAATGCCCGGATCGGCCGGAACAGCCGTCTCCCGGTTCCACAGCGCCGCCGCAGCGCCCGCCTCCACAACCTTGTCTATGTATGCATGTCCGTCGAACCGGTCGCCCGCGAGCGGCACGAACAGCTGACCCGGCGCGATGGACCGGGAGTCGGTCGATACACCCGCGATCGCCGTCTCGCCGCCCGCTCCCGCACCTGCTCCTCCGCCGGCCACAACCGCGCCGCTCCATGCGGCCACTTCGCTTAGCGTCGCTCTAATCACTGCAATCTGCTCCTTATGGCGTCGCGCGCCGTCAGGCGGTCGTCGAAGTCATACGTCGCGCCGCCGATAATCTGATAGTTTTCATGCCCCTTGCCCGCTATCAATACTACATCCCCCGGGTCGGCCATTTCAACCGCTTTGTGGATGGCCCGGCCGCGGTCCGGCTCGAGTGCGTAGCGGCCCGGATCGACCGCTGCGTCCTTCAGGCCAGCCTCGATATCCTGCAATATTGCCAGCGGGTCCTCGGTGCGCGGATTGTCACTCGTCACGAGCAGGACGTCGGCCAGCTCGGCCGCGATCCGGCCCATGATCGGACGCTTGGTCCGGTCCCGGTCGCCGCCGCAGCCGAACACGCAGATGACCCTGCCTTCGGCGATCTCGCGCACGGCGCGCAGCACGTTGTCGAGTCCGTCCGGCGTATGGGCGTAGTCGACGACGACCGCGTACGGCTGTCCTTCGTCGACGGCCTCGACCCGGCCCGGCACGCCAGGCACCGCCTCGAGGCTGGCGACAGCCGCCTCCAGCGAGATGCCCTCGCAGAGGGCGGCCGACAGCGAAGCGAGCGCGTTGTAGACGTTAAACTTGCCGACCATGCGCAGCTGTACATCCGCCGATCCGCGGAACGTCTCGACGTCGAACGAGGTTCCCCGCGCGGAGATGCGCACATTGCGGGCGCGCACGTCGGCCTCGCGCTCGATGCCGTAGGTGACGACCTCTGCGGCCGTGAGCCGCGCGTACTTGACCGACGCCGGATCGTCCGCGTTAAGCACCGCATACGCGCGATCTTCCGGTCCTGCGCCATAGTCGTTGCCGAGCCGCGAGAAAAACAGCCCCTTCGCTTCGGCGTAAGCTTCCATCGTGACGTGGTAGTCGAGATGATCCTGCGTCAGATTGGTGAATACCGCCGTTTTGAAGCGCGTGCCCCAGACGCGGCCCTGTTCAAGCGCATGCGAGCTGACCTCCATCACGGCCCGCTCCGTGCCGGCCTCCGCCATGGCACCGAGCAGCCGCTGCAGCGGCAGAATGTCCGGCGTCGTGCCCGACATCGGATAGCTCGCGCCGCCGTATCTGGCTTCGATCGTGCCGATGACGCCCGGTGCGATGCCCGCATCGCTCAGGATGCGCTCGATCAGATACGTCGTCGTCGTCTTGCCGTTCGTCCCCGTGACGCCGATCGGCCGCAGCTTCAGCGAAGGACGGCCGTACCAGCTGTCGGCGAGCACGGCCAGCGCGCGCCGCACGTCGGGCACGAGCAGCTGCGGCACGGCGAGCGGCAGCTCGCGGGAGACGACCAGCGCGGCCGCGCCGCGCTCGATCGCCTGCGGGGCGAAGTCATGTCCGTCCACCCGATGTCCGGGCAGACAGAAGAACAGCTGTCCCGGCTGCACCGCCCGGGAGTCCGCCTCGATGCCAACAATATCGATGGCTCCGTCGCCTACCATCCGATGCAGCAGCAGTTCCTTGGCCAATTCGTTCAATTGCATCGCGCTCTCAGCTCCTTGTGACCAACAGCAATTCATTTTGCTCTTGTGTTCATCATTGATTTTCCTATGCGTACATTATCCGCCAAGCCGTCTTTTCAAACAAGTGGAAGGAAAGACTTGGTATGCATCGATCACCGAAGCCGAATCAGCCGCTCAGCCCGGCGATCCTCCCGGCCCGTGCCGCTGCCGCCGCTTCAATCCGCAGCGTTCCCCGCAGGTGCCTGTTCCCCCTCGCTGCCGAGGTAGATGCGGATGACGGAGCCCTTTTGCACCCGCTCGCCGGCGGCCGGCGCCTGCCGGAGCACCGTGTCGCCCTTCCCGGAGGACGACAGCTGGAAGTTCATGTTCATATCCTCGTACAGATCGGATACCGTCTTGCCGACGAGATTCGGCACCGTCACCGTCGGCAGCTCGCCGAGCTTGTATTCTTTGGCGATCTGGTCCTTGCGCGGCTGCACGCCGAGGTACGGCAGCGCGTCCGCCATGATCCCCTTCACGATCGGCGCGGCCACGACGCCGCCGAATTGAATGCCCTGCGGGTTGTCGACCGCGACGTAGACGATCAGCTGCGGATCGTCCGCCGGCGCGAAGCCGATGAACGAGACGATATGCTCGCTCGCCGAGTAGACGCCGTTGATAACCTTCTGCGCGGTCCCCGTCTTGCCGCCGACCCGGTAGCCGTCGAGGAAGGCGTTGCCCCCCGTGCCCTGCGCCACGACGCTCTCGAGCGCTTCGCGAACCTGCTTGGACGTGTCGGGCGAGATTACCTGGCGCACGAGCTCGGGCTTGATCTCCTCAAGCGTCTCGCCTGTATCCGGGTTGATCCACGCCTTGGCCACATGCGGCTTGAACAGCTTGCCTCCGTTGACTGCGGCCGCGACCGCGGTGATCTGCTGGATCGGCGTTACCGATACCCCTTGGCCGAACGCCGTCGTCGCCAGCTCCACGGGACCTACGTTCGCCAGCTTGAACAGGATGCCGTTCTCCTCGCCGCCGATGTCGATACCCGTCCGTTTGCCGAAGCCGAAGTTTTTGATGTACTCGAACAGCTTCTCCTTGCCGAGCCGCTGCCCGAGCGTGACGAAGCCGGGGTTGCAGGAGTTCTCGACGACCTCGAGGAACGACTGGCTGCCATGACCGCCCTTCTTCCAGCACCTCAGCCGCGCGCCGCCGACCTCGATATAGCCGGGATCGTAGAAGCGCTCGTTGGCCAGATTGACCTTGCCCTCCTGAATGGCGGCCGACAAGGTGATGATCTTGAACGTCGATCCGGGCTCGTAGGTCATCCAGATCGGCAGGTTGCGGTTGTATACCTCGGGCGCGGCTTCCTGGTAGCGATCCGGTTGAAAAGTAGGACGGCTGCCCATCGCCAGAACTTCGCCGGTCTTCGGGTCCATGGCGATGGCGATCACATCTTTGGCCTGATACTTGAGCATCGCCTGGTCAAGCTCGCGTTCGACGATCGATTGGATCTTCTGGTCGATCGTCAGTTGCAAGGTCAGCCCGTCACGCGGCGGCTGATACGCTTCGGACGAATTCGGCATTTGCCTGCCCGCCGCGTCGGTAAAAAACGAAATGTTGCCCTTTGTGCCGGACAGCAGCGCGTTGTATTGCTTTTCCACGCCAGTCAGCCCGCTGTCGTAGCCGGTGATGCCGAGCACCTGCGCGGCCATCGTGCCGAACGGGTAAAACCGCTTGTTGTCTTCGGCGACGTAGATGCCCGGCAAGGCGAGATCCCGGATCTGCCGCGCCAGCTCCAGCGTGATCTTGCGTCCGCCCGGCTGCAGCTTCACGCTGCTCGCCTTCTTCTTGAGCTTGGCGGCGATGTCGCTCCCGTCCATCCCGATGAGCGGGGCCAGCTTGGCCGCCGTGCCATCCTTGTCCTTGACCTGCGCCGGCACCGCGTATACGGTCGGCGAGCTGATATTGTACGCGAGCTTGATGCCGGTGCGGTCGGTGATCGTCCCCCGCTTCGCCTCGAACGGGATCTCGCGGCGCCAGGAATCCTCGGCTTGCTCCGCCAGCTCTCCGCCCTTCACGAGCTGTACATAAGCAAGGCGCGCGATCAGCGCCGTAAATCCGATCCCTACGGCGAGCAGCGCCAGCAGCAGGCGCCGTCTTACCGTTACTTGCGAGATTCTCACGCAGGTAAGCCCCCTCCCCGGAATATCGGTGCGTTACTCCCACCCTATTCCTTGGAGAAGGGGCTTAGAACAAGCTATCCCGTCTCGTCCGATCCGTCAGCCGCCCGCGCCGGCGGCTGCTCCGTCTCCCGCAGCACCTGCGCCGGACCCGGCGCCCGCGTTGCCGTCCGCCCGATCCGCTTTACCGTCGTTGCCTTCGTTCGCTTTGCCGTCGTTCGCTTTGCCTTCGTTCGTTTTGTCATCCTTCGCTTTGCCCGCTTCGTCCAGTGCAGCATCCTCCTGCCCGAGCGGCGGCGTCAGCGTCAGCGCGATCTGCAGCTTGCCGCCTTCCCTCGTCGCCTGCTGGGCGGATACGTAGCCTTGACCGCTCGCCGTGCACGAGCCGCCGAGCAGCGAGCACATCTCCAGCGCATCGCGCAGCGACAGCCCCTTCAGACTCGGCACGCTGCCGATCGTCTTCTCGGTGATCAGGTACACCTGCTGCGAGGTCGGCAGCACGGAGCCCGCCTTGGGCAGCTGCGAGACGACCTTCGCGCCCTTGCCGAGCACGACCGAGCCGAACCCGCTCTCAGACAGCTTGCTCTTGGCCTGTACCGTCGTCATGTTGGACACGTCCACGACTTTGGCCGTTATCGGACCCGCCTCTTCTTCCGCTTTGGCTTTGTCGCCCGCTTTATCCGATAGATTCGGCAGGATGCCGAGATGACGCAGCGACTTCTCCATGATCTCCTTGAAGATCGGCGCGGCTACCGATCCGCCGCCGGCCTTCGCATCCTGGGGCTCGTCGACGAGGACATAGAGGACGATCTTCGGGTCCTCGACGGGCGCATAGCCGATGAACGAGACGACGAACTTGTCCTCCGCGTATCCACTTCCGATAACCTTTTGCGCCGTGCCGGTCTTTCCCGCGATTCTGTAGCCTTCGATGTAGGCATTGCGCCCCGTACCGATGGCCTTGTCGCTGACGACCTGTTCGAGATATTCGCCGACCTTCTTGGACGTCTGCTCGGAGATGACCTGCCGGATGACCTTCGGCTCCGTCACCACCTTCTCGCCCGTATTCGGATCGGAGATCGACTTGATAATATGCGGCGTCATCAGCTTGCCGCCGTTGGCGACGGCCGCGACGGCCGCCACCTGCTGGATCGGCGTCACCGATACCGCCTGGCCGAACGTCGCCGACGCATAGTCGCGCTCGCGCACGAGCCGGGTCGTGCCCGCGATCTCGCCCGGCAGTTCGATGCCCGTCCTGACGCCGAACCCGAAGTTGTCGATGTATTGCTTAAACTTGTCTTTGCCGAGCTTCTCGTATCCGAGCTTGACGAACGCGACATTACTCGAACGCTTGAGGCCCTCGAGATAGCTGATCTCGCCCCAGCCGCCGCGCTTGATGTCGTTAACCGGCTTGGACTTCGGGATCGCCACGCTGCCCGACATATAGTGGTCCTCCGGATTGAACAGTCCTTCCTGTACGGCCGCAGCCAGCGTCACAATTTTGAACGTGGAGCCCGGTTCATAGATGGATTGCACCGCGTTGTTTTTAAAAGCAGATAAATTTTTGGAATAATTCCAATACGTATTCGGATCGAAGTCCGGCAGGCTGACCATGCCGAGAATGTCCATTGTTTTCGGATCGGCGGCGATCGCGGTCATGCTCACCGGATGGTTTTCGTCGTATGCCTTTTTCATCGCCTGTTCCATATAGAACTGGATGTCGTGATCGATCGTCAGCGTGACGTTTTTGCCGTCAAGCGCCTGTTTGGCTTCGATCTCGCCGCCGGCGAGCTGGGTCCGCTTGCCGTCCTTTTGATAAGTAATGGAGCCTTCCTCGCCCTTCAGCTCGTCGTCGAGCGTTTTCTCGAGCCCCATCACGGCCAAGCCTTCCTTGTCCTCATAGCCGAGTATTTGCGAGGCCAGCGAGCCGAGCGGGTAATAACGCTTTTTCTCCTCGACCATGTAGATGCCGACATCCTTTTTGCCGGTAAGCTCCCGCATCTGGTCACGGAAGGCGAGCAGCCTGTCCGCCACTTCCTTGTCCAGCTTCCAGCCTTCGGGACGCACCTCGCGCTGGCTGAAATATTCTCCCTTGCTTGTTTTCGCGTCGATAATTTTGCGTGTCTCGTCCTCGGGCTTGCCCAGCACGTTGAACACTTTGGAGGAGATCTGATCGATCAACTTCCAATCGGGGTGCTCGTCATTCAGCTTGTGAATCACCTTCGGACTGAGCGCGAGCGTGTAGGCCGCCGTGTCCGCCGCCAGCACCGTGCCGGTACGGTCGGAGATCGTGCCGCGCTCCTGCACGAGCTTTTTGGTCGTCACCCAAGTTTTGCGGGCTTCTTCGGACCAGAATTCGGCGTGGGCGACCTGCACCCAGTATATACGTCCCCATAAAGCGACAAACAGGAGGGTAATTAACCCTCCCGCCAGCAATGTACGGACTCTGATTCGTTTCGTCATTTCCCTCACCTTCCGTCAAATCTCGAAGCCGCCGCCAAACGTATCCGGCTCAGTTTCCTTCCTTGGACAGCGTGATCGGCTTTTTGCCGTTGTCATATACATAACCCTTCTCCGCCGCCAAGCGGGAGATTCGCGCGGGATCTTTGAGCTTGTCCACCTCGCGCTGCAGCTCTTTGGTCTGGTCTGCGCTCGTTTCGTATTCGCTCGTTATTTTTTGAATGGTGCGGTTCATCTCGTACAGATTCGCATTGCGGTACAGAATCAAGCCCGCCACCGCGACGCATACGAAGACGGTAAGCAGGTAGAGCAGCTTTTCGCCGACAGGGATCGTCTTGCGCCTGACATAAGCCGCCGTCTGCGCGGCAGCCGGACGCTGCTGCTTCCTCTGCTGTTCGGGCTGCCGCTCCTCGCGTACCGCCAGATTGCCATAATACCGCATATTCAACGTCCCCCCCCAAGCTTAATGCTATTAATTATTGTTCTGCGGCGCTCAGCTTCTCGGCGATTCGAAGTCTGGCCGAGCGCGCGCGGTTATTGGCCGCAAGCTCTGCGTCCGTCGGCTCGATCGCCTTGCGCGGCGTCAGCTTCAGCCTGCCCTCGCCCCACACCGTCACCGGGAATCCCGGAGGCGTGATATTGGCCGGCACTTCCTTGACGAACGTCTCCTTGCATATGCGGTCTTCGAGCGAATGAAACGTAATGACCGCGATGCGTCCGCCCGGAGCGGCGCAATCGATCGCCTGCTTCAGCGCGTCCCTGAACGCCTCCAGCTCGTCGTTGACGGCGATGCGGATCGCCTGGAAGGCGCGCTTCGCCGGATGCCCCCCCGTTCGCCTCGCGGCGGCGGGAATGGCGGTCTTCACGAGCTCTGCCAGCTGGCCGGTCGTCTCGATGGGCGCCTTCGCTCTGGCTTCCGCCAGGTGCCGGGCGATTTTGCGGGCGAATTTCTCTTCGCCATAATCGCGCAAAATGCGCGTCAGTTCGCGCTCGTCCCATGTGTTGACGACTTCTCGGGCCGTCAGCGTCTGACCGCGGTCCATTCGCATATCGAGCTCGGCGTCGTGATTGTAGCTGAACCCTCTGTCGGCTTCGTCCAACTGCGGGCTGGATACGCCCAGATCGAACAAAATGCCGTCTACCTGCGGCATACCGTCTTTTTCCGGTACGCCGGCTTGCCGCAGCGCGTCCGCGAGATGCCGGAAGTTGCTTTTCACCAGCGTCACGATTCCGCCGTATGGCGCCAATCGCTCCCGCGCGTGAGCGAGGGCGGTGTCGTCCTGATCCAGACCGATGAGCCTCCCTCCGGGGCCGAGGCGCGAAGCGATCGCTTCGCTGTGTCCTGCGCCGCCCAGTGTGCAATCGACATAGATGCCGTCTTCTCGGATATTCAGTCCTTCTACCGCTTCTTCTTTAAGCACGGTGATGTGGTGGAACAAAGTATGGCCTCCCGGCAACCCGCGCGGTCCCGCTGTCGGTTGCTTCTGTCTATGTAGTAGTGATGTGTGAACGGTGCTTCATGATCGGCGCGGCGGACGGCTTCAGAAATGAAAATCGAAATCGACCAGCTTCTCTGCAATCTCGCCAAACGATTCCTCGGATGCATGACTGTAGGCTTCCCAAGTCGCCTTGTCCCAAATCTCGACGCGTGTGGATACGCCGATGATCGTGCATTCCTTGGTCAGCTTGGCATATTCGCGCAGGTGGTTCGGAAGGTTGACCCTTCCCTGCTTGTCCCATTCGCCTTCGGAGGCGCCCGAGAACAGCAGGCGGGAGAACGCTCTCGCGTTGGCCGCCATCGAGGGCAGCGCGCGGAGGCGCTGCTCGAGCTGCTGCCACTCCTCGCGGGGATATACGAACAGGCAGTTGTCGAGCCCGCGGGTGACGATGAAGTCCGTGCCCAGCGCGTCGCGGAATTTAGCGGGAATAATGATTCGGCCTTTGTCATCGATCGAATGCTGATATTCCCCTAAAAACATGACGGCTGCACACCTCCCTCCATATTCCACCACTTGGCCCCACTTTAAACCACTTATGATCACTATTCGAGCAAAAAAAAAGAAATCCTGCTTAGAAAGCAGGATTTCCGGAAAATATTTTAGGTTATTAAAAAATCGTCATTATTCGTGCCCGGCCCAGCTGTCCAGGTACGACTTTTGATCTTCGCTCAAGGTATCGATGGAGATGCCCAGCGATTCCAGCTTGCTTCTGGCGACCTGCTCGTCCAGCTCGTAAGGCACCTTGACGACGTGCTTGCCGATCGCTTCGTAGTTCTCGTTCACGTAGCGCAGGGAGAGCGCCTGCAGCGCGAACGTCATGTCCATAATCTCCGCGGGATGGCCGTCCCCCGCCGCCAGGTTGACGAGCCGCCCTTCGGCGAGCACGTAGATCCTGCGGCCGTCCTTCAGCTGATATTCCTCGATATTGCGCCGCACGGTCCGCTTCGAGGCCGACAGCGCCGCCAGCTCGACCAGGTTCACCTCGACGTCGAAGTGGCCCGCGTTGGACAGGATCGCTCCGTCCTTCATGGCTGCGATATGCTCGCCGGTGATGACGTCCTTGTTGCCGGTGACGGTGACGAAAAAGTCTCCGATCTTCGCCGCTTCGGCCATCGACAGCACCGTAAAGCCGTCCATGTATGCCTCGACCGCCTTGATCGCATCGACCTCGGTCACGACGACGTTCGCGCCGAGGCCTTTGGCCCGCAGCGCCACGCCTTTGCCGCACCAGCCGTACCCGTTGACGACGACGGTCTTGCCCGCGACGACGAGATTGGTCGTCCGGTTGATGCCGTCCCATACCGATTGGCCGGTGCCGTAGCGATTGTCGAACAAATATTTGCAGAAGGCGTCGTTGACGGCGACCATCGGGAATTGGAGCGAGCCGTCCTTCTCCATCGCCTTCAGGCGCAGAATGCCGGTCGTCGTCTCCTCGGCGCCGCCGCGAATGCCTGGCAGCAGGTCGCGGCGCGTCGTATGCAGCATCGTGACCAGGTCGCCGCCGTCGTCGATGATGAGATCGGGCTTCGTCTCGAGCGTCCGCTCGAGCAGGCTGTGATACTCCTCGGGGGACGGATTGTACTTGGCGAACACGGCGATGCCGTCCTCGGCCAGCGCTGCGCAGACGTCGTCCTGCGTAGACAGCGGATTGCTGCCGGTGATCGCCACCTCGGCGCCGCCCGCTTGAACGACCTTCGCCAGATAGGCGGTCTTCGCCTCCAGATGGAGCGAGATCGCGACCTTCAGGCCTTTAAAAGGAAGCTCCCGCGCGAATTGCTCGCGAATCCGGTTCAACACCGGCATATGTGCTTCGACCCAATCGATCTTGAGGCGCCCCTCGGGCGCCAGCGACGGATCGCGGATAATGCTGGACAGCGTCGTCTTCATAAACAACATACCTCCTGAGTTCGGCCTCCGGGCCCGGCCTGCTTCTGGGCCATCAGCCGATGGCCGCCCGTCACGTCGAACGGAATGCACCGCAGGGCGGCGAGCCACGACATGCCGTAGCGATTAATAAAATGAACGATGCCGTATACGCGCTCCTGGGGGTCGCCGAGCGGACGAAGCGAATGCAGCATCCGGTCCCACTGCCGCAGCGACGACTCGTGGCGCTTCGCGATCGCGCCGCTCGTCCGCTGCTCCAGATAAGCGATCTGCTCGAGGATGAGCTCCATGTTGCTCTCCCCGAGCTTGGCGAGTCCCCGGTCGACCGCGGTCACGGTGCCGAGGAGCGGCTCGTACAGCCTGGTGAACTGCGCCCGGACCTCGGCGAACCGACCTTCGATGTCCCACGTATCCTGCGCGGCGAGCCATTCGCGCTTCAGACGCTCGCCCTCCGCGGCGATCTGCTCGGCGGTGACGTCGTACTTGGCCAGCAACTTCTCGACCTGGGGCTCCAGGTACGTGAACGACTGTCTCGGCACGAGAATCGGCATCTCCAGGCCGAAGGCCGTGAACGCCGGCCCGAGCGACGCCCAGTAGGCGATCTCGGACGGACCCAGCACCGTAGCGAGCACAGGCAGCAAATAATCCTGCATGAGCGGACGCGACAGCGCATTGTTGCTGAGCAGTTCCGGCCGCTCCGATGCCATCCGCAGCAGCTCATCCCTCGTATAAGAGAGTCCGCCCTTGCGGTCCTCGAAGCGATCATCCTGCCTGAACAGCAGCGTACGCCCCTGCTCCGCATGCACGAACAGATTGGCGCCGTCCGGCGCGGATTCGGCCTGGATCGGATAGCCGAGCGCACGCACGGCGGCTTCGCCGGCCGTGAGGGCTTCGCTGAGCTGCTCGCCGCCCTCGATCAGCGCCCGGAACATCTCGCTCTCGAGCCCGCGGATGGCCGGATCGTCCGCATCCATCAGCACGAGTCCGTCATCTGCGAACCAGTCGGCGAGCAGGCGGGCGAACGCCAGCGTCAGCGTCGGCGCATCGCTCGCATACTTCCTGATTTGCCGGAGCAGATTCGGTTTAAATTCCGTATCAGGGAGCGTCAGCGCAAGCTCGGTGAGCGCGATCTCCCAGTCGACCGCGGACAGCGGCGTTCTGCTGACGGCATGGCGGGGCCCTTCGGGCCGGTTCAGCTTCACCTTGCGCGGTTCGCCTTCGCCGGGGGAGACGAACAGATGGTTCGCTTCTTCGAAGTCATGATCCTCGCCTGCGATCCAGAAGACCGGCACAACCGTCCGGCCCAGGCGCTGCGACGCGTGCTTGGCCGCCTGGACGACGGTCAGCGCCTTGTAAGCGATCAGGAGTGCCCCGCCGAACAGCCCGGCCTGCTGGCCGCCGACGATCGCGAGCGCGCCCCCGGCCAGCGCCTCAATATGTCTCACGGCCTGCTGTGCCGGACCGAGCTGCCGCTGATACGCGAGCAGCGCATCGGCCAGCCGCCTGCGGTCCGCGCGGCCGCCCGCGCCTTGATCGAGCCGCGCTGCGCGGCGGCTCCAAGCTTCTATATCGTTACAGTGGGCGCCTCCGAACAGCGCAGCGACTCGGTCGTCGCCGCGCCGGTAAGCTTCGGAGAGAGATTGCGCCGTCCCGTCGTTAAAGGGAGTCGTATTCATCCCGGACATCCTCCCGTCCGAATGTTGTCATTCTCGATTGTACATGAACCGGCCGGATATCGTCAAAGAAAGAAGGAGGAGCAGCTATGCCCATGCCTTGGAAAATACTCAATGCGCTCGCCTGGGTCGGCGTCGTCGCCGTCAATGCGGCCGCCGCCACAGGCGCTCTGCTTGGCCAATCGTCGGGGGAAATATCCGACAAGTTTCCTACGCTGGTCACGCCCGCCGGCTACGCGTTCGCGATCTGGAGCGTCATTTATTTGCTGGCGCTCGGCTATGTCGTCGTCGCTTTTTTGCCGAGCCGGCGCGACGACAGGACGATGCGGGCGACCGCGCCCTGGTTTTTCGTCAGCTGCCTTTTTAATGTCGGCTGGCTCCTCGTCTGGCACTCGGAGCGGTACACCGCGTCCGCGTTCGTCATCGCCTGTCTGCTGCTGACGTTGATCGGCCTGTACGCCGCCTCCCGGCCTGCGGCCAGGGCTCCACGGCGCAGCGGGGACTTTTTCCTGATCGCGCTGCCTTTTTCCGTCTATCTCGGCTGGGTGACGGTCGCGACGATCGTCAACATCTCGGTCGCGCTCCGCGCTGCAGGCTGGGACGGCTGGGGCATATCGGACGCCGCCTGGGCGGTGTCGCTCATCCTCGTAGCGGCCATCCTGGCCGTCGTCGCGGCGCTGAAGGACGGCGATCCGTGGTTCCCCCTCACAGTCGCCTGGGCGCTCATCGCCATCGGCGTCAAGCAGCATCCCGCCTCGCAGACCGTTGCCATCGCCGCATGGGCGGCCGCGGGCTTGGCGATCGCGGTCGCGCTGTACACGCTGCCTGGCGCAGCGACGCGCAAGACGCGCCGCGCCTGATCGCCGCCGCGCCAAGAAAGGACCGTCAGGGAACAGCTCGTCCCTGACGGTCCTTTCGCTTGGCCTGCGCCGCACCCCGGCGCGCTGTCCCGTCGCCTGCGGACTATTCCCAGTCCCCCCGCACGAAAAACAGGACGAGCTCGACCGCCATGAGCAAAATGTACAGCACGGCGAGCGCAAAAAACGACAGCCGCCAAATCGCGCGAAACAGCCTGAGCCCGTCCACCTTGCCGCGCAGCCGGAACTGCGCGTTGCCGATCAGCCCGGCTCCGAGCAGCATGAACAGAAGAATCATATAAAAGCCCATATGCATGCCGAAAACTCGGTTGAGCAATACACTGACGATGCCCACGAGAAAAACCGTCGTCAAATCCATCGCAAGTCCGAGCGCGCGCTTATTATCGCCTGTCTGCGCCCGCGAAATGCCGAATACTGCGGCGAACGGAATGACGGATCCGATGGCCAGCACGGCGTATGCGGCTACTAGCGCGTTCCACAAAGCGCGATCACCCACCCTTCTCTATCGTCCCCCGCAGCGCGGAGACAAGCGCCGTTACCGATTCGTTAAGAGGCGCCGGCAGTCCCTTCGCCGCGGCCAGTCTCGCCACTGCGCCATTGATCGCCGCAATCTCCGTCCCTCTGCCGGCCAGCACGTCCTGCAGCATGGAAGAGCGATTGGCGGCAGTCGCCGCGCACAGCTCGAGCAATTGCTCCCACAAGCCCGCTTCGGGCGGCAAGCCGCAGGCCGATAGCACGCCGAGCGTCTCGTCGAACAGCCGCTTCGTCACCGCCGCGCGTTCCGGCGTACGGACGAGCTCGCCGTTCGCGATCCGCAGCAGCGAAGTGAGCGGATTGATGACGGCATTGTTCAGCAGCTTCCGAAGCATCCTCTTCGCCATATCATTCGACACGTTCGCGGAAAATCCTGCCTGCTTCAACACGGCGGCAACCGCCTCCGCCTCCGTCTCGTCCCCCTCCGCCAGCGCCTCGCGCCCGCCTTCGAACAGAGGCGCGCGCCCGAGCCATATCTCGCCGGCTCCGGTATGCCTGACGGCCGCAGGTCCCGTCCTGAGTGACGCCTCCGTCGTGACCGCGGCGAGTATCGTCCTGCCCGGCAGCCAGCCCGCCAGCAGATCCGTATGCCCGATGCCGTTGCAGAACGCGGCCAGCGGCGAGCCGGGCGGCACCGCCCGGGCGATCGGCGCCGCGAACGCCGGCGCAAGCGCCGTCTGCTTCACGGCCAGCAGCGTGAGCGCGGGCCGGGCCGGACTTTCCGCCTCCAGCGCGGACGCCTCGACCGCCGTGCGAATTGCCGCCCCCCCGATCGCAGACTCGATTGTTATGCCTTCCGCCGACAGCTTTTCCGCCTGCTCCCCGGTTCTCGTCCTGACCGTGACAGGCACGCCCGAGGCCGCCAGCCTGCCGGCCAGCAGCAGTCCGATCGCGCCGCCGCCGATCACCTGTATATGCTTCAATCCGCTCTCCTCCGCTCTGCTCGCTTGCCCACATCCGTCCATTTTGCCGCCTTCAAGACTACCATACCTCGACGCGGCTCCACGCACAACGCCCGCCAGCCGCATCCGGACGAGAAAAAACCGTCATGGGAGATCCGAAGACCCCTGACGGTTCTGGTTCCTGCCGCGATTTGCGTTCGCAACGCGATTTGCGAATCTTTTAAAGCCGAACTATTCGATCCGTTCGAGATTGCCGTTGGCGTCCATTTTGAATCTCGCTTTTTCCTCTTCGGATTCCTCCGACAGAATCGCGAGCCGGCGCGCCCGGTCCATGATGCGGATGAGCGCCTTGTAGTCGTCGTTGACGACCTGATAGTCCGTCTGGGCCGCATCCGCCTGCCGGGAGAGACGATCGTTGTTCTCGCGAAGAACGGCGAGCTGTTCGTCTCTTTCTCTCAATTCCTTCTCCAGCTGCCTGACCTGCCGGCTCAGCTCCTGCACGGAGCCCTTCCACTGCTTCAAGTAGCGGATCACCGCTTCCATGCTGAGAGCCTCCGAGCCGATCAACTCGCCTTTGGGAGACGCATCGTCCTCCGCCGGCGCTTCTGCGCGCTCTTCGACGTGCAGGTGAACGGCTCCCTGCTTTTTGAGATAATTGCGCTTCTGACGCTGCTGCTTGGAGATGCTGATCGCATCGTCATACCTTTTGCGGACGCAGCTGTTCCACCTGAACCCGCAGGCCGCGGCAGTGCGCGCGATCCGCTGTCCGACCTCCTCGAACGCGGCGAGCTGCGTGCTCCCCTCCCGTATGTGGCGGAGCGTGATCTCCGCCAGAATCAGATCGTCATCCGCGCTCCATGCATCTTGTCTAATAGCCGCCATGCGGTCTATTCCCTCCTCGGTCGCTCACATCGACTTGCTTTCTTTTTTTATCTGTATGCCCGTGATAGAAATCATAGAATCTATCGGATACCTCTAGGTATATCCATTTTTGCCCCCAGTATACCTTCCTGCCCGCCTTTGCGAACGAAAGTCCGACGCCGCGAATAGCCTGACGGCCGTGCGGTATACTAGGCTTGGACGAAAAGTTTGCCATTTCGTCACGAAACCCCGTTTACACTGCCCCCGAACCGTGGGTATAATATGCTGTAGAAAAATGGTTAGAGAAACGCTGAAGGGGGATTACCATGGCACGCATGTTCCGGATGCTGGGATTCTGGACGCTCGCGATCGCGCTCATGTCGTTCGCTGGCGATATGTATGAAATGGCGCTTCTGTTCTTTATTCAGACAGCCGCCTTCTTCTTGCTCGGTTACCTGAAGTTCACGGAGCGCACATACGTCTTCATGTTTTGGGGCTATATGATCATCGCGTTCCTCGGCTTTACCTACTGGTCCGTATTTGAGATGGGCTTGCCTGCCTGACGCCTGACGGCAGCCTGAAGGCCGGAGCATATGCTCCGGCCTTTTTAAGTTGCCTGCAGCCCGCTGAATGTTCACACGCGATGCCCTGCTCTTGCCCGCCTCGCGACCCTTCCGCGGGGCTCTTTTTCGTCTATAATAAAGTGTGATTGCATAAGCTTGGACTACCGCGAACCCGTCTGGCGGGAGGAAGGAGGGACAGATGCGGAAGCTAGGAAGGCTGGCCGTCATCGTCACCGTGCTGGTGCTGCTGCTGCCGGGACGCGTCCCGATCGCGCCGCCGCCGGCGTATGCGGAGCCGCTCTCCGATTCGGTCAAGCAGCTGCTGGAAAAGGGGCTGAGCGTCGTCGAGATCGACCGGGAGATCGAGCGCGTGCAAGCATTGCGGAAGGATACGGAACGGTCGATCGCGCAAAGCGAAACGGAGCTTGCGCAGCGTCGCATCGCGATCGCCGCGCAGCGGGAAAAAGCCGGACGCGTGCTGCGCGCTTATTATATGGGGCAAAAGGATGCGATGCTCGGCTTGCTCGTCAGCTTCAAGTCGTTCGCCGGCCTGCTGCGCAGCTGGGAGCTCATCGACATGGTGTTCGAGGCGGACCGGCGGACGCTGGACGGCTACAACCGCGAATACGAGACGATTCGGGCCGGACAGGCGAAGCTGGAAAAGGACAAGGAGGAGCTGTCCCGCGTAGCGGAAGAGCTGTCCCGGCAGCGGGATCGCGTCGCGGCGCTGCAGGCGGAGATCGAAGGCGCGATCGCGGGGAGCGCCGATCCCGAACTGGCAAGGAGACAGCTGGAGGAAATGCAAGCCTACTGGCAAAATGCGGGGCTGTATGAAGTTCGGCGCCACTTCGGCGCTTTGGCCAAAGCGATGAACAAGCTGCCGGATTGGATTCAGGATCACCCGGAGGCGCTCAAGACGAAAGGGTTGACCGTGACCCTGACCTTGACCGACGACGAGCTGAACGCCTTCCTGCGTTCGCAGAGCGAGCTGCTGAAGGACTTCCGGATCGAATTCATGCAGGACCGGCTGTCGCTGACCGGCAACAGCGGCACGATGAAGGTCGCCATCACCGGCACGTACACGGTGGAGAACGAACCCAAAAACGCGATCATGTTCCATATGAATACGGTCGAATTCAACGGTCTCGCGCTGCCCGATACGACACGGGACGACCTCGTCCGCGACTTCGACCTCGGCTTCTATCCGCAGCAGGTCATGACCTATCTGAAGGCGGACGATGTCAGCCTCGAGGACGGCAAGCTAATCGTGAAGCTCAAGATCGGCAAGTAGCTCGCTCCAGCGCGAGGGCCAATCGGCGAGCGCCAGACGGCCCTGGCGCCATTCGCTCCATAGCGAGCGCAGCTTCTCCATGCGCCTGGGCCAGTCTGGCGCCGCGTTCGGCTCCCAGTTCGGGAACTGCTGCCCGCTCTGGGCGGACAGCGCCGGCAGCTCGTGGTGGGCCGCATAGGCGGAACGATATACGGGCAGAACTCCAAGCGCGGCATAATTGTCCAGCTGCAGCGGCTCTGTCGTCATGCCTGCGATCCATGCTTTGGCCGCTTCTTTTTCCTCCGTCCTCGCATCGATGACGAACGAAGCCCCCGCATCGAACGTATAGGGCTTGTTCCAGCCGCTGCGATCGATCGACAGGCCGGCCGCCTCGTTCCGGCCAAGCTCCGCGATTCCCTCGGCAGCTGCGGATTGGCGCATGACAGCCGCCGCGTATTGTCCGGATGCCAGCGCCTGCCAGAAGGAGGCATCGGATACCGGCCTGGGCAGCGGGCCTGCCGTAGCGCCGAGCGTCTCCATGAGCGAGACTGCCTGGCCTGCGGTCCAATCTCCCGCTTCGCCGAGGAGCAGCCGCTCGGATCGCATCCCTGTCGCGGCGCTCAGCCAGGCGAGCAGCGCGCCCGGATCCGCCTCGTCGATGGCCAGCCACTGTCTGGCGTTCTGCTGCGCCAGCCCCGCCCCCAGCACGGTCCAATCCATGCCGGACAGCGGCAGCGTCATCGCGCTGCCGTCCGGGCGCGCGAGCGCGGACAGCCGCGCGCGATTCCACACGATCACATAAGGGTCCAGATGATGCGGCACGCCCCACATGAAGCCGTTCCATTTGGCCTGGGCTTTGATTCCGTCGAACTGCTGCGACAGCGCGTCGCCTTCGAACGCCGCATCCGCCGTCAGCAGGTCTCCTCTCACCGCCAGCCGCTTCACCCATGCGCTCGGTACGAGCGCGACATCCGTTCCCTCCGCCCCATGCCGCCAATCCTCAAGCAGGCCCGCCCCATCTGCGGGGTCGAGCCTCGTCAGCTCGACATGCATGTCCGGATGAAGGCGCGCCAATTGATCCGACTGCCGCTCGAGCAGGCGGAAGGCGGTCTCGTCCGATATGATCTTGATCTCCAGACTGGCGGGGCGCTCTGCGAACGCGGGCTCTACGGCCGTGTCCCCGGCATCCTCCGGGCTACGCTGCGGCACCTCCTCCGGCACCGGGGCAGACGCCCAGGGCGAGGTGAGCAGCAAGGCCAGCATGAGCAGCATAAGCACGACTACGGACTTGCGGCGCGTCACATTGAACACCTTCCTCCGCTCCGACGCTTGCGGACTTATTGCTTTTTATCATGATAGCAGGAATGGGACGCCTTGTCGCCTGCTTCTTGCAACCGCTTTAGCCGCGCGGCCCGGCACATGCAAAGAGCGGGCGCTCTCGCAGCTGCGCCCGCTCTTTGTCTCCATCACGGCAATTACAGCTTTTCGGCGGCCAGCTGCGCAAGCTTGGAGCGCTCGCCCTTCTCGAGCGTCACATGACCGCTGATTCCTTCTGCCTTGAAGGTCTCCACAAGATACGTGAGCCCGTTGCTCTGCGCGTCCAGATACGGATGGTCGATCTGCTCCGGATCGCCCAGCAGCACGATCTTGCTGTGCTCGCCGACACGCGATACGATCGTCTTGACCTCATGCTTGCTCAAGTTCTGCGCCTCGTCGATGATGATGAGCTGCCCCGGAATCGAGCGTCCGCGTATATAGGTGAGCGCCTCGACCTGGATGCTGCCGAGCCCCATCAGGATTTTGTCGAGGTCCCCGGATTTTTTCGTATCGAACAGAAACTCCAGATTGTCGTAAATCGGCTGCATCCAGGGCCGCAGCTTCTCCTCCTTTTCTCCCGGCAAATAGCCGATATCCTTGCCCATAGGCACGACGGGCCGCGCGATCAGCAGCTTCTTGTATTTATGTTCGTCCTCTACCTTCATGAGCCCGGCCGCGAGCGTGATGAGCGTCTTGCCCGTGCCCGCCCTGCCTGTGAGCGTCACCAGCGGGATATCGTCGTTCAGCAGCAGCTCCAGCGCCATCCGCTGCTGGGCGTTGCGCGCGGTGATGCCCCAGACGGGCTCGTTGGACAGATGCAGCGGCTCGAGCCGCGCGCCGTCCTGGCTCACCTTGAGCAGCGCCGACTTGGACGTGCCTAGCTCGTCGCGCAGGATGACGAATTCGTTGGGATGAAGCTTCTGCTTGAGCCCCATCTGGTTGATGCTGAGGAAGCGGTACGTATAAAATTCGTCGATCTGGGACGGATGGACATGCAGCGTGACCTGCCCCGTATAATGGTCGGTTCCCTCCGCGATCCGGTCCGACAGGTAATCCTCGGCCGTGATGCCCAGCACATCCGCCTTGACGCGCACGAGCACGTCTTTACTGACGAGAATGACGGGCCGGGCGGACTCTGGCTGCTCCTGCTCCTCCAGATGATAATTAAGCGCGACGGCCAAGATGCGGTTGTCGTTGGTCATCTCCCCGAACTGCTCCTGCACCCGCACGAAGCGGCGGTGATTCATTTCTACCTTCAGCACGCCGCCGCCTTCCAGCGCAACCCCGTTATGCAAATGCCCGATCTCCCGCATGCGGTCGAGCTCCCTGGATACGAACCGGGCGTTGCGCCCGATCTCGTCGGCCAGCCGTTTCTTGGAGTCGATCTCCTCGAGCACGACCGAAGGAATAACCACCTCGTTTGCGCCGAAGGCATAGACGGCGAGCGGGTCGTGGAGCAGCACGTTCGTATCGAGCACATAAATTTTTCTCACGGCGGTTTCCTCCCGATTGAGACGGATTGTGACGAGCTTACATACCGGCGCTGGAGACAGGGAATGATAGTCGCGAAGCAGCTGTCGGCATCCCCCCTTAACCATCATCTGAGCTTAGAAAAAAGGACGGTGATCCTCATGTTCAAACGCAAGCGCGCCGGGCGGATCGGCTTCGCCATCCTGCTCGCCGCCGCGGTGGCGCTGCCTGCGGCCGGCTGCGGCCATCGGAACGCCGCCGGACCGGAGCAGGCCGCGCACGACAGGCTGCGCGCCCAAAGCGCACCGGGCAGCGACATGTCCGCCGGCGACGGCTCCGTCGCCGTCCGTCCGAACGCCAAAGCCGTCGCGGCTCATCTCGAGCAGCTCGCCGAAGGCGTCAAGGGCGTACGTCATGCCAACTGCGTCATCTTCGGCAAATACGCAGTCGTCGGCATCGACGTCGATCCGACGATGGAGCGCTCCCGCGTCGGGACAACCAAGTATGCCGTTGCCGAGGCGTTCCGCAAAGATCCGTACGGCATCGATGCGCTCGTCACCGCAGACGTGGATATGGCGCAGCGGGTCCGCGAGATCCGGGCGGACGTGAAGCGCGGCAGGCCGATCGCCGGCTTCGCCGAAGAGCTGGCCGATATCGTCGGGCGTCTCGTACCCCAGGTGCCGCGCAGCATCATTCCGCCGGCATCCCCGGACGGAGGCACGACGGAGAAGCAGCTGCCGCAGGCGCATGTCCATACGCAAAGAACCCAGTGATCATCACTGGGTTCTTGTCCGTACGGGCATATGAAGGACATGCTGCTGCGAGCAGGCGCCAACGGCAGGCGACGGCCAGCGACACCGGCGCAAGAAGCGGCGCGCAAGCCAGGCACAGGGGACAAGCTGCGTCCCCCGGAAGGTGCGGGTCTCAGCCCAAGCGCATCGTCGGGGCGTCCTCCGTCTCTCCTAGCCATCCGCAACACTCCCTTGGCACCGTGATCTAGCTCGCAGGTACATGGATTGCATTTGGGGTACGATTGCGTTCAGTATAGCACAAGCGTCCGGGGAGGCCAAGCGGCCCCGGACTCACTTGCCGTCCGCGTTCGCGGCGGCCGCCGCTCTTCCTTCCGGAGACAGCTCCTCGGCCAGCGCCTTCTTCGCTTCGGACACCGAACTTTGGTCGAGGTATACATAAGGGCTCTTCCAGGTGCCGGTCAGCGGGATGAAGCGGATATCCTCGCGATTGATATCATAGTATGTCTTCAGTATATTCGTAATTTGCGCTTTCGGAATATCGGTGACCAGATTTTTGCCCGCGACGTCGATAACGCCGGGGAGCTTCGTCAGACCGCCGAACGATTTCATCTTGTCGACAAGAGCGCCGAGCACCTGGGCCTGGCGTTCGTTGCGTTCGAAGTCGCTCGAGGCCGCCGTGCCGCGGTTGGACTTGCGGTAGCGGACGAAGCCGAGCGCATCTTCGCCTTTCAGCGTTTGATCGCCTTTTTTGAGATCGATATTCGTCCCGTCCGCATTGTCGACATAACGCATATTTTTGTCCACATTGACATGCACGCCGCCGAGCTTGTCGACGATGTCGACGAAGCCCTGGAAGTTCAGGACGGAGGCGTACTGGATATCGATGCCGAAAAATTCGCCGAGCATTTTTTTCATCTTGTCCCGGGCGTAGGCGTCCGCCGCATCGCCCTTGGCGTCGCTCTGGCTGTGGTAGCGGGCGTAGAAGGCGTTGATCTTCTGCCGCTTGTAATCGGGCATCTGAAGATCCGAGTCGCGCGGAATCGAGACGACCGTCGCCGTGTTGGTCTTCGGGTTAAAGGCCGCGACCATGACGACATCCGTATTCATGCCGCCGATCTTGGGCCGGTAGTCCATGCCGAGCAGCACAAGCGCGATCGGCTTCACCTGCGCCTTCTCGGCGGACGGGACCGTCTGGGTCGCCGCGCCCGCGGACGCATCGTCAAGCGCGCCGTTCAGCTGCCGCCACAGCGCGTAGGCATAAGCGCCCAAGCCGACGATGACGAGCAGGACGAGCGTATACAGCACGCGCGGCCATACTCTTTTTTTCTTTTTCGGAGGATTCGTTCTGACTGTTGCGTTCGCGGCGCCGGATCTCTGGCGCGGCGGCAGCGGCGTGTTGGAACTCATCGCTTCACCTCTTCGGTTAATAAAAAGGCGAATCCCGCCAGAGCGCCAGGCTCTCCGGGGTTCGCCGGTGCTGCATCAAATGCTAGGTTTCCGTACGTTTGACGGCCGCGTCTGCGCCGCTTTTTCTCGTCCGCCATCTGTCGTACATCTGACGGCCGCGCAGCATCAGCATCATGATGACGGCGACCGCCATGCACTGGATGATCGGCAGCTTGTCGAGCTGGAGCAGGAGGAGCACCAGACAGCCGATCGCCATGATGATATGCACGATGATCTCCTTCAGGATCGGCAGACGACCCATCCGGAAGACGGCATTGAAGATATAGATCGTAAAGGCGAATATCAGCAGATAAGCGACGACTGGATGATCATGGAACCATGTCTGCACCGGATGCTCCTCCTCTTCGCTCCAGGCCGTCCGTTCAGACGCCGGCTTCGGCCATCATTTTGCGCTGCTTGTCGAAGCGGTCGCGCTCGCTCTTGTTCAGCAGCTTCTTGCGCAGGCGGATCGACTTCGGCGTGATCTCGCACAGCTCGTCGTCGTTCAGGTACTCGAGCGCTTCCTCCATCGACATGAGGCGAGGCGTCTTCAGCTTGACCGTCTCTTCTTTGTTCGCCGTACGGATATTGTTGAGCGCCTTTTCCTTGCAGATGTTGACGATGATGTCGTTGTCGCGGGTGTGCTCGCCGACGATCATGCCTTCATAAATATCCGTGCCCGGCTCGACGAACATGATGCCCCGGTCTTCGACGCCCATCATGCCGTATACCGTCGACGAACCGGATTCGCTGGCGACAAGCACGCCCTGGTGGCGGCCGCCGACCTGGCCCCCTACGACCGGGCCGTAGCTGTCGAACGCATGGTTCATGACGCCGTAGCCGCGCGTCATCGTCAGGAAGTTGGTGCGGTAGCCGATCAGGCCGCGCGCAGGAATCAGGAACTCCAGACGCACTTGTCCGTTGCCGTTGTTGATCATGTTGACCATCTCGGCCTTGCGCGTGCCGAGGCTCTCCATGACGTTGCCCATGCTCTCCTCGGGCACGTCGATGAGCAGACGCTCGATCGGCTCGCACTTGACGCCGTCGATCTCGCGGATGATGACTTCGGGCTTGGATACCTGGAGCTCATACCCCTCGCGGCGCATGTTCTCGATCAGAATGCCCAGATGCAGCTCTCCGCGTCCGCTGACGACGAAGGCGTCGGGGCTGTCGGTCTCGTCGACGCGCAGCGCCACGTCCGTCTCCAGCTCCTTGAACAGACGCTCGCGCAGCTTGCGCGAGGTGACGTGCTTGCCTTCGCGGCCCGCGAACGGGCTGTTGTTGACGAGGAAGCGCATCTGCAGCGTCGGCTCGTCGATCTTGAGCACCGGCAGCGCCTCGGGGTTCGCCGGATCGGCGATTGTCTCGCCGATGTTGACGTCCTTGATGCCGGCGATGGCGATGATGTCGCCCGCGGCGGCCTCCTCCATCTCTATGCGCTTGAGACCCTGAAAGCCGAACAGCTTCTCGATGCGGGCTTGACGAATCTTGCCTTCGCGGTCGAGGACGGCGACGGGTTGTCCCTGGCGGATCTTGCCGCGGTTGACGCGGCCGATCGGGATGCGGCCCAAGTATTCGTTGTAGTCGAGCAGCGTGACGAGGAATTGCAGCGGTTCGTCCGGATTCTCGGTCGGATGCGGGATCTTCTCGAGGATCGTCTCGTACAGCGCCTCCATCGTCGTGCCAAGCTCGGCGGCGTCGAGGCTGGCGATGCCGTTCAGTCCGGACGCGTATACGACCGGGAATTCGAGCTGCTCGTCGCTCGCCTCAAGCTCGATGAACAGCTCCAGCACTTCGTCGATGACTTCGGCCGGACGCGCTGCCGGACGGTCGATCTTGTTGACGACGACGATCGGCGTGAGGCCGGCTTCGAGCGCCTTGCGAAGCACGAACTTCGTCTGCGGCATGCAGCCTTCGAACGCGTCGACGACGAGCAGGACGCCGTCGACCATCTTCATGATCCGCTCGACCTCGCCGCCGAAGTCGGCGTGTCCGGGCGTATCGACGATGTTGATCAGATGATCCTTGTAATGAACGGCCGTGTTCTTCGCGAGGATCGTGATGCCGCGCTCCCGCTCGAGATCGTTGGAGTCCATCGCTCGCTCCTGGACTTGCTCGTTGTCCCGGAACGTGCCGGATTGACGCAGCAGCTGGTCGACGAGCGTCGTCTTCCCGTGGTCGACGTGCGCGATGATCGCGATATTGCGGATTTGGTCTCTTTGATGCATGGTTCCACTCCTTATATTTTGTATATCTGTATTCATTACGACCGACGGGCACGCTGTACGCGTGCGATCCCGCCGTCCCTAATTTTCAGCGTTTCGGCAATTTGCGACTCAACACAAAACGTCGACGCGAGGCCGACGTTGTCTACATCCCTTCAATTATACGCTAGACGAGGCCGATTGCCAACCCCGAATCAACGATTTTCGACAGACCTGCGATTCAGCGCCGTCTGCGGCGCGGCCGCTGCATGACGAGCCAGATGCCGAAGCCGATCAGCACGACCGCCAGCAAATAAATACCCCAAGTCCACAGCAGCGTGATCGCGAACAGCAACAGCGACAGAGCGCCGAGCCCCATCGCGGCGTTCCATAAGGCGCGGTCCCGGGAGATGCCGAATACGAAATATTCGTACAGCCCCACTGCGATCGCGAGCAAATACAGCGGCCATATATATCTCATCGACCGCCAACCGAACCAGTTGCCGACCATGAGCAGCAGCGACGAACCCGTCAGGATGCCGGCAGGCACGAGCATGACGGCGGGCACGATGCCGCCGAAAAACAGCACATGAAGCAATATGCCGACGATCAAAATCAAAATCGGCCAAAATACGGACCCGATAAACGAAAATACGCCCAGCTTGCCGAGCAAAATGATCAATCCCGCTGCCAGAATCCAGATCCCGACCGCGGCGGATTGTTTGTTCAACGCGGCTCCCCCACTTCTCTTGTCTGATGCGATAACTTCCCTGCTTCGTTTCGTTAACTAACAGTTTAATGGAAGTTGGGGTAAAAAACCAGTTCGCCGCCTTCAAAAGCCATGAATTAGCCACAAAGCGCCGGAAACGGTCCGTTCGGCAGTCGCCCGGCTCCTGGCGTTCAGCCTGCGCTTCGCCTGCGCCGCCACAGCGAAGCGAGCAGCAGGACGGCAACGGCCGCATAGGGGAGCGCCTTGAGCGCGCTCTCGCTGAAGCCTGCGAGCAGCGGCGCGAGCCCGCGGTCCCCGAGCGCCATCTCGATGGCGGCATAGCCCAGCAGCGCGCCGCCCGCGTAGACGAGCAGCGGGTAGCGGTCCAACAGGTGAATAATAAACGAGCTCCCCCAAATAATAATCGGGATGCTCATCGCGATGCCGATCAGCAGCAGACCCGTGTCCTCGCCCGCAACGGCCGCGACGGCAAGCACATTGTCCAGGCTCATGACAAAATCGGCCGCGACGATCGTCCATACCGCGCCCGCGAGCGTGGCGGAGCCGGCATGATCGCTTGTCTCTTCCTTCTGATCCCCCAGCAGCTTGTATGCAATCGCCAGCAGCAGCACGGCGCCGATCGTCTGCAAATACGGGATATCGAGCAGCAGCGCGGCGAGCACGGTGAGCCCGCATCTGAGCAGCACGGCCGCAGCGGCGCCCCACCAGACCGCGCGCCGGCGCTGCGCCGGCGGCAGCCTCCTGCCCGCCATCGCGATGACGACGGCGTTGTCGCCGCTCAGCAATAGATTAATAAGCACGATCTGTACGAAGATGACGAATTGACCCCACAATTCTTGTTCCATGCCGCACCTCCTCTTCCCCTGTTATATGTACAGGCCGGGCGCAATATGAAGGAGGATGTCCGAACGAAATTTGAATCTTTATTTGTCCGACCGCCGTATTAGCATTTGTATATCATGAGGAGGGTCGGGAATGGACTTTTTGAACGCCGATTTTTTTACAGCGCTAATCACCATCGTTCTGATCGACTTGATGCTGGCGGGCGACAATGCCATCGTCATCGGCCTGGCCGCGCGCAATCTGCCGAAGGCCAGCCAGAGAAAAGCTATCCTGTGGGGTACGGCCGGAGCGGTCATCATCCGGGTCATCGCCACTTTGCTGATTGTATATTTGCTCAAAATTCCGTTCCTGCTCGCCGTCGGCGGCGTGGTGCTGCTGTGGATCGCTTACAGGCTGCTCATCCAGGAGGATTCACACGAGCATGTGCAGGCCGGCAGCAGCCTGTGGAGCGCAGTGCGAACGATCGTCATCGCGGACGCGGCCATGGGTCTCGACAATGTCATCGCGATCGCGGGCGCAGCCTCAGGCAGCAGCAGCTCCGACCATAGCACCCTGCTCGTCATCTTGGGACTGCTCATCAGCATTCCGATCGTCGTCTGGGGCAGCACGCTGTTCGTCAGCCTGATTCAGCGCTTCCCGTGGATCATCTATATCGGCTCGGCCATCCTGGCCTACACGGCCGCCAAGATGATTACGCATGAAAAGAAGCTCGCAGAGCTGTTCGACAACGACGCGGCCAACTGGGCGTTCATGATCGTCGTCGTCATCGCCGTGCTGGCGCTCGGCATCTGGAGCAACGCCGCCAAAAACCGCAAAAATGCAGCCAAGCGGCTGCAATCCTCCGATCCGCACTGAACCGGACCCGCTCCCGACAAAAAAAGAAGCTCCCCTTCGCAGACAGGCCTTGAGCCGCTGCGGGCGGGGAGCTTTTTTTATTGGCGGCAGGGCCGCAGCCGAGCTCGCGTTAGAACCAGCGGTCTTCGGCTGCGGGCGCCGGCTTGGCATCGAGCCTGCCGCGCTCGGTCAGCGTCACCGTCTCCGTGCCGGCGACCGCTTCATCGACGAGGCGCGCGAGCTCCGCGCCGAGCGCATGCTCGACGCCTTCGACGACGCGCAGATTCGGGTTCGTCGCCGGTGACTTGGGCACGAACAGCGTGCAGCAGTCTTCGAACGGGAGAATCGAAGTCTCGTAGGTGCCGATGCGCTCGGAGATGCGGATAATCTCCAGCTTGTCCATCATGACGAGCGGCCTCAGCAGCGGCAGGTCGGTCGTGCGGCCGATCACGTTCATGCTGCCGAGCGTCTGGCTCGCCACTTGGCCCAGACTGTCGCCCGTCACGATCGCGAGCGCGCCCGATCGCTCCGCGAGCCGCTGCGCGATGCGCAGCATCGAGCGCCGCATGAGCGTGATGATGAGATGATCCTGCTTCTGCTGCGCCAGCAGCGTCTGTAGCTCGGTGAACGGCACCAGGTGGAGCTTGATCCTGCCGCCGTAATAAGCGAGCCGCTGCGCCAGGGAGACGACCTTGTCGGTCGCCTGCTGGCTCGTGAAGGGATAGCTGTGGAAATGCACCGCTTCGATCTCCAGCCCTTTGCGCATCGCCAGCCATCCGGCGACCGGACTGTCGATGCCGCCGGACAGAAGCAGCATCGCCTTGCCGTTCATGCCCAGCGGGAAGCCTCCGGCCCCCGCCACCACGGAGCAGTATACGAAGACGCCCTGCGGCTGAATATCGAGCCGCAGCTCCACGTCCGGTTCGCGGACGTCCACGCGCAGCGCGGGCGTATTGCGGAGCACATGGGCGCCGACGAGATGATTCATCTCCATCGAATCGTGCGGGAACGCCTTCCAGGCGCGCTTCACGCTCATCTTGAACGTCGAGGGCACGGGCAGATGCGCCTGCAGGACGGCGAGCGCGGCGCGGCGGATCTCCTCGAGATCGTGGCTCGTGCGCAGCACCGGGCTGATCGTCTGAATGCCGAACACGTCGGCCAGTCTCGACATCGTCTCGGCAGCGTCGGCGCCGTTCAGCTTGATATAGACGCGGCCGTAGGAGCTCTCGTATTGCAGTCCGGCGCAGGCGTGCAGCGCCTCCTTGATCTTGCCGAGCATGAGCGACTCGAATCTGCCGCGGTTTCTCCCCTTGAGCGTCAACTCGCCCAGACGGACAAGCAAATAGTTAAAGTTCATCGTTCAATTCCTCTCCAGCAGCTTCAGCTTCGCGACAGCCGTACGCAGCCTCTCGGTCAAAATATCGATGTCCGCCTCGACATGCTCGTCGCCGAAGCTGATCCGGATGCTCCCGGTCGATCGCGCCTCTCCGAGCCCCATGGCCATCAGCACACGGCTCGGCTTCAGGCTTTTGGACGAGCAGGCCGATTGGGTGGAGATCAGAATCCCCTGCTGCTCGAGCATATGCAGCAGCACCTCGGGCCGCATGCCCGGATACGACAGATTGACGATCTGCGGCGAGACGAGCCGCTCCTCTTCGGGCACGTTCAGCACGAGCTCCGGTATCGTCTTGATGCCGCCGATCAACCGGCTTCGGAGCGCGTACATGCGGGCTCTGCGCTCCGGCAGCGATTCGAGCGCGAGCCTGAGCGCCTGCGCCATGCCGACGATGCCCGGCAGGTTGTGCGTGCCGCTGCGCGCGTCGCTCTCCTGCCCGCCGCCGGTGAGCTGAGGCGTCAGCCTGATGCCCTCCCGCACAAGCAGGAAGCCCGCCCCTCGCGGCCCCCTGAACTTGTGCGCGGATGCGCTGTACAGATCGACGCCGGAGGCGGCCCAGTCGAGCTGCACCTTCCCCAGCGCCTGGACGCCGTCCACATGCAGGCGCACCTTCGGATGAGCGCGCAGCAGCCGGCCGATCTCCTCGACGGGCTGTACGACGCCGGTCTCGTTGTTCACATGCATGACGCTGACGAGTGCGGTATCCGGTCCGATCGCAGTCTCGATGTCGGCGGCCTCGATCCGGCCTTGCGCGTTCGGCGCGACGAAGGTGACGCGAACGCCCTCGCTCTCGAGCTGCCTGGCCGTGCCGTAGACCGACGAATGCTCGATCGCAGTCGTGATCAGATGCTTCGGCTTGCGGCCGCCAGCCCCCAGTATGCCCTTGATCGCCAGATTGTTGCTCTCCGTGCCGCCCGATGTGAAGATGACTTCGCCGGCCGCCGCGCCGAGCAGGCCCGCAACCGCTTCTCTGGCCCGCTCGATGAGCTTGTGGGCTTCCGTGCCGGCCCGATGCAGCGCCGACGGGTTGGCATAGTGCTGCGCCATCAGCTCGGCGACCGTGCGGATTACGGATTCGTAGGGCGGGGTGGACGCGCTATGATCGAAGTAATAGGTTTGCAATGTCCATTTTCCTTTCTCCGGGCAAAATAAAAAGATCAAAGGCGGCATAGCGCCGCCCTGATCCCTGCTTCGCCTATCGTCCTTCCGTCGTCAAGCGCCGGATCAAGGCAGCTTCCAGCCGCTGCGGGCGGACAGCACCTTGCCGATGTAAGCCTGCGTCTCGGCCGGCAGCTCGGACAGACGGCTCGTCACGTCGGCATCCGTACGCAATCCGAGCCGGTCTACCCGGCCCGGTCCCGCATTGTAAGCGGCGAGCGCGGTCATCTCGTTGCCGTCGTATTTGCGCAGCAAGTAGGACAGATACCTGCTGCCGCCGTCGATATTCTGCGCCGGATCGAATACGTTCGAGACGCCGAGGCCGGCTGCCGTGCCGTCCATCAGCTGCATGAGGCCCTTGGCCCCGGCGGAGGAGCCCGCGTCGGGCCTGAAGTCCGACTCCGTCTGGATGACCCCCTTGATCAGGGCGGGGTCGATGCCGTAGCGCTCCGCAGCGGCAGTGATCAATCCGTCGTATGCGGAGGTCGAAGCGCCGGCGTCCGCCGCCAGACCGGCGGCGCCGGTCGGACCGAAGGTCAATCGGCTCGCGCCGAGCGCGCCTGCGCCTGCGGACAAGAGTCCGAGCCCGGATGACAACGCCGGCGCAGACAGATCGTCCGACGCGCCGAATGCGCCGGCGCTCACGCCTCCGTATCCGTAACTGCTCGTACCGCTCATATATTGAGACAACAGCTGACTGAACAGATTGCTATCGTCGCCGGAGGCCACTGCATCCGCATTGCCTGCGAACGGGTCGATGCCGGAGGTGAACTGCGTCAGCAGAAGCTGCTTGAGCAGCCGCGGGTCGACAGCATGTCCGGAAATTCCATCTATCGGTGTCATGTCCTGTATCGCCCTCTATCAATCGAAATAAACGAACAAATTTATTGTACAATACTTCGATTGCGACGACCAGTAAAAGAAGGCGAAAAATGCAACCGCCGCCCGCTCCCGCAACGGCGGGAACGGACGGCGATCGCACAAGCTTGAATTTACGAGTTCGGCTTGAAGGTCAGGCAGCAGGTGCCGCTGGAGCGCGCGGCCGTATCTCGGTGGCCGGCGAACGATTCGTCCGCAAACTCCTCGTTCCACTTCGCTCCTGCGTGCGCGTCGATCTCGATGGCGATCTCTTTGGCGCCGCACCGGTTGCCTTCGTCCCAAAATGCGCAATTGCTCACACTGCAAGCTACGCCGCCTGGCATATTGGAATCACCTCCGCAGCTTAGTCTGGCCAGACCAAGCCGACGCATGCAAGCCGCGTCAAGGGAGGTGCAGGAGAGCCTGGCCTTATTTGGACTGCAGGCGGCGCTGGATCAGATACTCGCTCTCATAATAAGCCAGGTCCTCGCGCAGTTCCTCATAAATCCGCGATACGCCGAGCACCAGATCGCGTGCGGCCCGTACGGGCTTCGCGCTGAAGCGAATCGCGTCCTGTCCGGTATACGCATATCTGCCGTCTTCGGAATAGCCCTCGTTTTTCGGATAGAAAAAAGCGTTGACGCAATGATGATATACATCATAAAGCAAGCGCTCGGCGGAGGCCACGTCGAAATTCGGCCGCCGCAGCAGGGCGCCTAGCTTTTCGTAGGAAACTTCGGAAAAAACGAGCAGATGACGCAGGTCGGACAGCAGTCCGGCATAAAAAGTTTCCGTGTTATTTTCGGTAACCAACTGCGGAAGCGCATGTCCGTTCAGGAAGGATTCCAATGGATCGATCGCCGCCTTGAGCTTGTCGCGGCTGGACTCGGCTAACGCCTTCACGTTGGCGGATGGCATAGATTGCTTACCCCTTTCCATTATATGCACATGCATGAGGCGCCCCGCAGAGTTCCCGCAAGACGCAATGTCTCTATCCTACCATAAATACGTCCGGAGCGGTACTGCGGGCCCTTAATTCGTTCGTATAATTTTTCCGGCTTATCAAAGTCTATAACTGACCGTAAACGCATGACAGCCAATCACAATCGCCAATCCAAGCAAGGAGGTCGAATTCGTCTATGCGCCGCCGATACGCATTTATCGGATTGTTATTCGCCGTTGCCGTCGCCGTGTTTGCTTTTCCGCTCATCGTGCCGAACGGCCGGAACGCGCAGCACGCTCCCCGCAGCGCGCAGCCGGTTCCCGACGCCGCCCAGCCGTCCGCAGCAGCTGCATCCCGGGAGCGCGAGGCCAAGCTCAGCACGGTGCGCGAGGATATGAAGCGGACAGGCTTGCTGTGCAGGCTCGAATGCCGCAGCGATATCCGCAAGCTGTCCTCCGCCGGCATGGCCCCGGCATCGGCCGATGCCGCGCTCCGGCGCAAGGAGACGGCGCTCGCGCAATTATTGCAGCACAACCGCCACTTCGAGGCGGCGGCCTGGCGCTCGGGCGGGACGACGATATCCGCCGGGGCGAAGCCCGGGGAATACAGCGCGGACATCCGCAAGGCTTGGGACGAAGGCGTCGCCGCGATTCGCCAAGGCCGCAGCTACGAGTCCGCCTCGCTGCCGATGCACGGGAGCAGCGGGTTCGTGCTCGCCGAACCGAAGGGCCGCGCGGGCGACGGCATCGTCGCCATCATACACAGCGACGCCGTAGAGGAAGTCGAGCGGCATCAGCAGCGCAATTTGCGCCTCGTCCCTTATCCGGACGACAGCCGCTTCCGGACCCAGGCGACCGAGCCGGGCAGGCTCAAGGACAAGCAAGTCGTCTCGGGCGAGGCGAACGGCCATGCCAGCCACTATGCCGTAGGCGAAGTCGTCGTCAAGCTGCGCAGCAAGCTCGATGCGCGTCAGCTGATGGCGCTGCGCAAGCGGCTCGATCTGTCCGTCGCCCGCGAGCACCGCAGACAGACGTATGTGTTCCGCTCGCGGACGCTCAGCACCGCCCAGCTCATCGCCTACTTCAAGAAAAACTGGAATCCGCTGTACGTCGAGCCTCATTATTTGTACATGACCAACGACGGCAAGCCCGGCGCGATCTGGAAGCCGCAGAGCGCGGGGAATGCGGCGCAGAGCGCGGGGGGCCCGGCGCAGGCTGCGGACATCGTGCCGAACGACACGCTGTACGGCCAATATCAATGGAATCTGCCGGAGATCGCGACGGAGCGCGGCTGGAACGTCTCCAGGGGCAAGCAGGACATCGTCGTCGCGGTCGTGGACACCGGCGTACAGCTGGATCATCCCGATCTGAAGGGCAGACTCGTCCAGGGCACGAATATCGTCGACCCGTCGGCGGCCCCGGAGGATGACGTCGGACACGGTACGCATGTCGCCGGCATCATCGCCGCGCAGGTGAACAACAACGAGGGCGTGGCCGGCATGACCTGGTATACGAAGGTCATGCCCGTCAAGGCGCTCGACAGCACCGGCGCGGGAACGACTTATTCGGTTGCGGAGGGCGTCATCTGGGCGGCGGATCACGGCGCGCAGATCATCAACCTGAGCCTCGGCAACTATGCCGAAGCCCAGTTCCTGCACGACGCGATCAAGTACGCGCATGACAAGGGCGCGGTCGTCATCGCCGCGAGCGGCAACGACAACACGGACCGGCCGGGCTATCCGGCCGCCTATCCGGAGGTCGTCGCCGTAGGCGCCACCGGATCGGACGAGCTGCGCGCGTCCTACTCCAACTATGGCGACTATATCGATGTCGCCGCCCCCGGCACCTCGATCGCCAGCACCTATCCCGGCAGCCGCTACGCGGCGCTCTCGGGCACCTCCATGGCGAGCCCGCATGTCGCTGCGCTGGCATCGCTCATGCTGGCTGCGGACGGCACACTGACGAACGATCGGATCGCGGCGCTGCTCGGTCAGACGGCCAAGGATCTGGGCGCAGCCGGCAAGGATCCCGAGTTCGGCTACGGACAGATCGACGTCCGGGCCGCCCTCGAAGCCGCTGCCGGCACACGCGCAGCCGGCTCCGAGCAGCGCGCGGTCGCCGGACAGGGCGGCGCGCAGTATACGGGCGAAGCCGACGTGCTCCAGCAGCGGCTGCTCGAGCGGCTGCAGTCGCTGTTGTCCGGCCTGTTCGGGACATAAGCACGCGCTTAACAAGCCATCCGACGGAACACGGACCCGCAGGTCCCGACCGTCGGATGGCTATTTTGGCATGCGGCGCATTCGGATTTGTCGGATGCCCCCGGGAAAACTATAATAAAAGAGTATAATAGCGGCATCCGAATGAATTTAACTGGTACAAAGGGGTCGAGCTTATTGGACAAGGCGCAGCGCAAAAAAGAGGAACGTCTGAAAAAGGAGGCTCTGGCGAAGAAGAAACGCAAGCAGTCGCGCATCTGGGTATGGTCGACGGTCGTCATCGCCGTCGCGATCATCGCGCTCGCAGTCGTATTCAGACCGCAGCCCGAGGACTTGAACTTCGATTACAACAAGCTGCCGACGATCGGACAAGCCGATGCGCCGGTGAAGCTGGTCGAGTTCGGCGATTTCAAGTGCATTACATGCAAAATGTTCAGCGAGACGATTTATCCGCAGCTGAAAAAGGACTTCATCGATACCGGCAAAGTCTCTCTCAGCTTCATGAACTTTACGATCATCAGCCAGGACTCGACGACGGCGGCGCTCGCTGCGCAAGCGGTCTACCATCAGAACAAGGACGAATTTTGGAACTTCTATCATAGCGTCTACGCCAATCAAGGCGACGAGCGCGCGCCCTGGGCGACATCCGATTTTCTCGTCCAGCTGGCCCGCGACAACAAGCTGAACCTGGACTACGACAAGCTGAAAAGCGACATCGACAAGGAGACATACAAGGACGAAGTGAACAAGCACAACAAAATTGCCCGCGACAACAACTTCGGAGGCACGCCGACGATTGTCCTGAACGGCAGGAAGCTGACGGATAGCCAGGCGCTAAGGTATGAAAACTTAAAGGCCGAGATCGAGAAGGCGCTGCAGGAAAAGGGTGCCGCTTCGGGCTCATAAAGGGGGAAGCGCACGATGCGGGATCGTTTTCTCTATCTGGCCTGGGTCGTCTCTCTCGTCGCGACCGGCGGCAGCCTGTTCATGAGCGAGATTCTTGAATTCGCTCCCTGCAAGCTCTGCTGGCTGCAGCGAATCTTCATGTATCCGCTCGTGCTGCTGCTGGGCCGCGCTGCGATCCGGGGCGACCGGCGCATCGTAGGTTATGTCATGCCGCTCGTCATTATCGGCGGCTGCATCTCTCTCTACCACTATGGGGAGCAAAAAGTGCCGGGCATGGCCAGCATCCTGCCCTGCACGGTCGGCGTCCCCTGCGACGAAGATTACCTGGACTGGTTCGGCGTCATTACGATCCCGTTGATGGCGCTCGTCGCATTTGTGATGATCGGGCTGCTGCTCTGGTTCGGGAGCAGGAACGGCGGCGCGCAAGTGGAAGACGATGAGGAAGCATAACGAACGAAAAAAGAGGCAGATCGGCTGTATACGCCGGCCTGCCTCTTTTGTTTGTCGGTATCGCATTTCGTTTGCTTAAGCCCAATTGCCGCCTCGGAAAATCGGCACGATCGTGCCGTCCTCCTGGTAGCCGTCGATATCCATCTCGGCCGAGCCGACCATAAAATCGACATGCGCGACGCTCTGGTTGATGCCGCTGGCTGCCAGCTCCTCGGGCGACATCGTCTTGCCGCCTTCAACGTTAAACGCATAGCCGCTGCCGATGGCGAAGTGATTCGAGGCGTTCTCGTCGAACAGCGTATTGTAAAACAAAATATTCGACTCCGAGATCGGCGAGCGATGCGGCACGAGCGCCATCTCGCCGAGGTAATGCGTGCCCTCGTCAGTCTCGACGAGCTGCCGCAAAATCTCCTCGCCCTCCTCGGCTTCGGCTTTGACGATCCGCCCAAGCGCGAACGTCAGCTTGAAGCGGTCGATGATGTTGCCGGCGAAGCTGAGCGGCTTCGTGCTGCTCACATAGCCGTCCACCCCGTCGCGGCGCGGCGCCGTGAACACTTCTTCGGTCGGCATGTTCGCCATGAACCTGACACCGTCCGGCGTCACGCTCGAGGCGCCGACCCACAGATGGCGATCGGGCAGCTCGACCGTCAGATCGGTCCCCGCCGCCCTGTAGCGCAGCTTGCGCAGACGCAGCCCGTTCAGCCAATCCACCTTGCCGTGCAGGCTCTGATCATGCGCCCGCCAGGCTTCGACGGGATCTTCCTCGTGCAGACGCACGGCGTCGAAGATCGCGAGCCACAGCTTGTTCACGGCCAGCTCAGGCTCGTCGCCCGGGAATACCTTGTTCGCCCAGTCTGCAGATGCCGCTGCCGCAACCGTCCAGGCGACCTTGTCCGATTGGACGGCGCGCCGGAAATTAACGAGACCTGCGCCCGCCGCCTTCTGATAGGCGCCGATCCGCTGCGGATCGACGCCCTTCAGCACGTCGGGACCGGACGAGACGAACGAGATGAAGCAAGCCCCGCGCTCGACGAAGCTGTTCCGCTTGAGCGTCTCCCATTCGGGAAAGTTGCTAAACACCTCGGGGGCTGCATGATCGTATTTAAGCCGGGATACGGTATCGTCGTTCCAATCGACATACACGTTGCCGGCGCCTGCCCGGTAAGCCTCCGCTGCGACCAGGCGCGTGAGCGGCGCCGTCTCGATCTGGCTCGAGATGAACACTTCCTGTCCTTGCTGGACGTTAACGCCGACCTTGACGATCAGCTCCGCGTAGCGCTGCAGCTGCTGTTCCAATTGTTCCATCGTTCCAACCTCCGTCGTCATAAATTGCGGATGACTCCGCCGCTCACTGCGCCCAGTTCCCGCCGCGGAATACCGGCACGACCGTCCCGTCCTCCCGGATGCCGTCGATATCCATCTCTGCCGTGCCGACCATGAAGTCGACATGCGTGATGCTCGCATTGACGCCATGCGCCTTGAGCTCCTCGGGCGTCATCGTCTTGCCTCCTTCTAGGGTAAAGGGGAAGCCTAAGCCGATCGCCAGATGATTGGACGCATTCTCGTCGAACAGCGTGTTGTAAAACAAAATGTTGGAGTTCGAGATCGGCGAACGATGCGGTACGAGCGCGACTTCTCCCAAATAATGCGAGCCTTCGTCCGTCTCGACAATCTGCTTCAGTATGGCCTCGCCGACTTCGGCTTCCACGCCGACGATCCGGCCTTTGTCGAACGTCAGCTTGAAGCGGTCCACCGTGCTGCCGCTATAGTTAAGCGGCTTGGAGCTGCTCACGTACCCGTCCACGCGTTCCCGGTGAGGCACCGTGAACACTTCCTCGGTCGGCATATTTTTCATGAAGCCGACGCCGTCCGGCCGCGTGCCGGCAGCCGTCATCCACAGATGACGCTCCGGCAGCCCGATCGTCAGGTCCGTACCGGGCGCCCGGTAGCGCAGCTCGTTGAACCGCATCTCGTTCAGCCAAGCGGCCCGGGCTTGGAGGCTGGCATTGTGCGCGCGCCAATTGTCCACGGGATCGTGGGCATGCAGCCGGACGGCGTCGAAGATCGCCCGCCATAGCTTGCGCACGGACGTCTCCGCGGATTCGCCCGGGAATACCTTGTGCGCCCATGCCTGCGTAGCGCTCGCCGCGATCGTCCATGCGACCTTGTCGGCCGCCGTCGCCTGGCGGTACACGATCAGCGCCTCGCCCGCAGCCTTCTGATAGTCGCCGATCCGCTTCGGCTCGACGCCGGCGAGCAGGTCGGGATTGGACGAGTTCAGGAAGATGAAGCAGGCGCCCCGCTCGACGAACCCGTTGCGACGCTGCTTCTCCCACTCCGGAAACTTGGCGAACACCTCGGGCGCCGCATGATCGTATTTGAGCCTGGTGAGCGTATCGTCGGCCCAATCGACGAACACCTGGCTGGCGCCCGCTTTGTAGGCCTGCTCGACGACAAGGCGGGCGAGCGGCGCTCCTTCGATCAGGCTTGTGACATACACCTCCTGACCCTGCTGAACGTTCGCGCCGATCTTTACGATCAGCTCTGCATACTTGGTCAAATCCTTCTCGAACTCCGACATCAGGGCACACTCCATTTGTTCAGTTTGAGTCATTTCGTTTTTCTTGCTTCCATTGTAACGAAAGACGGGACGAATCACAAACTGAACTGGTCGGTCATTTTTATTGTGCCGACCTGTCTGCACGGGCGCAATGCCGCAGCGGCGTGTACGGACGTCGGGAGCAAGCGGCGCGGAGAGCCGCAACCGCAAAATGCGCTGCTGCTGCAGACGGATGTCCGCAGCAGCAGCGCAAAATTCCCGGCAGCGGCCGGGCAGTTAACGAACGGGCGCGTAGCGCAGCAGCACGACGCCTGAGCTGAAGGTCTTAGTCTCGGTCAGCTTCAGCTTCAGCCGCTCATGAATTCCCCCCAATAAGCGGGGACCGCGTCCTGCAACGATAGGGTTTACGAGCAAATGATACTCATCCACCAAGCCCAGTTGCGCCAGGGTGGAGCCGAGGCCGGGACCGCCGTTGACGAGCAGATTCTTCCCTTCTGCCGTAAGCTTCGGCACTTCCTCGGAGACGGGCCCTTTCAACAAAAAAGAATTCTGCCACGATACATGATCCAGCGTCCGCGAGAACACGTACTTGGGCTGCCGGTTGAGCTTGTGCGCGAAGTCGACGATGAATGGGGGTCCATCGCCGCTGCTGGCAATGGCCGGCCAAAATTGCTCCATCAGCTGGTAAATCTCTCGTCCGAAAAGCCCGCCGTCGCAGCGGTCCATCAAATCTGCCGTGTACCGGTGAACCTCCTCATCCGCAATCATCTGTCTGTGGTCACAGCAGCCGTCCAGCGTTACGTTCATCTGCAGGATTACACGCCCCATATGTCCCGCCTCCTTTATAGCTACATTTTATAATATTTTTGCAGCCCGGAATTCTCTTGGATTGCTGATTTGGAGCCTGCGACCGCGGCATTGGCCGCTGCGCCGGACAGCCGAGGCCTGTCGTCGCTCGGGAACAGCCTTCCGGACGCAAAAAAAAGCGGCGCTTCGCACCGCTTTCCATAGCTGCTTGCCTTATTCATTGCTTGCCTTATTCATTCAACGCCTCGATCAAGGCCGAGAGGTTGTTCTCCATAATGCCGATATAGTCGAGGTGCCGCTCCTTGTCCTGCTTCGTCAGACCTTCGATCGGATTCAGCACGGCCGTCTTGGCGCCGGTCTCGTCCGCGATCGTCTCCGCGATCTTGGGATCGACCAGCTCCTCGAAAAAGATCGTGCCGATGCCGAGCGACTTGACCTTCTGCACGACGGCCGCCATCTCCGCCGGCGTCGGCTCCTGCTCGGGCGACAGTCCGGCGATCGGCACTTGCACAAGGCCGTACTCGCGAGCCAGATAGCCGAACGCGGCATGCTGCGTCACGAAGTCTTTTCGTTTGGTCCCTTGCAGACCGGACTTAAAATCCGCGTCGAGCTTCTGAAGCTTGGCGATATAGGCCGACGCGTTCGCTTCGTAGTCGCTCTTGTGAGCCGGATCGGCCTTCGCGAGTCCGTCCCGGATGTTCTCGACCTCGCGCTGCGCAAGCGCGGGACTGAGCCAGACGTGGGGATCGGCGCCGTCATGGACGTGGTCGCCGTGATCCGCTTCCGAATGAGCTTCATGCGCTTCCTCCGCATCGCCGCTTGCCAACGCAACTCCTTGCGAAGCCTCGACATTGACGCGCCCGGCATTGGCCGCGCTCGACAGCGCCTGCTCCGCCCAGCCTTCGACCATTCCGTTGTAGACGAACACGTCCGCCTTGGACAGCATGGCCATATCCTTGGGCGTCGGCTCCCAGTCATGGGGCTCCACGCCTTCCGGCACCATCGCGACGACTTCGGCCCGGTCGCCTGCGACCTGACGGGCGAATTCGTACATCGGGTAAAAGCTTGCCACGACGCGAAGCTTGCCCGGATCGCCGGCAGCGGGATCCGCGCCCTTCGTCGAACCCCCGCCGCCGCAGCCCGCCAGCAGCAGCGCGGCAGCTAACGGCAGAGCCGCCGCCTTGATCAGCACGCCTCTCACGATTTTGTCTCCCCCTTGTCCGGCACACGCACGGCATTCGCGGCATTCGCGGCACTCTGGAACAGCGCCGCTTCGAACCGGACGGCCGCGCCTTCGCCGGCCTGCCCGAGCCGGCTCCTGCGCTTGGCCGCCTTGACCGCGGCCTTCCTCAAGCCGATGCCGACGAGCAGCATCGCGAGCAGGATGAGCGCGATCGTCGCGCCGGGCGGCGTGCTCAAGGCATAGGAGGCGGCAAGGCCCGACCATACGCCGGCGAGGCCGAATGCCATGGACAGTCCGACCGCCAGCGCGAAGCTCGACGCCAGCCTGATCGCCAGCGCCGCCGGCAGCACGACGAGCGACGATACGAGCAGCACCCCGACGATCGGCATCGCCGCGGCGACGATCATGCCGGTGACGACGCTGAATGCGAGCGACAGCCAGTTCACGGGCAGTCCCGCCGTCTTGGCCGTATCCTCGTCGAAGGTCATCTGATACAGCGGCCGCCGCATCAGAATGAAGAATAGCGCGGCCAGCACGGATACCGCGAACATCAGAATCAGCTCGGTCCGGTTGACCGCCACGACCGAGCCGAACAGATAGGACGAGAAGCTCTTGCTCACGCTCTGGTTCAGGTTCATGATGATGACGGCGCTCGACAGGCCGCCGACCATGATGATCGCGACCGATATCTCACTGTATGTCTTGTACGAACGGCGGACGTACTCGACCGCAACCGCGCCGACGATGGCGATGGCGAATCCGGTCAGCGTCGGATTCCAGTGGAGATACGCGCCGGCTGCGATCCCGGCCAGGGAGACATGCGAGAGCATATCCGCCATGAGCGCCTGCCGGCGCAGCATGAGATAGACGCCGAGCGCAGACGCGACGAGCGCTATGAGTGCGCCGGCGAGAAATGCCCTCTGCATGAAGTCGTAGTGCAGCATCTCCACTTGCCATCCTCCTTCCGTTCCAGTTCGATGATGCGGTCCAAATACGGCGATACTTCGTCCAGGCCGTGCGTGACCATGACGACCGTCCGTCCGTACTGCTCCGTCTGGGCCTTCATCAGCTCGTAAAAGCCGAACCGGCTCTCCTGGTCCATACCCGTCGTCGGCTCGTCCAGCACGAGCAGGTCCGGCTCCATCGCCAGCGCCCGCGCGATGCAGATCCGCTGCTTCTGGCCTCCGGACAGCTCGCCGATCTTGCGATGCCGCAGATGCCACATGCCCACTTGCCGGAGCGCCTGCTCCGTCAGCTCGTGATCCCGCACATTCAATCTTCTGAGCCACGAGCCTTTGGTATAGCGGCCTGACCGCACGAACTCCAGGATGCTGCTGGGGAAGCCGCTGTTAAAAGCCGCAATCTGCTGCGGCACGTAGCCAATCGACAGCTTGCCGCCGCCCGTGCCGCGACTTGCGAGCGCAACCTTGCCCTTCCAGGGGGAGAGCAGTCCCATCATCAGGCGAAGCAGCGTCGTCTTGGAAGCGCCGTTCGGACCGGTGACGGCGACGAACTCGCCGGTGCCGATCTCCAGATTGACATCCTCCAGGCTCGGCACGTCATCATAGCCGAATACGACGCCTTCCATCGCAACAAGCTTCATCCCGCTCTCTCCCCTCTTCTTTATCGTAAAAGTTACACTTTTTATCCAAAACAAAAGGCTGCAGCGCAGCCCGGCTATTTTTCATTATAAACAGTAACAATTACACTTAAACAATATAACAGCACGCGGTCCGTGCGTCAACATCCAATCGTCGTCGGACGAGCTGTCCTTCAACGCGCCGTCTGCTGCGCACCCTCCTGCTGGCATTCCTCGCATACGCCGTAAATCTCGAAGCGATGGCTCAGCACCCGATAGTGGCCGGGCAGCTCCAGGTCTTCCTTCATGGGGCAATAGTCGAACGACAGCGTCTTCTCGCAGTTGGTGCAGATCAGGTGATGGTGGTGATGTCCCACACAGTTCGCCCTGAACTTGAGCCCGCCGTCCATAAAATAAAACTGCTCCAGCACACCCATATCGCTCAGCATCCGGAGATTGCGGTATACCGTATTAAAGCTGACGCTCGGATACTTCACGGCGAGCTGATCGTAAACGTCCTTCGGAGACAAATAGCCTTCGGTATCCGCGAATATGCGGGCAAGCGTCCGGCGCTGGTCGGTAATGCGCCATCCGGCCCTGCTCATCATCGACACCATCTCCGCCACCGTGGCGGACTCGCCGGCCGATCCCTGATCGTGACCGCAAGTGTCGTCGTGTTGGTGCACGCCCATCGATATCAACCTCCTATAACGCACAATCGGAAAGCGCGACGTAAGCCGGGTTCTGTTCTTCCGGTGGTAAGACGGACCTGGTGGTCCTCCCACGGATGGAAGCGACAATCATCTATCTAGGCCGTACGTTGCCGCACGGCTCGAGCGACCAACCCGAACGCGCCCCGGGCAAGGGCTGCGGCTGCGAGAGCCGCTGCGTTCCTCTTCGGTCTTGCTCCGGATGGGGTTTACCAGGAGCAAAGTCGCCAGTGCTCCTCGTGGTCTCTTACACCACGGTTCCACCCTTGCCTGATCCGCGACGGATCGCGGCCATCGGCGGTCCATTTCTGTGGCACTATCCTTCGGCTCGCGCCGACTGGACGTTATCCAGCATCCTGCCCTGCGGAGCCCGGACTTTCCTCTCGCGGCGCGAAGCCGCCAGCGATTGTCTGTCGAACTTTCCGATATGCACCGATAAGTATAACCAATATCGCGCTCCGGCACAATGGCAGCGGCACCCACATGCCGGTGAGCAGGCTGCAAAAGCAGGGTTTGCACATGCGCATCCTCAGCGATTCGACCGCCCAATCGTGCGTCCCCTACTTCAGCCTGAACGGCTCCGTATTCAGCTCGGAGGCGAACACTTCCGTCGCATAGCCCTTGTCCGCGAGCCGCTCGCGCAGCCACTGCGCCGTCTTGGGACGCATGATCTTCTCCGCGTAATGTCCCGGATCGACGATCGCGAGCCCGCCGGCTTCGGCATCCTGGGCCGAATGATAGTCGATGTCGCCCGTGACGAGCACGTCCGCGCCCATGAACATCGCCCGCTTGATATAGCTGCGGCCCGAGCCGCCGAGCACGGCGATCTTGCGCACCTGGCGCGCGCCGTCCCCGACGACGCGGACGAACGGCATGTCCAGCCGCGCCTTGACGAGCCCGGCGAAGTCATCCAGCGCCATCGCCTCGGGCAGCTTGCCGACGCGTCCGAGCCCGAACGAGCGGCCTTTCAGGTCGACGCCGTACAGATCGTAGGCGACCTCCTCGTACGGATGTGCCTTCAGCATCGCCTGCACGACCGCCTTGCGCGCGCTGTCCGGCACGATGATCTCGATCCGGGTCTCCTCCGCGCGCTCGAGCTTCCCCGTCTGCCCGATATACGGATCGCTGCCGTCCCGCGGCATGAACGTGCCGATGCCGTCTGCGTTGAAGCTGCAATGGCTGTAGTTGCCGATCCAGCCTCCGCCCGCGCGGAACATCGCGTCCCGCACCGCATCCTGATGCGAACGCGGCACGAAGACGGCGAGCTTGTACAGCTTGTCCGTATGAACCTCCTCCAGCACGTCGCGGCCTTCGAGGCCGAGCGCCTCGGCCATCCAGTCGTTCAGGCCGCCCTCCGCCGTGTCCAGGTTCGTATGCGACACGTAGACGGCGATATCCCGCCGGATCAGCTCGGCCGCCAGCGCTCCCGCAGGCGTATCGGTCTGCAGGTGAGCGAGCGGACGGTAGATCACGGGGTGATGCGCGACGATCAGCTCTGCGCCCAGCGCAGCCGCCTCGCGCACGACATCAAGATTGACGTCGAGCGTGACGAGCACGCGCTTGATCTCCTTGCGCAGCGAGCCGATCTGCAATCCGATCTTGTCGTCCGCGACTGCAAAGTGCTTCGGCGCGAGCCGCTCCATCAGCTGCGCGATCGTCTCTCCTCTTGCCAGCATGCCAGCACCTCCTTGATGTCGGCCGATACGCGCTCCCACGCTTCGAGCTTCGCCCGGGTATCGGCAGATTCGGATTGTCTCATCCCCTGCGCGATCCGCTCGCGCTTGACGAGCTCGGCCCGCCACTTGTTAAAGAAAGCTTCGTCCGTCGAACGGAGCAGCAGCGGGCCCATCTCGTACAGCAAATTCGTCGGCACGGCCTTGTTGCCTTCGCCCAGCAGCAGTGGGTCGTACAGCGCCAGATGGCGCGACTCGGACTGCGCCTCGTTGTCGGCGCGGACCGCCCGCAGCAGCGTGTAGCTCTCGCCGTCTTCCTCGACGATCGCCTCCCGCTCCAGCACGTAGCGGTGCGCCTGCAGCCAGCGGCGCACTTGATCCTCCGCCACATGCGGCGACAGAATCAGCGTCGTCACGTCCGACAGCGCCGCCCCCGCCTCGTCCAGCAGCCGCACCATCAGGCTGCCGCCCATGCCGGCGATGCAGACCGTGTCCACCTCGCCGGGCGAGAGCACCGACAGGCCGTCCCCGTGGCGGACGGACACGATGTGCCCGACGCCGGCGGACGCAACCTGACGCCTCGCCGCTTCCGCCGGGCCGGCATTGACGTCGCCTGCCACCGCGCGCGACACCGTGCCGTTCAGCGCGAGAAATACAGGCAGCAGCGCATGGTCGGTGCCGATGTCGGCGAACCTGGCCCCCGGCCGCACCCAGCTTGCGAGCGTCGCGAGCCGCTTGGACAGCTTCGGGGCTTCCGCCTTGCTATTGATATCGTTCATCGTCATGCAACCCATTCCATCCATTGTCTGCGCAGGCGGAACATCAATGTGCCCACCAGCGCGATTTTAATCAACAGCTCGATCTGAATCCAGTCCCGGGCCACGCCGAACAGCGCGGAGTAAACTTCAGGCATGAACCACAAAATGAGGGCGGTCGCGAACAATACGGCCCCCGTCATCTTGAACTTGACGTGCAGGAACCAGCTGAGCCATGCGAACAGCAGGGCGGCGGGCACCCAGAACACCTGCACCTCAAGCCAGCTCGGATGCGGCGCCTGACGCGACAGGACGGCCGCATACAAGGCGACGATGCCCATCCAGCCGAGCCAGTGCAGCACTGCGAACCGCTCCGCAATCCCGCATACGATCCAGATCAAGGCGCTCGCGACCAGCAGGATGAACAGACCGGGACCTTCCGTCCAGCCCTGGATATGCAAAATGGCGGCGCCCGACGCCGGCAGCAGCAGCATGCCTGCGGAGAGCAGCGTCAGCCCGCGGGCGGGAAGACTGTCCCTGAAGCGCGAGCCGAGCGCGACGAGCACGCCCGTCCCGATGACGGATATCGCGATTTGCAATGCCGGAGGAAACGCGCTAAAATGAAGGGCAACAAGACAGATCAAGGAAAATATGACAAGGACATACAACCACTGTTTACCCGACGCCTGGCCGATCTTTTGCAGCCGCTCCCCGGCCGCGCTCTTGGGCCGAACGGTCAGATCGTCCAGATATAAATTTTGGAGGAAGTCGCAATAGTGCTCCGGCAGCATTTTGGCCCGCCGCCAGGATTCGATTTCCCGCACGACCCATTTCCTTTTGTCCTCGTCTACTGGAGGCATGTTGCTTGCTCCTCTCGCTTCGCGTTGCTTGAAGCCAAGAAGACCTTGCAGCCGGACGGCCGGCGCAAGGTCCTCTGAGACACGGCAATGCGTCCCGTCTTCTTATTCCAGGAAGTCCTTCAGACGTTTGCTGCGGCTTGGATGCCGCAGCTTGCGGAGCGCCTTGGCTTCGATCTGCCGGATCCGCTCGCGCGTAACGCCGAATACTTTGCCGACTTCCTCCAGCGTGCGCGTCCGGCCGTCGTCGAGTCCGAAGCGCAGCCGCAGCACATTCTCCTCGCGCTCGGTCAGCGTATCGAGCACGTCCTCCAGCTGTTCCTTGAGCAGCTCGTACGCCGCCGCATCGGCCGGCGCCAGCGCCTCCTGGTCCTCGATGAAGTCGCCCAGATGCGAATCGTCCTCTTCGCCGATCGGCGTCTCGAGCGATACCGGCTCCTGCGCGATCTTCATGATCTCGCGCACCTTGTCCACGCTCAGCTCCATCTGCTCGGCGATCTCTTCAGGCGCCGGCTCGCGGCCGAGCTCCTGCAGCAGCTGCCGCGAGACGCGGATCAGCTTGTTGATCGTCTCGACCATGTGCACGGGAATACGGATGGTGCGCGCCTGGTCGGCGATCGCGCGCGTGATCGCCTGACGGATCCACCACGTCGCGTACGTACTGAACTTGTAGCCCTTCGTATGGTCGAACTTCTCGACGGCCTTGAGCAGACCCATATTGCCCTCCTGGATCAGGTCCAGGAACAGCATGCCTCGTCCGACATAGCGCTTCGCGATGCTGACGACCAGCCGCAGGTTCGCCTCGGCCAGCCGCTTTTTCGCCTCTTCGCCGCCTTCGCCGCCGATTTCGATTTTCTTCGCCAGCTCGACCTCGTCGTCGGCGCCGAGCAGCGGCACCCGTCCGATCTCCTTCAGATACATGCGCACCGGGTCGTTGATCTTGATGCCCGGCGGCAGCGACAGATCGTCGTCGAAGTTGAATTCGTCGTGCCCTTCCTCTTCGCGGTCGCGGTCGCGCCCGCCGCCCAGCTCGTCGTGGTCGTTGACGACCTCGATGCCGTGGTCCGCGAGCTGTTCGAAAAAGTCATCGATCTGCTCGGCGTCCTGATCGAACGGAGACAGCTTCTCCATGATGTCCTTGTAGGTCAGGCCGCCCTTCTTTTTGCCCTGCTCGATCAGCAGCAGCTTGACCTGCTCCAGCGAGCTCTCCGTCTCGAGTCCGGTGTGTTGATCGTTCGCCATTTCCGACTCCCTCCTCCCTGCAGCGACGGCTTCACTTCATTTTAAGCCGTTGCCTCAGGGCGATAATCTCTAGTCCAATTTCTGCAGCTCGTTGCGTGTCTCCGGCACGATCTGCCTGAATCATCTGCTCCTGCAAACTTTGCAAATCATCTTTTTTGGCCGCCTGACGTTCAACCGTGCGAAGATAATCCTCAAGCTGCCGCTCTCCGAATGGAACATCGATCAATGCGATGGCGGTGGCCGCACGTTCGAGCCGATCATCCTGAAGGTTGGCGGTGAATCTTCCTATGTCAGGCTGATTGCCCATCGCATAATAAGCGTATAGATAAGCAGCGATTGCCGCGTGATCCTCCACTTGAAAACGATCGCCAAGCCGCTCCTGCACGATGCCGGCCGTCTCTGCGTCCAGCAGCATCCACGACAATAAATGCCGTTCGGCTGTCACGTAAGCGGGCGACAAATCGGGAAGCTTGGCCGAACTTCGGTTATCATTCCATTCATTATTCCACGATCCGCCCGGATTATCCCCAGCCGTTCCCAATTTCTCCTGCTGCCTGATCTTGAATACGTCCTGCTTCAGGCTGTCCGTCGAAGCGCCGAATTCCTGGGCCAGCTCCTTCAGCGTGAGCTCGCGCTCGGTAGCCGATTCGCGCCGGGCCACCAGCTTGATCGCGTCTTCGAGGTATCGGAGCTTCCCGTCTTCTTCTAGAAGTATATGGGATTTCCTTAAATAGATGAGCTGAAATTTAAGCGCCGATACCGCCCCTTCGACGATCTCCCGCAGAAATGCCTCGGAGCCGTACGACGCGATGTACTCGTCCGGGTCCATCTTGCCCGGCAGCACACCCACTCTCACTCTGAAGCCCGCCTGCTCCAGCAGCGGGATGCTCTTGCTCGCTGCCGCCATCCCTGCATCGTCGCCGTCGTAGCAGACGACGGCCTCGTCCGCATAGCGCTTCAGCAGGGAAGCGTGCTCGGCCGTCAGCGCCGTCCCCATCGTCGCCACGCCGTTGTGGACGCCGGCCGACCACGCCTTGATCACATCCATATAGCCTTCGAACAGCACGACCTGACGGGACTTGCGGATCGTTCCCTTGGCCGCGTGGAACCGGTAGAGCGTCCGGCTCTTGCTGAACAAGGGCGATTCGGGCGAATTCAAATACTTGGGCTGCCCGTCCGACATCAGTCTGCCCGCAAAGGCGATGATCTTGCCGCTGTCGTCGTGGATCGGGAACATGACGCGGTCGCGGAATCTGTCGACGAACCCTTCGCCCTCATGACGCCTAGAGAGCAGTCCGCCCCGGTCCATCTCGGACAGATCGAAGCCGCGCTTGTCCAGCGCCTGCGTGAGCGTGTCCCATCTGGCGGGCGCATAGCCGACGCCGAATTCCTCGATCAGCCGGTCGGTCATCCCGCGGCCCCGCAGATAGTTCATCGCCTCCGTCCCCGCAGCCGTGTTGCGCAGCACGGCATGGTAGAGCTTCGCGGCGAACGCATGCGCCTCCGTCATCACGGACCGTTCCTTCTGGCGGGGCGTCTGCTCGCCCTCGGACGCCTGCCAGTTGATCGGAATGCCCGCTTCCTCGCACATGCTGCGGATCGCCTCGGGGAATGTCTCGTTCTCGATCTCCATGATGAACTTCACGACATTGCCGCCCTTGCCGCAGCCGTAGCAGTGAAAGATCTGCTTCTCCGGCGTCACCGTGAAGGACGGCGTCCGCTCGGAGTGGAACGGGCACAGCCCCTTCAGGTATTTGCCGTTCCTCGACAATTGAACGTAACGACCGACGGTCTCCGCAATATCGTACCGCCGAAGCACCTCGTCGATCGTCTCTTGTGGAATCATGCCGTTACTCATATCATAAGCCATCCGCCTTGCCGTTCATTTTCGGCACGTAATACAATTCGCTAAGAGAGACGATTCTCCTGCAACCTCCGAATAAGCAATGTCAGTTTTTGTTGAAATCGGTCGCGATCCTCGTCCGTGAACGGCTTCGGTCCCCGCGTCCGCATGCCTCCCCGGCGCTGCCGGGCCGAGAAATGCCGCTGCGCGAGCAGGCCCTCGATATCGTCCTCGCCGATGATCTTGCCGCGCGGCGTCAATACCGCCGCTCTTCGCGCGAGCCCGAGCGCAGCGAGGCCGTAGTCGCCGGTCACGAGCACGTCCGTAGCCTTCAGCGCGTTGGCGATATACAGGTCCGCCGACTGGTCGCTGTCGTCCACGGTGACGATGTCCACGCCTTCCTCCGACTGCAGCACATGCGCATGCGACGATACGAGCAGCGCGCGGATGCCCGCAGCCCGCACACAAGACGCGATCTCCGGCTTCACCGGGCAGGCATCCGCGTCCACGACGACTCTGACCGGGTTTAGCAGCATTCGACACCACCGCTCATTAATTATGTTGTGAGTCCCTATTATATACGCTACTTGTCTAATAAATCCTTCCTTGCGACCGAAAAATCGGGCCAACGTCCCGTAAGAAAGGAACAACCAGCCGCCTTGTGAGGCAAGCCGGTTGTCCGCTGGCAATCCGCCGAAAACGACTATTTTTCCAACCGTTCCATAATCAGGCTGGCCGTCTCCTCGACCGCTTTGTTCGACACGTCGATGATGACGCAGCCGAGCTTCTCCATGATGCCGTGCGCGTACTCAAGCTCCTGCTGAATCCGCTCGGCCGTCGCGTAGGAAGCCGTGTTCGGCAGTCCCAGCGCCTTGAGCCGCTCCACGCGGATCGCATTGAGCGCATCCGGACGGATCGTCAAGCCGAAGACCTTGGCCTTCGGCACGAGGAACAGCTCCCGCGGCGGCGTCAGCTCCGGCACGAGCGGGACGTTGGCGACCTTGTACGTCCGATGCGCGAGCACCATCGACAGCGGCGTCTTGGACGTGCGGGATACGCCGGTGAGCACGATATCCGCCTTCATCACGCCGGTCACGTCGCGGGCGTCGTCGTAGCGGACCGCGAACTCGACGGCCTCGACCTTGCGGAAGTAGCCGGCGTCGAGCACGTGGTTCAGTCCCGGCTCATGCCGGGACCGACAGCCGAAGCGCTGCTCCATCTGGTCGATGAGCGGGCCCAGCAGATCGATCGCCGAGATGCCGCGCCGCGCGGATTCGGCGGCCATATGCGTCCGCAGCGCGTCGATGACGAGCGTATAGAGCACGACGGCCCGCTCGCTCTGGGCCGCCTCGAGCACCGCATCGATCGCCTCCTGCCGCTGGATGAAGCCGGCCCGCCTGATCTGCACCTTGAGCGGATGGAACTGGGCGGCTGCCGCCCGCACCGCCAGCTCCCCGGTATCGCCGGCGGAATCCGAGACGACATAGACGGTCACGCTGTTTGCTTCCAAGTAGATCCCTCCCGTTCGCTCAAGATCGATCCGCCCGGTACGCCGGCGGGCGCTGCCGCGCGCCTGCTCCGGCGATCAACCGGCGAGCTTGGCGAAGTCGGCGAAGCCGCGCACATCGTCCGCGATCAGCCCGAGCAGCGCCAGCCTGTTGCGGCGGATCGCCTCGTCGTCGGCCATGACCATAACCGCCTCGAAAAACGCAGCGATCGGCCCGCTCAGCTCGGACAGCGCGGATAGCGCCTCGGTCAGCTTCGCCTCCGCCGTCGCCGTCACGATCGTGCCGTGCGCCTTCATCCAGGCTTCGTACAGCGCGCCCTCCGCCGGGTCTGCGAACAGCGAGGCGTCGATCTGGCGGGAATCCCCCGCCTTGGCCGCCAGGTTGGCGACGCGTCCGAACGCTTCGGCCGCCGGACGGAACGCCTCGCGGCTGTCGCCGGCCGCCGCAGCCTGCAGCGCCTTGGCCCGCAGCACCGTGCGGCGCACATCGTCGCAGCCCGCGCCGAGCACCGCATCCGTGACATCGTAGCGGATCTGCTGCTCCGTCAATACATTCTTTACCCGCAGCGCGAAAAATTCGCTCAGGTCCTTGGAGACGTCGAACGCCTCGCGCTTGCCGAGACCGGCCGCCGCGAACACGTCGAGCGACAGCTTGAACAGCTCGGACAGCCTAAGCTCCAGGCCGTGCGCCAGCAGCGTCGACACGATGCCCGCCGCCTGGCGGCGCAGCGCGTACGGGTCCTGCGAGCCTGTCGGGATGATGCCGATTAAGAAGCAGCCGACGATCGTGTCGAGCTTGTCGGCGATGCCGACGATCGCGCCGACGAGCGATGCCGGCGGGTTGTCGGATGCATTGCGCGGCGAATAGTGCTCGTTGATCGCCTTGGCGACGGCCGGCTCCTCGCCGAACTTGAGCGCGTAGTCTTCGCCCATGATGCCCTGCAGCTCGGGGAATTCGTACACCATCTGCGTGACGAGGTCGAACTTGCAGATGTCCGCCGCGCGGCCGACCTGCGCGCGAACCGTCTCATCCGCTCTCAGCAGCTCCGCGAGCTTGTCTGCGGTCGCGCGGACGCGGCGCACCTTGTCGGCGACGGTGCCAAGCTCCTCGTGGTAGACGATGCTCTCCAGCTTGTGCAGGAACGCGTCTATCTTGCCCTTCTGATCCTCGGCGTAGAAAAACTTCGCGTCCGACAGCCGGGCGCGCAGCACCTTCTCGTTGCCCCTCGCGACCATGTCGAGCGATGCCGCGTCGCCGTTGCGCACGGTGACGAAGTGCGGCTGCAGCTTGCCCTGCGCATCCAGCACCGGGAAGTAGCGCTGATGCTCGCGCATCGAGGTGATCAGCACTTCCTGCGGAATGTCGAGGAAGGCCGGGTCGAACGAGCCCGCGAGCGCAGTCGGCGTCTCGACGAGGAACAGCACTTCCTCGAGCAGGTCGTCCTTGATCGCGATCTCCCAGCCGCGGGACTTCGCCAGCTCGCCGAGCTGGGCCAGAATCGCTTCGCGGCGCTCCTCGATGTCGACGATGACATGCTGCTCGCGCAGCTTGGCCACGTATTGCGAAGGCTCGGCGATGTCCGTATCGCTACCCAGGAAGCGGTGTCCGCGGGATGTACGGCCGGTCTGCACATCCGTGATTGAGAACGGCACGACCTCGCTGCCGTGCAGCGCGACGAGCCAGCGGATCGGACGGACGAAGCGCAGCTCGTAGGCGCCCCAGCGCATATTTTTGGGGAACGTCATCGACGTGACGATCGCCGGCAGCGCCCCGGGCAGCAGCTCGGACGCGGCGACGCCGATGCTCGATTTGCGCGCATAGACGTACTCGACGCCCGCCAGCTCTCTGACGAACAGCGCCTCCGGCTCGGCGGCGTTGCTGCGCGCGAAGCCGAGCGCGGCCTTGGTCCAGGCGCCGCCCGCATCCTTCGCGATCTTGAGCGAGGGTCCCTTGACCTCCTCGCTGACATCCTCCTGACGGTCGGCCAGGCGCTTGACGATGACGGCCAACCGCCGCGGCGTCGCGTAGGCGGTCACGCCTTCGTGCGCCAGCCGATTGTCCGCCAGCCATTTTTCCGTCTTGTCCTTCAACTGCTCCACCGCGCCGCGCACGAATCGCGCGGGTACTTCTTCCAGACCGATCTCAAGCAGCAGATCCTTAGGCATTTTCCGTCGCCTCCTTTTTCAGCAGCGGGAATCCGAGGCGCTCGCGTTCCTGCAAGTAAGTTGCGGCAACCGCCCTGGACAGATTGCGAATTCGTCCGATATAACCGGTACGCTCCGTGACGCTGATCGCGCCGCGCGCGTCGAGCAGGTTGAACGTATGGGAGCATTTAAGCGCATAATCGTACGCAGGGAACACCAGATTCTCGTCCATCGCCCGTCTTGCTTCTGCTTCGTAGGTAGAGAACAGATTGAACAGCATCGCGACGTCCGACACCTCGAACGTATACTTGGAGTGCTCGTATTCCGGATGCTTGAACACGTCCCCGTAAGAGACGCCCTGGACCCATTCGAGTTCGAACACATTTTCCTTGTCCTGAATGTACGAAGCCAGGCGCTCCATCCCGTATGTGATCTCGACCGCTACCGGATGGCAGTCGATGCCGCCGACCTGCTGGAAATACGTGAATTGGGTAATCTCCATGCCGTCCAGCCATACTTCCCAGCCGAGTCCCCACGCGCCAAGGCCCGGATGCTCCCAGTTGTCTTCGACAAAGCGGATATCGTGCTGCAGCGGGTCGATGCCAAGCCGCTTCAGGCTCTCGAGGTACAGCTCCTGAATGTTGTCCGGCGAAGGCTTCATGATGACCTGGAACTGGTGATGCTGGTACAGCCGGTTCGGGTTCTCGCCGTAGCGTCCGTCCGCCGGACGGCGGGACGGCTCCACATAAGCGACGTTCCACGGCTCCGGTCCGAGCGTGCGCAGGAACGTCATCGGGTTCAGCGTGCCCGCGCCTTTTTCCGTGTCGTACGGCTGCACGACGATGCAGTTCTGCTCCGCCCAGAACTGCTGCAGCGTCAATGTCATCTGCTGAAAATTCAAGTTCGCCACTCCTTCGTAAATTGGGATCCAATCCGCCTTTTCCGCGGCGCCGGAACGCGACAAAAAACTCCCGTCCCACGTCTGCCGCGCAGACATAGGGACGGGAGCTCGATCCCGCGGTTCCACCCTACTTGACGCCCGAAGATACCGCCGGAAGTCCGAATCCGCGCTGTGCGGCTCGCTCCCGCGTTCCTTCGATTGCCCGCTCTTTGGTGTGGCCGTTCTCTCCGGAGTGCCCTTCGCCGGTTCGTCGCGCCGGGCTCGCACCGCCCCCGGCTCGCTGCAGCTGCCGACAGGCAACCGGCTACTCTCTTCCTTCAACGAGTACATGGCCATCAATATGCAACATTCTAGCCGATGGACGGCGAATATGTCAAATATCGGCGGCAGCAAGCGGCGCGCCGCGCATGCGCGCTACTCCCGGATCGTCACCTTCACCGGCGAATACTCCGCGATCACGGTCTGTCCGTGCACCGACACGCTGCCCTCCGGGGTCAGATCCTTCTCGGTCATGATGCCGAGCGCGATCGTGAAGCGGTTGAACTTGACCGGCACGCTGCGCTCGCGGCGGACCTCGGCGCCGTTGACGTAGAAGACGACCTCGTCCTCCGCCCTGTTGTATACGATCTTGTAGGTGTTGAACTCGCGCGCCTTGAAGTTCGTATCCTCCTGGAACACGCAGAAGTACCGGGTCTTGTCCGACGGCGGCACCTCGACGCCGGGGAACGGCAGCACCGCGTAGACGGATGCATACTTGTCATTGCCCGCAAAAAAGTCGAGCGCGGCGCCCGTGGAGAAATCGAGCAGGTTCAGCGAGACGTAGCCGTCGTACAGATCGCCGGGCGCCGTGCCCGTGCTGCGCGCGCGAATGTCCAGCTCAAAGCTGACCTCCCCGTTGTCCGGCACGACGACCTCCTCCACGGCGTAGTACATATGCTTCGCGTTGTCGAGAATTTGCACGCGGTCGTGGCTGCGGCTGAGCGGCGCGCGCACATACAGCATACCGTTGCGGACGATGACGACGGCATCGGGCTCCCGGTATTCCCAGAACGAGCCGTCCGGCAGCGGGAAGCCGCCGATTTTCCATACTTCGCCCTCGGACAAGATGCGGTGAAAATCGCCGAATACGATTTGCTTTTCCATCGAGCTGTCACTCCATATCGGATTGAATTAGTTCAGAATGCCCTGGATAATCAGGCAGACGATCAGGATCGAGCCGCAGCGGTTGGCGGCTTGAACGGATGCGCCCATCAGCGGAAGATAAGCCCGCGAGCTGTTGTGATCCTGCAGCCGGCCATATACGAGATACAGCGGTATCGCAGTGAGCAGGCCCAGCAGCGCATAGGCGGGCAGCGCGCCTGCAACGACGGCCACGATCTGCGACAGCGCCGCAAGCCCGAGCAGCAGCCGCGAGAATTGAAGCGCACGGCGCTCGCCCCACACGACGACGAGCGTGCGCTTGCCTGCGGCCCGATCCGCCTGCCAGTGCAGGAAATGATGGTTGAACAAGATCAGCGTCGTGAGCAATCCGATCGGCAGCGACAGCAAAATCGCTCTGTAATCGAACGTGGACGTCTGTACATAAAACGAGCCGAGCACAGGCAGCACGCCGAACGCCAGCAGTATCGCCAGCTCGCTGTAGCCCTTGCCCCGGTAACCGAAGCGGATCGGCGGCGCGACATAGAAATAGGCGATCAGGCCGCCGAGCGCGCCGAAGACAAACGCCCAGATGCCGGACAGCAGCGCCAGCGCGATGCCGCTGGCGGCGGCGAGCGCAAACAGTCCCCAGGTGACGGCCGCGAACAAACGCAGACTCCATACGCCGTTCGTCAGATAGCCCGAATTGGTGCCGATTGCGTCCGCCGTGTTTTTGGCCGCTTCGTCCGTACCGCTCTTATAATCCCAGAGATCGTTGATCATATTCGAAAACAGGTGGGCGGCCCCGGCGCCGACCAGCGTGAGCAGCAGCAGCCAAATATTAAAGACGCCTTCCCATACATAGGCGCCGAGCGCGCCGAGCGCGACGGGCATCAGCATGACGGGAATGACCCGCATGCGCGAAGCTTTCATAAATCGCCTGAATTTATCCATTCAGCCGCATCCTTTCGCCAGTGGCAAGTATCCCAGCATGCATAGAAAAACGGCTTCGCAGACCTACGAATCTAGCGAACCCGTATCAATGCTTGAATCGCGTATGTTACTTACTATAGTATAGCACACTTTGTCGAATTAAGGTACCGGTTTGAAAAAATCTTCTCCCCGTTCCCACTGATCCAAAAAATGCCGCGACTTCAAGTTCAGCGCCAAATGATGATCGAACCATCGCCTCATGACCTCGGCGAGCCGCTTGGCGGTCGCCTCCTTCACGGCCACATTGCCGAGCCTGCGCAGGTCCATCGCCGAAAAAACCCGCAGCAGCTTCCAGACGCCCTCCTCGAGCTCCATCGCCTTCGGGTCGCGATGACGGCACAACGAACAAAGGGCGCCGCCTCCGGCGGCGCTGAAATAAAAAGGCCCCGCCTCCCGTCCGCAGTTCGCGCATGCGTCAAGCATCGGCGCATAGCCGGCCGCCGCCGCAATTTTCATTTCGAACAGCCGCGCGACAATCTGCGCAGCCTTGCCTTCGGATATAGCTTGCAGGCCCGCGTGAAGCTGATAGTAGAGATAAGCGCCCGCATCCTCGTCCTGAATGGCGCGGTCGCACAGCTCCACCAGGTACGAGGCATAGGCGGCTTGATCGAGTCCTTCTCGCAAACCTCTGAAAGATTCGATTATCTCGCCGCTGTTCAAATTGCCCAGGCCGCCTCCCTTGTAAAAGGAAAAATCGCCAAGCGTAAATAGCTGGGCGAGCGATGCGTAACGGCTTTTCGGTTTGCGGGCGCCGCGGATGACGATGCCCTGCTTGCCCAGCGACGGGGTCATGATCGTAATGATCTTGTTGCCTTCTCCGTAGTCGATGCTGCGGATGACGATGCCTTCCGTCCGGTAGAGCAACGGCCTCTCCTCATTTCTGTCGCCCGGCCGGGACCGGTGGCGCGCCGCGTTCGATGCGGCTCGCGCCGCGGGCTTCCCCTACAACAGGGCTCCCGCTCCGTCCTCTTCCCTTTCGCTCTCCGGCGCCGGCATTTCCGTCGCCAGGCCGGCGGCTCCGGGCTGACTCATTTCCTTGTACAGCAGGTAGGCTTCGATATCGCCGGTCTGCGTAAACACGTGCCACGTGAAGTCTCGCACAGCGTCACATCCTCCCGGGTGGAAATGAACTTTTCCCTATCGCCACCGTTAGAATGCCACCGCCGGGGTGCGCCTATGCCTGACAACATTTGACCTTCGTGCGCTTAACACCGCCGTATTTAGCCCGCACGACCGGTCAGTCGTGCCGGAAGCCGAGCGACTTCAGCACCGCTTCCCGGTTGCGCCAATCTTCCTTGACCTTGACCCACAGCTCCAGAAAAATTTTGGAGCCGAGCAGCCGTTCCATATCGTGTCTCGCCCGTTTTCCGACCTCTTTGAGCGCGGCGCCGTTTTTGCCGATGATGATGCCCTTCTGGGAAGGACGCTCGACGTAAATGACCGCGCCGATGTTGACGACGCCGTTGTCGCCGGTTCCCATGCTCTCGATCTCTACGGCGATCGAATGCGGAATCTCCTCGCGGGTCGTCTGCAATATCTTCTCGCGAATGAGCTCCGCGCAGATGAACTGCTCGGGGTGGTCGGTAATTTGGTCCGCCGGATAGTACATCGGTCCCTCAGGCAGGTAGCGGCCGATCTGCTCGAGCAGCGTATTCACATTGTTGCCGTCGCGAGCCGATACGGGCACGACCTCGGTGAAGCTGTGCAGTTTGCTGTACTTGCCGATAATCGGCAGCAGCGCCTCGGGCTGGATCTTGTCGATCTTGTTCAGCACGAGAAAGACGGGCGTATTCACCTTCTTCAGCTGCTCGATGATGAAGCGGTCGCCGCCACCCAGCTCCTCCGACACGTCGGTCAGGAACAGGATCGCCTCGACCTCCTCGAGCGCCCCCAGCGCGGACTTGACCATAAAGTCGCCCAGCTTGGAGTTCGATTTGTGGATGCCGGGCGTATCGAGGAACACAATCTGCTTGTCCTCGGTTGTATAGACACCGTGAATTTTGTTGCGGGTCGTCTGCGGCTTGTCGCTCATGATTGCAATCTTTTGCCCGATCACCTGGTTCATCAGCGTCGACTTGCCGACGTTCGGCCGTCCGACGATGGCGACGAAGCCCGACTTGAACTTGCTTTTCGGATCGTTCATTGTCTGTTCCTTCCCTCCGCCAGACTGGCCGGCGTGAATGCGCCGGGCAGCAGCTCGGCGACTGTCGTGATCGAGATGTCTCCCTTGGCGTTGCCCATAATGACGGGCATATCCGGTCCGCCCAGTTCGATCAGCACCTGCCGGCAGACGCCGCATGGCGTGATCGGTTCGTCCGTATGCCCCGTGACGGCGATCGCGCGGAAGCTCCGCGGCGCATGGCCGTCCGCGATCGCGCGGAACAGCGCCGTGCGCTCCGCGCAGTTGCCGGGGCTGTAAGCCGCGTTTTCGATATTGCAGCCGTGATGGACCGCGCCGGCGCTGTCGACCAGCGCCGCGCCGACCTTGAAGTTCGAATACGGCACATAGGCCTTGTCCATCGCCCGGGCCGCCTCGGCGAGCAATTGCTCCGGCGTCCAGCCGATCGTCTCTAGATTAATGTCCCCCATCTGTCATCCTCCGAATCGGGGCAGTCCGCCCCGATGTTGTTAGCCTGCAATACGCTCCCATAGCGGCGGCAGCAGCACGATCAGCCCGACTGCGGCTGCGAACAGCGCTGCGACCAGCACCGCGCCGGCAGCCGTGTCCTTGGCCGCCTTGGCCAGCACGCTCCGCTGCAGGGAGGCGTGATCGACCGCGCGCTCGACGGCCGTGTTCACGAGCTCTGTCCCCAGCACTGCGGCGCAGGCCGCCAGCAGCCACAGCCAATCCCCGCGCGGCAGTCCGAGATATGCCGCCGCGGCGAGCACGATCGCGCTCGCCGCCGTATGAAATCGCATATGCGGTTCGGTCCGCAGCGCATGCGCAATGCCGGCCAGCGCCTGACGGAACGACGCCAGCTCGGACTGCTTGCGGCTCACCGGCCGAGGCCCGCGCTGGCCAGAATCTCTTCCTGCTTCGCGAACATCTCGCGCTCGGCGGCCTCGTCTCCGTGATCATAGCCGAGCAGATGCAGGAAGCCGTGCACGAACAGGAAGCCCAGCTCGCGCTCTGCGCTGTGGCCGTATTCCTCGGCCTGCTCGTGCATTCGCGGCACCGAGATGACGATGTCCCCGAGCAGCTCCTCAATCAGCCCGAATCCGGCCGTCTGATCCTCGGCTTCGTCGGCCTCGCGCTCGTCCGCCTCGTCCGCGCCGTCCGGTCCGATCTCGATCGTCGCCGTCTCGTAATCGTCCTCGTACAATATTTCCAGCTCGTCCGAGCCTTGCTCCCGCATCGGGAAAGACAGCACGTCCGTCGCCTTGTCGAGACCTCGGAACTGGCGGTTCAGCTCGCGGATGCCGTCGTTGTCGGTCAGCGTCAGCGTGACAATGCCGTCCGCCACGCCCTCCGCGGCTCCAGCTTCGTTCAGCAGGCGCTCGAGAAGGGCCGGCCAGCCGCTCTCGCCCGCCCCTGCGCCATCCGACCGCTCATCCACCCATTCCAGCTTCAGGCTCATGCTTCCCGCTCCTTTTTATCCATTTCGTGTTTGGAGGTATTTTCCTCCGGATATTTGATTCTGGAATGGAACATGCCGATTACGGTCGTCTTCAGCGTATCGGCGATCTGGCCGAGCTCCTTCACCGTCAGATCGCATTCGCTCAGCTGCCCGTCGTCCAGCCGGTCCTTGATAATCTTGGCGATGATCGTCTCCACCTGCTCCACGGTCGGCGCGCCGAGCGATCGAACCGCCGCCTCGACGCTGTCCGCGATGCCGACGATCGCCGCTTCCTTGGACTGCGCCTTGGGCCCGGGATAGCGAAAGTCGTCTTCGGACCATTCGCACGGCTCGCCGGCCTGCTCCGCCTGCTTGACCGCTTTGTAATAAAAGAACTTGAGGAAAGTCGTCCCGTGATGCTGCTCCGCGATATCCCGGATCTGCTTCGGCAGCTTGTACGCTCTCAGCATGTCCGCCCCGTCTCTCGCATGCGCGATAATGATCGAGGCGCTCACCTTCGGGTCGAGCTTGTCATGGGGATTGTCTCCGCCGTTCTGATTCTCGATGAAGTAAAGCGGCCGCTTCGTCTTGCCGACGTCGTGGTAGAAGGACCCGACTCTGCAGAGCAGCCCGTTCGCGCCGACGGACTCGGCCGCAGCCTCGGACAGATTGCCGACCATCAGGCTGTGATGATAAGTGCCCGGCGTCTCCGTGAGCAGCTTGCGCAGCAGCGGATGGTTCGGGTTGGACAACTCGACGAGCTTCAGCGCCGACAATATGCCGAACGTCATCTCAAAAAACGGCATGATGCCAATCACGAGAACCGCCGTGAGCAGTCCGCTCGCCAGCATGAAGCCGACCGACTGGACAAGCTGCGACCGGTCGAGATCGGGGCCGACGAGCGCGAGCGCCGTCACCGCGAATGCGCCGAACAGGCTCACCATGATGCCCGCCTTCAAGATCGCGGAGCGCTGGCTCGCCCGATGAATGGCGAGCACCGAAGCGAACAGCACGACGGCCGCGACGAATCCGTAGCGGAAGTCGAAGATGTTCGTCTGCTCGACGTTCATGACGATGCTGGCGTGAATCGTGAACAATAGCGAACCGATCATCGCCGTCTGGATATCGATCAGCAGGGTGATGAGCATGCTGCCGAGCGCCAGCGGCGCAATATAAATGATAAAAGGCCATGCGTCGCTATGCGCCAGCGCGACCAGATGCACGACCAGAATATTGATCGCAAAAATAAGAAGCAGCATCAGCCAGTCCACGTTCGTACGCCGCATCGCATGCCTGGAAGCGGCAGCGGACAGCTCCGAATACCCGTAAAGCGCCAGCATGAACAAAATCGACAGCATCAGCGCGCCCAGCTGCGGCCAGTAGGTCTTCTGCTCCTTGAGCAGCCCGAAGCTGTCCAGCAAATCGTACGTCTCCTGGTCGATGACCTGGCCGGCCTTCACGATCACGTCGCCCTGCTTGATGACGATCGGCTGCGTGTTCTGCTTGGCCTGGACCTTGGCCTCCTCGGTCGCTTCCTTGTCGTAGAACTTGTTGGGCGTCAGCACGAATCTGGCGAGCTCCTGAACGATCTCGCGCTGCGTCTTGAGCGCCAGCGAGCTTCCGTTTACGAGCTCCGCCACCTTCGCGCGCGCCGCCTCCGCGTCCGTGCTCGGATCGCTCATCAGCCTGCGGACGACGTCCCGCCCCACGGTGCGCATCTCTCCGATCTGCTCCGTCGTCAGCTTGGGCAGCTTGTAGTACGTCTCCTCGGGAATCCGGTAAGCCTGCGCCTGGACGACCTTTTTCATCTCGGCCAGCAGACTGTCCGAGTAGACGCCGGCTCCGGCATTCGTGCTCGTGAACGTGTCGATGAATTGGTCCACGCGGTCGGGCAGCTCCGTGCGGTAGATCTGGATCTTTTGCTCCAGCGTGACCTGGTCGTCCTGGTTGAGCTGATCGATGCGCACGAAGATGCTGTCGATCAGGTTCTCGTTGTGCAGCGCAACATAGGGGTAGATCGCCCCGATCTTCTCGGCGGCGGCCTCCTGGGCCTTCAGGGTCGCCTTCTCGTCCGTCGTCTGATGCGGTGCCTTGATGTCGTGCTCGCTTCTCACGCCGAGCGTGATATCGTATGTCTCCGGCACCAGCCGCGTCGCCAGGCTGAAATAAAACAGCAGGACGAACGCAAGCAGCAGCAGGCCTTTGACCGCCGCGCTTTGCTTCCATCCTGCGGCAGCAAAGGAAGTTAATATACCCGCCGGGCCGCTTCGTGTCCGATTCATCCGGCGCTCTCTCCTTTACTCGTTGTGTTCGTCGTCCCTCTGATAGGCTACGATAATCTTCTGCACGAGCGCATGGCGGACAACGTCTTGCTCCGAAAAGTAGACCAAACCGATCTCGGGAATGTCCTTCAGAATGCGTTGGGCTTCGTTCAGACCGGACTTCTTGCCCTTGGGCAGATCGATCTGCGTTACGTCTCCGGTGATGACCATGCGGGAGCCGAAGCCGAGCCGTGTCAGAAACATTTTCATCTGCTCGCCCGTCGTATTCTGCGCCTCGTCCAGAATGACGAACGAGTCGTCCAGCGTGCGGCCGCGCATATAGGCGAGCGGCGCGATCTCGATCATGCCGCGCTCGAGCGCCTTGGCTACGCCCTCGGGGCCGAGCACGTCGTTCAGCGCGTCGTACAGCGGGCGCAGGTACGGATCGACCTTCTCCTGCATGTCCCCGGGCAGGAAGCCCAGATTCTCGCCGGCCTCGACGGCCGGACGCGTCAGCAGAATGCGCTTGACGCGCCCTTCCTTGAGCGCGGCGACGGCCGATACGACCGCCAGGTAGGTCTTGCCGGTACCGGCCGGGCCGATCCCGAAGACGATGTCCTTCTTGCGGATCATCGTGACATAATGCCGCTGGCCGAGCGTCTTGGGAATGATCGGCTTGCCCCGGTAGGTCGTCGTAATCTCGCCCTGGAACAGCGCGAGCAGCTGGTCCGCCTTCATGTCGCGTGCCAGCTCGTACGCATAGCGCACATCGCGCTCTCCGAGCGTGAGGCCGGAGCGGATCAACTGAAGCAGCGTATCGAAAAACTGCTGAAGAGACCGCACGTCGTTCTCCGCGCCCTCGACGGTAATCTCCGCGTCTCGGGAGTGGATGACGGCTGCCGTCTCCTGTTGGATCATGCGGAGGAACTTGTCCTGCGGACCGAATAGAGCCAGTCCCTCCGCCGCGTTGCGGAGAGGAATCGTAATTAGATGCCTGCTGTCAGTCAAAAAGCCTCATTCCCCCTGCGTATTGGGATTCGCCGAGATCGGATGCCGAACGGCAATCGATTGTTCGATTTCAAACAGTACACGTACCATCACTTTACCATTCTCCGATTGTTCATGCAAAATTTTTTCCGCCTTGATGACCGCGCCCGATCCGGCGGCCGACAGCGCTTCCTCTCTTGCGCGGGCCAGCCCGGCCTCTCTTGCGGCTTCCGGCGTCATACGCTCGCTTCGCTTTTCGACGGCCCGCTCCTTTTCTCTCAATATCGCGATCGGCAGCGTCCAGCTTCCCCACTTGAACGTCTGCCACTGCGCGAACGTCTTGGAGAAGGCGTAGCTGTCCTGCCCGTAGCCGCCCGTCTGCAGCGCCCGGCTGCCGATGACGAGATAGGTGCGATCCGCGGACTCCCCCGTATAATAATTCGTGCTACGCGCAAGCGGCGATACGATGTCGTATTCATGCCATACGAGCCCCCGCACCTCTCCTTCCGACGCGACGAGCTTGACCCGCTCGGCCTCGCCGAGCCGGCCGGAGATGAGCACCTGACCTGCCCGCACCCGCGTATTGCGCGCGACTTGCGGCCGGCCGCTCTCCGCGACGATCCGGGTCACGACGGCGTCCGCCTTGGCGACCAGATCGCTCGGCCCCGCTGCGGCTTTTTCCTCGGGCTTGTTCGATCGGACGACGGAGATGACATAACGTGTCCCGTCCTTCTCTACGCCTACCCATGCCGCATCGGGCAGCCTCCGCGCGAGACGGTGCGCCAGCTCCGTCGTATCCGGCAGCCGGAGCGACCAATGAAGCGGCCTGATGCCCTCCGACGCGGCCGCTTGACGGATCACGCTCTCCGGCACCGTATCGTCCGTCTTCACCTGCACGTCCCAGATCAAGGTGGACAGCGCGAACAAAGCCGCGACGAACAGCAGCAAACCGCCTGCAAATGTCTTGCGCCGCGACAGCCGGTTCAGCTTGAACGGCAGACCGTAGCGCGCAATCACGCGGGGACGGCTGCCGGCCTGCCGCAGCAGCGGGCGCAGCGCAAAAAAATCCGGCACGGACACGCAAAACGACAAGCGGCCTTCTCTATCGTAGGCGACCTCCCACAGCTCGATCCGCTGGGAGCCGGCCGCATTCAAAAAAACTCGGCTGTCTCCCCCGACCAGCCTCACCTTCACGCTTCCGCGGATAAAGCTTAACCACTGACCCTTCACGGCTTCTCCCCCTTTCTCGCCGGCTTGTCCCTTGTTCCGGCAGACGCGGCGTTCGGCGCCGCCGCAGAAGCTGCTCACCCCCGACGCGCTGCCTCCGGCTTCGGCACGCCGCCCGCCGCGGGGCGGCCGTCTGCCGCTCCCCATTGCGACGGGCTCAATCTCCCGGATGCAGCAGCACGCCGGTAATTTTGCCTTCGACGAACACTTCCTCGCCTCCGATCAGACGGATCACGAGATCGCTGCCCAATATCTCCAATTCGCCGCGATCCATCGCGAGCCGCAGCCGATCCTGCGAGAAATGAAGCACGCCGCGGTGATTTTCCACCGTCAGCTGCAGTCCGGCGATCATCGTGATGCGCGGCACATCCAGTACGACATCCTGAGGCAGATCGAGGACACGGGCTGTCCACTTGCGCAGCTTGCGTCCGACTCGCGGCATGACGCGCCCCCCTCCCATACGTCTCATCTATATGCGAGGGCGGCGGGGAATATGAAGAAGCGACAAAAAGCCGTCCGCTGCGGGCGGATGGCCCGAACGGACGGCTTCAAGTTATGGCGGCGCCGGAGCGCCGGCAGGCTTCATCTGCGATGCGGCTTGCGCGAGCGCGGCGGGCCGAGAATCTCGGCCCACATGACCGCCTGCGCCAGCTCGCTGCGCTTGGGCCGCTGCCGGGCCATGCCGGCCTGCGGCTGCTGCGCCGGCAGCGAGCGCGATGTCGCCGCGTGGTATGCCGCGTCCTCGCGCGCCGACTGCGCGGCGGAAGCGGAGGGCACGCCCTCGCCTCCGGATTCGCCCTCGCCGGCCCAGGGGACGGCGGCAGGCGGCGAACTCCCCGGGCTGCGATACACGACCTGGCGCTCGCCTACGGACCGTGCAGCGGCAGTCTCCCTGCCGCCCGCTTCGCCAGTCGCCTGCGGCGACCACGGCCGGTCATGCGCCCCGGGCCCTTCGTGGCGCTGAACCGGCTGCTGCGCGCGCCGGGGCTCAGGTGCCGTCTTCGGCCCGGCTGCCGGGCGCATCGGCCGCGGCAAGCCGCCGCCGCCAAAGTCGGGCATCCTCCCGGACTGCCCGTTGCCCGGCCTGCCGCTCGGCGGCTTCTCCAGCGGAGACTTGCGCAGCAGCATATACAGAATGCCGATGCCTATGAGGACAAAATGGAAATTCCCGAGCAGAAAACCGATCAGCTGTTCCATGGCGCTCAGCGCCCTTCGCCGTCAGCAGGACCCGCTTCGCTGCGGCCGATGGAGCCGCGCATCTGGGTGTCGGCTTCGAGGTTTTTCAGATTCATGTAATCCATGACGCCCATCTTGCCGCTCCGCAGCGCTTCGGCCATCGCCAGCGGCACGTCGGATTCGGATTCGACGACCTTCGCCCGCATCTCCACGACGCGCGCCTTCATCTCTTGCTCTTGCGCGACCGCCATCGCGCGCCGTTCCTCCGCCTTCGCCTGGGCGATGCGCTTGTCGGCCTCCGCCTGCTCCGTCTGAAGATGGGCGCCGATGTTTTTGCCGATGTCGACGTCCATGATGTCGATGGACAGAATCTCGAACGCGGTGCCGGCATCCAAACCTTTGGCAAGCACGGTGCGCGAGATCAGGTCCGGATTTTCCAGCACGTCCTTGTGAGAATTGGCCGAGCCGTTCGTACTGACGATGCCCTCGCCGACACGGGCGATGATCGTCTCCTCGCCGGCGCCGCCGACGAGCCGGTCGATGTTGGCACGCACGGTGACCCGCGCCTTGACCTTGACCTCGATGCCGTCCTTGGCTACGGCCGAGACGACCGGCGTCTCAATGACGCGCGGGTTGACGCTCATCTGCACGGCCTGCAGCACGTCGCGGCCTGCCAGGTCGATCGCCGCCGCCCGCTCGAAGGGCAGCGGGATATTGGCGCGCTGCGCCGCGATGAGCGCATTGACGACTCTGTCCACGTTGCCGCCAGCCAGGAAGTGGCTCTCCAGCTGATTGATGTTAAGCCCGAGTCCCGCCTTCGTAGCCTTGATGAGCGGATTCACGATTCTCGACGGCACGACGCGCCGCAGCCTCATGGCGACGAGCGTGATGATGCTGAGCCGCACCCCCGACGCAAGCGCGGATATCCAGAGCATGAACGGGAAAAAGCTGAAAAACACGGCCAGCACGATAATAATCAAAGCGCCGATAATCAATAGCTGCACATTCGGATCCATTCGCATTACCTCCGGCAAATAAATTAGTTTGTTACCGTCTTGCCCTCAGTCTTATTCCGCTTCGCGGACAGCCCTGACCAATATTCGCGTGCCGTCGGCCGATACGACCTCGACACGGACGCCCGCATCCACGAATTCTCCCGAAGTGATGACGTCGACACGTTTGCCGCCAATATCGGCCACGCCCGCGGGCCGAAGCGGGGACAGCGTCCTGCCGGCGCTGCCCACGAGCAGCTCCCGCCCGTCTCCGCTCGGCACGTAGCCCTGCTCCGCCGTCAGCCGCTCATGCAGGATGAATCGATTCCATACGCCCTTCCGACGGAAGACATAAGCGACGACGACGACCAGTACGAGCGCGATCAGAAGCGCGTAGCCGAGAGACTCGAACGCATTGCCCGTATCGTAGGCCGCCGTGACGACTCCGCTCACGATGCCGGCCCCGCCCAGCAGGCCGAGAATGCCGAAGCTCGGCACGAACATCTCCAGGACGATGAATGCGATGCCCGCCACGAACAGCACGATCGACTCTCGGCCGGCGAAGCCCGCGACCTGCTGCCCGAAAAAGTAAAGGCCGAAAGACAGCAGTCCTATGATGCCGGGCAAGCCGAAGCCCGGCACGATCAGCTCGATCAGCACGCCCGCGATCCCGACGATGAGCAGCAGCGTGGCCACGGCCGGGCTCGTCAGCGTCTGGGAGACGCGCTCGGCGAGCGTCGGATTCTCTTGAATGACCATCCGCCCGTCCAAACCTTCGGCCGCGATCGCCTCCGCCGCATTCGCCGCCTTGCCTTCGGCATACCCTGTCTTCAGCGCTTCGTCGGCGCTCAGCGAGATAATCTCGCCCTTGGACTTCGTCTTGTTCAGCGCCTTGAGCTCGACGACCAGATTCGGATTGGCCATGCCCTCGGCGATATCCGGATCGCGTCCGTTGAGCTCGGCGGCGGCTCTCATCTGATGGCTCCAGAACGACACGATCTTCGGACTCTCCACCGCTTCGCCTGCGCCGTCGACGACCATCGCGGCGCCGATCGTCGAACCGGGCGACATATAGAGGCGGTCCGCGTTGAGCGCGATATAGGCGCCTGCGGATGCGGCCTTGCCCTTCACGAATGCCAGCGTGGGCACCTTGGACGACCGTATCCGCTCCCCGATCTTCTCCGCGCTCGCCAGACTGCCGCCGGGCGTATCGATCTCAAGCACCGCCAGCGCCGCCTCCGCTTGCTCGGCCTCGTTCAGCGCCCGATCCAAAAATGAAGCAAGCCCGCGCTCCACCGTCATGTTGACGGGAATTACGTAAACCGAGGCGCCTTCCGTCGGCGCGGACGGCGTCTTCTCCGCAGCGGCCGCGGTTGCGGCCGCCCCCAGCGACAGTACCAGTGTCAGCAGGATCGTTGCGGCCAGCAGCGGCCGACGCGCAAGGCGGCCGAGCGCCAGCAGTCTACCGCCGGCGACCGACCATTTTTCGTCAGCACGAGTCAACGTCGTTCCCCCTTTCTTGGGGCAGCTTCGGATTCGGCTTCCATCCGCCGTTCATCATAACCCCATATGCTACTTTTACGTTATGTAAGGGCTTTACGTTTCATTGCCAGCTTGCCGCCCAGCGACTGCGCCACTTCGAGAGAGCCGCAAGTAAGCAAAAAGCACTCCCCTGCCGGAGAGTGCCTGTCGTTCTCGAGATGATCATTGCAATAGCTGCTGGACGATCTGATTGACGAGCTTGCCGTCCGCGCGTCCCTTCACCTTGGGCATCAATGCGCCCATCAACTTGCCCATATCGGCTTTGGAAGAAGCACCGGTCTCTTGAATGGTCTGTGTAACGAGAGTCTTGATTTCTTCTTCGTCTAGCTGTGTGGGCAGGTATTCGCTGATGATATCGATCTCCGACGCTACGGCCGTTGCCAGATCGTCGCGACCCGCTTTGCCGAATTCCTGGAGGGAATCTTTGCGTTGTTTGACTTCGCGGCTGAGGATCTCGATCACTTCGTTATCCTCAAGCGGGCGGCGCAGCTCAATCTCTTGATTCTTGACCGCCGCACGAACCATGCGAATGGTGGTCAGGCGAAACTTATCCTGGGCCCTCATCGCCTGCTTCATGTCTTCGTTCAAACGGTCCGCGAGGTTCATAATGCGTAATTCCTCCTAGAACTTGCGTTTACGAGCAGCCTCGGACTTCTTTTTCCGCTTGACGCTCGGTTTCTCGTAGTGCTTGCGTTTTTTCAGTTCCGCGAGAACGCCGTCTTTAGCGATCGAACGCTTGAAGCGGCGGAGTGCAGCGTCGAGTGTTTCATTTTTGCGAACTTTCGTTTCGGACACCAGTTTTCCCTCCCTCCGGAACAGACCACAACACACGGTTATCAAACTTCATTATAGGCGAACGGGAAAGGCAGTGTCAACTTCTCGATCCGGCCTTTTGAAAAGGAATTACGACTGCGACGGACGAGCGTTGAGCGGCCCCAGTTTTTCCCCGCCCAGCACATGAATATGTACGTGGTACACCTCTTGGCCGCTGTCCGGGTTGCAGTTGTTGATGAGACGGTATCCGCTCTCCGCGATGCCCGCATCCCTGGCCACGCGCTGCGCAGCCAGCAGCAGCTTGCCGAGCAGAAGCGCATCCTCGGGTTCGGCCGCGTCCATCGTCGGGATCGGCTTTTTGGGGATGATCAGCACATGTACGGGCGCCTGCGGACGAATGTCCTTGAACGCGAGCACATCTTCGTCTTCGTAGACGATGTCGGCCGGAATCTCGCGGTTGATGATCTTGGTAAAAAGCGTATCCATAAGCTGCAGCCTCCAACTTAAAAATTTCCATGCTCCCATCATACTCCACGCGAGGAGGGCGCGTCCAATCGAACGGAGGAGATCTGATCCGGCTCCCTTATTCGATCCAAGTTCGATATAATGTTATTTATGCAGCGACGGGCGGGAGGTCAGACCGTGAACAAAGAGGAGCAGCTCATTATAGGCGTCAGAAAACTTTTCAATCAAATGGTTTGGCTCAACAAACAAAAGATGGAGGACAGTCTCAAAGGCTACACGCCTTCCGAAGTCCATTGTGTCGAAACCATTGCGAAAAATAAAGAGCCCAACGTAACGAAGCTTGCGGAGTCCCTTTATATGACGAAAGGCGCCATAAGCAAATTAACGAAAAAGCTGATGGAGAAGGACCTAATCGAAAGCTATCGGAAACCTGAAAACAAAAAAGAAATCTACTTCAGACTTACCGAGCAAGGAAAAGTAATATTTAAAATTCACGAGGAGCTGCACAAATCGTTTCAGGAGCGGGACAAAGTCGTATTCGAGCAAATTACCGAGGAACAATTCGACAGCATGCTTGCCTTTGTGAAAAAGTATAGCAGCCATCTGGATGCGGAAATCAAGCGGCAGGGCTTAACGATAAGTTGATGCGATTGGAATAGCATTCGAATATGTTCGCACAGGCAGCCTCGCTCTTCAGGAGATCGGCTGTCTTTTTAATGCTGCGTTTTAGTTGACAAGGAAACAAAGAAAATGATAGTTTGGTTGACAAGGAAACGAAAAACCAAGAACGTCGAGGAGATTACGATGGCAAAAAATAAAGCAAAAAAACCGGGACTACCTAAAGAAATTCTCGCTGCCGCTTGGGCGATTGCGCTTGGGGCGATTGCTCCCATGCTCGATTCGACGATGGTGAACATCGCCATCGACCAGCTGACGAAGGAATTTAACACGACACTGGGGATCATCCAATGGTCCGTTACAGGTTATGTGCTGGCTCTTGCGATCGCAGTTCCGGTGTCCGGCTGGCTTATGAACAGATTTAACGGAAAAAAAGTTTTTGTCGGCGCCGTCGTCGCCTTTGGTTTGATTTCCGTATTTACCGGAGTCAGCTGGAACATCTCCAGCTTCATCTTTTTCCGACTGCTTCAAGGATTTAGCGCCGGTATCATTGCACCGCTCATGTCCACGCTTTTGGTTAAAACAGCTGGCAGGGAAAATCTGGGGAGAGTGATGGCGATCGTCAGCACGCCTATGATCCTGGGGCCGATCCTGGGGCCTGTAATCGGGGGCTTCATCGTACACGCCGCATCGTGGCACTGGATTTTTTTCATCAATGTGTTCATCGTACTGATCGCCGCACCGCTAATGGTCAAAACGATCCCGGACTTTGACCCGTTCAACAAAAACAGCAAGCTCGATCTGTTTGGCATTATCGACTTGTCCTTCATGAGCGCGGCGTTCATCTACGGCATTACAAAAGCGGCGGATCATGCAACGTTTAACAACAGCGAGACCAAGCTATGGGCGGGCATCGGCCTCGCTGCAGCCGTCGCTTACTTCATTTACGATCGGATCAGAAAAAATCATGTCGTGCTCCCGCTGAGCCTGTTTGCCAACAAGCGTTTCCTGGCATCGAGCATCGGTTTGTTTTTGGCGAATATCGCCGTCATGGGCCCCATGCTCATCCTTCCGCTGTTTTTCCAAAACCTCCGTCAGTTCACGGCGATCGAAGCGGCGCTTGCGTTGATCCCGCAAGGCGTCGGGATGCTCGTCACACGCCCCCTGATCGGAAAAATGATTGACAAAATCGGCGCAAAATACGTCGTCTTGGTCAGCCTTGCCATTTCGCTGGTCGGCTCGGTCCCGCTTATTTTTATGACGGATCAAACGAGCATGATATGGATCTCCATCGTATTGTTCGTCCGCGGCACCAGCTTCGGCGGAATTATGCTTCCGTTGACGAGCGACGCATACACGGGTCTTGACGACAAGCAGCTCCCCGAAGCAGGCGTCGGTATCAATATAATCGAGAACCTCGGTTCCAGCTTCGGTTCGGCCGTCATCGCCACTGTCGTCGCCACCGTCATGCAGGGATTGGAGCCGACGATTGCAGGCAGCCTGCGGGCTTACCATGCCGGCTTCCTGGTGTCGGCCGTTGTGCTGGCTGCAGTCTTCGTCCCGAGCCTGTTCCTCTCGCACAAGAAGAAGCATGCATAATGAAGAAGCCCGCGCTTGAGTCATCGAGCGCGGGCTTCTTGCAGTTCGGATCAGTAGTAGTAGGGGAGCAATGCCAGACCGGTCAATGCGGCCAACGGCAGTGCCAGCCTGCTGAAGCGCCTGGGCCTGAACGGATAAGGTCCGGGGCCGAAGCCGGGACCGAAGCCAGGACCGAAACCGGGAGCAAAGCCGGGACCGGAACCAGGGCCAAAGCCGGGACCGAAACCGGGGCCGAAACCGGGACCGAACGCCCGATCCTCGATCGCTCCCGGCACCGCGAGACATAACGTTTCCTCGTCGACATATTCGACGATGCCGTCATAACAGATGCCTTTGTGATCCTGAACCTCCACATAACGATGCATGTACGATTCGCTCAGCGCCATAATGTCCTGCCTAAGCACGAGTTGCCAGCCTCCTCGATTGCCGCTTTGTATCAGCATATGCCCAAGCGGGCAATCGGCTACTGGACGCAAGGCGCCCAAAGCCGGACAAGAGCGGCGGATTCGGAACGAAATCGACATGAGTCTGAGCCGGTTCGAGTCGTGCTCAGCCGATATCGGCTGCCGCCCGGTTCAGCTCGTCGACAAAGCGCTGCGCGACGGGAGGCCAGTCTACGCCGGCCTGCATCTGCCGGAAGCGGTCGGCGCCTTTGGGCGCGGAATAAGCGCCCAGTACGCCAGCGAGCTCGTCCGCCGTAGACGCCAATGCGGTCAGCTTGGTCCGGTCTCCCTCAGTGAGCGCTCCGCTGCGACCGCCGATCGACGCCAGAGCTTCGTTGATCTTCTGCATTGGTTCGGAGGCGGCGGCCAGAGCCGCCTCGTCGGTCATTCCGGCACGTATGCCGGATTGAAACAGAACGCCCCCGGTGCACTCGCCGCCCGCGAACTCCAGCCTTCCCTGCGCCTTCACGGCCCGTGTGCGGGCTTCGTCGTCTCCGCCTCGGAGCAGCCCTGTTGACGATTCCTTAAGCGCGTCCGTATAGACGAGGCAATAGTTGTAGCTCGACGCGAGCCGTTCGCCTCGCTCGGTCTTGAGCGACTGGCCATCCAGCAGCACCCTGGACAGCAGCACGACGATGATGAACGTCAGCATCGTGATAATAATCAGCATTACCGGTACGGTATACTTCCTTTTGCCCGACATGATTCCATTCCTCTCGCTCGAATTCAGGAGATATTACGTCCGCAGCAGCCGTTGGTTGCGGGAAAAGCGGACTCAGTAGAGACGAACGCCTGTCCCTCCGCCAACAAAGTAGACATGTCCCTCCGCGACGCTTCTGCCCATAATGTCCCGTACAGCGCGCGCATACATTTCCATCTGAAACCGGTGCTTCTCCGCGGCCGCAGCCCAGTCCCCGTCCGGCACGGTGTCGGTTTTGTAATCGACGAGCACCAGATCGCCGCCGTCTTCGAACAGGCAATCGAGCACGCCCTGGATGAGCACCGTCTCCCCGGCCAGGTCGGCCGCGTCCGCGCCAGGGTGCGCTTCGCCGGCAGGTATGCCGACGCTGAACGGCCATTCCCGCCACAGTCTGTCGGCTCTGCCGGCGCGCGCATACAGCTCCGTCCGGCAAAATGCGGCGATGTCGACGCTTCGGACAGCCTCCCGCTGCTCCGGCGACAATATGAGCTGCTCCACGAGTCGATCCAGCAGCGCATTCACTGCCTCGTCCGCATGCTCGGGGCGCAAGCCGAGCGGCAGATGCTGCATGACCATGTGTACGGCCGTGCCCCGCTCCGCCGGCGTCATCCGGCGCTCGGACAAGAAGCGCGGCCTGCGCAGCCTGTAGGTCCACACATCGGCGTCCGGCACGTCCTCGGGATTCCAGGCCGGATGCCGCGTCTCCTCCAGATCCGGCATCTGTTCGGACGCCGGAGCAGCCGCCCGGCCGAACCCGGAGTCCGCGTCCGCAAGCTGCGCCGGATGATACGCCGGTTCGGAGGGCGCTGCGATGCGATCGGCGATCGCGAAGTCGCGCGCGGACTTCATCGCCGTGATCGAGGTCTTCGCCGCCGAGCGCGCGGCGGCCGCGTGCGGGTCCTGCCAGGACAGCGCCTCGTAGGCCCGCTCCCCTGCCGGCGACACAGGTCCCGGCAGCGGCTCCAGCCGCAGCGCGAGGTTCCAGAGCGGCTCCTCGTCCGACACGGCCGTCCGCTCCGCAGTCTTCGGCGCCCGCAGCGAGCGCGACGGCACGATCCGGCAGGACCATGCACCCGGCGAAGGCGTATGCGGGCCGGCAGGGAGACCGTCCGCGGCAGCCGCCGCAGCCTGGCCGATGCCTTCGGCCGCGCCGGTCGCTTGCCAGCTCGCTCCCGTCAGGACGGAAGCCGGACCGAGCCAATCCAGATAGCGCCCGGCAGAGGCGACGGCATGATCCGGCAGCCGGTCGGTCGCATCCGCGGCCGTCCGCAGCCAGTTCTCCAGATCGCCGGCGGCATCCTTTGTCGTGCCGACCAAAATCAGCTTTTCCTTGGGCCGGGTCAGGGCCACATACAGTACGCGCATCTCCTCCGCGAGCAGCTCCGCCTTCATGCGGCGGCGAATCGCCAGCTGCGGCAGCGTCGGATACGAGACCCGCGTCACGCGCTCGACCATGCGGGGGCCGAAGCCCAGCTTCTTGTGCCTGAGGAACATCCCGCCGAGATCCTGACGGTTGAAGCGTCGGCCGAGTCCGGCCACGAAGACGACCGGAAACTCAAGGCCTTTGCTCTTGTGGATGGAGACGACGCGCACGACATCCTCCTGCTCTCCGGCAGCCCGCGCCGCGCCGAGATCGCCGCCCGTCTCCCGCATGCGCCCCAGAAACCGCAAAAAGCGAAACAGGCCGCGGTAGCTGGAATTGCGCTCGTACTGGCGGGCCCGGTCGACGAGCGCGCGCAGGTTGGCCTGCCGCTGCGTACCGCCGGGAAGGCCGCCGACAAAGTCGAAGTACCCGGTGTCCCGGTACAGCGCATGCAGCAGCTCGCCGAGCGGCTCCCGCCGCGCGAGATTCCGCCAGCGCTCCAGATCTTCGATAAAGCCGACGAGCCGGCCCCTGAGCGCGGCTTCCTCGCCCATCTCCGCCGCGATCCGGACCGCCGTCCAGAACGAACCTGCGCGGTCCGCGATCCGCACGGCGGCGAGCTCGTCGGCGCTGAGGCCCACGATCGGGGAGCGCAGCACGCCCGCCAGCGGAATGTCCTGGTCCGGATTGTCGATGATGTGCAGCAGCGACAGCATCACGTCCACTTCGACGGCGGCAAAGTACCCGGTGGCGAGCTCGGCGTATGCCGGTATGCCCGCCGCGTGCAGCTCGTCCAGCACGACCGGCGCAAGCGAGGTCGCGGCGCGAAGCAGGATGACGATGTCGCGATAGGCGAGCGGACGATGCAGGCCGGACCGGCTGTCGTAGACGGCGAACGGCGGCCGTCCCGAGCCGTCCGTACCGGTCAGCCTGGCGATCTCGCCTGCGATGCAGCGCGCCTCCAGCTGGGCGCTCTCCAGTTCTTCCTCGTCCGTGTCGGCGAGACCGGCTTCGTCTGCGCCCGGCGCGGCAACAGCGCCCGGTGCCGGCGCTGTAGCGGCCCGATCCGGGCGCGCTGCATCCGCCGGACCTGCCGAAGCGCCGGCATCGATGAGCAGCATGTCGACCGCGTACGACGGCATCGCGCTTCCGTCCGGCGCATCTCCGGCCGTGTCGTCCGGCGGGTAGCCTTGACCGTAGATCAGCTCGGCGCGGCGATCGTAATCCATCTCGCCGACCGGCTCCCGCATGATGAGCCGGAATACGTGGTTGACCGCATCGATGACGCGGCTGCGGCTGCGGAAGTTGCGCGCCAGGTCGATGCGCAGTCCCGCAGTCGCTTCGCCTGCCGATCCGCCGCCGGCGGGCTCCGTCCCCTGCGGCGTCCAGACGTCGTACGTCTTGTACTTCGCCAGGAACAGACCGGGCTCCGCCAGCCGAAAGCCGTATATGCTCTGCTTGACGTCGCCGACCATGAACACGTTGCCGGGATCGCGGCGCGCGATCAGCGACACGATGGCCTCCTGCACCTCGTTCGTGTCCTGGTATTCGTCGAGCAGAATCTCTCTGAAGCGTTGCCTGTAGGCGAGCGCAGCCTCCGATGGCCGCGTATCCCCGGCCGACGCCCCCGGCGCCCGCAAGATACGCAGGGCATAGTGCTCGAGATCGCCAAAGTCGAGCAGGCCTTTGTCCCGCTTCGCGAGCTCGTACCGCTCCCCGAACGCGATGACCAGCTCCGCGATCTCGGCCATCCGGGGCGCGAGCGCGGACAGCTCCGCCGCATATTGGGCGGGCGATCGTACGAACCATTCCTCGGCGAGCCGCGTCACCGTCTTTTTGGCTTCGTCCCGCATCAGCTTGACGCGCTCCTGCAGCGCCGGATCGTAGCTGTCGCCTCGGCATGGCTTCAGTCGGCCGAAGAGGGCCGCTGCGAATGCCTCGCGCCAGTCCGTCCACGGGCGCGTCGCCACCGTCTCGGTCAAGGCGGCCACAAGCGCGGCGTCTTCGGCGAGCGTGGACGCGTACGGCTCGGGGCCGCCCGGCTCGGCGGCCAAATCCCGCGCGCCGCGCAGCAGGCCGGCAGCGCCGTCGAGCGCGAGCAGCACGTCGGACTGCATGCTCTGCACCCAAGGCGACGAAGCCAGATCGTCCTCGCCGCCGATGTCGAACTGACCCGCCGTGCCGCGCAGCCACTCATCCGGCCACGGATGGCTGCGGGCGAAGTCGTACAGCTCCAGCACGAGCCGGTGCAGCGGCTCGTCGCTCCGCTGCCCGCCGTACATGTCCGCCAGCGCTGCGAGCGTGCCTTCTTCGTCACCCCGCTCCAGCTCCTGCTCGTAGCGCTCCTCGAACAGCGCGTCGAGCGTATCCATGCGGAGCAGCTCCGCCTCGGTCTCGCCCGCGATGCGGAAGCTCGGATCCAGCCCGATGAGCGGCGCGTAGCGCCGCACGGCATCCAGGCAGAACGAGTGCAGCGTCGTGATCGCAGCCCGGGGCAGCAGAGCGAGCTGCCGCCGCAGATGGGCGGAGTCCGGCTGCTTTTCGAGCTTGAGCTCGAGCGCCGTCCGAATCCGCTCCTTCATCTCCGCTGCCGCCGCCTTGGTGAAGGTCGCGACGAGCAGCGCATCCACGTCGAGGGGAGCCGTCTCGTCGGCGATGCGCGAGATGATCCGTTCGACGAGCACGGCCGTCTTGCCCGAGCCCGCCGCGGCGGCGACCAGCAGATTGCGGCCGTCCGCCGCGATTGCCGCCCACTGCTCTGCCGTCCAGCGGCTGCCTTCGGGTCTTGCATACGTGGCGGCCAGTCCGTCTGCGCCGGGAGGCGCTCCCGCTATGGGCGCGGGGGCGTCCGCCTGCCGCGGGGCCGACCCGGCCTCCGGCCTCCTTGACGTGTCTACCGGAGGAGGAGACGCCTGCTGCGGCTCCATCGCCTCCCGCGCTCCGGCCTCGCCGCTCTCGGACCGGCCGGCCGCAGTCTCCGCCGAGCCGGCAGCCGGCCGGCTCGACTCCCCGAACAAGCCGTCCCAATCGAAGGCAAGCTGCTCGTCGTCCGCGCTGTCGTGATTTCCGCTCATGCCTCGTCTCCTCCTTCCTCGTCTTCTTCACCCAGCCACTGCCATACCTCGTCCTTGTTCGCCGGACGCCGCAGCGTATGATGGCGGTTGCCCTCGAGCTGCCCGTCGAACTGGCATACCGGCCGGAATTCGCACATTGTGCAGGGGCTTCGCTTGCCGAGCCTGTAGGGCGCGATATCGACGTCGCCGTCCACGATGCGCTTGCCGATCTTGGAGATGTTGCGGCGCACGGCTTTGCGCAGCGTATCCCACTGCGCGCCGTCCGCCACCTGGGAGCGCGCGGAGAAGGTGCCGTCCTTCTTGTACTCCACAGGCACGACAGACGACTTGCCGCTGCTCTCGAGCGACTCGTCCATCAGCTGCACGGCTTCGCCGTCGGCGAGCACGAGTCCCTCCATCCGGTACTCCTTGCGCAGCGCCTCCTCGGCGCCCGAATCGTCCAGCCCGTTCGCCGTATGCAGCAGCGGGTTGTGGACGTGCAAATAAAGGACGCCGGCAGGCTTCGCGGGACGACCGAGCCAATGCGGCGCATGCGTCACGACGACATCGAGATATGTCAGCATCTGCAGCGACAGTCCGTACGCCACCTCGTCGAGCCTCAGCTTGACCGCGCTGGACTTGTAGTCGAGAATGCGCAGCAGCGTGCCGTCCTGCGACTCCGCCGCATCGACCCTGTCGATCCGTCCGGCGATGTCCATCCACCTGCCTTCGCCCAGATACAGGCTGAGCGGGGGCATGACGCCCTGCGGACCGAAGTCCACCTCAAGCCCTACCGGCCGAAAAGCGGACAACGCGGCATGCTCTCCGAGCATCGCGGACGTCTGGGACACGATCCGGCTTAGCTTGCGCGCCATCGTGCGATGGCGGTTCGAGGAAAGAAGGATCTGCGATTGCACCCTCGGCAGCAGCCGCTCGACCGCCGCGGCGGCTTCGGTATGCCACAGGCCCGCGTCCCCTGCGCCCGGTTCGCCCATGAGCAGCTTCTCCGTCGTCTGCCGCAGCGCGGCATGGAACAGCTGCCCGATGTCCGGGGCGTCGACGCGGTACATGCGCCGCTCCTTGAGCCGCAGCCCGTGCGCCGCGTAATGACGGAACGGGCAAGCCACGAACCGCTCCATCCGCGACACGCTGGCGAGCAGCCGCTCGCCGTACAGCAGCAGGCTCGTCTGCGGGCGCAGCGGGCGCTCCTCGTTGTTGTAGCGCAGCGAGGACAGCAGGACGCCCAGCCGCATGCGCCAAGGCTCACGCTCCACGAGCCAGCGGTACGCGGAACGCCAGCCCGGCGACAGCATGTCGCCCTGCCTGTGCCTGCGCAGCATCGCGACCGTGTGCGTGAGCGCCCGCCCCGGACGGACGGCGAACGACAGCTGCCTCTCGTCCGTCGCGCCCGGCTGCGGCTCGGCCGTCTCGGGGACGACGGGCAGGCCGGGGAACCAGGCGCGGATACGCCCGATCAGGCTGGACCGGACGAGGCTCTGTCCCTCCTCGTCGGCCAGCGCGCAGCTGACCCACAGATGGCGCGAAGGAGTCGTCAGCGCCAAGTATGCGAGAAATTCCTCGTCGAGCAGCCGGCGCCTCGCGCCGATCGCCATGCGGATGCCCGACTGCGCCAGCCGGTCGCGATCCTCTTCGGTGAGCAGGCCATCCTCGCGTACCGCCATCGGCATGATGCCTTCATTGACGCCCAGCAGATAGAGGACCGATACGCGGTCCGATCTCGTGCGCTCGGGCGTGCCGATCAGCACCCGGTCGAGCGAAGGTGGGACGACTCCGATCCGGAGCGATTCGAGCCCCGCGTCGAGCATGCCCGCAAACAATGCGGAATCGGCCGGCTCCCCGCCCATCAGCTCCACGAGCTGGTCGAGCAGACTCATCACGCCATCCCACAGCTGTCGGTGCAGACGCGCGCGCAGCGGATCTCCCGCCAGCTCGTCGTGCCGGCTCCACAGCTCCAGACGGTCCGGCGCGGCCGTCTCCTCGAGCAGCATGTACAGCGCCCTGCTCAGCTCGGACATCGTCTTGGCGCGTTTAAACCGCGATTCGAGCGTCCGGAGCGGCGCCAGCAGCGCGTCGCGGGCCGCGCGAATGCCGCGCATGGCGCGTCCGCCGCCTTCGGCCCCCTCCGGCTCCTCCTCGGCGTCCAGATCGCGTCCGGAGAGCGAGTACCAGCTCCGGTCGTCGTGCCAGCGCCAGCCGTCGATGCCGGCGGCCAGTACATAGTTCTCGAGCGTGTCTACCGCATCCCGGGATACGCTGCCCCCCTCCGGATGGAGCAGATCCGTCTTCGCGCAGCGGAAAAACGCCTCGTAGCGCCAGCCGCCCGTCACGCATTCGAGCGCCGAACGGATGAACTCGGCAAGCGGGTGATGGGAGGCCCGGGCTCTGCCGTCCATGAAGTACGGAATGCCGTAGTCGTCGAGCACATTGGACAGCAGCTCGCTGTAATCCTCGATATTGCGCGCAAAGACGCTCATCTCCCGCCAGCGCATGCCGTCCTCGCGAACTCTGCGCAGCATGTCCCTCGCCGCGGCCTCCGCCTCGGCCCTGCGGCTGACCGATTCGTGGATCGACAGCCCGCAGCGCGGGTGCGCGGGACTGAGCATCGCCTCGCTGCCGGACCACCTGCGTCGGCCGTCCATCGCCCGCTCCAGATGCGCCAGCATCGGACTGTCGGCGAACCGCGGCGGCGTCTTCGGCTGCAGCAGCAGGGCAGGCTCGAGCGTCGCGCCGGCCGCTTCGGCCAGCGCGCACAGACGGGCTGACGTATCGGCCGTCTGGTAGAACAGGTCCAGCTCGTCGGGCGTCTCTCCGGCCTCGTACGGACGATCCAGACAGAGCGCGGCCGATACGCGGACGCATCGGCGAAGCAGCGCCTCGATGACGGCGTATTCCATCGGCGTGAACCCGTGGAAGCCGTCCAGCCAGATCTCCGCCCCTTCCAGCAGGACGGACGACGGCGCGCCGCGGATCAAAAAGTCGAGCGCATCCTCACCGTCCATATAGTGGCCGACCAGCTCGCGCTCCACGTCCTCGTACAGCAGCGCCAGATCGTGCAGCTTGTCAGACAACAGACCGTCCGCATCGCCTCCAGTCAGAGTTCCGCCCATCACGCCTTCCGCGTCCGTACCGCCGGCTCCGCCCGCAAGCGGCACTGACAGGAGCATGTCCGGCTTTGTGCCGTAGCGCTTCCACTCGGTCAGCAGCTCGCCGATCCGCTCGGCCAGACCTGCCCCATCCGCTCCGCCGCGGTACAGCTTAAGCTCGGCCTGCCTGCGGACGAGCGCCTTGTGGACCAGCATCGCCTTGCCCTGATCCCCGATCGGCACGACCGCGGCGCCGCCCGTCTCCTGCATGACCCGGAACGCCAGCCGTCGGAAGCTGAGCACCTGCAGGCGCATGAATCCGCCGAGACCGGGCGCGGAGGCCAGCGCGTACTCCGTCTGGAACGTCGCCTGCTCCGGCACGATCAGCAGCAGCGGCGGACCTGCCGGGTCGCGGCCGATTCGCTCGGCCAGCTCCTGGCGTATCAGATGCGACTTGCCGCTCCCCGAGCGGCCCGCGATCAATCTCAGTTTCACGGCTCATGCCTCCTTTTGTCGGTGCAAACACCGATAATCCGATCCGCTCCCGGCATTTACGCCGGATTATAGCGAATATTGTACCACAACCGCACAGACGTTCGCACCGCATCGCGCAAATAAGGATGTCTCACATCGTTATCCCGAGCGTCGGGCCGGGTTCCGGGCAAATAAGGATGTCGCACATCGTTATCACGAACGTCGGACCGGGTTTTGCGCAAATAAGGATGTCGCACATCGTTATCACGAGCGTCGGACCGGGTTTCGCGCAAATAAGAATGCCTCACATCGTTATCACGAGCGTCGGGCCGGGTTCCGGGCAAATAAGGATGCCGCACATCGTTATCCCGAGCGTCGGACCGGGTTTCGTACAAATAAGGATGTCGCACATCGTTATCACGAGCGCCGGACCGGGTTTCGCGCAAATAAGGATGCCTCACATCGTTATCACGAGCGTCGGACCGGGTTTCGCGCAAATAAGGATGCCTCACATCGTTATCACGAGCGCCGGACCGGGTTTTGCGCAAATAAGGATGTCTCACATCGTTATCCCGAGCGTCGGACCGGGTTTCACGCAAATAAGGATGTCGCACATCGTTATCACGAGCGTCGGGCCGGGTTTCGTGCAAATAAGGATGCCTCACATCGTTATCACGAGCGTCGAACCGGGTTTCGCGCAAATAAGGATGCCTCACATCGTTATCACGAGCGTCGAACCGGGTTTCGTACAAATAAGGATGCCGCACATCGTTATCACGAGCGTCGAACCGGGTTTCGTGCAAATAAGAATGCCGCACATCGTTATCACGGCTTCACCACCGCAGGCGCCCAAAAAATAAGCCGTCCCTCTCCGCATTGCCGCGGATGAAGGACGGACTTTTGTCACAGCTCTTTGCGGCTCCTGACTTCAAAGATGCCGAACTTCAAATAGTGACCTTCCTCGACGCCGACGAGCTGCGGGTGGTCGCGTCCCGCGCCGTTCCAGACGATGCGCCGCAGCACCTTGCCTGCGTCGCGCGCCGCCTCGAGCAGCGTCTCCATGAACAGCTCCGGCCGGACATGATAGGAGCAGCTCGCGGTGACGAGACAGCCGCCTTCGTTGATCAGCTTCAGCGCCTGCAGATTGATGTCCTTGTAGCCGCGAATCGCGCCTGGCACCGCCCGCTTCGTCTTGGCGAACGCCGGCGGGTCCAGGATGATGACGTCCCAGGTGCGGCCCTGCTTGGTCAGCGGCTTGGACGTATCGACCTTGGCGCCCGCCTTGGCTCCGCCCTTCGCCTCGTCGGCTGCCCCCGCTCTCAGAGCGCGCTCCTCGCGCCCCTTGACCTGCAGCCGCAAATATTCGAACGCATCCGCGACGACGAATTCGACGCGGTCCTCGAAGCCGTTGCGCGCTACATTCCGGCGCGCAGTATCGATGCCGTGCTCGGAGATGTCGAGGCAGGTGACGCGCTTGGCGCCGTACTTGCAGGCATGCAGCGTGAAGCTGCCGGTATGTGCGAAGCACTCCAGCACGGTCGCCCCGTCCCAATAGGGGAAGGTCACGACCGCACCGTTCGGATTGACGGGCACGGGGCGCACGCCCTCTTCGGTCGCCCGCTCCTCGACGGTAATGCCGCTGCGCTTGCCCCAGCCCCGCATGAGCGGCTCGATGGCGGCGCGGTTTTCCCGCTGGTCGAAAAAGTAGCCCGTCTTCTGGCCGCCCTCGATGTCGACCTCGACGGCCAGCCCGTTCTCCGCAATCTCGAGGTAACGCGGACATTCGCCGTACAAGACGCCCGTGCGCTCCTCCAGCCCTTCGAGCGTGCGCACGCCGACATCGCTGCGCTCGTAAACGCCGCGCGGCGCGAACACGCTCACCAGCGCCGGCAGCCAGGCGTCTCTCGCCCTGTCCATGCCGAGCGTGAGCACCTGCACGACGAGCACGCCGTCGAACCGGTCGACGACGAGCCCCGGCAGGAAGTCGGCTTCGCCGAATACGAGCCGGCAGGAGTCATCGCTTGCCGCGAAGCGGTCGCGATAGTCGCGGCATGCGGCGAAGCGTACTGCGAACCATGCTTCGTCCATCGCATCCAGCGGACTGTACGCTACGATTCGGATCGCGATCTGCGACGCCGGATTCCAATAGCCCGTCGCGAGAAATTGGCCCCGATGATCGCGCACCTCCAGGAGGTCGCCCGGCTCGGCCGCCCCCTCCGTCCGCTCGATCTCGTTGGCATAAATCCACGGATGGCCGAGCTCCAGTCTCGGCCGCCGCGAGCGGTTCAGCACCGCGAACGGCTTGTTTTCTGTCGGCATGCGCTCATCCCTTTCCCAATCATGTCTCATGTCTGTGGCGGTCCAAGCATACGATGGTGTACAAGGAACAGGTCGTCCCGTATCCGTCTCGTCGTCGCCGCCGCTATGTATTCAAAGGAGAATCGATCCCTATGGTGCTGTATCTTGTCTCGCTGTCGGTCGTCGGCCTCGCGCTGCTGCTCTCCGGCATGAAGGTCATGGAGCTGGCGCTCTCCCAGTGGGCCGGGGACCGCATGGCGCTCGCCGTCGCGCGCTCCACGTCGACGCCGCTCCGGGGCTTCGCGCTCGGCACGGCGTCCAGCGCGCTGCTGCAGAGCGGCACGGCCGTCACCCTGCTCACGATCAGCCTCGTCAACGCCGGCATGCTGCCGTTCGCCCGCTGCTTCGGCGTGCTGCTCGGCACGAACGTCGGCACCTGCCTGACGACGGAGCTGATGAGCCTGGAGCTGCACCGGTACGGGCTGCCGCTGCTCGGCGCAGGCACCGGTCTGTGGCTGCTGTCGCTGCTCGCGGGCGAATGGCGCGTGCTGCCGCCGCTGCCCCGCCGCGTACACGACGCCTGCCGCTTCGGCGGCGCCGTGCTGGCCGGCTTCGCGCTGCTGCTCGCGGGCTTCGCGCTGCTGCGCACGATGGGCCCGCTGCTTCAGCAGCAGGGCGCCTTCCAGCGCCTGATGGACTTGGCTTCGCAGCAGCCCGTACTCGGCGTGCTCGGCGGCGCCGCGCTCACCGCGCTCATCCACTCCGGCGCGGCCGTCATCGGCATGTCGATGGGCTTCGTGTCCGCGGGCGCGATGGAACCGGGCACCGCCGTCGCCGTCGTGCTCGGCGCCAACATCGGCACCTGCGCGACCGGGCTCGTCGTCTCGCTCGGCGGCGGCCGCGGCGGCAAGCTCGTCGCGCTGTCGCAGATCGCGCTCAATGTGGCCGGCGTGCTGCTCTTCTACCCGCTGCGGCACGAGCTGCTCGCAGCCGCAGCCTGGATCGCGCCCGGCCATCCCGCCGCGCAGATCGCGCATGCGCAGACGATATTCAACGTCGCCTGCTCGCTGCTGGCGCTGCCGATCGCCTATCTGTTCCACAAGCCGCCGGCTCGCCCGGCGATGCCCAAGGCGGCCTGATCTGTCCTGGCCGGCAAGCGTCAGTAAGCGCCCGCCGCAGCCGCGTCCCCGCTCACAATAGCGATGCCGGAGCTCGTGCCGATGCGGCTCGCGCCCGCAAGCAGCATCGTCTCGGCGGTCGCCGCGTCGCGCACGCCGCCGGACGCCTTCACGCCGACGTGACCGGATACCGCCTCCCGCATGAGTCGGATATCGGCCTCCGTCGCCCGTCCCGGCCCGAAGCCGGTGGACGTCTTGACGTAATCCGCGCCGGCCGCTTCGGAGATGCGGCACGCTTCGCGCTTCAGCTCGTCCGTAAGCGCCCCGGTCTCCAGGATGACCTTGACCAGCGCGCCTCCCTGCACGGCCCGTACGACGGAGGAGATATCCCGCCCGACGGATTCGAAGTCGCGGTCGAGCAGCTTGCCGACCGACAGCACCATATCGATCTCGGAGGCGCCGTCCTCGACGGCGGCGGCCGCCTCGAACGCCTTCACCCGCGTCGCGGAGGCGCCGAGCGGGAAGCCGACGACCGCGCACACCTTGACATTGGTGCCGCCGAGCCGCTCGCGGCACAGGCGCACCCATCTGCCGTTCACGCACACGCTGTAGAACTGGTAGGCGAGCGCTTCCTGGCACAGCTGCTCGATATCGGACGTGGTCGCCTCCCCCTTGAGCAGCGTGTGATCGATGAAGGGCGCGATCGATTGGCCCGGCGTCCAGATCGGGAATCGCCCGGCGACGGCGAGCTGCCCGTCCTGCGGCACGAATCCGAGCTGTCTGAGCGCCTCGCGCAGCACCTCGTCATTGTTGTCGTAGCCGCCGCTGCGCTGCAGCTTCCAGCTCTCCGCAGGGCTGTACCAGGCGACGCCCTTGATCTCTTCGATCTGCGCCTGCAGCGCGCCGTCGCCGGCCTCGACGAGATAGTAGTGAACTTCCTTCTGAATCGTCGTCCGTTCGGCGGACTCGTACTGGTAGCGGATGACCGACAGCGGCGAGCGAATCTCGCCGCGGATGCCGGTCTCCTCCCATATTTCCCGCAGCGCCGTCTGCTCGATCGTCTCGCCCGGCTCCATCTTGCCTTTGGCCAGCGTCGTCTTGCCGAAGCGGTCCTCGATCAGCTGAATTTCAATCCGGCCGCCGTTTTTCCGATATACGACTCCGCCTGCCGATATTTCCAACATGTTCGTTATCCCCCTATGTTAAGCCTGCATCGCAGGCACAAACCCTGCGGACGGCGCTTCGATCAGCATGCCTCTGCATTCGTTCGCGCCGCCCTCCAGCACCCGCACCCGGCACAGCTGGCCGACGAGCGACGGGTCGCCTTCGAATACGATGTTCAAATAATTGTCCGCATGTCCGCTCATAAGACCGCTGCCCGCCGGCCCTTTTTCACCGCGCTCGGGAATGATCTCCAGCTCCTGGCCGACCCACGCGGACGCATAGGCGGCCTGCATGCGCTCGGACAGCTCGATCAACTGCTGCACCCGCCCGTGCTTGACGTCGTCCTCGACCTGATCCTCCATGCGCGCGGCGGGCGTACCCGTCCGCTTGGAATACGGGAACACATGCATCTCCGCGAATCCGATCTCCTCCATGAACCGGTAGCCCCGCTCATAATGCGCATCGGTCTCGCCCGGAAATCCGACGATGACGTCCGTCGTGATCGCCACACCCGGCATCGCCGCCTTGATGCGCCTGATCTTGTCCGCGAACTCGGCCGTCGTGTACTTGCGTCGCATCCGCTTCAGCACCTCGTCGTCGCCCGCCTGCAGCGGGATGTGCAGATGCCTGCACATTTTTTTCGAGCTGTTCAGCACCGCAATCATCCCGTCGTCGATCTGGCTCGCTTCGATCGAGCTGATGCGAATCCGCTCAAGCCCCTCTACGCGGTCCAGATCGCGCAGCAGATCGGCGAGCCGGTAGTTCTCCAGATCGTCGCCGTAGCCGCCCGTATGAATGCCCGTCAGCACGATCTCCTTGTATCCCGATGCCACCAGCTGGCGCGCCTGCGCGAGCACGCTCTCCGGGCTGCGGCTGCGCGACAGGCCGCGCGACCAGGGGATGATGCAGAAGGTGCAGAAGTTGTTGCAGCCCTCCTGAATCTTGAGGAAGGCGCGAGTATGGTCGGCAAAATCCGGCACGTCGAGCTCCTCGAACTCGCGTGTCTTCATAATATTGCGCACCGCGTTGACCGGCCTGCGCTCTGTCTGGATATCGGCAACGTAGCTCAGCAGCTTGTCCCTGTCCTGCGTGCCGACGACGAGGTCGACGCCCTCAATGGCGAGAATCTCCGCGGGCGACGTCTGCGCGTAGCAGCCCGTCACCGCGATGACGGCGTCGGGATTGCGGCGGATGGCGCGGCGGATGATCTGCCGGCTTTTTTTGTCGCCCGTGTTGGTCACGGTGCAGGTGTTGATGACGTATACGTCCGCCGTGCGCGACTCGAAGTCCACCTGCTCGTAGCCTTCCTTTTTAAAAAGCTGCCACATCGCTTCCGTATCATAGAAGTTGACCTTGCAGCCCAGCGTATAAAATGCCACCTTAGACATGGCGAGCTTCCCCCATCTCTCCGGATTCGTATCCGATTGCGGCGAGCGCGATGAGCGCCGCCGTCTCCGTGCGTAATATCCGTCTGCCGAGCCCGACGCAGACCGCGCCGGCCGCCTCCGCCTGCCGAGCTTCGTCTTCGTCGAAGCCGCCTTCGGGGCCGACGATGACGAGCAGCCGAGGTGCTTCGCCTCCGCCGTCCGCCGCCGACGAGCGTCCGAACTGCTCCAGCACGGGCCTGAGCCCCGCGCCGCGGCGGCCCTCCTCCTCGTAGCACAGCAGCGCCAGGTCGTAATCGGGCAGACGCGCGAGCAGCGCCTTCCACGAGGCGACCTCCGCGATGTCCGGCACGACGCTGCGATGGGCCTGCTCCGCGGCTTCCTTGGCGATCTTGCGCCAGCGCTCGTGGCGCTTGGCTTCCTTGCGGGCGTCGTACTGGACGACAGTGCGCCGCGAGACGAAGGGCAGGAACGCGGCCGCGCCGGCCTCCGTCCCCTTCTGGATGACCGTCTCGAGCTTGTCTCCCTTGGGCAGGCTCTGGGCCACCGTGACGCGCCAGGCCATCTCCGCTTCGGATGCGAGCCGGCGCACGATGCGTCCTGCGACGCGGCCGCTCTCTATATTCACGATCTCGGCCAGACAGTCCCCGCCCGACCCGTCGCATACGATGAATTCATCGCCGGGCTTCGCCCGCATGACGGTCGCCAGGTGCCTGGCATCCTCCCCCAGCAGCAGAGCGGTATCGCCTTCTATCTGCCCGGGATCGACAAAGTAACGCTGCATTCGCTTGAAGCCTCCACGATCGATTCAAGTTCCACCGTCCATCATACCGCGAATCGCGCTTAGGCGCTAGCTTCGCGGGCGCCACATGGCGGATACATTCGCGTGCAACGCCATGCGGCGACAGACCTCGCAAGCAAGAAAAGCCTTCGAGGCGGATACCCCGAAGGCCGTCTTCATATAGAACCGATGCGCCGTGCCGCCGATCAAGAAGTAAACCCGTAAAACGGCGTCGTAATATGCAGCAGCTCCGCCAGCCAGATCGTCGTGCCCCGGATAATCGGCCGCCCCAGCGAGAAGAGCGGCGTCAGCGTCACGGCTTTGAGCGGCGGCAGGAACACGAACAGCAGGAACAAAAACATTCCCCACTGCTCGAACTGAATCATCTTGAGCCGCAGCCGCAGGGGCGCGAACTCCTCGACGATCCGGTAGCCGTCGAGCGGCGGCAGCGGGATCAGGTTGAACAAAAACAGCATGACATTGATCGGCACGAAATAACTGAAAAAAGTCCAAACGGTCTCATGGGTGGCGTACTGGTCCAGCGCGCCGAACTTCACGAGCAACAGATAGATCAGCAATCCGATAAACGCCAGCAGCAGGTTGCTGACGGGCCCCGCAGCCGTAACCGCGATATTCATGAGGCGCGGATGCTTGAACCGGCTGCGCCGGACCGGCACAGGCTTCGCCCAGCCGAAGCCGGCGACGAGCAGGAACAGGATGCCGAACAGATCCAGATGCGCCATCGGGTTCAGCGTGACCCGGCCTTGCTCGTAGGCGGTCGGGTCGCCGAACTTGTAGGCCGTCCACGCATGTGCGAATTCGTGCACGGTGAAGGCGATGAGCATCGTCAGCAGGACGAACGGCAGCTCGCTGAGCGGGAACCATAGAAAGCTCATTCGTCCTCACCCTTCGGCTTGCCGCAGACGAAGGCGATCCAGTCGTCCTGCCGCACGCGATCCACGATCTCGAAGCCTGCGGCGAGCAGCCCCGCTTCGACGTCTTCTTCCTTGTTCTTGTATATGCCGCTCGCAATATAGATGCCGCCTGGCTTCAAGACGTCGAATACGTCTGCGATAAAGAGCAGGATAATCTCCGCGAGAATGTTGGCGACGACCAGATCGACGGGCGGGACGACCTTCGAAGTCTCGGATTGCGCCCCGGCTCCGGCGTCTTCGCCTTCCTGGAGCACGCCGAGCAGATCGCTCAGCCGCACCTCGATATCCTGTTCAAGCGCATTCAGCTTGACGTTCTCCGTCGCGCTCGAGACGGCGACAGGATCGAGGTCGAGCGCCAGCACGCGCGAGGCACCGAGCTTCATCGCGCCGATGGCGAGAATGCCGGAGCCGGTGCCGACGTCGATGACGGTGTCGCCCGCCCGGATCGCGCCTTCGAGCGTGCGCAGGCAGAGCGCCGTCGTCGGATGCGTCCCCGTGCCGAACGCCATGCCGGGATCGAGCTCGATGATCAATTCGTCCTCCCGGGGCGTATAATCCTCCCAGGTCGGCTTGATCGTCAGACGCTCGGACACCGGCAGCGGCTTGAAGTACTTTTTCCAGGCATGCGCCCAGTCATCCTCGTTCACCTCGCGGGTCTCCACGGTGAAGTCTCCCGCGTCATAACCGTACTCCGGCAGCCCGCGCAGCAAACCGGAGAGCTCCTCTACCAGACTGTCGCTGTAAATATCCTCCGGAAAATAGCCGGCGATGACGGCAAGTCCCGCAGGAATGTCGTTCAGCGGCTTGTCGTACCATTGACCGAGCGACGTATCCCTCGGCTTGTCGGGCGACCAAGATTCTTCAATCGAGACGCCCCCCGCGCCCAATTCATGCATATAGTGAGCGACCATTTCCTGGGCCTGCTCGTTTGCCACAATCGTAATCTCGAACCAACGCAATTCCGTTTCCCCCTAGACGACTCGTTAGCACCCATTATACAGCCAGCCCGGAACGGGAAGCAAAGGCAGGGCAGAAGCGTCTTTGCTAGACGATTTTTACCAAACTGTAGTTTTTCTTGCCTTTGCGGATAATGATGAACCGCCCGCCGATCGCATGGCTCTCGGATATAGCTAGCTCCAGGTCGCTGACACGCTCGCCGTTCAGGTAGATCGCGCCCTTCGTAATATCCTCGCGCGCCTGCCGCTTGGAAGGCTCGATCGTCAGATCGACGAGCCAGTCGACGATATTTTTCGCTTCGCGGGCAGCTTCGAACGTCGGCATCTCCTTGAAGCCTTGCTCGATCTCGTCGGCGGTGAGCGCCTTGATGTCGCCGCTGAACAGCGCTTCGGTGATGCGTTTGGCTTGCGCGAGCAGTTCCTCTCCATGCACGAATCTCGTCATTTCCTCGGCCAGCGTTTTTTGCGCCTCGCGCTTGTGCGGCTCGCTCTGCACCTTTTCCGCCAGCTCGTCGATCCGTTCCTTGGTCAGGAACGTGAAGTACTTCAAGTACTTGACGACATCCCGGTCGTCCGTGTTGGCCCAGAACTGGTAGAACTCGTAAGGCGTCGTCTTGTTCGGATCGAGCCATACGGCGCCGCCCGCCGTCTTGCCGAACTTCGTGCCGTCGGCCTTCAGCATAAGCGGGATTGTCAAACCGAATGCCTTGGCGTCCGCGCCTTCTTTTTTGCGGATCAGGTCGAGACCGCTCGTGATGTTGCCCCATTGGTCGGAGCCGCCGATCTGCAGCTGGACGTCCTCTTCCCGGTACAGATGCAGGTAGTCGAGCGATTGCAGGATCATGTAGGAGAACTCCGTAAAGGAGATGCCGCTGTCGAGCCGGCTTGCCACGACGTCCTTGGCCAGCATCGCGTTGATGCTGAAGTTTTTGCCGTAGTCGCGCAGAAACTCGATCACGTTGATCTTGTGCGTCCAATCGTAATTGTTGACGATGCGCATCGGCGCCTGGCTGGTATCATCGGTCAGAAACAGCTTGGTGAGCTGCGCCGAGAGCGCCTCGACATTCGCCTGAATCTGCTCCATCGTCTGCAGCGAGCGCTCGGTCGTGCGGCCGCTCGGATCGCCGATCGTGCCGGTCGCGCCGCCGATCAGGATGACCGGCCGGTGGCCGGCCAGCTGGAAACGCCGCAGCACCATAAACGGGATCAGGTGCCCGATGTGCATGCTGTCCCCCGTCGGATCCACGCCGCAGTACAGCGACACCGACTTCTCGTTCGTCAGCTCCCGCAGTCCTTCCGCATCCGTCTGTTGGTTGATGGCGTCGCGCCATTCCAGTTCGTCGATAATGTTCATTGTGAGCCGCTCCCTTGTCTGAGAAAAATAAAAATCGCCCCTCGTCTGTATAAGACGTAGGGACGATTCAATAACCGTGTTACCACCCAAATTGCACCGATGGATCTCGCGCATGCGAGTCATGGATGCCGCTCTTAAGCGCGATATCGTTCGCCAGTCCGCCCGGCATTACCCGGGATACTCCAGAGCGTACTTCGCTGGCCTTCGTGTGTGCCGGGTCGCATCGACCCCCGGCTCTCTGCGACAGGGACTAGGCAGCTACTGACTCCTTCAACGCATATGCATATCGAATTACAGACAGTTTATTGAAATTAACTCGCGATGTCAACGATTATATCGCTATACGAGCGTGCCGCCCGTCTCCGAGATGACTTTGCGCGCCCGCTCGACCGACTCGCCGGGAATATCGGCGGTCAGCCGGATCGCCGCTGCCTTCGATGCGCCCGGGCCGTACTCCGACGCGCCCGTGCCCAGCTCCTCGGCCGCTTCGAGCTCTGCGCCGCCGTAGAGCATCGCGCTCGCGATGCCGCTCGCAATCGCATTCTGTTGGCCCGCGCGAGAGCCGAAGTCCGCGCCGGCCGCCGCGCTCTCCATGCGGAAACGGTCGCCGCGCAGCGCCGTCAGCTTGCGAACCGCCGCCTCCGCTTCCTCCTGCGAGTCGAAGCTCGCCTCCAGCGTCGTCTTGTCCACGCCGCTCACGTCCCTTCGTATTGCTGCGCGCGGCGTTCTGCTTCCTCCGAGCGCCGCAGCGCCTCGAGATCGTCCTGGTCCGCGCGCTCGGCCGCGAACTCGACGTCCTCGGCCTTCGCCAGTGGCAACTGATGTTTGTCGCTCTTGTTCCGCTTGCCCATCGATGCTGTTCCTCCCGTAGTGGCGATTCTGATGCATGCAGTCTCACTTGTAGGATGCGCGATTGCAGACGGCTTATGCGCGGGGCGACGGGCGGTGGGCTGGCCGGGCGACAGGCGGTGGGCTGGCCGGGCGACAGGCGGTGGGCATCACCTTTGCTGCGGGTGGCGATGCGCCTCCCGGGCGGTGCGCGAAGCCCATCGCCTTCACCACGAGAGGCGATGCGACTCCCGGGCGGTGCGCGAAGCCCATCGCCTTCTCTACGAGTGGCGATGCGACTCCCGGACGGCGCGCGAAGCCCATCGCCTTCACTACGAGAGGCGATGCGCCTCCCGGACGGTGCGCAGCAGCCATCGCCTTCACTACGAGAGGCGATACGCCTCCCGGGCGGTGCGCGAAGCCCATCGCCTTCACTACGAGAGGCGATGCGACTCCCGGGCGGTGCGCGAAGCCCATCGCCTTCTCTACGAGAGGCGATGCGCCTCCCGGGTGGTGCGCGAAGCCCATCGCCTTCACTACGAGAGGCGATGTGACTCCCGGGTGGCGCGCGAAGCCCATCGCCTTCACTACGAGAGGCGATGCGACTCCCGGGCGGTGCGCGAAGCCCATCGCCTTCACCACGAGAGGCGATGCGACTCCCGGGCGGTGCGCGAAGCCCATCGCCTTCACTACGAGAGGCGATACGCCTCCCGGGCGGTGCGCGAAGCCCATCGCCTTCACTTCGAGAGGCGATGCGACTCCCGGGCGGTGCGCGAAGCCCATCGCCTTCACTACGAGAGGCGATACGACTCCCGGGTGGCGCGCGAAGCCCATCGCCTTCACTACGGGAGGCGATGCGACTCCCGGACGGTGTGCGAAGCCCATCGCATTCACTACGAGAGGCGATACGCCTCCCGGACGGCGCGCGAAGCCCATCGCCTTCACTACGAGAGGCGATACGCCTCCCGGGCGGTGCGCGAAGCCCATCGCCTTCTCTACGAGAGGCGATGCGCCTCCCGGGCGGTGCGCGAAGCCCATCGCCTTCACTACGAGAGGCGATGCGACTCCCGGACGGTGCGCGAAGCCCATCGCCTTCTCTACGAGAGGCGATGCGACTCCCGGGCGGTGCGCGAAGCCCATCGCCTTCACTACGAGAGGCGATACGCCTCCCGGACGGCGCGCGAAGCCCATCGCCTTCACTTCGAGAGGCGATGCGCGGCTAGGCTGCGCCCGGCAGCGGCTCCTCATGCAAAAAGCCATCCCCAATGTCATATTCATGACAATAGGGATGGCTTTTTAACAAGCATCAGTCGCCCAGAATCGCCTTCTTCATGCGCTCGAAGATCGACTGATGCTGCTCGTGCGTCGATTCGCCCGTGGTCGAGCCGAACTCCCGCAGCAGCTCGCGCTGCGCTTCGGTCAGGTTCGTCGGCGTGACGATCGTCACCTTGACGTGCTGGTCGCCCTGGCCGTAGCCGCGCAGCTTGGGCACGCCTTTGCCCTTGAGGCGGAAGTATGTGCCCGTCTGGGTGCCGGCCGGGATCTTGAGCTTGACCTTCTCGGTCAGCGTCGGAATCTCGATCTCGTCGCCGAGCGCCGCCTGCGCGAACGTCAGCGGCACCTCACAGTAGATGTCGTCGCCGTCGCGCTCGAAGAAGTCATGCGCCTTGACGCGCAGGACGACGTACAGGTCGCCCGCAGGTCCGCCGCGCGTGCCGCCTTCGCCTTCGCCGCTCACGCGCAGCTGCGAGCCGTCGTCCACGCCGGCCGGAATCTTGATGTGAATTTTGCGCTGCTTCTTCACCTGGCCATTGCCGGAGCATACTTTGCAACGCTCCTTGATGATCTTGCCGCGGCCGCCGCAGGTCGAACACGTCCTGCGGTTGACGATGCGGCCGAACGGCGTGTTCTGCGCGACTTCCTGCTGGCCGGTGCCGCGACAAGTCGGGCAGTTGTCGACCTTGGAGCCCGGTTCCGCCCCGCTGCCGTGGCAGTGGTCGCAGCTCTCGGTGCGCGGAATGGTGATGTCGAGCTCTTTGCCGAAGACGGCTTCCTTGAATTCGATCGTCATCGTATACTGCAGGTCGTTGCCCCGCTGCGGCGCGTTGGGATCGCGCCGTCCGCCGCCGCCGCCGAAGAACATATCGAATATATCGCCGAAGCCGCCGCTGAAGTCGCCCTGGCCGCCGCCCATGCCCGCCATCGGGTCTTCATGCCCGAACTGGTCGTACCGGGCGCGCTTCTGATCGTCGCTCAACGTATCGTACGCTTCCTTGACTTCCTTGAACTTGGCTTCGGCATCGGCCGCCTTGTTCACGTCAGGGTGATACTTGCGGGCGAGGCCGCGGTATGCTTTTTTGATATCGTCCGCCGAAGCGCCCTTGCCTACGCCGAGCACCTCGTAATAATCCCTTTTGTCCGCCACTGTTCAACCTCCATCTCCATGACAAAGTCAAAGCGGGTTCCGCCGCGTTTGCACGGTGGCAAACGACCTGGCGGAACCGGCTTTGACTACTCGCTGCCGCCGGCAGCCGGCTATCTATCGCTTATTTCTTGTCTTCGTCCACGACTTCGTAGTCTGCATCGACGACATTGTCCTTCTTGGCCGATGCGGGGCCTGCGTCTGCGCCGTCAGCCCCGCCTTGCGCGGCTTGGGCTTCCTGCGCGGCTTGCTCGTAGACCTTGACCGACAGCTGCTGTACGATGCCGGACAGCTCGTCGGACGCCGCCTTGATCTCGTCGAGATTGTCGCTCTCAAGCGCCTTCTTGACTTTTTCCTTGGCCGCTTCGACGTTCGCCGTCTCGGAGGCTTCGACCTTGTCGCCCAGATCCTTGACGGCCTTGTCGGCCGCATAGACCAGCTGGTCGGCGCTGTTCTTGGCTTCGATCAGCTCGCGGCGCTTGTTGTCCTCTTCGGCGTGCAGCTCGGCTTCTTTCTGCATGCGCTCGATCTCTTCCTTGGACAGGCCGCCCGAGGACGTGATCGTGATCTTCTGGCTCTTGCCCGTGCCCTTGTCGAGCGCGGAGACGTTGACGATGCCGTTGGCGTCGATGTCGAACGTGACTTCGATCTGCGGTACGCCGCGCGGCGCCAGCGGGATGTCCGTCAGGTTGAAGCGGCCGAGCGTCTTGTTGTCGCGCGCCATCGCACGTTCGCCCTGGAGCACGTGAATCTCAACCTGCGTCTGGTTGTCGGCGAAGGTGGAGAATACTTGCGACTTGCTCGTCGGGATCGTCGTATTGCGGTCGATCATCTTCGTCAGCACGCCGCCGGCCGTCTCGATGCCGAGGGAGAGCGGGGTAACGTCGAGCAGTACGACGTCCTTGACGTCGCCCGTCAGGACGCCCGCTTGAACCGCCGCGCCGAGCGCGACGACTTCGTCGGGGTTAACGCCCTTGTGAGGATCCTTGCCGGTCAGGCGCTTGATCGCTTCCTGGACGGCAGGGATACGCGTCGAGCCGCCGACGAGCACGATCTTGTCGATCTGCGAAGCGGACAGACCCGCGTCGGACATCGCCTGGCGCGTCGGGCCCATCGTGCGCTCGACGAGCGAAGCCGTGATCTCGTCGAACTTGGCGCGCGTCAGGTTCATCTCAAGATGCTGCGGCACGCCGTCGACGACCGTGATGAACGGCAGCGAGATCGTCGTCTGGAGCACGCCGGACAGTTCCTTTTTCGCCTTTTCCGCGGCGTCCTTCAGACGCTGTACGGCGGATTTGTCCTTCAGGAGGTCGATGCCTTGCTCCTTCTTGAACTCGGCGGACATCCATTCCATGATCGCCTGGTCGAAGTCGTCGCCGCCGAGGTGATTGTCGCCGCTCGTCGCCTTGACTTCGAAGAAGCCGGAGCCCAGTTCGAGGATGGAGACGTCGAACGTGCCGCCGCCAAGGTCGAATACGAGGATCGTCTGATCTTCGGCCTTTTCCAGACCGTAGGCCAGCGCCGCCGCCGTCGGCTCGTTGACGATACGCAGCACTTCGAGGCCCGCAATGGCGCCCGCGTCCTTGGTCGCCTGACGCTGGCTGTCATTAAAGTATGCGGGAACGGTGATGACGGCTTGCGTCACCGTCTGGCCGAGATAGGCCTCGGCGTCGGACTTCAGCTTCTGCAAAATGATCGCGGAGATCTCCTGCGGCGAGTATTCCTTGCCGTCGATCGTCTCCTTGTGGTTCGTGCCCATGTGGCGCTTGATCGAGATGACGGTGCGGTCCGGGTTGGTGATGGCCTGACGCTTGGCCGTGTCGCCGACGATGCGCTCTCCGTCCTTCTTGAAGCCGACGACGGACGGTGTCGTGCGGTTGCCCTCCGGATTCGGGATGACGACGGCTTCGCCGCCCTCCATAACCGCTACGCAAGAGTTGGTAGTACCCAGGTCGATGCCGATAACTTTGCTCATGATTTAAACTCCTCCAGTCGTAATTTGCTCGGATAAATGCTCGATTAAGTATTCATTACCCGCTGACCTTGACCATGGCCGGACGGATGACCTTGTCGTTCAGCCAATAGCCGGGCTGCACGACCTCGACGACGACGCCCTCTTCGTACTCCTCGGACTCTACCTGCATGATCGCCTGCTGCAGCTCGGGATCGAACGGCTGGCCGACCGGATCCATCGCCTTCAGCCCTTCGGCCTCAAGCACCTGCCAGAGCTGGCGGTTGATCATCTCGATGCCCTTGACGAACGAATCGCTCTCGACCGCCTCGGTCGAAGTCTGGAGCGCGCGCCCGAAGTTGTCGAGCACGGGCAGCAAATTCGTCACGAGCTTGACCGATGCGTACTTCTGCAGGTCGGCCGTCTCCTTAAGTGTACGGCGGCGATAGTTGTCGAAGTCCGCCTGCACGCGCAGCTGACGCTGATGCGCCTCCTCCGCCTGGCGCTTGAGCTCCTCGAAGCGCGCATCCTCCGCAGCTTCGGGAATCCCGGCTTCCGCAGCCTCGGCAGCTTCTGTATCGGGAGCCGCCTGTGCCGTCTCGTCGACATTCGGCTCTTGCTTGAATTCCTGATCCATCGTAAGGCTCCTTTCTCTATTGCGCAAGATATGCGATTCCGAATTATTTGTACAATCGGTTGTAAAGACGGGTCAAATCTCCGGATAAATAGTCCAGCAATCCGATCACCTTGCCGTATTCCATGCGCGTAGGGCCCAGTATGCCGATCGTGCCGAGCAGATGACCGTCCGCCGTGATGGTTGCCGTCACAAGACTGCATTGATTGATCGCCTCGACGCCGTTCTCCGTCCCTATCCGTACCTGTATCCCTCCGGACAGCGACTGAAACAGCTGCATCAGCAGCGGCGTCTCGTCGAGCAAGTCAAGTATGCCCTTGACCTTGTCGACGTCCTTGAACTCGGGCTGCGTCAAGATGTTGGTCGCGCCGCTCAGGAACACCTTGGGCTCGGCCTCTTCCTTCAGCGTATCCTCGAGCAGGGACAAAATATGCTCGCAATGATCGACGTAGCTGGTGAGCTCGTTGGCTACCTCGGTATACAGCACCGACTTCACCTTGTAGAACGGAACGCCGGTCAGCTTGTCGTTGAGCAAGCCTGCGATCCGGCGCATATCGTCCATGCTCACGCCCTCGGGCAGCGAGATGGTGCGATGCTCGACGTGTCCGGTGTTGGCGACCACGATCGCGACCGCCGTCGTATCGGTCAGCGGGAGCAGCTGGAAGTGCTTCAGACTCGTATGGAACGAATCCGGCCCCAGGACGATAGACGTGTAGTTGGTCAGCTGCGACACGATGGTCGCCGCATGACTGACGGCGCCCTCCCAATGGTTCATCTTGTCCGCGACCAGACTGTGCAGGCGCCTGACGTCCTGCTCCTTGACGCCGCCATGCCGGATGAGATGATCCACATAATAACGATATCCCTTAATGGAAGGAATGCGGCCGGCCGACGTATGCGGCTGTTCGAGGAGCCCCAGCTCCTCCAGATCGGCCATGTCATTGCGGATGGTAGCGGGGCTGAACGAGACGTCGCTGCGCTTGGATATGCTGCGCGAGCCGACCGGCTCCGCCGAGCGAATATAATCATCCACAATGGCACTTAGAATCATACGTTGACGCTCGCTGAGCATATATCCGTTCACCCTCCTCGCCGTCGTTAGCACTCAACACCAATGAGTGCTAATCACTAATACAAAAATACCAAACCGCGCCTGTCGTGTCAAGACGACCGGAGACGGTTCGGCATTTATTCGGGCGATCGCCCGGCGGTGCGTTCAATTCAGTCGAGCAGACGAACGACAGCGATCTCGTCGCAGTTGTTGCGCTTGCTGCAGTGTATGCAATCCGTCCATACTTTCTCGGGAAAAATCTCCTTGTCGACGACTTCGAAGCCGTTTTTCAAGAAAAAATTCACTTCATAAGTGAGCGCCATGACCTTCGGAATATTCATCCGGCGCGCCTCCTCGATCAGCGCATCGACGATGCGGGAACCGATGCCCTTCCCCTTGTGGCCCTCACTCATCCCGAGCGAACGGATCTCGACCAGATCGGAGCCGAGCTTGAACAACGAACCGCAGCCGATCAACAAGCCGCTATCCTCGACGACGACGAAGGAATCGATATGGCGCAGCAGCGCCTCTCGCGATCGGGGCAGCATAATCCCCTTTTCCGCATAGCCCTGAATCAGCTCGAACAAGGCTTCTACGTCCTCCGGCTTTGCCTTGCGGCTTACGATAGTCGTGTTCATCGGTCTCCCCCGCTTCCCGTACGCGCCCTCGGCGCCCGATAAATGATGATGTGAATAAATATACATTATGACGAATGAATTCTCAATAGTTTATTGAAGACCGGCTTGGATTCGGCTGCGAACGATAAATATGAATTCGGCAAATAACAATTGACAAGGCATATTTACCCGTTCATAATACCCTCAAAAGGTAGTATTCCAAAATACGACTAACAGAAAGGTGGTTATCTCTTGATCGACAGGCTCAAGCGGCTGGGGCTATCCGAGCTGGAAGCACGCTGTTATCTGGCGCTGCATGAGGAAGCCGCGCTCTCGGGCTACGAAGTCGCCAAACGCGTCTCCGTATCCCGCACCAACGTATACGCGGCACTGAGATCCCTGGTGGACAAAGGCGTATGCCGGGCCGCGGAGGGCGACCCGGTGATGTACGGCGCCGTGCCGGTCGGGCAGGTCGTACGGATGCTGCGCTCCGAGTTCGACGAGATTGCGGACGTGCTTGTCAGGGAGCTTAAGCCCCAGCTGCCTCCTCCTTCCTTTTACAGCTGGTCCGGCGACGCCAACATCCTCGCCTCTATCCGGCGCATGATCGTGAGCGCGGAGCGTTCGATCGTCGTCGACGTCTGGAGCGAAGACTTCGCGGAGCTGGAGCCGCTGCTGCTGGAGGCGGAGGCGAGAGGTGTAGTGGTCGTCGCCATCACGCTAGGTCCCGTCCGATCGGCGCTCAAGCATGTGCGCACGCACAAGCGGATGGAGATGTGGCTGAATGGCGATGCCCGCGACTATTACGTGCTGTGCGACTGGAAGGAAGGCTTCATCGGCAGCTTCGGCACGCGCGGCAAATCCGCGGCGCTGGAGACGAACCACCCGGCCGTCGCGCACATCCTGAAGCAGGCGTTCCAACACGACGTCATGATGATGGATATCGAGCGGGACTTCGGCCCCGAGCTCGAACAGGCTTACGGCGGCGATTATGAGCGGCTGCTGGAGCGTTATCGCCAGGATTACGGACTCGAATGAGGTATTAAGGAGAGAATTCGCACATGAAAACCGCGGCCATCCGCGCGCTGCCTGCCAGCGCAACCGTTTTTCCGATATTGTTCATGATCAGCACGGTTCATCTGCTCAACGACTCGATGCAATCGACCGTGACCGCGCTGTTCCCGGTGCTCCGCGAGTCGCAGCATCTGAGCTATGGGCAGATCGGCCTCATCGCCTTTATGATGAACATCACCGCATCGTTCCTTCAACCGCTCGTCGGCTGGTTCGCCGACAAGAAGCCACGGCCTTACATTCTGCCCATCGGCGTCTGCTTCACGCTGCTCGGCGTCGTCATGCTCGCGCTCGCGCCCAGCTTTGCCATGATCCTGCTGTCCGTGACGGCGATCGGCGTCGGCTCGGCTGTCTTCCATCCCGAATCGTCGCGCGTCGCCTACCTGGCGGCCGGCAGCAACCGCGGCCTCGCCCAGTCGATCTTCCAGGTCGGCGGCAATATCGGCAGCTCGCTCGGCCCGGTTATGACCGCACTTATTTTTATCCCCCTCGGGCAAAAAGGCGTGCTCCTGTTCGTCATCGCAGCCGTCGCAGGCATCGTGCTGCAAACGGTGGTGGCACGCTGGTATGCGGCGGTAGGCGCTGCGCCGAAGCCGAAAAAAGCGGTGGCGCATGACGAGAAGTCCGCGCTCAAGCTTTCCGCGGGCAAGGTGCGAATGTCGGTCGGCATTTTGATCCTGCTCGTTTTTTCCAAGCATGTATACTTATCCAGCTTCACCAGCTTCTACTCGCTGTATCTGATCGACGACTTCGGTGTCGGCAAGCAGCAGGCGCAATGGTATTTGTTCGCCTTTCTCGTCGCTTCCGCAGCGGGCACCTTCATCGGCGGACCGCTGGCGGACCGCTTCGGACGCCGCAACATCATCTGGCTGTCCATTCTGGGCACCGCGCCGTTCTCGATCGCGCTCCCGTACGCCGACCCGTTCTGGTCCGCCGTACTGTGCATTTGCGCAGGCTTCGTGCTCTCGTCCGCTTTCTCGATCATCGTCGTGTATGCGCAGGAGCTGCTGCCCGGCAAGATCGGCCTCGTATCCGGCCTGTTCTTCGGCCTCGCGTTCGGCCTGGGCGGCCTCGGCTCGGCGCTGCTCGGCGAGATCGCCGACCACACCAGCATCTCGACGGTCATGCATATTTGCGCTTATCTGCCACTGCTGGGCATCTTCACGCTGCTGCTGCCGAAGGACGCGGAGCTGCGGGGAAGGTGAGGCAAGAAGGCGAACGGAGCCAAGGCATTCATGCTGTCAGGCGCGATCGCGGGGGGACTCATCATCTTCGAAGTCATCCATCAGTTGGTCAAAGGGCGGCATAAATTCAACGGGCATCGCCGATGATGGCGATGCCCGTTGAACTGCCCGGTGCGGCGTGAAGGGCGAGTTGTGCGATAGTATCGCGTAACGGCCGCTGAAATGCCTCCAGGTGGCCGAGTTGTGCGATGATACCGCGTAACGCACGCAAATACACGGTACAGAGGGCGAGTTGTGCGGTAGTATCGCATACCGGCCGTTGAAATGCCGCCAGGTGGCCGAGTTATGCGATTGTATCGCGTAACGCACGCAAATACACGGTACAGAGGGCGAGTTGTGCGATAGTACCGCGTAACGGCGGCAGAAATGCCACCTGGAGCCCGAGTTGTGCGATAGTATCGCGTAACGGCAGCTGAAATGCCGCCAGGTGGCCGAGTTGGGCGATAGTACCGCATAACGGCCGCTGGAATGCCGCCAGGTGGCCGAGTTATGCGATAATGCCGCGTAACGGCCGTAAAAATGTGACGCGGGAGGCACCGCCTTCACTACAAGAGGCGATGCCTCCGCTTCATCGCTCTGCATGCGCGTCTCATGACGAAAAGAGCCCTTGCACACTTGATGCAAGGGCTCTTTTCGTTATGTCATGGCGCCGTCAGCCGCTCCAGCTCGGCCAGATAAGCGAACGCCTCTTCGTCGCGGCTGCCGCACATCTCGCGGGATGGCTGCAGCTGGCCGCATATAACCGGCCGCTGCGGCTGGCCGAACAGCAGGCAGCGATTGTCGGGCGTCAGCTGCACGCAGCGTACGCCCGCAGGCTTGCCGCCGGGCATTCCCGGAATCGGCGAGGAGATCGACACGACGATGCAGCATGCGCCGCATCCGGCTCTGCATTCCATACTGGCTCCCCCCTCGCTCTCGCTCCCGCGTGCAGCCGCTCGGTCCGGCAGAAGCTGCCGCCACGCCACCGTCCCGGCCAGTTGCAACTTCAGGACAGAAACGCCCCGAATACTTCGTTGCCCAGCGGCACGCCCGCCTCGCTCAGACGATAGCCGTCGTCCTCCGGTGTCCGCTCCAGCAGTCCCTGCGCCAGCAGCTTGTCCAGCACCGGACCAAACACATCCGTCAAGCTCGCGCCGCCGAACTGCAGCGCGAAGTCGGCATCCCGCACGCCCGCGCGCAGCCGCAGGCCGACCATCATGAAGTCTTCCATCGCTTCCTTGACCGGCACGGCGTTGCGCTCGAGTCTGGGCAGGCGCGCATTCGCGGCATCGATGTAAGGCTGCACGCCCTTGATATTGAGATGACGCTCGCCTCTCGCATACCCGTGCGCGCCCGCACCGAGTCCGTAGTAAGGCTCGTTGTGCCAATAGGCGGAGTTGTGCCGGCTCTCGAAGCCCGGACGGGCAAAGTTGCTGATCTCGTAATGCCCGTAGCCCGCTTCGCCAAGCCGACGACGCAGATGCTCGAACATCGCGACCTCGGTGTCTTCCTCGGGCAGCGGCAGCTCGCCTCGTTCGTACAATCGATGGAACAGCGTGTTCTCTTCGACCTTCAGACTGTACAGCGAATAATGCGGCAGATCGAGCTCGAGCGCCCGCTCGACGCTGTCGGCCAGCTGCTGCAGCGTCTGGCGCGGCAGTCCGAACATGAGGTCGATCGACAGATTCGTGAAGCCTGCCGCCTTGGCGTTGGCAATGCTGTTCACGACGTCATCCGCCTCGTGAATGCGGCCGATGGCGGCGAGCAAGCCGTTGTCGAACGTCTGTGCGCCGAAGCTGATCCGGTTGACGCCGCCTGCCCGCATCGCCGCGAGCTTGTCCGGATCGGTCGTGCCGGGGTTCGCCTCCATCGTAAACTCGGCCCCGCCAGCGATCGGAAAATGACGCTTTACCGCGTCGAGAAACCGCGTCATCTGCGTGGGATTAAGCACGGTTGGTGTGCCGCCGCCGACGAATACCTTGCCGATCGTCTCCGGCGGCAGCTCGCGCACGGTACGCTCCATCTCCCGCTCCAAGGCATCGAGATAGGCGTCGATCGGCTGCCCCGCGGCCACGTAGGAGTTGAAGTCGCAGTAGTAGCATTTGTTCGTGCAAAACGGGATGTGTATATACAGCGCCCTCGGCGTCCACGCGTGAAGCGGCGGGACTGTCGCGGTTGCATGATTCATAGGTTGAGCTCCTCTCGGGTGGCAGGGGCGGCACGTTCGACGGAAGCAAAAGCTCTCCGGGACCTAGTCCTGCGGAGAGCCGGCTGCTAACCTTCGTCTGTCAGATGTTCCTTGGCGCGGACGAGGGCGTCGATGATCTCCTCGAGTTCCTCCGCCCGCTCGATGTACAGCGATACGTAACGTTCCCGGTACCCGGTGCTGGACATCTCGATATGCACATGTCCTTTGGCGGGATCCGCGCTAATGAGCATCTGTTCGCCGGAATAGATCGGCACGAGCGCCATGACTTCCTCCGCCTCCGTCCGTCTTTACGCTTTAATTAATCGTCCAGCTTCAGCACGGCCATGAACGCTTCCTGCGGCACCTCGACGTTGCCGACCTGCTTCATGCGCTTTTTGCCTTCCTTTTGCTTCTCGAGCAGCTTGCGCTTGCGCGAGATGTCGCCGCCGTAGCACTTGGCCAAGACGTTCTTGCGCATCGCCTTGATCGTCTCGCGGGAGACGATCTTCTGACCGACGGCCGCCTGGATCGGCACCTCGAACATCTGACGCGGGATCAGGTCCTTCAGCTTCTCGCAAATAACGCGTCCGCGCTGGTAAGCGCGGTCCCTGTGCACGATGAACGAGAGGGCGTCCACCTGCTCGCCGTTCAGCAGAATGTCCATCTTGACGAGGTTGGACTGGCGGTAGCCGGTCAGCTCGTAGTCGAAGCTGGCGTAGCCCTTGGTGCCGGACTTGAGCTGGTCGAAAAAGTCGTACACGATCTCCGCGAGCGGAATGTCGTACTTCAACGTGACACGGTTGGCATCGAGGTACTGCATATCGATGAATTCGCCGCGCTTGCCTTGACACAGCTCCATGATGGCGCCGACGTAGTCCTTGGGCACGATGATCGACGCCTTGACGTACGGCTCTTCGACGAAGTCGAGCTTGCCCGCCTCCGGATACTCCGAAGGATTCGAGATGTCGATCTGCGCGCCGCTCGTCAGCGTCACCTTGTAAATAACGCTCGGCGCCGTCGTAATGAGCGGGATGTTGAACTCGCGCTCGATCCGCTCCTGGATGATCTCCATATGCAGCATCCCGAGGAAGCCGCAGCGGAAGCCGAAGCCGAGCGCCTGCGACGTCTCCGGCTCGAAGCGGAGCGACGCGTCGTTCAGCTCGAGCTTCTCGAGGGCGTCCCGCAGATCGTTGTAATCCGAAGACTCGATCGGATACAGGCCGCAGAACACCATCGGGTTGATGCCGCGGTAGCCCGCGAGCGCCTCGGCGGTCGGACGCTTGGCATTGGTGATCGTGTCGCCGACGCGCGTGTCCTTGACGTTTTTGATCGACGCGGTCACGAAACCTACGTCGCCCGGCCCCAGCTCGTCCACGATCGTCGAGCGCGGCATGAACGTGCCGACCTCGACGACGTCGAACGTCGCGCCCGTCGCCATGAACTTGATCGGCGAGCCCGCGCGGAGCTTGCCGTCGATGACGCGGATATAGCAGATTACACCTTTGTACGCATCGTAGTAGGAGTCGAAGATCAACGCCTTGAGCGGGGCTTCCGGATCGCCTTGGGGCGCGGGCACCTTTTGTACGACCTGCTCGAGAATCTCCTTGATGCCGATGCCGTTCTTCGCGGAGGCGAGCACCGCTTCGCTCGCGTCGAGTCCGATGACGTCCTCGACCTCCTGCTTGACCCGCTCCGGCTCGGCGCTCGGCAGGTCGATCTTGTTGATGACCGGCAGAATCTCCAGATTGTTGTCCAGCGCGAGATAGACGTTCGCCAGCGTCTGGGCCTCAATCCCCTGCGCAGCGTCTACGATGAGCAGTGCGCCCTCGCAGGCCGCGAGACTGCGCGACACCTCGTAGGTGAAGTCGACATGTCCCGGCGTGTCGATCAGATGCAGTGTATAAACCTCGCCGTCGTCGGCCTTGTACTTGAGCCGGACGGCCTGCAGCTTGATCGTGATGCCGCGCTCGCGCTCCAGGTCCATCGAATCGAGCACCTGGGCCTGCATCTCGCGCGCGGTCAGTGTGCCCGTATATTCCAATATGCGGTCGGCCAATGTCGACTTGCCGTGGTCGATATGCGCGATAATGCAAAAATTGCGAATATGGCTTTGCTTGTGTTGGATGTCTGCCATCTTCTTTGTCCTTACCTCCACCGATACATGCCGTTGCCCGGCTATCCTGTCTATTATATCAGCCGGGTCAAGGAGCGGCAATCGGGATCGGGCGGAGACGCTTGACGATAACGTAAGACAGCCAACCTACTTAGCCGCCTGGGGGCCATTCGCCTCGTCATAGCTTGCCTTCGCGAGCCGGTACACATCGGTGCCCTCTACCTTATCAGGATCTTTCTCGAGGTTTTTGAGCGACGTCTGGTGGTCCTTCAGTTCTTTGCCGATATCCCGCTGACTGTCCGCCAGCTCCCGCTCCCGCCGGAGCAGGTTCTGGATGCGCGGGTCGCTCGGGTCCAAGCCCTTCAGCGATTCAAGCTTGCCGTTCGTGACGGCGATCAGGTAAGCCAAGTGAGCCAGTTTTTTCATCATCTCGTCGATCTTGGCCTTATATTGATCGATAGCTTGCGTGTATGCGCCGGTCTTGAGGCGAGCCTTCGCGGTGTCGTTCACGGTGCGAACGGCGGTCTCCGCCACGCGATCCGACAGACCTGCCTCGTGGAGCGCGGCACGGCCCGCCTTCTCCCATTCCGCCAGCTTGGCGCCGAACTTGGCCGGGTCGGAGCCCGGTGCCGGCGGCGGCTGCATCGACTTCAGCGCGCGGGATAGTGCATCGATGTCCCGATAATCCATCGTCTCGAGGCGATCGGCACCGGTCAGGGCGAGCAGCCCCCGCTCCGCGCCGCCCGGCTGCGCAGTCGCGATCTGCTTCGCGGTCTCCGCGAGCTGCGCCAGATGCTCGCGGAATGCCGCCCGATCGAACGCTGGATCGCCGGTCGTCATCTTGTACGCGGACGTTGCCTGGGCAGCGCCGTTAAAAAACCGGTCGAACTGGTCGACGAGCCTGTCCGCCTCATCGGATGTCGCCTGGCCGTAAACCTCGTCGAGCATTCTAAGCTGCTCGGTCTTGTAAGTCTCGTCGCCATCGCCGCTCGATATCTCATCGCGAATCTTGGCGTACGTCTCGGCGTAGCTCGCCAAGTACGAGGCCGGACTCCGCTCATCGCTCGAATCCGTGTGGAACCGCTGACGCATAGCGGACTTCGCGAGCCCGGCGACGGAGATGGACAAGTCATCCGGATTGCCTGCTTCGACTTTCGTCAGCGTCTGACTGACGGCTGGCAGCGACCCATGCTTGACCAAAGGTTGAGCAAGCGCCGGAGGAAGCACCTGAGGAAGCGATATACCTTGCAATTTCATGCGAACACCGCCGTTGGAGGATTTTATACACCCATTATCGGCAGGGTAATTATGGAAATGAATAGTTATTGCTCCAAATCGCCTCGTTCAATCTTCAACCCGTCTATATGGCGCTTGGCCCTAAGCTTGCGTTTTTTGCGGTTGTCGAACGTCAACAAAAGCCCCGCATCCACCGATGCGGGGCCCGCCTGCCTTATTGCTGCTTCGTCTTCGCCCACTCGTCCAGCTGGCGCTGCTTCTCGGCGATGATCTTGTTCACGCCGGCAGCCTCCATCTTCTTCAAATATTGCGGAATCGTCTTCTCCGGATCGAGCGCGCCCGTCGCCACGACGCCGGCGAATTGCTGGCTGGCGTTGTTCACGGCCGTAATCTCGTTTTTGACCGGGTCCGGGTTGAACACGAAGCCCAGCGCCGGCGAACGCTCCGCCGATTCGTTGAACTGCTTGTATTGATCCCACAGGTCGGACGCTTCGCCCTTCCACAGATAGGTGTTCATCTGATTGCCGAACATCCAGGAGGCGTTCAGATTGTAGCCGGTCGTCGCGGCGTCGACGCCCGCCGGGTAGTCGATCGTGCCGTCCGCTCCCTTGACGAAGTGCTTGCCTTCGATGCCCCAATTGAGCAGATTGATCAAGTAAGGGTCGGTGAACAGCAGATTGATGAACATCATCGCCCGCTGCGGATCACCCGAAGTCGTCGGGATCGCCAGCATGGAGCTTGTCGTATCGCCCGTCGTCATGAACGGCTGGGTCAGCGGCACCGCGACCATCGGCGTGCCCGTATTGCGCGACTCCTGCAGCTCGATGCCGGGCTTCATGGCGACCGCATAGGAGAACGCTTTGCCCGCCTTCACGGCGTTCGCCACGCCGTCGCTGCGCGTCGGGGCGTCCTTGTTGATGTAGCCCGCCTCGAACCACTGGCGCATCAGCTTCGCGAGCTCCATATATTCCGGCGTGCCGATCGCGTTCACGACCTTCAGATCGTGCGCGCTGCGCATGATGGCGCCCGGACCGTCGCCGAGGCCGTCGACCTGGAGCAGCTGCGTCAGCGGCGAGTTGCCGCCCTCGGCCTGCAGCGGCGTCATGCCCGGCTCGCCCTGCTTGATCTTCTCAAGCACGGGTCCGAAGTCCGCAAGCGTCTTGAGCTGCGCCACGTCGATGTTGTACTTGTCCACGAGATCCTTGCGCATGACGATACCCCGATTGGAGGCGAACTCCTTGTTCGTGACCGCGCCGTACACCTTGCCGTCGATCTTGCCGCCCTCGACAACGTCGGGATCGATGATTGCCTTGATGCCCTGGCCGTCCGAATCGATCAGATCGTCGAGCGGGATGATCTGCCCCTTGGCCACCTGCTGGCCGAGCCCCATCCACGAGGATGTCCACATGACGTCGAGCTGTTCCTTGGACGCGAACAAGAGGTTGGTCTTGTCGTTCCAGGCGCCCCAGTCGATCGGGCGAAGCTCGATCGTCGCGTTGATCTTGTCCGTCAGGTACTTGCTCATCTCCGCATTTACGGCGTCGAGGTCCTTGGGCGTGCTCCCCGGGAAAATCATGACAAGATGATACGGCTTGAGCGACGAGGATGCGGCGGGCGAAGACGCTGCGGCGGGCGAAGCCGAGGCTCCGGCGTCTGCACTGCCGCTTGCCGGCGCCGACGAGCCGGCAGCGCCGTTATTGTTGTTGCTTCCGCATGCGGTTGCCGCCAGCGACATGGCCATCATGGCGGACAGCATCAGCGTTGATTTCTTTTTCAAGAGAAAACCCTCCCGTATGAATGATAAACAATATCTATGGCAAACGGAACATCCCGCCGCGCCGCGTCCGGCTCCGGCAGCAGCCCGGTCAACCCTTGATCGCGCCGATCGTCAGGCCTTTGACGAAGTACTTCTGGAAAAAAGGATAGGCCAGTACGATCGGCCCCATGCCGATGATCGCCATCGCCATCCGCATCGTCTCCTGCGGCACGAGGCCGGAGAACGAGGCGGCGCCGGCGTTCTGGGATTTTTGCGACAGGAACTGGATGTTGAGCAGCGACATGTTCAGCAGGTACTGGAGGCTGTAGAACTTGGCCTTGGTCAGGAACACGAGGCTGTTGAACCAGTCGTTCCAGTAGGCAAGCGTGTTGAACAGTCCGATCGTCGCGAACACGGGCTTGGACAGCGGCACGACGAACTGCGCGAAGATGCGCAGCTCCCCTGCGCCGTCGATATAAGCGGACTCGATGAGCGCGGGCGGGATCGACCCGGAGAAAAAGGTGCGCATGATCAGCACATTGAAGCCGTTCAGCAGCAAGCCCGGCACGATCAGCGCCCATACCGTATCCCGCAGGTCGATGTACTGGGCGAACACGAGATACCACGACACCATGCCGCCGTTGAAAAGGATCGTGAAAAACACATAGAAGGAAAAACCGGTGCGAAACGGAAGCTGCACGCGGGACAGCGGATAGGCGAGCATCGCCGTGACCGCCAGGCTGACGAGCATGCCGACGGCGGTCACGAACAGCGTGACGCCGTAGGAATCGAGGATGACCCAAGGGTCCGACTCGAACAAAAAACGATAAGCGTCCAAACTCCAGCGTTCCGGGAACAGCGAGTAGCCTTTGCTCAGAATCGAACGTTCGTCGGTAAAGGAAGCGATCAGCACCAGCGCGATCGGCAGCACCATTGCCAGCGTTACGATTCCGAAAAACAGATGGACCGGCCAGTACTCTTTTTTCATCAGTCGTTTTCCCCTTTTAAAATAAAGCGTTGTCCCGGTTGATCTTGCGGACCGCAAAGTTGGACAGCAGCACGAGCGCAAATCCGACGACCGATTGGTACAAGCCCGCCGCCGAAGCCATCGAGATATCGCCCAGCTGCATCAAGCCCCGGTAGACGTAGGTGTCGATCGTGTTGGTCGCGGGCAGCAGCGGTCCCGAGTTCATCGGCACCTGGAAAAACAGTCCGAAGTCGGAGTAGAAGATTTTGCCGACCGCGAGCAGCGTCATGATCGTCATGATCGGATACAGCAGCGGGATTGTAATATGGCGGATCTGCCGCCACTTCGTCGCACCGTCGATGGTGGCCGCTTCGTAATACTCCTGGTCGATGCCCACGATCGCAGCGATGTAGACGATGCTGGAATAGCCGATGCTTTTCCATATATAGACAAGCGTCAGGATGACCGGCCAATACTTCGGGTCCATGTACCAGTAGACAGGATCGAGCCCCAGCATCGGCAGCACCGCCTTGTTCATGAGCCCGTATTCGGGACTGAGCAGGCCGAACAGCAGATAGGCTACGATAACGGTCGACAGAAAATACGGGAGGAGCAGCGCGCTCTGGTAAGCTTTGCGGATACGCGAGCGCACCTCATTCAGCAGGATGGCGACGGCTACCGACAGAATGAGGCCGAGGACGATAAAGGCGGTATTGTACAAAATCGTGTTTCTCGTAATGACGTACGCATCCGATGTTGCGAACAAGTACTTGAAGTTGTGGAAGCCGACCCAGTCGCTGTGCCAGATGCCCTTCGTAAAGTTGATCTCCTTGAACGCGATGACGACGCCCAGCATCGGCATATAGTTGTTAATGAGCAAATACAGGAGGCCCGGGAGCATGAGCAGGTACAGGGCGCGGTATCGATAAGCTGTTTTCCATACGGTCTTCACAAAACGGTTCCCTCCTCGCGCGGACGCTCTCGCGGCGCGCTCGCTGTCTATAATCGAATTATAAAATGCAGGCCACCCGCTCCCCCACTACTTCGGTTACATGCGTATGCAACGATTGTTACGGGTTTGGGAGACAACGAAAAACCCCGTCTCCTCGCGGAAACGGGGCATTTGTCGACCGCGTGCTTATTCGCGCGATCTGCGATATTCCTGCGGTGTCGTCTGGAACACCTTTTTAAACATTTTGGCAAAATACGAAAAATTGTCGTAGCCGAGCGAACGCGCGATGCTGCTGACCGATTCCCTGGTGTTGGCGAGCAGCTCCGAGGCCCGGGTCATGCGCTCCCGCAGGATGTACTCGGACAGCGACTGTCCTGTCTTGATGCGGAAAATCCGCGACAGGTAAGAAGGATTAAGATGCACATGCTCGGACAACTCGTCCCGCGTAATCTCGTCCTGCAAATGCTCCTTCACATAGCGCTGGACCTGGAGCACGATGCTGCCTTCGGGATGCTCTCCCTGCCCCGAATCCGACAGCGACAGGACGGAGGCCACAACTTTTTCCATCCACTGCTTCAGATGGACGGACGAACGGGTCGCCTCGGCCGGTCCGGACTCGAGCCCGCGCTCGTGCAGCAGGCCGGGCGAGATGCCTTTGCGGAGCAGCGCGTAATAGACGACCTGCAATATGCCGTGGTAGACCTGGGCCAGCGACTCCCGCCTGCCCTTTTGTTCGCGGATCCACGCCTCCGCCTCCTGCATCAATTCGTCCATGCGCTCCGCATGGCCCGACTCCAGCGCGTCCGTCCAATGCAGGAAGGAGATCGAGCCGCCCGCACGCGCCTCGTGCCTCCGGGTTCCGCAGAAAAGCACCTGCCGCCTGCGCTTCAGATTGCCGTATTCCGTCTCCAGCAGCATATGGTAGGCGAGTCCGATATCGCGGACCGACGGCGCCTCGCCGATATAGCAGGACACGTCGCAGTAAAAATAACGCCCGCATGCTTCAATATAAGACTCGCAGCGCGTCTTGAGCGGATCGGACTCGGGATCGGCACGGCTGCCCGGATACAGAATGACCATCATATTGCCCAGCTCGTCCTCCATCACATGGCCCGGATGCCCCGCGACGATGACCTCTTCGGCGGCTTTGCGCAGCGCATAGCCCATCAGCTCCTCGTCGAATGCGCCGAGATCCCGCTTCCACGCCTCGATGCTCAGCAGGATGAGCAGCAGCGGATCGCGGTCGGTCAGCGGCAGATCGTAGGCCGCGATCGCCTCTTCGAGCTTGCTCCGGCGGCCGCCGTCCTCGCCCTTCATCATGTCGCGCCAGAACGACTGCACCAGCTCCGGCTTGTGCGCCTGCCATAGCTGATAGTATTTCTTGAACGTCTCGGTCTGCGTGCTGGCAATCCGCATATCGCCGAGCTCCTTCAAGTTGTGGGCGACGACCGCCTCCAGCTCCTCGTAGACGACCGGCTTCAGCATATAATCCCGGGTGCCGAGCTGCATCGCCCGCTGCGCGTAGCCGAAGTCGGCATGGCAGGTCAGGAACACGGTGCGAAGCTCCGGCTGCCTCTCCTTCGTCCACTCGAGCAGGGACAGCCCGTTCATGACGGGCATCTGGATATCGCAGATCATCAGATCGATCCGCTCGTCGAGCAGGATGCGCTGCGCGTCCTGCGCGTTGTACGCCTCGTGAACCTCGATGACGTCAAGCCGCTCCCAGTCGACGCCGTCCACGATTCCTTTTACCGCATACATCTCGTCGTCCACGATCAGCACTCTATACATGCGCATCCCTCCTCTCGCTCTCCGGCTCAAGCGGCAGCATGAGTTCTACGATTGCTCCGCCAGCGGGCCCGTTGTCGAACCGGATCGTCGTGGCCGCACGGTAGTACAGCTGGCAGCGGTGATAGACGTTCCAGATGCCGATATGCTCATCGTACTCGTAGCCGAAATAATCGCCGGACTGCAGCTTCTCCAAAATGCCGGGCTCGAAGCCGACGCCGTTGTCCGACACCGTGACCGCCAAGCACCGCCTGCCGGAGTCCGGGGAAGATACGAGGCGCAGTTCGATACGGACGCGGAACGGCTCTCCCTCGTTGTAGCAGAAGCCATGCTCCAGCGCGTTCTCCACGAACGGCTGAATCGTGAGCGGCGGAATCTCGATCGGTTCCGTCTCGGCGGGCGGCGCCTCGATCTCGTATTCGAAGGCCCCGGGGAAGCGCATCTCCTGAATGCTCAAATAGTTGCGGATATGCGCCAGCTCCTCGTCGATCGGCACGGAGACGACGTTGGTCCGGATCGTAAACCGCAGATGCTTCACGAGCTGCAGCGTCAGCTTCTGCACGAGCGCGATATTCTTGACCTGGGCCAGGCTGTAGATCAGGTTCAGGCAATTGGTGAAAAAATGCGGATGAATCTGCGCCTGCAGATGGCGGAGCTCCGCCCGCTGGGTCTTGATATGCTCCTCGTAGATGTCGATCTTGAGCGTCTCGATCTCGTCGGACATCCGGTTGAACGTGCCGTTGATATCGTCGAACTCCGCCAGCCGGGATGGCGCGAGCCGCATGTTGAAGTTGCCCGCGCGCATCTGCCGCATCCCCTTCAGCAGCTGCCGGACGGGCATCAGTATGGAACGCTGCAAATAAACGAGGAACAGCAGCAGCAGCCCGACCGCCAGCGGAGGCATCAAATAAATGAACCACTGAAACATCGGCAGCCGTTCAAGCAGACTGCGCACGGGCAGAAGCACGGCCAGATGAATGTCGGCCATGCGGGAATGCTGGCTGACCATGATGCGCTTGGCATCGCCTTCGCCGGTCGAGACGGTATGATAGAGCCGGCCGTCGTCAGCGAACGCCCCCGCAAGCGGCAGATCGGCCGCGGGAGCGCCGGATGCCGGGTCATGATCGTACGCCAGCAGCGTGCCGCCGGACGATGCGATCAGCACACGCCCTTCGTCGCCCATATCGAGCGCATGGAACGGCTTCAAAAACCGGTTTAAGCTCACCCATGCCCCTGCATAGGAGCCCTTGTCCGCATCCATCACCCGCAGCAGCGCGTATTCGCCGTCCAGACTGACCACGCCCCACCTGCTCATGTAGGGCTGGCGCGATTCGGACGTCGCCAGCAGCGCGGACAGCTTGCCCCTGACCGCCTCCTTCTCTTCGTACGGCATGCTCTGCTGCGCGGCGAAGATCAGCTCGCGGGAGCTCGCCCGATAGGCAAAAAACGCATCCATGTCGCCGTAATAAGGAATGTCCTGGCTGAGCCGGTTAAATGCGTTGACCTTGGCGTAGACGGCCTCCTCGCTGCCCTCGGGATACGATCCGAGCGCGAGCAGACCGGGGTCCTGCAGCGTCGTTTTCAGCAAATAATGGTCCGCCTCGGCGAGCTTCTGGTCGATCTGGTCCATGTTCATCGTGACCAGGTTTTTGTTGGAGCCGGCCACCTGCTTCTGGACGACGCCCATCGCGTACCAGTTGTTCACGATCAGCAAGACGATCAGCGGCGCGGTGACGAGCGCGAATCCCAGCACGAGCCGGGAGCGAAGGGTCGATTTACGCATGGAGGGCCTCTTTCCGGTGTCGAGTCATGCTTTCATTATAAAGGTTTTGGGATGCGACTTTGGTGCGGTTCTGCATGCAACGATTGTGACTTCGCGCCAAAAAGCGGAACCGCCTCCGGCGCGTTTGTACGCGTACGGGGCGTTTCCGCTGTATGGAGTCCGGATAACGCGATTACTGGCTGATCGTCACGTCGTCGATCTGCAGCGAGGTGCCTGCCGCCGCGTCGACATAAAACCCGACGTCCAGTTGGCCGCTCGTCACGGTGACGCTCTGTGTGACGGTCTGATAGGTCGTGCCGGCCGTTATATTTTTGTTCAGCTGCGTGCCGCCGTAGCCCGACACCTCCATACGGGCCGTCGTCGGCGGCATGCCGGCCGGATGCTGCAGCTTGACCGACGCGCTGACGGTATAGGTACCGCTGGGCAAGGCGACGACCTGATGCACGCTCTGCTGGTAGGCCGCAGTTCCGTTATAGAAGTACAGCTTGTAATTGCCGGTCGCCGCGTCCGCCGAATCGACGCCGAGCGAGGCGATTCCCGTTCCCGGATGCCATTCCGTCCAGTCGGACCGGGAGCCGGATTCGAAGCCTCCGTTTTTCACCGGATTGCGGTTGTTCAGCTCGATGTAGTCCAGGTTGAACGCCCCGGTGTGGCCGCTGCCGCGTGCAATCGTGATCAGGTTCAACCCTTTTTGCAGTGTCACCGTCCGATTGACCGTTCCCCATGTGTCCCAGTTCGCCAGATTCGGCAAAGAAAGCGTGCCCGAGGATAGCAGCGTTTGATTGAGATTCGTGACTGTGTAGCTGCCCGTGCTCGCACTGCCGGTCGCGTTGGCATACCGGACGGCCAGGTTGTAGCTGCCCGCCTTGTCCGCCTGCACGCCGATGACGACATTCGCGCCCGCATGGTCGCCGCTCAGCCGGTCGACGAAGCCGACGCCGGAGCGGCCCGTATGGTCGTTGTTGAAGTGCGCGCCGCTGCGGAACGTGCCGACTTCAGCCTGGTAACGGTTCACGAACGGACTGCTCGCCGCCGGGCTGATCCGGACCATCCGCACGTCATGCGGATTCAGCGTCGCACTGAAGCTCGTCATCGCGCCGAGATCCGCATGGCTCCATACGTCACGGACCGTGCCGCCGCTCGGGAGGCCGAGTACGCCCGCAAAGTCGATCGACTTGGTCTGGACGCTATCGGATCGGTTAAACAGAGCGACCACCCAATCGCCGCCGGCCGTCTGTCCGATCCAGCGCTCCGAGTCGCGGCTGCCGGTATCGGGCTGCCCGCTCGTCGCCGGCTCGAACGAATTGCCGTTGTTGAACACCGGCTTGCCGACGAAGCCTTCCTTCTTGAGCGCGAGAATCTCCGGATTCGTATAGTAGGACTGATTCGAGCCGATCGTATCGTACTGATCCGCGGCCGCTAGCGGCGAGCCCGCCATCGTGAACAACGAGACGACCGACCGCTTCTCGTTGTCCGCATATGACCCGCCGAACGTGCTGAACCGCAGGAAGTCCCCGTCGAGCGTCAGACCGCCCCGACCGCTCACATCCGCGAAGCCGGTGAAGCCCTGGAACGGGTTGGCCCACTGCGAGAAGCCCGCATTCCACGTCTGCCGCTCGTCGCCGAAGCTGCCGCGGTTGAGCCAGGTCCAGCCGCCGTTCGCCGTATCCGTATCGATCCGCATCAGGTCGCCGTATTTAATCTCGTTCTCCGCATGATTGAACGAATTGGGCATGACCAGGCTCAGCTCCATATCGTCGCCCGCAGCCTCGCTCATCCAGCGCAGCGCGGTCGCGTAGCTGGCGGTCCCGAACACCGGAGAGCCGGCAGGCGCACCGGCGGCGGCGCCCGATTCGTACCAGGACAGGAAGTCGACGCGCAGGAAGCGGATGCCCATATTTTTAAAATAGTTCACATAACCCTTGATATAAGCCTCGGCGCCATTCTTGGTCACGTCTACCCAGCCGGACGTCGCGATCGACGAGATCGGGATGTTCGTGCCGATTACCTTTTTGTTGGGGTCGCTGACGGCCGAGTCCGCCACCCACAGCGGATTGTAGTAGACGCCCATATCGAGTCCTTTGCCGTTCGCGTAGCTCGCCCAGTACGCCCAATCGTGGGACCACGCATCGTTGTACTTGAGCAAGTAGCCGTTGGCGTTCGTCTGCGTCGCGCCGTAGATCCAGCCGTCCGTCGTCACCATCTTGTAGCCGTACGGCAGCAGCGTGGACGCGACCCAGTCGATATTGTCCTTCCAGCGCGCCTCCGAGATCGGGGCGTCGTTCACGAATGAATTCTCGTAGGCAGTCCAATACAACGGATAGAGGCTGGTACCCATACGCGTGCTCATGCTGTCGCGGGCCTGTGCGCTGCCCGGCAGCGCGGCTTGTGCGCCGGCGACGGTCAGACCGATCGCGAGCGCCAGCGTCAGCAGACGTTTGAACGGCTTTTTGTTCATCTTTTTCCCTCCAGCTATGAATTGGATTGTGATGCGTCGTATCGCATTTGCTCCGTGGCATTTGTTCTCGCGGCAAGCGCGGAACGCGGTCACCTCCCTTCAAGCGGCGGAATCGTGGGATATTCAGTGCTGGATAATGACCGGCTTGCCGTCGCATCTCAGCTTGCCCGCTTCGACTGCGGCTTCCGTGCCGTCGATCAGATTGCGGTAGCGTCCGTCCGGCAGCTCCACAGCCGCTTCCGCCGGCTTGCCGCGCATGCTGAACACGCCGACGAGCCTTTCTGATCCTTTCTCATGCACGGCGACGAGGACGTCATTCGCCGAATCCGCACGTACGAAGTAGCGGCTATCGGCTATAAGCGGATTTTTTTTGATGCCGTACAGCGTTCGGAGGAGTCCGCTCAGATCGCTGCCCGTCTCCCAGTCGACCGTATCCTTGTTGAACAGATCGGGACGGCGGACATTTTGCGTCTCCTGTCCGGCATAGATCAGCGTCATTCCTTTTTGAAAATAAATAAAAGCGGTCCAGTTGATCAGGCTAAGCTCGTCTTCGATGATGCTTTTGGCGCGGGCTTGGTCGTGATTTTCCAAATAACGCAGCTTCACGTAGTTGTCGGGATAAATATACTCCTGCATGTTGATCTTCTCCGCGTAGGCATCCAGCGTTTGTCGGCCGACCAGATAGTCTCGGAAAACCTCGAAAATATCGTAATCGTAGCAGACATCGAACGCCTGAAAAATCTCGGAGTCCGACAAACTTGTCATGCCGCGCGCGCGATTGTTCACGATGAAGGCGGGCTCGACCGACTCGCTGAGCCACAGGCAGTCCGGGCGAACCTGCGCGACCTCGGCGCGGGCTCTGAGCCAGAAGTCGAGCGGGATTAGCGGCGCCACGTCGCAGCGGAAGCCGTCCACGATCTCCGCCCACATCTTGAGCGTGTCGATCTGGTCGTCCCACAGCTCGGGGTTGGCGTAGTCGAGATCCACGATGTCGCCCCACTCGGCGATCCGGTTGCCCATGCGCCCTTCCGGCGTCCGGTAGAAAAATGCGGGACGGTGGCGGGCGAGCCACGAATCGGGGGACGTGTGATTGTAGACGACGTCGATAATGATCTTCATGCCCTTGGCGCGGACGGCCTGCGCCAGCGCCTTGAAGTCCTCCAGCGTGCCGAGTTCCGGGTTGACCTCGCGGTAATTTGCGATCGCGTACGGGCTGCCCAGCTCCCCATTGCGCGCCTGCTTGCCGATCGGATGGATCGGCAGCAGCCAGACGATGTCCGTCCCGAGGCCCCGGATGCGGTCCAGGTCCCGCTCGACGGCCTTGAAGCTGCCTTCCTCGCTATAGTTGCGCACGTAAATCGAGTACATGACCTGATTTCTTAACGCTTTGCTCGTGTCTTTTGCCATTCGACTCTCTCCTTGTAATCCGTGACGGACGCGGCTGATGCCCCACGGCCGCTTGCTAGGCCCAGTATAGCGGTCGCTGCGGGGTGATTCCTGCCACACGCGTGACTTGTTGGTGCGACGATTGTTACGTGATGGCAAGTGGAAGGTGGGAGAACGCGGTTAGGTGGGCGGGGCGGAGCGGGGGCGGTTGGGAGCGAGGGGAGTGGGCATCGCCTATACTACGAGAGGCGATTCGACCCGCACACCGCTGCTCCGGCCGATCGCCTTCACTACGAGAGGCGATTCGGCCTACACACCGCTGCTCCGGCCGATCGCCTTCACCACGAGAGGCGATTCGACCCACACACCGCTGCTCCGGCCTATCGCCTTCACTACGAGAGGCGATTCGACCCGCACACCGCTGCCCCGGCCGATCGCCTTCACTACGAGAGGCGATTCGGCCCACACACCGCTGCTCCGGCCTATCGCTTTCACTACGAGAGGCGATTCGCCACACACACCGCTGCTCCGGCCTATCGCCTTCACTACGAGAGGCGATGGGCTTCGTAGGACACGGGCGGCGAGCTTCGCCTTCACTACGAGAGGCGATGGGCTTCGTAGGACACGGGCGGCGGGCTTCGCCTTCACTACGAGAGGCGACTCGGTCGGTAAGTTTGGTTTGTTATAGCAAAAACCGCCCCTCCAGCGAGAGGCGGTTCCGGTGTTAAGCTCACCTGATGCAAATTATGCGAATCATGTGGTTGCATGGTCCAACTGTTTATGTGGTTCGTGTGGTTCGTGTGGTTCGTGTGGTCATGTGGTCATGTGGTGCGTGCGCCTCGGAGCGGTTTGTACGGGTTGCGCGAATGCGCCGACAATCGCCACCTCCGAAGGCCCTACTCCAGCTCCTCACGCTCGATTGTCAGACCCTCCACGTGCCGCTTGGCCATCAGCTTGCGCTTCTTGCGATTGTCGACGGTGTCGAAGACGATGTCCATATCGTAGTCGTCGGGGTACAGATGCTTGCTCTCGATCTGGAGCTGCAGCCGCTTGCGGTTGATGAGCTGCTTGGCGCCGCGGATGTGCACGATCAGATTGCCGCGCTCGTCGGCCGGTCGGTAGACGACGCCGCGCTGCCCGAGCGACGGAATCCACACGACGTCGCCGACGCCGAGCGGCGGCGGCGCTGGCGCTCTCCGATCGCCGGCGTCACCTGCCTCGTGCGGCGCAGCAGCCGCCTCCGCATCGGGCCGTGCGGTCTGCCGGTCTGCTGCGGTCGGCACCGAGTCGCGCCGATCGCGGAGCGACGCATGGCCCGCCGCTCCCGAGCGCGCCGCAGCATCGCCGTCCATCGCAGGCTGCGCCTCCCCGTGAGCCTGCGGCAGGATGCCCTGCACGCCTTCGCGCAGCGAAAGCCCGCTCCCGCCGCCGCTGCGCGCTCCGCCTTTCAGGCTCTGCGCGATCTCCTTGGCGCGGGCGATGATCGCCTCGCCGATGCCGAACTTGCGGGCGATGACGAAGGCATAGCTGTCACCCGCTTCGCCCATATCGAGCCGATAGAGCGGCTGCAGCGTGTCTTCGTCGAACGCCATGCGGGCGTTGCGGAAGCCCGGCGCGAGACGCGCGTATTCCTTGATCTCGTTGAAGTGCGTCGTCGCCAGCACGGCCGCGCCGCGCCGGTACAGCTCCTCAAGCACGGCGATCGACAGCCCGACGCCCTCGCCGGGGTCGGTCCCCGTCGCCAGCTCGTCGAGCAGCACGAGGGTCGCGCGGTCCGAGACGGCGAGGATGTCGGTGACGTTGCGAATATGCGAGGAGAACGTGCTGAGCGAGCGGTCCAGGCTCTGGCCGTCGCCGATGTCCGCCTCGATCGCGCGGAACACCCCGACGCGGCTGCCGGCAGCGGCCGGGATGAGCAGGCCGGACTGGGCCATCAGCGTGAGCAGGCCCACCGTCTTGAGCGCGACCGTCTTGCCGCCGGTGTTGGGCCCGGTGATGAGCAGCGACCGGTAGCTGGCGTCCATGACGATGTCGAGCGGCACAGGCTTCGCGCTCAGGAACGGATGCCGCGCCGTGCGCAGCTCGAACGTGCCGTCGTACGTGAGCGACGGCGGCAGCGCGCCGATCGCGAGCGCCCACTTGGCCTTGGCCAGCAGGAAGTCGTAGTGCGCGACCGCCTCCGCGTTCACGGATAGCTGCGGCAGCGCGAGCTCCGCCTCGCCGGTCAGCCTCGCGAGCACCTGGAGCTCCTCGCGCTGCTCCTCGGCCCGGAGCGCGGACAGATCCATCTGCAGGCCGGTCGTCTCGGCCGGCTCGACGAACACCGTCTGTCCGCTCGCAGATTCGTCGAGCACGGTGCCGGACACTTTGCGCCGATGCTCCTTTTTGACGGACAGCACGTACCGCCCGCCGCGCGAGCTGACGATCCGCTCCTGCAGATGCTCGGCATGCTTCGCCAGCAGACCGTCCAGCCGCTTCTGCAGCTTCTCCTCCGCCTGCCGCAGCTTGCGCCGGACGCGCCCCAGCTCCTGGCTGGCGCCGTCCAGTATGCGTCCGCGGTCGATGCTGCCCTCAATCTCGGCGAGCAGTCCGCCGAGCTCGTGCATCGACGACGCGTAGGCGGCGACCGTCGGGGCGACGTCCGCCTTGGCCGCCATGAACCTGCGCAGCTGGCCGCAGCTGCGGACGAACTGCGCCAGCTGGCCGAATTGCCGCTCATCCGGGACGTAGCCCGTGCCGAGCAGCGCGAACAGCTCCTCCATGCCGTCCATCGAGGGCAGCGGCACATGCATGCCCTTGTCGATCATCGCGCGGGTCTCCTCGGTCTCCGCCAGGCGTGCGGCGATGATGCGGGTGTCGGACAGCGGGGCCAGTCCTTCTGCCAGACGACGGCCCATATAGGTAGTCGCGCGAGACACGACGGCTTCGACTGCGCGCGGGTATTCCAATTTATCGAGGGATTGATTTCTCATGAGTAGGGGATGCTCCTTTGTTTAAGGGGATTGGGTCAACCGGACGCAGCGAAGAAAACGCAAAAAACCGTGCCTATAGGCACGGTTCGCATTCCCGCTCCTCGCCGCAGCGACGGACGGAATGTCGGACAGTTCCTCCCCGGCAATCAGAGCCGTTAGCCAAGCGCAATAAAATAAACGGGTCGAATCCGCTTCGACCGTCCATGCGCTCGCGCTAACGGGCTATCCAATTGATCAGTTCAGAACCATCGCAGACATCAAGGTGTTCCCCTTTAGATAAACAAAGTTGCCCTCATTTTAGCACAGATCATACTTCGTTCTCAAGCAGCTTTTCCAGCTTGGAGCGGTCCTGCACCTGAATCATTTTCTGCTGAATGCGAATCAGGTCTTCGTCCTGCATCTCCTGCAGCACCTTCGATACGGTCTCCCGCACGGCCCCGACCATGTCGGCGAGCTGCTGATGCGTGAGCTTGATCGGGATGCGCACGGGCGCGGACGGATCCGAGCCGCCGCCGTATTCGTCGCACCAGGAGACAAGGCGCTTGACGATCCGCGAGCGGACGCTCAGAAAGGTCAAATCGTAGATTTGCTGGTTGGCCTTGCGCAGCCGGTTCATCGTATCCTCGACGAGATAGTGCAGCAGGTTGCGGTCATTCTCGAACAGCAGCTGGAAATGCGAGCGTCGAAGCGACAGCAGCCGGGTCTGCGAAGCCGTCTCCGCCGTGGCCGAGCGTACGAGACCGGGCTTGATGAGCGCCATCTCGCCGAAATAGTCGCCTTCCTGGAACAACGCGAGCACGACTTTTTTGGATTTGTTGATCGTGTGGATGCTGACCGAGCCGGAGAGGATAAAGTAAATCTCGTCGCCTTCGCTGCCCTCGAGGAAAATGATCGCGCCTTTGCGGCACACTTTCTCCTGGACATACGGGAGGACACGGTCGAACAGTGCGGGATCGATGCCTTTAAAAAAGGGGATCGTCCTCAGCCTGGTGGCGGTAATCGGCATAATAGCCCCCTTGCGCGTATGTGCAGCTGCGCCGAGCGTCCCCTCTAGACGACAGCCTCCACCATAAAGCCGGGATGCTCCATCAGGTTGAACTTCGTGCCGAACTGGTGCAGCCTGACGACCGGCCTGGCCAGATGTCCCTTGTTCAGTTCGACGACCGTCGCAAGAAGTCCCCCGGTCAGCCTGAGCTCGGTGCCGATCGGATACGGGACGAATGCCTTCAGGAAGCCGCGGACGACGGCATAGCTGTATGAAGTATCTATTTTCGACATGACGTACTCGATTCCTCCACATGGCAGCTTGTCCGCGAGTCGATCGTTCATAAAATAACTGAATTCGCTGCACAGCCCGCAAATCTGCGCCTCCTCCGCCAGCTCCGCACCCTTCGTTCCGTGCGGGAACCCTCTGCCGTTCAGCTGCTCGTGATGCTGCATGACGATCCGGAGCGCCGCCGCTGGCACGCCGGGGGACTGCCGCAGCAGCTCGTATCCCACCTGCGGATGATGAATGACCATGGTGCCGTCATGCGGCCTGAACAGTCCGATATCGTGCAGCAGGCTGCCTATGGCCACGTTCTGAATCCGCTGTCTGCTGTAGCCGAGCGCCTTGGCCGTCAGCATCGCCAGAAAGCAGACATTGACGCTGTGCGCGATCAGGCTGTCGTCTCCCCTCAGCAGATCCTCGTAGTGATACATCAGATCGCGCTCTTCCATGACGATCCGCGACATATGCGCGGACCATTCCAGCACCGGCTCGATAGGGACGGCGCCGCCGCGTTGGACCGCAGCCGTCACGAGCGCCAGCAAGTCCTTCATCTGCGCCCGCAAATTTTCCTTGAGCGCATGCGGGTGCGCATTGCGCGCTTCTGTCGTTTCGATAAACAAATAACGCAGGCTGCGTCTCCTCAGACCTTCGATGAGACGCTTGTCCAGCAAGGCGCCCTGCTTTAAAACCAGTCGTCCTTCGGACGTATATATGCTTTTGCCCAGTCTGTCGCCTTCAACCAGCTGGTCTGCACGCACGAACCGCACAGTCTCACACTCCCGATCCTTGTTTGTCTCTCTTGTGCGATTCGATATTACTATTGAACCCGGGTTCGGTTCTGTAACTCAGATCACATAAAAAGGCAAAAAGTCTCAGTCGCCACCTGATGCAATGTAGGCCTTAAGAACCCGACAGCTTGTCGAAAAGCGAGACGACCGCCCGCACGCCGCCCTGGGACAAGGCTTGCAGCGCCGAAGCCGTCTTGTCTGCGAGACTGTCGACGAGCGGTTCGCCGTCCGGCCGCGGAATCGCGTACGGATCTCGCTTCGCGGTCTCCCGCTCCACGGTATCCCGCTCCTGTCCCCCGCTCCGTTCGCCGCCGCGCACGCCGCCTGCCGAGCTGCGCTCCACGCCGCTGCCGCCCTCATAGGCAATGCCCTGCGGCTCCTCCGCGTAGTAGCGGCTGCGCTGCGCCGCCCGCTCGTCATTCGCGGCCTGCGCGCCGTCCGCGGCGGAGACGCCGGCACTGTCTCCGACCGGTCCGTATACCGTGCGAATGCCGTCGTCCGCCAGCTCCATCCCGAACAGGATGGCCAGCGCGATCAGCACCGACACGAACGCAAGCCTGCCCATTGAACGTCCCATGACCCGTTCCCCCTTTATTGTGCCGACGTCTTCGTCTTCGCCCCGGCGCCTACGGCTTCGGCGTCCTGGTCCTGCCAATACAGCTCCGCGATCGTCTTGGCCAGCGCGTCGGCGGTGCGGTAGCATTCCTCCAGCGTGTTGTCGACGCCGCCGATCTCGATGAGCACGCTGTCGGGCGCCATCGACTGGTTGTACTCGCCGTTGCCGGTCGCAGCCGTCTTGCCCCATATGCCGCGTGACAATCCCGGGTATGCCGCCTCCAGCTTTTCGTGAATCGAATTGGCGAACTTCTCGTTCTGCTTCCAGTCCGGATTGCGCTGACCGATGATGAAGAATACCTGGGCATAGTCCTTGCCGCCGATCGTGACGGTCGATTCCTTGCGCCGCAGCGAATCTCTGTGAATATCGAAGAAAAAGGTCAGATCCGCATGACTCGCAATCGCCTGCGCGACCGTCTGTTTGGAATATTTATAGGATTGGTTCCAATCGTAATCTTTAACCGTGCCCGCATAATCCTTGGACGAGTGCACCGCGCCGATGCCCCGCTTCTCGAGCTGGTCCGCCAGGCGCTTGCCGACCGCGGTCACATTGACTTTGCCCGAATTCGGGTCCTTGGTGCCTGCCGGCAGCTCCGGATAATAGGATTCCCGGCTGTGAGAATGATAGACGAATACGACTTTGCGTCCGTCCGTCGTCCGCGGGGCGTCCTCGCCGGCATCCGGCGCCGGATCGTCGGCTCCGCCTTGCTGCGTATCCGGCGACTGCGTGGCGTCCGGCTTGTCCGCGTCTCCCGGCGTCTGCTGTCCCGTGCCTCCGCCATGATCGTCCGGCTCGTCCGAGGCTTGACCATCCGCGCCGGAGTGGCCGTCCGAAGCCGGACTGTAGTCTTCAGGCGCGCTGTCCGAGCCCCCGGAGCCCGTCCTGAACAAGGTCGGCTCGTCCCCGCCCGCGCCCGGCATCTCGGCCGCGAGCAGACTCTTGGGATCGCCCGGGTTGACATCCGTCAGGAACCGCAGCAGAAACGCAGCGATCCGCTCCCCGTCGACCCGCTCCCCATCGCCGCGATCCGCCATCTGGGGCAGCTCGAGCCCGAGCATCGAGGAAAAAAAAGTGTCGGATACCGAAGCCGCAAACCCCTTCATCGATTGCGAGGGTGAAGCGGCCAGCTTGATCTGCAATATGCCGCCAAGACCGAGCAGCACGAACAGCACCATCGAGCAAAAGCTAAGCAGCAAAAAAGCGCGGCCCGACGCCAGAAACTTTCGGGACTGCCTGCGCCAGACCGGCCATTGAGCGATTACCGCACGGATCATCCCGCACCTCCGTTTTCCCTGTCCGGGAATTCTCTCAGACTCTCAACTCTTCCGTCTTGCGAAGCGATATTGAAGTCTATGAGAGATTAGGAGATGCTAGAACGGACGAATCCATATCATAGAAAAAAAGGACTGTCCCCCGGTCATTGGCCATGACCTTGGGACAGTCCTTTTGGGATGGCGGCATCCTGTGCCGCCGTTATGCGTTTCTAAGCTGATGCGTTCGGCTTAATAGCCGAGGTCCTTGCGAGCCTTGGCCCACTTGGCGTTCATGTCGTCGAACGCTTTCTTCAGATCCTTCGCCACGATCAGGTCCTGATCGACGGAGCCGGTGCCCAGCGCGATCTCGGCCTTCTTGGCGATCTCGTTGTAGCGAGGGTCGACCGCGACGCCTTCGATATAGGTCGGGTTGGCTGCATTGAATTCGGCCAGCTGCGGCACTTGCGGCTCCTTGGTCTTGTCGACCGGCATGAAGCCGGAGTCGGTGTCGTAGCCGGATTCCTTGACGAAGAAGTTAACCCAGGCGGTAGCCAGTTCCTTGTTCTTGGAGTCCTTGCTCACGCCGACGAAGTAGTCGCCGCCGAGCGGAGCGTTGTACTTGCCGGAGTTGTCGTAAGGGAACGGGAAGAATCCGATGTCTTCGGAAGCAGCGCCTGCGCCGATGACTTGCGGAATAACCCAGTTGCCGAGGAAGTACATGGCAGCTTTGCCGGATGCGACTTCGCCCTTGGACATTTCCCAGTTGTTGGTCGACAGGTCGGATTCAACCCACTTGTTCTCGACAAACTTGCGTGCGATCTGGATCATTTGGCCCCAAGGCCCGTCCACCGTGAACGGCGTGTCCGTGGAGATCAGGCTGTCGGTCCACTTGGCGTCGCCCGCTACGGTCGTGTAGGAGTTCTCGCCCCAACTGCCCATCGGCCATTGTGCGCCGAAGTTCATGTACAGCGGGATGATGCCGGCGTCTTTCAGCTTTTGCGCGTCGGCGTACAGCTCGTCGAGCGTCTTCGGCGTCGCGGTGATGCCTGCCTTTTCGAACGCCTTCTTGTTGTACACGATGCCCTGGGTGTTGACGCCGGACGTGATGCCGTAGCGCTTGCCTTCATAGGCGTCGAAGTCGGCGAAGTATACGTTCTCGAACATCGAATCCGGCAGCGGCTCATAGTACTTCGGATATTCGCTGGCTGCGAGGGCGGACGGAATCATGTTGACGTCGCCGGCTTCGCCGGTCGTCAGACGGGTGTTGATATCGGTGGCGTAGTTGGTGAGGCCTTCGAATTCGACTTCGGCCTTCGGATATTTTTCCTTGAACTTGGCGACGTACTTGTCGAACGTGCCGTCGCTGATATAGTCTGTACGGTGCGTGAGCACCAGAATCTTGCCGGACAGGTCGGCGTTCGCTTCGCCGCCGGATGCGGACGCGGATGCAGAAGCGGATGCGGACGGCGATGCCGGCGCGGACGACGATGCGTTGTTATTGTTGTTGCTGCCGCAAGCGGACAGGACGGCGGAAGCGGTCAGCAACGACAAGATGGCAAGCGTGCTTTTCTTCATTTGTATACCCCCAGATTGATGGTGTTTGCCGATCGCTCGGCACCTGTAAGCGCTGTGATGGGATCGCTTACATGTACTCATTATACGCTTACCGTTCTGCAATAACAGGCAATCGTTTTGTTTTTATTGTCATCAATTATGATAACAAACAAAAACTTTTAGCTTAAAATCCCCTAACCAGGCATTATTATGCACCGGTCAGGGGATTTTTATCATGGCCTATTCAGTTATGCGGACGAGCTGTTAGCCGCGCTTCAGAAAAGCGTACTCGGGGCGATCCAGCAGCTCCAGGTTGCGCGCGATCAGCTTGTGGCGCGTCTCGACGCTCGCGCGCGAGCGCAAGCCGTCCTCCGGCGTGTTCTGCACATAGTCGATCAGGCGGTCGATCGTCGTGGAAGCGACGTGCAGGCGCGTGTCGGAGGAAGCGTAATAGATGTACACTTCGCCGCTCTCCTCGGCGATCAGGCCGTTCGTGAACACGACGTTGGATACGTCGCCGACGCGCTCGATGCCCTCGGGGGCGATCAGATGGCCGGCCGGGGCGTGGATGACGCGGTTCGGCTCGTCGAGCGCGGTCATGAACGCGTAGATGACATAACGCAGACCGGCAGCCGTGTTGCGGACGCCGTGGGCGATATGGAGCCAGCCCTTGTCCGTCTTGATCGGCGCGGCGCCCTGGCCGTTCTTCACTTCCTTGATCGTGTGATACACCTTCTCGTCCACGATCGCTTCGTGGTCGACGATGGCCGGATTCATGCTGTCGGACAGTCCCCAGCCGATGCCGCCGCCGGCGCCCGTGTCGATGAAGCCGTCCTGCGGACGCGTGTAAAAGGCATACTTGCCGTTCACGAACTCGGGGTGAAGCACGACGTTGCGCTGCTGTGGCGAAGGGGTCTGGAGATCCGGCAGACGCTCCCAGTTGATCAGGTCCTTCGTGCGGGCGATGCCGCCCTTCGCGTTCGCGCTCGACGTGTCGCCCTTCGGCGCGTCCGGGTCTTTGCGCTCGCTGCAGAACAGGCCATAGATCCAGCCGTCCTCATGCTGCACGAGGCGCATGTCGTATACATTGATGTCCGGGTCTTCGGTCTCGGGGAGCAGCACCGGATAGTCCCAGAATCTGAATCCTTCGGTCGGGCTGTCGCTCTCGGCGACGGCGAAAAACGATTTGCGGTCGACGCCTTCGACGCGAACCATCAGATAATACTTGCCGTTAAGCTTGATCGCGCCAGCGTTGAACGCGGCGTTGACGCCGATCCGCTCCATCAGGTGCGGATTCGTCTCCGGGTTCAGATCGTAGCGCCAGTAGAGCGGCGCATGCGCATGCGTCACGACCGGATGCTCGTGGCGCCAGTAGATGCCGTTGCCCGGCTCGACCTTCGGGTTGGGACGGGAGATCAGCTGCTCGTACTGCTCATTCAATTGTTTGATTTGATTCAGAAAATCGCTCATGGATTACGCCTCCGATTTAAGATGTTCGAGTCTTTCCAGCACTTCGATGCAAGCCCGGCTGTTGTGATACGGGCACTTCCACTGACCGACCTTCGGCTGATTCGCGTCCATGATCGGCTCGCCTGCGCGCGTTACCTGCCAATGCCATTCGCCGCCCTCGCGGTCGCTGACGAACTTCGAGATGAAGTCCCAGCTATGCTTCGCCGCGTCCAGGTACTTCGTCTCGCCGGACAGCTGGTAGGCGTTGAGGAAGCCGACCATCGCTTCGGCCTGCGGCCACCAATCCTTGCTGTCGTCGAGATGATGGCCGTCGTATTCGTTGAATAGGCCGCCGTCCTCGTCCACGCCCTGCTCGAGCGTCGCCTTGGCCATGGCGACCGCCGCTTCCTTGACGCGCGGGAGCAGTGACTCGTCGCCCAGCACCTCGGCCGCTTCCCATAGCAGCCAGCTGCCTTCGATGTCGTGTCCGTACGACACATGCGGCGACTTGGACTGCCACTCGTCATCGAAGAACAGCAGGAAGTGATCGGTATTCGCGTCGATGATCTTGTCCAGATGGACCTCGATCAGCTCCTTCAGCTTCGCCTTGAGGCCTTCGGGCTTCCAGACGCGGTACAGATTCGTGTAGGCCTCGAGCACGTGAAGATGCGTGTTCATCGACTTGCGCTCGTTCATGTCCTTGCCGGAGAGGCTCAACTCGTCCGTCTCGGACCAGTCGCGGGCGAGCGCTTCGACATAACCGAGGTGCACCGGATCGTAGGCGTGCTTTTCGAGCAGCCGGTAGATCTCCTCCGCCCAAGCCAGCGCTTCCCCGTCGCCGGTCACGCGCACGTACTCCGACAGCGCATAGATGACGAACGCCTGGCCGTAAACCTGCTTTTTATCCGATACCGCATTGCCCTTGACGTCGATCAGCCAGTACAGGCCGCCGTGCTCGGGATCGTGGAAATGATTGCGAAGCGCTTCGTATGCCCGCTTGGAAGCGGCGAGGTACGCCTCCTCCTTGTACAGACGGTACGCGGACGCGAACGTCCACATGATGCGCGCATGCAGCACCAGCCCCTTGTCCGCCTCCGGCTTCCGTTCGCCGCTGCTCGCAATCTCGCCGACATAACCGAAGTACTTTTCATCAACCGTGTTGTTCAGCCAGTAGCCGAGGATGTTGTCCTTGAGCTCCGCGGTCAGCTCTTGCCGCCACCGTGCGCTCGTCAATTGCTGCGTCATGCGTAAGTCCTCCCTCTTGTGCGAGTTCAATCATTCAGGCGTTCAGGCGTTCAAGCCTTCCGGCTTCTGTCCGGACTTGTAATAGTCGCCGACCGTCTTGGCGGCCGCCTTGCCGTACATGCAGTAGTCGTCGTTGGCCGCCGCATCCTGCGTGTCGTACAGCTTGGCCGGCCAGTCCCAGAGCATGAAGCCGCGCATCCACTCGCGCTTCGCGCACGCGCCGAACATCGCCTCGTAGTAGCGCTGCTGCGCCTCCTCCGACGGACCGCCGGGCAGCGACCAGTCGTTCGGACGGAGCGGCGAGCCCTCGCGGCTCGGGCATCCCGCTTCCATGAAGAAGAACGGTTTGTTCCACTGTGCCAGCACGCCTTCGATGCGGTCGAGATGTTCCTCCCACTCGTGAATCGGGTAGTAGCCGCTCGAGGAGATGATATCGACCGCGTCCCACCACTTGACCCGGCCTTCTTGGTACTTGTCGCAATTATAGGTAATCAGGCCGGAGTAGATCGGACGGATGTCGGCGATCAAGGCGCGCCATTCGGCCTCGCGCTTGTCGGTCTGCACCATCTCGCAGCCGATGCACAGCATCTCGCAGCCCTCTTCCTCCGCGATGGCGGCGTAGTGGGCGATGAACTTGCCGTAGGAGGCGAACCATTGCGCCCAGCTCGGCTCTCCGGGAACCTCTTCGTCGAAAAAGCCGATATGCGCGCGCCACGTGCCGTTCTTCACGTTGACGACCGGCTTCAGGCACACCTTCATCCCGAGCGCCTTCGCCTTGCGAATCGCCGTGCGCACCTCGTCGTCGGTCACCGTCGGTTCGTCCCAGTACGGGATGTCCGTCGACTGCGGCGTCTCCTGCAGCGCGGACAGCGCGATCGCCGCCCAGTTCACGCCGAGCTTCGTCATCTCCTCCATCGAGAAGTCCGCTTCTGGCCCCGTCCAAGTGCCGCGGGTGCCGACCCAACCCCAAGTCATGCCGCTAACCGTCTCGTTCCAAGTCTGTTTGCTCATGCTGGCCGCTCCTTCGTGCAAGCTTTTGTAGGTAGAGATTTGTAGATGCAGTTTTGTGGACATTAAGATGCAATTCTGTAAACCATAATATAATTATTGTTATCTAATTTGTTAGTAAATTAAATAACAATATCTAAAAGTGATTGTACCATCTAAGGGGAAGAAGTCAACAAGAGAAGGCATCATTCATTATTGGTTTGAGGGGCGCATTTGAATCGGGCAATATGCCTTGCAGGTGTTCGGCCTCGACCAAGCGCGGGAGATGCCATCGCCTTCACTACAAGAGGCGATCGGCCTCCTCCAGCCCACGAGCGCGCCATCGCCTTCACTACAAGAGGCGATCGGCCTCCTCCGGCCCGCGATCGCGCCATCGCCTTCACTACAAGAGGCGATCGGCCTCCTCCAGCCCACGAGCGCGCCATCGCCTTCACTACAAGAGGCGATTGGCCTCCTCCAGACCACGAGCGCGCCATCGCCTTTACTACGAGAGGCGATTGGCCTCCTCCAGACCATGAGCGCGCCATCGCCTTCACTACGAGAGGCGATCGGCCTCCTCCGATCCGCGAGCGCGCCATCGCCTTCACTACGAGAGGCGATCAGCCTCCTCCAGCCCACGAGCGCGCCATCGCCTTCACTACGAGAGGCGATCAGCCTCCTCCAGCCCACGAGCGCGCCATCGCCTTCACTACGAGAGGCGATCGGCCTCCTCCAGCCCACGAGCGCGCCATCGCCTTCACTACGAGAGGCGATCAGCCTCCTCCAGCCCACGAGCGCGCCATCGCCTTCACTACGAGAGGCGATCGGCCTCCTCCGATCCGCGAGCGCGCCATCGCCTTCACTACGAGAGGCGATCGGCCTCCCCCAGCCTCGAGCGCGCCATCGCCTTTACTACGAGAGGCGATCGGCCTCCTCCGATCCGCGGGAGATACGCTCACAAAACAAGAAATAACCGTCAGAGCGTTCCTGACGGTTTTGTTTGTTTCACATACAATGGTAGTCCGCTCCTGTAGCAGCGCATTTCTCGCTTGCACCGCGATCCGGCGCACTCGTCACACCAGTAACGTTGGTTTCCGCGCTTACAGCGGGCGGCCGCTCCTGTAGCCGTGCATTTCTCGCTTGCACCGCGATCCGGCGCGCTCGTCACACCAGTAACGTTGGTTTCCGCGCTTACAGCGAGCGGTCGCTCCTGTAGCCGCACATTTCTCGCTTGCACCGCGATCCGGCGCACTCGTCACACCAGTAACGTTGGTTTCCGCACTTACAGCGGGCGGTCGCTCCTGTTGCCGCGCATTTCTCGCTTGCACCGCGATCCGGCGCTCGTCACACCAGTAACGTTGGTTTCCGCGCTTACAGCGGGCGGTCGCTCCTGTTGCCGCGCATTTCTCGCTTGCACCGCGATCCGGCGCGCTCGTCACACCAGTAACGTTGGTTTCCGCGCTTACAGCGGGCGGTCGCTCCTGTTGCCGCACATTTCTCGCTTGCACCGCGATCCGGCGCGCTCGTCACACCAGTAACGTTGGTTTCCGCGCTTACAGCGGGCGGTCGCTCCTGTTGCCGCCGCGCACAGCAGCCGCGCCGTAAGTAATCTCGTGTTGACCGCCCTGCGCGGCGCGCTACGATCCGTACACCCTGATCTCGACCAACTGCGCGCGGCGGGAGCCGTTGGTCGACTCTGCGACGACTCGCAGCCGCTCCGCCCGAATCGGCTGCTCCAGCCGATGGATTCGCTTGCGCTTGCGGTTATCCGTCTCGCGCAGCAGCACCTGCCAGGTTCCGCCGACATTCGCTTCGATGCGGTAATCCTTGATCAGCTCCGGGATCACTTCGAACGGGGTGCGATGATGATGCAGGTTGATGAGGTCCTCGTTGACATCGTCGTTGAACAGAAGTTGAATCTCCGCGATCGTCTCCGCCGCTTGCCACTCCAGTTGAATCCATTCCTCGCGTCCCGGCCCCATGACGTCCGACATCCAAATATGCGGACCACTGTATGGCCGAGCGAAGCCGTCGACGACCGACGCCGCGGCGTACGCCTCCGTGTCCGGCGACACGCGCAGGCAGAACGGCATGCGATGCAGCCCCTTCATCGACCACGCCATCGTGAGCTGCGATTGCTCGTAGTCGGCGAAGTCGGCCGACGCGGCGATGCGGTTCTCGAAGCACAGCACGCCGAACAGCGGTTCGCCGCTCCGATACAGCGCGACGGCTTCGTTCGCTTCGATCACGGCGAACAGATTGCACGGGCGGTTCGCCGCGTATTCCAGCGGCACCGTCGCCCATTGCCGATCGCCCCGAGACACCGGCACGGTATGCGACAACAGCAGCCGGGCCGGAATATAATTCTCGTCTCTGCCCGTCTCGAACAACGACACGGTCAATGCCGTATCCGCCGAAGCGTCCAGCAGCAGCGACAGGCTGTCCATACGATCCGTGACCGGGAACAGCACGCCCGCCGGATGCGTCAGCGCGTAGGCGGACGACGGCTCCTCGACGGCGACGCGGCGCTGCACCGAGGATGCCGTCACGGCAGCGCGCCGCGCCGCATCCGACTCGTCCTCGCTGCGCAGCCCGATGACCGCGGCGTCCTGACGGAGCAGCGTCTGCTGCAGCGCATCCAGATGCGCCGCGTGCAGCTCCCGCGGCGCCGCGCCGCGCTGAACGCACAGCGCGGCGGCCGTGCCCGCCGCTTCGCCGATGACGGCGCATGTCGCCATCACCCGCGTCGTGCCGAAGGCGACATGGGACGCGCTTATATTGCGGCCCGCGAACATCAGATTGTCGATGTTGCGCGAGTAGAGCGAGCGCAGCGGGATATGGTAGATGCCGTCCGCATGATAATGCTTGGAGCCGCTCTCATCGGCGTACATGCCTTGCGGCGGATGCAGGTCGATCGACCAGCCGCCGAAGGCGACCCGGTCGGCGAAGGGCGCCTGCGCGACAATGTCGTTCTGACTTAGCACATAGTCGCCTACGAAGCGGCGATATTCTCGTTTGCCGGGCAGCGCTCCCACCCATTCCAGCGTCATGTTGTCCGCCTCGAACTTACCCGAGTTTTTAATATAATCCCAGATGCCGTATATGACCGACCACAGCTCGTCGCGAATACGCTCGTTGTCGTGAACCGTATCCAGCTCGCCGCCCCATTCGATCCACCAGTAATGACAGCCCGAATCGCCGCTGCGAATGACGCGGCGGATCGGAATGGACGTCGTCTCGATATTGCGGGCGAAGCTCGGCGGGATATACCGGACGGGGCGTCCTTCATCCTTCGTATAGAACAGAATCGTGCTGCCGAGCGTGATGTCGTCGGCTTCCTCCGGCGCCCAATCCTCGTTGAACTCGGCCTTCGCCTCACGTCCGATCCGATAGTCCGCCCCGGCCATGAAGCCGACCAGACCGTCGCCCGTGCAGTCGAGGAACATGCTGCTCTCGTACCGAATCCGGCGCTCCGAGCCCATCATCCACCCCGTCACCGCCTTGATCCGGCCCGCCGCTTCGCCGCCGTCCGACGACGCCTCCGCCACTTCGACCTCATGGACGTCGGTATTCAGGAACAGCCGTATGTTGTCCTCGGCCCGGACGGTCTCCAGCACGATCAGATCCCACAGATACGGGTTGCCGTCCGGGTTGCGATACTGGTTCTCCACGAACATCTCGCCCATAATGCCGGTCTCCCTGGCGTAGCGGTTGACGCCGTGACTGGTCGCTCCGCATACCCACACGCGCACCTCGCTGCTGGAATTGCCGCCGAGCACCGGCCGGTTTTGCACGAGCGATACCGTCTGCCCCAATCTTGCGGCCGCCACCGCGGCGCACACGCCCGCCAATCCGCCACCGATCACCGTCACATCGGATACGATCGTTTCTTTCCTCACATCTCTCACACTCCAGTCTGTCCCGCAGCGATCATCCCTTGACCGCCGAATTGGATATGCCTTGAATGATGAACCGTTGTCCGAGCAGGAATACGACGATCATCGGCACGATGCCGGCCGTCGCGGCGGCCATCATCCCGTTGTAATCGATCGTGTTTTCCAGAATGAAGTTCTGCAAGCCTAGCGGCACCGTGTACAGCCGTTCGTCGATCAGGAACACGAGCGCATTCTCATAATCGTTCCAGTGCCAGCTGAAGTCGATGACGGCAAGCGTCGCCAGCGCGGGCTTGGCCAGCGGCAGCACGAGCCGGAAAAAAATGCTGAAATGTCCCGCCCCGTCGAGAAACGCGGATTCGGAAATCTCATACGGGATCGACAGAAAAAACTGCCGCATCATAAAAACGCCGAATATCGTAAACATGCCGGGCAGGATCAGCGCATAATGCGTGTTGTAGATGCCCGCCCACTCGAACATGATGAACTTCGGCACGAACAGCACTTGCGGCGGCACCATCATCATGGACAAGTACACAAGGAACATCGTGTTCCGGCCTTTGAACTCCACCCTCGAGAAGCCGTAGGCTGCGAATGAGGACAGGAAGACCGCGCCTGTCGTGCTGATAACGGATACTTTGAGCGAGTTCAAATAATACGTCACAAAACTCTTGTCGCCGGTCCACACCTTCACATGATGATCCCAGTTGAACGGGTTCGGCAGCCACTTGATCGGATAGACGAATACATCGGCCGGCGTCTTGAACGATGTGCTGATCATCCAGATGAACGGCACGATCATCAAGAGCCCCAGGAAGGCCATAATCAGCGTCAGGATCAGCTTGTTCCACTCCAGCAGCTTCAGTCCGGCCGACGTTCTCCGCGGCACGGACCCCGCATGGGGGGAAGCAAGCGGTTTACTCGTTGCGTCCATTGTCCGTTCCTCCCATTAGTAGTGGACCCAGCGCCTCTGACCGGCCCATTGAATCAAAGTAATGATCAAGATGATGAAAAACAGCACCCAGGAAATGGCCGAAGCGTAGCCCATCTCGTAATAGCGGAACGCATTTTTGTAGATGAACAGGGACAGAATCGTCGTGCTGTTGCCCGGTCCGCCCTGCGTAATCGCCTGAATAATGCCAAACGTCTTGACTGTCATAATCAAGCCGGTAATGAGCAGCAGAAACGTTGTCGGACTGACGAGCGGCCATACGATACTGCGCACGCTCTGCCACCACTTGGCGCCGTCGATCTTGGCGGCCTCGAGCTGCTCCGTGGATATCTCCTGCAGCGCTGCCAGATAAATAATCATATTGTAGCCGAGCATAAACCAGATCCAGATGATGTCGATCGCGATCATGGACGTCTCCATCGTCGACAGCCAGCCCGGCGGATTATCGATGCCAATGGCCCGCAGGAAGCCGTTGATCGGCCCCATCTTGGGCTGGAACAGCAGCATCCATACAAATGCGATAGCGACGCCGCTCGTAATGTAAGGCATGAAGAAGAGCGCTCTCAGCGTTTTTTTCCAATAAACGGACTTGTTCAGCACAACCGCCACGATAAAAGCCAGCATAATCGAAACCGGCACCGACAGCAGGAAAATAAACGTGTTGGTCAGCGATACGTAAAAAACCTCGTCCTTAAACAGTCTCGTAAAATTATCGACACCGACAAAGGACACATGCGGATTCATAAACTTGTAGTCCGTAAACATGAGCGCAAAGGAAAAGATTGCAGGCAGAACAAAAAACAGCAAGACGCCGAGCATATTGGGCGCAATAAACACATATCCGAGCATTTGCTGCTTCCTCATCCAGTTGCCTTTCATGGAGCTCCACTCCTGTCGTTAAGGAAAGAGGGGGCGCGCGGGGCGCCCCTCCCTCCGGCTTCTTCGTTTATTGTTTAAGGAAGTCGTTGTGGCGGGATACCATGTTGCCGATTGTTTTGTCGATATTCTGGCTGCCCAGGAAGTACTTCTCGTACTCCTGCGTCCGCAGGTCGATGACCTGCTGCGGCACGCCGCGGACGTAGGTCGGCGTCGTGTCTCCATACAGCACGTACTCCAGCGACGCCAGATCGTACGTATCGGCTTTGTCGCCGAGCAGGCTGTCCATCGCTACCTGCTTGTCGACATCCTTGGACGCCGGCAGCCGTCCGCCGGCAGCCATCGGAGCCATGCCGCCGTCCGCATACCACTTCACAAATTCCCATGCCTCGTTCTTATGCTTCGACTTGGCGTTGACGGACACAAAGTCGCCCAGTCCGCCGCGTGTGATATAGTCGGCTTCGTTGTCCGCAAGACGCGGCACGGGAGCAAATGCGATCTTGAAGTCGCGCGGGAAATCGGTCATGTTGTTGGAGCTGCGGATGAGCCATTCCCCGATGTTCAGCATCGCGGCTTGCCCGCTCAGGAAGCTGGTGTCCACCGGCAGTTGCGTCGACATCTGCTCGCCGAGCGGCGGCGTCGATTGATCTTCCTTCATCATGCCGTTCAGCGTCTCCAGCCACTTGCGGATCAGCGGGTGATCCAGGTTGGAGCTGCCGTCCGCTTTGGTATAGCCTTCCTTCACCAGCACCGAATCCATCGGATCGTAGAACGGCTCCAGATGCTGAATGAAGCCGTAACGGCCGTCCGCCTTTAACTGCTTGGCGTATTGGCGCGCTTCGTCCCAGGTCCAGCTCTTCGGCACCGCCAGCCCGGCAGCATCCAGCATATCTTTGTTCAGCGCTACGAAAAATGCGTTTTTCTTGGTCGGCACGCCGTAATACTTGTCGTTGATCTTCCACAGCGCGGCGTCCGGCCCCATCTTCTCGTCGATGTTGTAATCGCCAAGCTCGCTCAGATCAAGCGCTACGCCCGCTTCCACCCGCTTCTCGGTCTGCGACAGCGTATAGTTGACGTAGATGTCCACGCCCTGGTCGGTCAGCATCGCGGTGTCCAGCTTCAGGTTGCCGTCGTCGTCGTTGACGAACCGCACATATTCGACTTGCACGTCCGGATGGGCCGCATTCCAGGCGTCTACTACCGCTTGCGGACCCGACTCCGGCGGCACGCCGCCCCACATCGTCAGCTTGATCGGGTCGGCCGCCTTGCTTGCGCCCGCGCCGCTCGGAGCGCTCGACGACGCGCCGCCGCTGTTGCCGCCGTTTTTGTTTTTGTCGCCCGAGCAGGCCGAGAGCAGCCCGATCATCATGATGCTTGCCAGCAAAATCGTAAACCATCTCCTGTTGTTCACTTTGTTGACCTCCTGATTTGATTGTCTGCGTGCGTGCGACTTCGGTGAATCGCCGACAACATCAGCTTAACAGGAGCGCATCCGACCGATAATAAACATAACCACCTATCTCATGGAACAAAAATCCGCAATTTCCCGCACTGTCGGAGCATGAGCTTCTTGCACAGATTTGTTCTATTCGTCAAGTAAAGGGCGGCCGGACAGAGGCAAGGCGACATACGCAAACAACTGTACGGCATATGCGCCGTACAGTTGTCTCCTGGTATGCTTCGCCGCCGACTGACACAGCGCGCCGCACACCTTTTTATTTCTTGTTCAGCAGGCTCAACAAGTTGTAGACCGCCTGCGCCGTCTGTGCACGGGTGGCATTCCCGCCGGGATTGAACGTATCTGCCGCCGTGCCTTGCATGAGGCCGGCCGATACCGCTTTGCGCACATCTTCCTTGGCCCAGCCGGACAGCTTGGCGATATCCGCATAGTCGGCCAGGTCCGCATCCTGGGCGTCAATTTTGCCGCTCGCATACTCGTAAGCGCGAACGATCATCGCCGCCATCTGCTCGCGGGAGATGCGTGCGCCGGGCGCAAAGCGAGCATCCGACACGCCTTGCACGAGGCCCGCTTCGTATGCGGCGGACACATCGTCGGCGAACCAGTCAGCCGTCGATACGTCGTTAAATGCCGGAGTTGTGCCCGATTGACCTCCGTCACCCGCGCGCAGCCCGAGCGTCCGTACCAACAGCGCCGTAAATTCGGCGCGCGTCGTCAGTCCCGACGGCGCATACGACGTGTCGCTGATGCCGTTCACCACATGGCGCGCCGCGAGCACTTGCAGCGTTCTGTACGCCCAGTGAGTGCTCGGGATATCGTCGAACTGCTTGGTGCGCATCAGCAGCGCGTATTGTCCCGACCGATCCATAGTGGCCGCAATAGCGGCATGATCGGCAGTCGCTGCGCCGCCTGCATACACCCACTTGCCGGATGCCTCGTCGAATCGATACATGCCGAGCAATTCGGCATCCGCCTGACTCGGATCATAGCCGATCTCGATCTGGACGCCGTCCGCCGGGTCCTTCGCCTGTATGCTCGTGCCGTTTTTCAGCTTCAACGCCAACGATATCCGGCTGGCAGCTTCGCTGATCGGACGCAAGTCGTCGCCCCACGCGCCGAGCTGCGCGGCTGTATACGGATTGGACGCGATATCGAGGACGTATCCCTCGCGATCCGCCCCTCCCGCATCCGCAGACAGCTGCCGCAGCGCCTTCGCCGGGATCGTGAATCGAACCTTGCCGGATTCGATCTGAATCATGTCTCCGTCGCGAAGCTGGTCGGTCGATGCGGGCAGTCTTACCGAGGTTTGCTTGCCATCCAATCGGATGAGAACCTTGCCTGTCTGTCCCGCTTGCTTCAACTCGTCGTCGAGTACGTTGCGCACCTGCTCGTCCGGAGCCGGCGGCACGCCGCTATCGGAGCCGCCGGTGTTGTTACCGCCGTTGTCGCCACCGCCGTTGTCGCCGCCGCCGTTATCTCCGCCGCCGTTATCTCCGCCGCCGTTGTCGCCACCGCCGTTATCTCCGCCGCCGTTGTCTCCGCCGCCGTTATCTCCCCCGCCGTTGTCGCCGCCGCCGTTATCTCCCCCGCCGTTGTCGCCACCGCCGTTGTCGCCGCCGCCGTTATCTCCGCCGCCGTTGTCGCCGCCGCCGTTGTCACCGCCGCCGTTGTCGCCGCCTCCCTCGTCCGGCTTACCTCCGCCTGTCAGCTCATATTGATGCCCTTCCGTTAATGCGAAGGAATAACGTCCCGTCTTGGCATCGTACACATAAACCACTTGGTCGCCGGCAGTCGTGTCCGTGATGACCAGCGTATCCTTGTTCCATCCCGCATTGCGGTTCACTATCCGGCTTGTGGACACGCCGTCCGGGTAGGTGTACACAAATTCGGAACCGTTCGCGGCGATCGGATACACTTCGGCGTACAACGCCTCGGACGCCAGATCCCGCTTGACCAGCACGCCTTTCCCGCCGACAAATACCGGCACTTTGTCCAGCGGCAGCTCATAGTTTTTCAGCGTCACAGGCCCGTTGTGAACCTCGCCCGTCTCATACTCGATCCACTTGCCCTCCGGCAAATACACATCCCGGGCCGTTGCCGTCGTCAGATCGTTGCCGAACAGCGGCGCAGCCAGCAGCGATTCGCCCAGCATCCATTCGTACTGACGCGTGGTCGTGTTGGCCAGATCGTACGTATTCGCATCGCTCGGATACGCGATCGGCAGCGGCGTCATCGTATACGGGAATCCGGTCTTGAAGCTGTCGACGGCAGCGCTATAAATATACGGCGCGTACGCGGAGTGGAAATCGACCGCTTTTTTGACGTCGCTCTCGTAACCCGCATTGCCCATGCGCCACGGCCCGAGACCAACCGACATCGCCGGGGTCAGCGCCGCGAAGGTAGCGTTGCGCACAAAGTAAAGCTTCTGGTCTTCAGTCAATTTTTTCGGCAAAGACTTGCCCGCTACAATGTCCGAATATACATTCGGCGCGCCGCTGGCCGCCATGCTCAGCGCCACCAGCACCGGACGGTCCTGATCGTAGTCCCAGCGGGTGTCCTCCAGGCGAATGATATCGCCGGGCACCGAATACGCCGCGTTGCGCACCATAACCTCGTAGCCCGCCTGCATCAGCGCTTCGTTCGGCTTGTTCCACAAGCTGTCGCTCGAAGGCGCGCGCGCCATCGTGTCTTCTTTGAAGCCGTCCACGCCCCATATGTCCGCGCCCTTCTTGAACCATTCCACGGCGCCCGGCGCCTCGGGGTTCAGCAAGTACACCGGGCCGTTGGGGAACGCATTGACATCGAACGTCTTGGCCGCTCCGCCCAGCGCAGCGGATTTTACGAAGTAGCCGTTGTCCACGCCTTCTTGCGTATAGGGTCCGTCATTGGCCGGATTGTAAAATCCCTCGTCCTCGGGCAGCGCCTTGAAGTTGGTTCTGAGTCCGAGCAGGAACTTGATGCCGTTGTCCCGGAAGAAGTTCTTGAAGCCCTCTACGTCCGGATAACGCGGATTCGGGTAGTTGTCGGTTCGGCCCTCCTGATAGGTGTCGTCCCACATGCCGAAGCTGGTCGTAATGGCCTGCTGCGGATCGTTGCGATCTCCCTTCCAGAAGCCTGAGCCGACGACGGCCCACTTCAGTCTGTATCCCTGGTCCAAATAATTTTTTATATCGTCCGTCACGGTAGCTTGTGCGGTATTCCAGCCGAGCGAGCCGAATGCCTCGTAGCCGACCTCGAAGAAGTTGGACTTCGGCTGGAACTCGGGATAACCCTCGGCGAAGCGCACTTGCTGGTAGTCCGCATAGATCTGCTTCATATCTCCGACAAAATAGTACAGCCGGTCGATACGCTCGGCGCTGCTGACGCCCATTTTGTTTTCCGCGGTGTTCAGCGCGACTCTTTTTTTGGCGTGATCGTCGAACAGCACTTGAGCGAAGCCTTGCTTCGGGAACACCATGAAGTTGGAAATGAATCTGGAGGTTGTCCCGTTGTTCTCCACGTAGGAGCGGTCCGCCTCCGAGAAGCCGAACACATTGCTTCCGCCGCCGAATCGCCCGTCATCGCCGAGCCCGTATGCGGGTGCGATCGATGCGGTCCGCGCATCGATCATAAACAAGCGGTTTTCCACGCGCTGTTGAACGAACAGACGTCCTTCGTCCAATGTCCACTCGTCGATATGACCGGAGGCAAAGTCGGTATGATACACCGGGACAGCTCCGTTTGCCGCCTTGATGCTTGCATAGTGAACCGTGCTTTTGAACGCCTTGACACCGATCTCGCCCGCGAAGGCTGCGCCGGTATCCGTCCAATCCACTTTTTTGACGCCGTCCACGAATACCGAGATCGTATTGCCTGTCATCGTCGCCTTCAGGTTGTACCATACATTTTTATTGATGAGTTCGTCCTTCTTGCTTGCTACCACCTTCAGCGTCCCGCTGCTGTCCGTCTTAAGCAGCTGGACCTCGCCCTTCGCATCGTGCAGCCGCACATAATAATATTGCTTCGGGCTCTGATAGCCGAATACGAGACCGGAAGCCGAAGAACCGGATGATTTCTCGATGAGCATATCCGCCTCTATGGAATCATACTGCCAGTTCCCTGCTCCTGCGCGGGCAATCCCGTTTTCCGAAGCCAGCGAATCGAATACCAGAACATTGTCGGATTGCTGTACAGGCTCTCCGCCATCCTGCTTCGCAAACTCGTAGATGACAAGCTCGCCGCGCTGAATGTTCCATCCGGCCGTATCGCTCGCTTGGAAATCGTCGGCGTACAGCGGCGCATTGTCGCGGCTGATTCGCATATCGTCGAAGTGCACCGTCGTTTTGAACGATTTGACGCCGATCTGGCCTTTGAAGTCGGCCGAAGCGTCGGACCAGGCCAGTTGCTCCTGATTGTTGATCCCGATTTTCACCTGACCGTCGGCCAATTCGATTTTCATATCGTACCATACGTTTTTGGCGATGGAGAGGGCTGCCTTCTTGACAACCTCCAGCGCGCCGCTGCCGTCCGCTTTGGTGCGCAGCAACTGAATTTCCTGATTTTTGTCGTGCAGTCGCGCATAATAATAGCTTGTATCGCTCTTGTATCCGAACACGATGCCCGAAGCCGAGGAACCCGTTGATGCTTCGATCATGATCCGGCTGGAGATCGTATCGTACGCCCAGCTCGTATCCCCGGTGATCGCCACCGCATCGTCCAGGTCCGTCTGCTTCATTCTGAGCGACCGATCCGGTTGCTCGGGCTGCTGCGGCTGCTCTCCGTCTTCGTCGCGCGGCGATATATCGAACTTCGCATACGTGGCGAACGGGTAGATCGTCACATCGGCATGTTGGCCCGCTGCGCTCGCTACCGTCATCTCGACCTTCGCGTCGTCGTAGCCCGCGAGCTCGGTAGATACCGCATCGAATAGCGTCCCGCCGCCCGGAGCGGTGTACCGGATGCCGGACTGCTGATGGCCGCCGGCAATTACAGTGCCGTCCGGCTTTTTGAACGAATACTTGAAGCCCGCCTTTTCGATCTCGATCGTATACGCTGGCGCGTTCACCACAATCAATGAATCCGTTTCCACAACTTGGAACGGCGCTGCCGCCCCTCCCCCTGCCGCACTTGCAATCGTCGCTCCCGACGGGAGCCACAACGCAACGGTCAGACATAACGCAAGTACGAATGCTACACTCCTGTTGAATATAGTTCCAACGCGCACGAACCTTCACCCTTTCTCTGATTGTCGCCTGTATATGCGAGGCATTGTTGTTGACGGTACTAAGTATACTGGAGCGACAATAGCCGAACGATAAACATAACCACACAAGTAATAGAACAGATTTACGTATTGTGACGCTGCTTTTCGGGTTGCACAGTTTTGATATGTACCGAATCATCTTTTGTCGGACAAATACTCCATATGTCTTCTGCTCATGTTGCCGACCGTCTGTTCCAGCGTCTGCACGCCCAGAAAATATTTCTCGTATTCCTCGATTCTGAGATCCAGCACGGGCTGCGGAACGCTGCGGACAAAGTTCGGCGTCTTGCGTCCGTGCAGCACGCGCTCCAGCGAATCGATATCGTACAGAACCGGACCCTGCTGTCCCAAAATATAGTTCATGGCCACATCCCGGTCGGCCCCCTGCGAAGCGGGAAACCGCCCTCCTTCCGCCATCGGCAGCATCCCTCCGTCGGCATACCACTTCACGAATTCCCACGCTGCCGCAATATGAGCCGAGGACGGATGAATCGAGATAACGTCACCGAGTCCGCCCCGGGGCACATAATCGTCCTCCTGCTCCGTCAGGCGGGGCACCGGCGCGAAGGCGATGGTGAAATTCCGCGGGTAATCCTTCATGTTGTTCGCACTCCGGAACAGCCACTCGCCGATGTTCAGCATGGCCGCTTCGCCGCTCAGGAAATTTTGCTCAACCGGCATTTTGGAAGTCAATTGTACGCCGTATTCCGGCGTGGAGCGGTCATCCATCATCATCGCTCTCATCGTCTCCAGCCAATGGGCGACCAGCGGATGATCCATCCGCGAATGCCCGGAGCCGTCCGTGTAGCCCACCCGGGTCAGCAGCGAATCGATCGGGTCCGAGAACGGTTCGAGATGCTGCAGCAGGCCGTATTTGTACGTCCTGGACAGCACTCTCGCGTATTGCCTCATCTCGTCCCATGTCCACGACAGCGGGATCGGAAGATTCGCAGCCTCCAGCGCCTCCTTGTTCAGCGCCACAAAATAATAATTTTGTTTGGTCGGCACGCCGTAGTACCGCCCGTTCACCTTCCAGGCGGCCGCATCCTCGCCCATCCTGACGTCGGGATCGTAATCGTCGAAGCCGCTCAGATCAAGGGCAACCCCCGCATCGATCCGCCGCTCCAGTTGGGAGAACGAATAATTGAAATACAAGTCCACCTGCTGGCCGGCCATCAGCGCGGTATCCAGCTTCAGATTGCCGTCATCGTCGTTGACGTAGCGAACGTACTCCAGCGCAATGCCGGGATGCGAGGCATTCCAGGCTTGTACGACTGCGTCCGGCCCCGCCTCCGGCGGCACGCCGCCCCACAGCACCAGCTTGATCTTGCCGGAGCCGGCGAGCTCTGTGCCCATAGCCGCCCCCTTGCTCCCGCCCATCACGGAGCATCCGGCACACACCGCCGCCTGCACCGTCAGACATAGTAGGACGGACAGACGCAGGAACATCTGTCCTGACCGTCTTTTTCTCCCCACTCCCGCATCCCCCTTCCCGGCTACCTTTGTTCCTTGCGGTACAGACTCGGCGTCTGCTTCGTTTGCCGCTTGAATATTTTAATGAAGTAGTTGTCGTTGGCGAAGCCGACCTTCCGGCCGATCTCCGACACCGGCAGATTCGTATTTTTTAAATACCAGATCGCCTTGTCGATTCTGACCTGATGCAAGTAGTGAATGAGCGTATGCCCCGTCTTTTTCTTGAACAAAGCGCTTACATAATTTTCGCCCATCGTCACATATTGGGACAATTGCTTGACGGACAAGTCCTCGTGGTAGTTGTCGCGAATATAGTCGATAATTTTGTTGATCTCGGGATGGGTGATTCGGTCCTCCGCCGCCGTTCGTGCGCTGTACGGCATGTCGGCTCCCGGAGAGGAAGCTGCGGCTTCATCCGTTTGTGGCGCTGCCGCCGCTCCGGCTTCATGCTGCGGCCGGTAAGCGTCCCTGCGCTGAACGGCTTCCTTCTCCAGCTCCGTCCGTATTTTGCCGAGCGTCTCTCTCAAGTCCTTCACATTCATCGACAGCTTCAATATGTAGTTCGAGGCGCCGTATTCCATCGCTTGCCGGATATATTCGAATTCGCTCATGCAGGTCAGCATGACGAATTTGGAGTGAATGCCCGCCGCCCGCGTTTTTCTGAGCAGCTCGATCCCGTCCATCTCGGGCATGATGATATCGGCCAGCACCAGGTCCGGCTTTTCTCTGCGGATGATGGCCAGCGCCTCCGCACCGTTGCCCGCCTCGCCTACTACCCGGAACCCCATACTCTCCCAATCGATAATTTCCCGCACCGACTCCCGGACGAACACTTCATCCTCGGCGAGCAGTACTGTCCACATTTACATCGCTCCTACACCAAGATGATCGCATCCGACTAGGCTTGTCCGCCCGGCAGATCCGGGATTGGCGGCGCCTTCGTCCCATACGGCTTGGACAGCAGCAGCGGTATCTCGATCACCGCTTCCGTCCCCTGCTCGAGCGCGGTCAGCTCGATGCTCCCTTGATCCTTGAACAGCAGCGCGAGCCGTTCTCGCAGATTGCGGATGCCGATCCCGCTGCTCTTGCGCGCGGAGGGCCGGGCCCGTGCTCCGGCCAGTCCCGCTCCATTGTCCCGGACGCTGATGGCCAGACGCCTGCCTGTCTTCCGTTCGATCACAATATCGATGTTCCCGTCTCCCTGAATATGCGCTATGCCGTGCTGGATCGCATTTTCCACCAGCGGCTGTATGCTCAGCTTCGGCACAAGCGCGTAGGCCGTCTCTTCCTCATATACAAAGTTCACATCCAGCTTGTAGTTGAAGCGTTTCTGCTGAATATGCACATAGGCTTGCACCAGTTCCAGCTCGTCCTTCAGATGAATCATATCGATCTCCGAATTCAGGCTCATCTCCAGCAGCTTCCCGAGCGACATGCAGATTTCCTCGATATCCTCGTTCTGCTTGCGAATGGCGATCCACTTCATCGTGTTCAGCGTATTGAGCAGGAAATGGGGATTGATCTGCGCCAGCAGCATCTGGAAATGGACGGCTTCCTTCTGCCGCTCTTCTTCCTTGAGCCGCCGGATAAGCCCGTTCATATCGTCCAGCATCGCATTGAAGGTGCGCGTCAGATCCAATATTTCTCCCCGGTATTTCCCGTGGGGCAGCCGGATCTTCAAGCTCTTGTGCACGACTTCCTTCATCTTGTTCTGCAGATGGGACAGCGGGCGCGTGATCGTCGCAGCAATCATAAAGGTCATCGCGATGAACAGCAGCATGAAGGCGACCGATGTGGCAAAAAACTGCCGCTTCAACGCATTGATCTCGTTGAACAAAATGCCGAGCGGCGTCCGGTTGACCATATACCAGTCGAGCGACGGAATGTAGCTGTAGTTGACGATGGTGGCGGAGTCCCGATCGATAAAATAGCCGCTGCCGCGCGTCTCCACGATCTGCCGGACCGCGTCCGCCGTCAGCAGCCCGTCCGTCCGCGACTGCGCCACATGCTCGCCGTCTCCCCTTATCATGAAGTACTCCTGCTCCGGGGACGACTGATTCAGCACCGATTTGAACCAGTAGTTGTAGTCGATGCTGATGCGGGCCACGCCGTAGGGCTTATAGCTTTTGTTTTTGTCCTTGAAGACCGTGTACATCGACAGCAGCCACCTGCTCGTCGACAAGTCGCTCGACACATAGTTCGCTTCGTCGGTCATCCAGCGGAAGCTCTTCTCCTCTGAGAGCGCTTCCTTAAAATGGGGTTCTTGTACCAGCCGTTCGTAATCGAGCGCCTGACGAGGCTGATAGGAGGTGTATATGTTGCCTTGCAGATCGAGAATCGTATAATAAACGACCGGATTCAGCAAAAACAGGCTGTTGTTGATGCTGATGAACTTGGCTTCCATATCGTGCTTGTTGTCCAGCACACTCCCGTTCTCCGGATGCAGCAGCATATCCTTGACGGCGGCGTCCTGTCCGAGCATAATCCATGTCTTGAACGCCATATTCATTAAATCGTCCAGGGAAATAATAATCTGTTGAAGCTGGTCGTGACTTTTCTCGCTGATCTTCTGCTGCATGACCGCCTCAACCCGTCTATAGTTGTACAGGTTCAGTATGCTGAAGGGAAGCAGGATAAGTACGAGGAATGCGGTGAACAGCCGGTATTTGAGCTTCTCGGGAAAGAGGGAGCGCAGCCTCCCAAGCATCGCTAACAGCTCCTTGCTCATCGTAGTCGCAGTCTTGAAGTAGCTTCATTATACCATCTCCTCCCCTCGCGTTAATCCGCCGGCCGCAATTGCGAAGTTCTGTTGCATCGTGACGGCGGCCATACACAGATTTGTTCTATTGCACGTTAAAATGAGCGATTAAAAAAAGACATTGCAGCATAACCGCAATGTCCGTGCAACCCTATTCAATCGTTCACTACCGCCGTCGACTGCCTGAACACGAATTCCCCCGACAGCAGGATGCGCTCCTTGGGACTGTCCGGATGGTTGATCCGCCACAGCAGCGTCTCGACCGCACGCAGGCCGAGCGCTTCCTTGTTGACGTTAACCGTACTGAGCGTGGGCGTCGAGAGCGCGGCGTCGTCGATATTGTCGAAGCCGGTGACGGACACGTCCTCCGGCACGCGGATGCCGTGCTTCATGAGCGCGGTGACGACGCAGAGCGCGAGCGAGTCGTTCGCGCAGACGAAGGCGGTCGGCAGCGTCTCGCGGGCCTTCATGCCGCCGATGACCTCCGTGAGCACCTCGGTCAGCTCCGAGCGGTTCTCTCCCTCCAGGTCGAGCAGCCCCGGCTCCTGGTCCAGCGCGATCTCCTGCTCCTCGAGCAGCGAGCGGTACCCGAGCCAGCGATCGTAGAAGCTCCGGGAGTAGCGCGTGTTGCCGACGAATTGCAGCTTGCGGTGGCCGTTGCCGAGCAAGTAGTTCGTCACCCTGCGCATGCATTCGTAGTTGTTCATGAACAACGCGTCCGAAGGAATGAGCGGGTCCTCGTGATCGACCATGACGAACGGGATCGCCAGATTGCGGATCTCGAGCAGCAGCTGGTTGGAGATGAGGCCGACGCAGACGATGCCGAGCACGCCCTCCGGATTGATCAGCTTGATGAAGTTGTCCGTAATATGCTCGGTCACGATCATCATCCCGAGCCGGTGCTGCTCGAGTCCGGTCGTGATGCCGTCGATAATGCGCCCCCAGTAGAAGGAATGGCGATTCTGCTCCCGCACATTCGGGATCAGCACGATAATCGTGTCCCGCTGCGCTCTGCCGGAAGCGCCGGACGAAGCGCGGGCCGCGAGCGTTTTGTTGCGTTTGCCGGCAAAGTAGCCCAGCTGCGTCGCCGAGCTGATGATCTTCTCCCGCGTCTCCGCGCTGACGCCGGACTTGCCGGCCAGCGCCTTGGAGACGGCGAACTTGGAGACGCCGACGTGATCGGCGATCTGCTGCATCGTTACTTTCTTGGACATCTCTCGTACGACCCTTTCCGCCATTAAAAAATCCGAATGCGATGATAACAATATTAATTGTTATCATAACACATTCGGATCGTTAGCGTCATGGGCGGAATCCGCTCATTATTTGACCGCGCCGTTCGTGACGCCGGCGAAGATGTAGCGCTGCAGGAACAGGTAGATCACCAGCGTCGGGATGAAGATGATCAGGATGCCCGCCGAGATGACATTGATCTCCGATGCGTTCGGGCCGACGAACGAATAGATCGCGGTCGAGACGACCTGCAGCTTGCGCGACGGCATGTACAGGTACGGCGTGTAGAAGTCGTTGTAGATCGAGATCGTCTTCATGATGATGAGCGTCGCCGTCGCCGGCGCGAGCAGCGGGAAGATGATCGACCGGTAAATTTTGAAGAGCGACGCGCCCTCGACCATGGCGCTCTCGTCGAGATCCTTCGGAATGTTGTTAACGAACTGCAAGTAAATGACGATCTGCAGCACATCCGCGCCCAAGTACAGCAGCATCGGCGCGTAAATCTCGTTGTAAGCCCCCAGGAACTTGATGACCTGGAAGGTGGCGACCTGCGTCGTGATCATCGGGATGACCTGCGCGACGAGGTACATGCCCATGATCGGCTTTTTCATCTTGAAGTCGAAGCGGCCGAGCGCGTAGGCGACCATCGTGCCGATGACGACGTTGCCGGCAAGCGACACGATGAGGATAATGAAGATATTCTTGAAACCGAGACCGAGCCGCCCGACCTTGAACACCTTCCTGAAGTTGTCGAAGTTGAACCAGTCGTGCGGCAGGGCGAGGCCCGAGTTGTAGTATTCGACCTTCGTCTTGAAGGCCGCGATCAGAACGGAATAGATCGGGAAGAACACGATGAACAATCCGATTGCGATCGTGATGTAGCGGAATATCGTCCAGGCTTTATTTTGGCGCTCCATCGCTTATTTCTCCTCCCTGAACAGCAGCTTGCGCTGCAGGATGATAAAGGCGATGACGATCATGAGCAGCACGATTGCCATTGCGGACGCAAGTCCGGCCTGTTGGAACTTGAACGCCATATCGATCGTCTTGGAGACGAACGTATGCGTATCGTTGGCGCCAAGCATCATGATGTACGGAATGTCGAACGCTTCGAGCGCGCCGGTCAGCGTCAGAATAAGCATCAGCTCGAGCACGCTGCGGATGCTCGGCAGCGTGATGAAGCGGAATGTCTGCCAGCCCGAGGCGCCGTCGATCTTGGCGGCTTCGTAGTTGTCGGCCGGGATCGACTGCAGCGCGCCGATGAAGATGACCATCGTGAGGCCGAAGTATTTCCAGATCGAGATGAAGGCGAGCGAGAAGTTGACCAGATGCGGATTGCCCAGCCACTGCTGCTGCCACGAGCCAAGACCGATCGCTTCGAGGAAAATGTTCAGCGAGCCGTACTCCACGTGATACAGGTTGCGGAACATAATGACGATGGCTACGCTGTGCAGCACGTACGGGATGAACAGCAGCGAGCGGAAAATATTGCGTCCCTTGAGCCGGCTCGTCAGCACGACGGCGAAGTACAAGGCGACGGCCGTCTGGAGCAAACCGCCTACGAAGTAATAGGCGTTGTTCTTAAAGACGCCGAAAATCTCCGGTCTGGAAAAAATCTCCTTGTAGTTGTCGAACCCGACCCAGTTCATCTCCCACCCGAGGCCGCTCCAGTCCGTGAAGCTGTAGTAAAGCAAGGACAGCGCCGGATAATACGAAAAGGTCAACGACAAAATGACCGGAATCGTCAAAAATCCGAATAAAATCAATATGCGCTGCGTTTTGTAGCTGAAGTTAAACATAGACACCCCTGCTTTCGTCGTCCGGTCTATTCACCGTATGGAAATCGCTTACAATGATTATACCCGATTCGGTTATGCCTTTTAAGGTGCTACGTTTGTTTTCCTTGTCTTCAATTTGGATAACTACAACCTAACACGGTCCCGATATTCTTTGGGCGTCAAACCCGCCACTTTTTTGAATACCTTGTTGAAATAAGCGGGATCGCCGTAGCCGACCATCTCTCCCACCTCGTACGTTTTGAGCGAAGGATCGCGGATCAGCAGCTCTTTGGCATGGGCGATGCGCACGGAGATAATGTAATCCGTGATCGTCTCCCCCGTCTCGGTCTTGAACAGCTTGCTCAAATAACTCGGCGTCAAATAAACCCGGTCGGCAAGCCGCTGCAGCTCCAATTCCTCCGTGTAATGCTGCTGAATATAGGACTTTACGGTTTCGACCACCCGATTTTCCTGTCTTGCTTCCTTAAGTATGTGAAGCAGAGCCCCTGCCGAATCCATCAACTCGGCAGTAAATGCATGCCAGCTGACGAATCGGCCCGGCGAGAGGCGCAGCTGCTCATCCTCCGTATCACCCGAGGGCAGCTGGCTCTGCCTGCCGCCGAGTTCTCCGCGCAGCAGGCCAAGGACGGCCGACGAAGCCTCGCTCAGCGCCGGCCAAGACGGCCGCACCTTGGCCGCTTCGTCCAGCCAAGCCCGCAGCGCGCCCTCGGCCCGCGGCAGATCGAGCATTTGCAGCGCCGGCCGGAAGTCCTTGTCCAGCATGCGCAGCGGGCTCGCGCCGTCATCCGTGCGTTTGGTCAGATGCAAAAAGTCGTTCATCGCTTTGATTTCTTTCTCGTACCATACCTGCTGCAGCGCCGCCTCCGCTTCGATGTAGGCATCGCGCAGCTTGAGCGGTCCTTGATGGACGGCGCTGACGCCGATCCGGACATGGACGGCATGCGGAATGCGCTGCAGCAGCGTCGAGGCGAGACCGCGGACGGTATCGTCGTGGTCGCCCTGTCCGATCGACACGACGATCACGGACTGCCGCGGCTCCAATACAATGCTGCGGTGCTCGCGATGCCAAGCCTCCGTATAAGCGGCGAGCCGCTCGCCGGACAATTCCGGATCGCTGCGCAGCAGGACGACGGCGAAGTGCTCCTTGAACAGGCCAATCTGCGACAATTCCCGGCTCGCGCCCTGGGTCATATGGTCAGGCAGATGGCGGATGTCGCTCCCCAGCAGCAGCCGGATATGCTCCTCGGCCGCGACCGCCTTGCGGTAGCGCTCCAGCTCCAGATTGTTGCGGATGCGGTGCAGCAGGGCGCCCAGCTCGTCCTGGTCCACCGGCTTGAGCAGATAGTCCTCCACGCCTTGGCGGATGGCGCTTCTGGCGAATTCGAAGTCGTTGAATCCGCTCAGGATGGCGAATTTAATCCGCGGCTTGCGCCGCTGCACCTGCTCGATGAGCTGCAGCCCGTTGATCTGCGGCATCTTGATGTCCGTAAATATAAGATCGATATCGAGCCTTCCAAGATCGTCCAGCAGCTCTTGAGCCCCTGCATATATGCCGACAATCTGAAACGCCTCTCCCGTCAGCTCGATCAGCTTGGCCAATCCCAGCCGGATTTTTTCCTCGTCGTCTACAACCGCAATTTTGACTATCATGGCCGTTCTCCTTCCTGGTGCGTTGTCAGCGCGGCCGGCAAGCGGACGCTCACGACCGTACCGTCTCCCAATCGACTGCGTATCTCAAGTCCGTACAGTTCCCCGTACTTAAGTTTGATTCGTTCATTGACATTGCGCAGGCCGATGCCCGCGCCCGCTCCCGGTTCGGCCCGTTGCAGACCTGCGCGCAGCTTCTGAAGCGTAGCCTCGTCCATGCCGATGCCGTCGTCGGCAACCTCGAACAGGAGATCTCCGCCCTCACGCTTGAATCCGACACGGATGCGCATCCCGCTGCGGGATTCCTGAAGACCGTGGTATACCGCGTTCTCGACGATCGGCTGGAATAGAAGCTTGATGATGCTTAAGTCCTCTGTCTCCTCCGGTGCCGGAAGCTCCAGCTCGAAGCGGCTGCCGTACCTGTAATTCAGCAGCTGCACGTAGACCTGCAGATGCTCCCACTCCTTCGCGATCGGCACGCTCTCCAGCCCTCCGTGAATGCTGTATCTGAGCAGCTTGCCGAGCAGCTGGGTCATCGTGCCGACCTCCTTGTCGTCGTTCAGCACGGCCGTCATACGGATCGATTCGAGCGTATTGTATATGAAGTGGGGATTGATCTGATGCTGGAGCGATTGCAGCTCCGCTTCCTTCTTGCGTTCCTCGACCGAATAAATATCCTGGATCAGCGTCTTGATCCGGTCGAGCATCCGATTGAAGGCGCTGCCGACGAGCCCGGCCTCGTCCCTGCTGACAATCGGGAAGACGACATCGAGATTGCCCGTCTGCACTTCCTTCATCATGCGGACAAGGCTGCGCAGCGGCTTCGTCAGTGCGAACACGAGCACCAGGGAGATGAGGAGCGCGAACCCCATAATTGCCAGCGCCGCCGCAACCGTGTACGTCCGGGTCCGGACCGCATCCTTCATAAGCTCGTCCTCGGGTATCGTGATCAGCACCTTCCACCCGGTCACGGACGACTCCTTGTAGATCGCCAGCACGCCCTTGCCGTCCACCTTCGTATGGTAGCTGTCTTGACCCGCCGCCCTGCTTGGCAGCAGCTCGCTGGATTTCAGGTTTTGGCCGATCAGCGATTTGTCGCTGTCGTAGACGACGCTGCCGCTCTTGTCCACGACCAGCGTCTTGCCATGCGTAGATTTGTCGAGATCTTTAATGATGTTATCTATTACCCCGATATTGGCGTCGATTCCGATCATGCCGATCGATTCGAAAGTCATCGGGTCGATGATCTGGCGGACGACCGTGAACACATAACGGCTGCTCGTGGCCCGACCGGCGACATCCTGCGTGCTGACCAGCACGGGCGTACCGTGCGCTTCTTCGGCCAGCTCCGTCCATCTCGGCAGCACATCGCGCAGATCGGAGCGGATCGCCGAATTTTTAATGGCGTAGTACGGATTGCCGTACTTGTCGAACAGGTAGACGACGTTCGTGCTCTGCTTGATATTGTTGATAAAATAAATGCTGCTCGCGATCTTGCGGTCGATCGCCAGGCGCGTCCTCTCCTGCTCCGACAGCACGCCGGCATTCGCGTCTTCGCCCCCGGATTCTCCCCCGTAGAAGCGGTTGGACATTTTGAGACCTTCCATAATATCGGACTGGTACGACGGAATAATCGATATTTTTTTCATATCCTCTATATAATCGTCCAGCTTGCCGAGCATCTGGTCGGACAGCTGGGAGACGAACGTCACCGTGTTGCGCTCGATGGAATTCGAATAGCGCAGCGCGGACACGTAGGTGAGCACGCCGATCGGCAGTATGATCAGAAATAAAAACACGATCAGCAGCTTGTTCTCCATCCGTTCCGGCCGCCACTTCCACGCCCGCGCGAGACCGCGATTCCAGCTTTTCATCCCGTATCCCCTTCATCGTCGGACCAGACGCACGCCAGGAGCGCCCGTTAATTGAAAGCGATACTAATTATACATAACATCGCCTAACAAAGTAAGCATGACAATAATCAAAAATAAGGCTGTCCCCGGCAGGAAACTCCCGTGCCCGGAGACAGCCGCCAAGCAGCGGGCGATATCGCCCGCCCGTGCAGGTCAATGCGTATAAGCAGCCACGTTGTCGGTGTCGACCGCTTCGTGCAGCGCGGCATTGAGGCCGCTGGCTACGATATTGCCGAGATCCTCGATGAAGTCGTCGATCTCCTTGGGCGTGACGAGCAGGTCGTGCCCGACCGGCTGCAGCACCTCCTTGACCAGTTGCAGCCGCTCCTGGCCCGCCATGCTGCCGTACACGCCGAACAGTGCGTTCGTATCGGGCGTATGCTGCTTCATATGCGCGAGCACCATGTCCATCGCGTCGTTCACGATGGTGGACGCGTACAGCACCGTCGGCACGCCGATCGCGAGCACCGGCACGCCCAGCGTCTCGCGCGTCAAGCCTTTGCGCTTGTTGCCGATGCCGGAGCCGGGATGGATGCCCGTATCCGCGATCTGGATCGTCGTATTGACGCGCTCCAGCGACCGTGCGGCCAAGGCATCGATCGCGATGACCAGCTCCGGCTTCGCCTGCTGCACGGCGCCCAGCACGATATCGCTCGACTCGATGCCGGTCGTGCCGAGCACGCCCGGCGCGATCGCGCTTACGGAGCGATAGCCTTCGCCGACCTGACCCGGCATCAGCTCGAAAAATTGGCGTGTCACCATCAAATTTTCCACGACGATCGGTCCGAGCGCATCCGGCGTCACCTTGCCGTTGCCCAGGCCCACGACCATAACGGATGTGCTGGGACCGACGCCGATTCTGGCGAGAAACGCCTCGAACTCGCGCGCAAACGTCGTCGCGACGCGATTTTGCAGCTCGGTGTCGCCGCGCCGAAGCTCGGGCACCTCCAGCGTGACATAGTGCCCCTGCATCTTGCCGATCGCCCTGGCCCCTTGCTCCGTCTGAATCTCCATCCGCGTGACGGTGATGCCCCCGTCCTGCTCCGTCTCCGACAGGACGCCGGGCACGCTGCCTCCCGACTGGGACTCGGCTCTCTCCTTGGCTTCGAGCGCCAGGTCCGTCCTGACGTCGTACTTGCTCAGATCAAGTTCGCTCACGATGTATCGCTCCCCTCGCCTGCTTAAACGGGACTTCGCCGTCCGCCGCGTCCCCTGCGCCCGCACACTTCCGACGGCCGCGGAGGAGGCGGCGCATTTGTCTTGCGTTCTGCCCCCTTGCATGATAGAATGTTACAAGTTGTGTGGAGAAATACTTGCAGTTTTTGCAGGAGGTGAAATCAATGCCGAACATCAAATCCGCCATCAAGCGCACCAAGACGAACGAGAAGCGCCGCCTGCGCAACGCTTCCCAGAAGTCCGCTCTTCGTACCGCTGTCAAGCAAGCTGACGTAGCCGTAGTAGGTACGGACGTCGAAGCAGCGAAGAATGCGCTTCAACTGGCTCAAAAGAAGCTGGACAAGGCAGTAACCAAGGGCCTCATCCACAAGAACGCGGCTTCCCGCAAGAAGTCCCGTCTCGCCAAGAAAGTGAACGCGCTGTCCGCGCAAGCCTAAGACGGCGCCTGACGTATAATGGCGTTCAAAAGCCGCATCCCGAATCCGGGATGCGGCTTTTTTGCGCTTGGCGGCGGTGGGCGCGATCAAGAGAAGGCGCGCTGCCGCATGGCCCGGCATGGCATTGCGCGGTAGCAGTCCGCGCCACCCCTTCCAATTGCGGCGCTACCCCGCAATTTTGCAGGGCGGGCCGTCTTCAGCCGTCCGAAAAGCGGCAAAACCGGTATTGATTGACGGCTGACGGCACGTTAGGTAGCCCGCTCGATCACGCGGAACGACGCGGTCGCCATCGACGACAGCCTGCCGTCTTCGGCGTACAGTCTGCCCTCCGCCGTAATCATCCGCCCGGACATGTGTACGACGCTCGCGACCACGCTCACTCTGCCCGCCCGCGCCGGCGAAGTGAAGTGCACATTCAGGCTCGACGTCACTACGTCCGCCTCCGGGCGCGCCGACATGGCGGCCAGCCCCATGGCCGAGTCCAGCAGCGCCGTGTGGACGCCGCCGTGCATCAGCCCGATCAGGTTGAGATGATGCTCCCGAATGTCCAGCTCGACGACGGCTTCCCGCGCGTCCTGGCGGATCAGCTCGCAGCCCAGATAGCCCCAGAACGTGCGCCGGGCCCGCTCGAGCATATCGGCTGCCGGTTCGTTGCCTCCGTCCGCCTCCCCCATGGCGCTCCCTCCCTTCGTCACTCACTCGGGATTTTCTTCTTCGTCCGCTTTTGGGGAATCATTCTTTACACCGGCTTGCTCACCGTCCGCATTCCGTTCCTCCTCGAGCAGCTTGCGGCGCAGCACCTTGCCCGCGATCGTCTTGGGCAGGCTCTCCCTGAACACATAAATACGCGGCACCTTGTAGGCGGCCAGCCGCTCTCTGCACCAGGATTCAAGCTCAGCCGCGCTCAGCGACGAGCCTTTCCGCCGCACCGCATACGCCTTGACCGTCTCCCCCCGGTACGGATCGGGCACGCCGAGCGCGACCGCCTCCTCGATATCCGGATGCTCGAACAGCACCTCCTCGATCTCGCGCGGGAATATGTTGTAGCCGCCCGCGATGATAACATCCTTGATGCGATCCATAATGTAAAAGAAACCGTCCTCGTCCATACGCGCCATGTCGCCGGTGCGCAGCCACCCGTCCTGGAGCGCCCGCGCCGTCTCATCCGGCCGCCGCCAGTAGCCCGTCATCACCTGCGGCCCGCGAATGGCCAGCTCGCCGATCGCGCCGACCGGCAGCGTCTCGCCCGTCTCCGGATGCACAATCTTTGCGATCGTGTCCGGAAAGGGCAAGCCGATCGAGCCTTTTTTGCGATATTCCCACAGATTATTCGCATGCGTCACCGGAGACGCCTCCGTCAGCCCGTAGCCTTCGATGAGCCGGCCGCCCGTGATCGCCTCGAATCGCTCCTGCACCTCCTGCGGCAGCGGGGCCGCGCCGCTGATGCACACTTGAATGGAAGACAAGTCGTAATCGCGCACGCGCGGATGGTTGATAAGGGCGATGTACATCGTCGGCGCGCCGGGGAATATGGTAGGCCGCTGCTTGTCGATGATGCCGAGGATGTCCGCCGCCTCGAATCGGGGCACCAGAATCAGCTCGCCGCCCAGCATGATCGCCTGATTCATGAGGACGGTCAAGCCGAACACGTGGAAAAAGGGAAGCGCGGCCAAGTATCGTTCCTCTCCCGCCTTGCTTTTGTAAAACCACAGACTCGTCTGGATCGTATTGGCGACCAGATTGTAGTGGGTCAGCATGACGCCCTTGGCGACGCCCGTCGTGCCGCCGGTATACTGCAGCAGCGCCAGATCCCGCTCCGCATCGACCTCGGCCATGACCGGGTCCGCCGGGGAGCCGTGCAGCAGACTGACGAAGCGGTGCACGCGCTCGCCGTACGCCACCTCGCGGTCGAGTCCGTCCTTCTTCGCCTTGATCGGGTACAGCCAGTTTTTCGGAAAGGGCAAATAATCCTTGATCGACGTCACGAGCAGCTGCAGCCCGGGCAGCTCGCCCGCGGCGCTCATCGCTCTGCGGAACAGCAGGTCGAGCGTCACGAGCAGGACGGCGCCCGCATCCTCCAGCTGATGCGACAGCTCGCGCCGCACGTACAGCGGGTTGGTCATGACGACGATGCCGCCCGCCAGCAGCGTGCCGAAGTAGGCGATGACGAGCTGCGGGCAGTTGGGCAGCATGATCGCCACGCGATCGCCTTTTCGGACGCCCAGCCTCGAGAGACCGTGCGCGAACCGGTAGGACGACGCCAGCAGCTCCGCGTAGGACACTTTGCGGCCCATGAAGCTGAGCGCCGTCCGGTCCGGATAGCGGGCGGCCGACTCCACGAGGAAGGCGGCCAGATTGTGCTTCGGATAAGGGTAGGTCCTGGGCACTTCGCTCGGATAATGCATATGCCACGGCGCTTGAGCCAACCCCATCACCTCTTCGCGCATAATCGAACGAACCCTAACCTAGCAAATGTAGCCCTCCGCGCGGATGACGCCCGCCGCGATCTGCCGCTTGAGCTGTACCGTGTTCACGGGACTGCGGCGGGTCAGCTTCTTCAGCACCGACAGCTGCGTACGGAGCGCATCGCCCTCCTCGACGGCTGCCAGCGCCTCCTTGGCGAGCGCCTCGATCCGGCCGAACGCCTCGTGGACGAACACGCGCGTCATGGCGATCTTGAGCGCCGACTTGTCTTCGCCCTGCGCCTCGATCTGCTTTTTAGCGCGCAGGAGCGCGCTCTCCTTCGCATAGAGCAGGATCATCATATCCGCGAGCGCAGCGAGCGTCTCCTGCTCCTGCTCGAGCCTGGGACCAAGCTTCCGGACGGCGGTCCCGCCCGTCATCAGAAATATTTTTTTGGCCATCGCGATCAGATGCGTCTCTTCTGCGAGCGTACCCTCGAACGTCTGCCCCGGCATGAGCCCGAGCAGCTCGGACTCGAGCGCCTGCGCCTTCTGCAGCAGCGGCAGCTCGCCCTTGAGCGCGCGCTTGACCAGCGTCCCTGGAATGAGCAGACGATTGATCTCGTTGGTGCCCTCGAAAATGCGGTTAATGCGCGAATCGCGGTAGATTCGCTCGATCTTGTACTCCCGGATAAAGCCGTAGCCGCCGTGAATCTGGACGCCCTCGTCGGCGATGAAGTCGAGCGCCTCCGAGCCGAGCACCTTGTTGATCGAGCATTCGATGGCATACTCGGCGATCGCCTTCGCCGACTGGACGCCCGCCTCCGGCGAATCGTGATCGATGGCGGACAGCCCGGCATCCATCAGACCTGCCGTACGATAGATGACGCTCTCCAGCGCATAGGCTTGAATGTTCATCTCGGCCAGCTTGCTGCCGACGAGCGGAAAGGCGGAGATCGGCTTGCCGAACTGCACGCGCGCATTGGCGTACTGGGCGCTGAGCTCGATCGCCTCCTTGGCGCCGCCCAGGCAGCCGACGGCCAGCTTGTAGCGGCCGATGTTGAGGATGTTGAAGGCGATCAGATGCCCTTTGCCGACCTCCCACAGCAGATTGCCGGCCGGCACCTTCACGTCCTCCAGAACAAGCGGGCGCGTGGAGCTGCCTTTGATGCCCATCTTGTGCTCCTCGGGTCCTACGCTCACGCCCGCCATCGTCCGCTCGACGATAAACGTGCTGAAGTGCAGGCCGTCGACCTTGGCGTACACGATAAAAATATCCGCGAAGCCGGCGTTGGTAATGAACTGCTTCGTGCCGCTGAGCACGTAGTGGCTGCCGTCGTCCGACAGCCGCGCCGTCGTCCTGGCGCCGAGCGCGTCCGAGCCGGAAGCCGGCTCGGTCAGGCAATAAGCCGCGATGCGCCGCCCGCTCGCCAGATCGGGCAAGTATACGCGCTTCTGCGCAGGCGAGCCGAAGTAGACGATCGGCAGCGTGCCGATGCCGACATGCGCGCCGACGGACAGCGCGAAGGAGGAGGCGCGCGACAGCCGCTCGCTGATGAGCGCGGAGCTGACCTTGTCGAGTCCGAGTCCCCCGTATGCCTCGGGCACATCCGCGCCGAGCAGTCCAAGCTCGCCCGCCTGGCGCATGAGCTTCACGGTCAAGTCGTAGTCCAGCAGCTCCAGCCGCTCGTCGACGGGCAGCACCTCGCGCTCGACGAACGCCGCCGTCGTCTCGGCGATCATGCGCTGCTCTTCGCTCAGATCCTCGGCCGTCGCGATTCCGCTTGCCTCCGCATCCTCGATGACGAAGCTGCCGCCGGCCGCCTTGTTAATTCGTTTATCGGTCATACTCGGACTGCCTCCTGTCTGGCCTGAATTCGGCGATGGATCGTGGCGGCGCTATGCCGGATACACCTCCAGCACGCCCGCCGCGCCCATGCCGCCGCCGATGCACATCGAGACGACGCCGCGGCCGCCCCCGCGCCTGCGCAGCTCATGAATGAGACTCACCGTGAGCTTCGTCCCCGTACAGCCGAGCGGATGGCCGAGCGCGATCGCGCCGCCGTTGACGTTCACCTTGCGCTCGTCGAGCGCAAGCGCGCGGACGATATGCACACACTGCGAGGCGAACGCCTCGTTGATCTCGTACAGGTCGATATCCGCCAGCGACAAGCCCGCCATCCGCAGCGCTCTCGGAATCGCTTCGACAGGGCCGACGCCCATGATGTCGGGATCGACGCCTGCGAGGGCGTACGACTTGAACGCGGCGAGCGGCGCCAGGCCGAGCGCATCCGCCCGCTCCCGGCTCATGACGAGCACGGCAGCGGCACCGTCACTCATCTGCGAGGCATTGCCCGCCGTGACCGTGCCGCCCGTCTTGAAAGCGGGCTTCAGCTTCGCGAGTCCCTCGACCGTCGTATCGGGGCGGACGCCCTCGTCCGCATCCAGCACGAGCTGCCGCTCTCTTGGCCTGCCGTCCTCTCCGTCGCCCCAGCGCGAAGTCGCCACCGGCACGATCTCCTCCCGGAGTACGCCCGACGACAGCGCCCGCGCCGCCTTGGCGTGGCTGTCCGCGGCGAAGCGATCCTGATCCTCGCGGGAGATGCCGAACCGCTCGGCGACATTCTCCGCCGTGTGACCCATCGCGATATAAATATCGGGACGCTCGTCGACAATAACCGGATGCGGAGACGGCTTGAAGCCGGCCATCGGCACATGGCTCATGCTCTCCACGCCGCCCGCGACGATGATGTCCGCGCCGCCGGACATGATTCGCTCGGCCGCAAAGGCGATCGACTGCAGCCCCGAGGCGCAAAACCGGTTGACCGTCAGCGCAGGCACCGCGGACGGATATCCCGCGTACAGCGCCATGATGCGCGCGAAGTTCAGCCCCTGCTCGCCCTCCGGCATCGCGCAGCCGACGATGATATCCTCGACGTCCGCCTTGGCGACGCCCGGCGCGCGCGCGATGACGGCTTCGAGCACGGCACGGCCCAGATCCTCGGCGCGCGTATCGGCGAAGCTCCCCTTGCGGGCGCGCCCGACCGGGGTGCGGACGGCCGATACGATGACTGTCTCTCTCATGCTCATGCGTGATCGTCCTCCTCGCTCGTTAATTGCGCAGCGCCTTGCCGACGGCCAGCATATGCTGCATCCGCCGCTGCGTCTTCGGCTCGCCGCACAGGCTGAGGAACGCCTCGCGCTCCAGGTCGAGCATATGCTGCTCCGTCACCCAAGTGCCTGCCGGCACGTCCCCGCCCGCCAGCACATGCGCGAGCTTGCCGGCGATGAGCAGGTCATGGTCGCTGATCTGCCCGCTCTGCCGCATGCCGAGCGCGCCGAGCTTCAGCACCGCCTTGCCGTCCCTGCCGACGACCCGAATGCGCTGCGGCAGCGGCGGCTCGATGCCCGCGCTGGCGAGCCGGAGCGCGGACTGCTTCGCCTCGAAGACGAGCCGGTCCTGGCTGAGCACGACGCGGTCGCGCTCCCGCAAAAAACCGAGCCGCTTCGCATCGTGGGCGCTCGCAGACACCTTGGCCGTGCCGATGTTCAGGAACAGCCGGTTGATATGCGGCTGCAGATCGATATCCGGCTCGGGGTTCGCCTGGCTGATCCGCAGCGTCAGCTCCTTGCAGCCGCCCCCCGCCGGGATCAGGCCGACGCCGGTCTCGACCAGGCCGAAGTACGTCTCCGCGAACATGACGACCTCGTCCGCGGGCAGGCACGCCTCGACCCCGCCGCCGAGCGTCATCCGGTGCGGCGCCGCCACGACCGGCTTTTCGAAGCGCTTCAGCTTCGTCATCGTATCCTGGAACAGACGGATGATGCCGTCGATCTCATCCCAGCCTTCGTCCTGCGCCTCCATCAGCAGCAGCAGGAGATTGGCGCCGACGCAGAAGTTGCGCCCTTCGTTCGCGATGACGAGCGCGTCGTAGTTGGCCCGCACCTCCTCCACGCTCTGCTCGATCATCGTCAGGATGTCGCCGCCGATCGCATTGCTGCGCGAGTGGAATTCCAGCGCCGCCACGCCGTCGCCGATGTCGATCAGGCTCGCGCCTGCATTGCCGCGCACGACCTTGCCCTGCGCCTTCAGCGCGCGCAGCGAGATCGTCTCCGGCGGTTGCTCCGCATCGCGGTACTCGCCCCGGCAGGCATACGCGGCCCGGCCCCCCTCCTGCCTGTAGAACGACGTATGGCCGGCCGCGATCCAGGCCTTCACCCAGGCTGGCAGCGTCGCGCCCTCCGCCTCCATCCGCGCCGCCGACGGGACGAGCCCGATCGCGTCCCACAGCTCGAACGGGCCGAGCTCCCAGCTGAAGCCCCATTTCATCGCCTTGTCGATATCCGCGATCGAGTCCGCGATCTCCTCCGCCTTGTCGGCCGTGTAGAGCAGCGTCTGCTTGAGGATGCGCCAAGCGAGCGCCGCATAGCGGTCGCCGCCGCCGAGCAGCGCCTTCGTCTTCTCCTTCGCGCCCTTGGCCGCCTTGGCCGCTTCAAGCGACGCTCCCGAAGGGCTGGCAGACGGCGCGAAGTACGTCATCGCGGCCGGATCGAGCGACAGAATCTCGCTGCCGCCGGCGCTCTTCTTCTTTTTGTAGAAGCCCGCGCCGGCCTTCTCCCCGGTCCAGCCTCTGGCCGCCAGCTCCTCCAGCAGCCGGGGCGGCTCGAAAACCGCTTTTTCCGCAGGATCGTCCGTCTTGTCGCGCACATTGCATGCCACGTGCAGGAACGTATCGATGCCGACCAGATCGAGCGTGCGCAGCGTCGCGCTCTTGGGCCGGCCCATGGCGGGGCCGGTGACGGCATCGATCTCGGAGACGGAGAAGCCACCCGCCTCCATCTCCTGCAGCGTGACGAGCAGCCCGTACGTGCCGATCCGGTTGGCGATGAAGTTCGGCGTATCCTTGGCGACGACGACGCCCTTGCCGAGCACGCGCTCCGCGAACAGCGCCATCCGCCGTACGACCTGCGGATCGGTATCCGGTCCCGGCACGAGCTCCAGCAGCTTCATATAGCGCGGCGGATTGAAAAAGTGCGTGCCGAGGAAGTGACGCCTGAACGCTTCGCCGCGCCCTGCGGCCATCTCGCGGATCGAGATGCCCGACGTATTGGAGCTGACGACGACGCCGGGACGCCAGTGGCGCTCGATCCGCTCCAGCAGGCCGCGCTTGACGTCCAGCCGCTCGACGATCGCCTCGACGACCCAATCGACATCCTTGATCCGATGCAGATCGTCCTCGATGTTGCCGGGCTCGATCCGGCTGGCGAAGGCATCGTCGTAGAGCAGCGCCGGATTGCTCGCGGACAGCCGCGCGATCGCGGCCCGGGCCAGCCTGCTGCGGACCGCCGCGGCGGCGAGCGTCAGTCCGGCGGCTTCCTCTTCGGCCGTGAGCGCGGACGGGACGACATCGAGCAGGAGGCAGCGGATGCCCGCGTTCGCCAGATGCGCCGCGATGGCCGCGCCCATGACGCCCGAGCCGATGACGGCGGCTTTGGTGATGGTTGATGTCATACGACAGCTTCCTCCTTTTGGCCGAATACGGCCAGCTCCAATATTTCCGCGATATCGAGCGTCCGCACGCGATCTTCCGTGTCCTTGAGCTTCGTCCCGTCGCCCAGCATCGTCAGGCAGTACGGGCAGGCGCTGCCGATCATCGTCGGATTCGTCCGCAGCGCCTGTTCGGTGCGGGCGAGGTTGACGCGTTTGCCGGCCTTCTCCTCCATCCACATCATGCCGCCGCCCGCTCCGCAGCACATCGCGTTTTCGCGCGATCTTTCCATTTCGACGAGCTCGACGCCCTTGATCGCCCGCAGGATGCGCCGCGGCTGGTCGTATACGCCGTTGTAGCGCCCGAGATAGCAGGAATCGTGGTACACGATCCGTTCGTCTAGGACGTGGTTTGGTACGAGGCGGCCGTCCTTCACCAGCTCTTCGAGCAGCTCCGTATGATGCAGCACCTCCACCCCCTCGAGCCCGAAGTCGGGATATTCGTTTTTGAAGGTGTTGTACGTATGGGGGCATGCCGTGACGATGCGGCGGACGCCGTATTTGCGGAACATCCCGATATTGCCCGCGCACAGCTGCTGGAACAGCAGCTCGTTGCCCATGCGGCGGGCGGCGTCGCCCGAGTTCATCTCTTCGTTGCCGACAATCGCGAAGCTGACGCCGGCCTCGTGGAGCAGGCGGACGAAGGCGCGGGACACTTTGCGGCTGCGGTTGTCGTAGGCGCCCATCGATCCGACGAAAAACAGGTATTCGAAACCGGGATTATCCTTGACCGTCGGCACCGGGATGCCGTCCACGTCGGCTGTCCAGCGGGCGCGGTCGGCTCGGCTCATCCCCCACGGATTGCCCTGCCGCTCGATATTTTGCAGCGCCCGCTGTCCGTCGTGAGGCATGCTGCCCTCCATCAGCACGAGATGACGGCGGAGATCGACGATCTTGTCGACATGCTCGTTGCCGACGGGACACTGGTCCTCGCAGTTGCGGCAGGTCGTACAGGCCCAGATCTCCTCCTCCGTGATGACGTCGCCGATCAGCGCGAGATCGAGCGCGTCGCGGTCCTGGGCCGCCGTCCAGCCCGCCTGCTGCCAGACTTGGGTCGGACGAATGTCCGTCGTACCGCCTTCCCGCGCCTCTTGGTCCCAACGGGGGCTGTGCGACGCCGTCGGTCCGGACATGCTGTGAGCGCTTACATTCGGGAACGCAAAGGCCGGTGTCCAAGGCGGCTTGCCCGTGAGCGCGGCCCCCTTCTCCGTGAGATGATCGCGCAGCTTGGTGATGAGATGCATCGGCGACAGCGCCTTGCCGGTATTCGAGGCGGGGCATACGTTCGTGCAGCGCCCGCACTCCACGCAAGCATAGAAGTCGAGCATCTGCTGCCGCTTGAAGTCCTCGATCCTCCCGACGCCGAACGACTCGGCCGCCTCGTCCTCCAGATCGAGCTTGGCGAGCTTGCCGACCGGCTCCGTCCGGCCGAGCAGCAGGTTCAGCGGCGCCGTCAGCAGATGGAAATGCTTGGACTGCGGAATGTAGACGAGGAACGACAGCAGGATGAGCAGATGCGCCCACCAGAAGACGAAAAAGAACGCCTGGGCCGCAGTCGGAGACAGGTCGGATGCAAGCGCCGCGATGACCGAGGATACAGGCGCGTAGGCGGAAGCCGCTTCGCCCGTCCATACGCGGTGCAGGCCGAGCGACAGCAGCGCGGTCAGCATGAGCGACCCGATCAGGACGAGCACGACGGCCGGCTTCCAGCCTCCTTTCAGTCTCGCCAGCTTCTCCCCGTACCTGCGGTAGGCCGCATAGCCGGCCGCCAGCACGATGAGCGCCGCCGTCGTCTCCTGCGTGAGCCCGAAGAAGCGGCGGCCCGGCAGCGGCAGCTTCTCCCCTCCGGACAGCCCCGTATAGATCAGATCCAGCGCGCCGAACTGTACGATGATGAAGCCGTAAAAAAAGATCAGGTGCATGATGCCGCTGCGAGGATCTTTGAGCAGCTTGGCGTGTCCGAGCGCCTGGCCCAGCAGCTGGCCGATCCGGGCGCGCCATCGGAGCGGACGATCCGGCGGTCTGCCGAGCCTGACGTACAGGTAGCGATGATAGACGGCCTTGCCAAAAAAAGATATCGCACAGCCGACGGCCAGCAGGAACAAGGCGTATTGCAGCAGCCAGGACGCCCACATATGCGCTCCATCCTTTCCTCCGTTGCATCGTAAGCCGCCGCAACGAATAAATTTGTAATGAGCCTGGGCGCAGCCTTGCACGCGTTTGCGGGCGACATGTTCTATTTATATTTCAAAGGCCGGGCGGATATCCTCGTTACCTCGCCGCTTCGTAGTGAAAACGACGCGCAGGCCTATCCATGTGAGAGAGGAGCAGGTCCGATGAACATCGCAGTGCTGCTGAAGCAAACGTTCGATACCGAGGAAAAAATCGTTCTGAACGGAGACGGAAACGGCGTGTCCGAGGAGGGCGTAAAGTTTGTCATCAATCCGTACGACGAATATGCGGTCGAGGAGGCGATCCGGCTGAAGGAGGTGGGGGGGCGGCCGGGTGACCGTGCTGTCGGTCGGCCCGCAGAGAGCACTGGAGGCGCTCCGCACCGCGCTCGCCATGGGCGCCGACGAGGCTGTCTTGATCGGGGACGAGCGGATTCCGCAGGACGAGTACGCCGTCGCCGCCGTCATCGCGGCTTATCTGAAGGGGCAAGCGTATGACCTGGTACTCGGCGGGAGCTTCTCCGTGGATACCGGCGGCGGCCAGGTGGCGGTCCGCGTGGCGGAGGCGCTCGGCATCCCGCATGTCGCCTCAATCACGAAGCTGGACGTGAACGGCGGCGGCGGCTCGGCTACGGTCGAGAGAGACGCCGAGGGCGAACTGGAGCGGATCGAAGTGTCGCTGCCTGCGCTGTTCACCGCCCAGCAGGGGCTGAACGAGCCGCGCTACCCGTCGCTGCCGGGCATCATGCGAGCGAAGAAGAAGCCGCTCGCACAGCTGACGCTGGACGATCTGAACATCGAAGACGGCCGGCTCGAAGCGCGGACCGAGCGGATCTCGCTGTCGCTGCCGCAGCCGCGGGAGGCAGGGCTTGTGTTGAAGGGAAGTCCGGCGGAGCAGGCCGCCGCGCTGGCGGCTATACTGCGCGGCGTGTCGGGCTTGCGCTGATCCAGCCGATTCGAAGGAGGAGGAAAACCGGATGAGCAGGACGTACATCGTTATTGCGGAGCACCGCGACGGCAAGCTGAGACAGGTCGCCCTGGAGGCGCTCCGGGCGGCCGCTGACAGCGCCTGCGAAGGGGACACGCTGCAAGCCGTCCTCATCGGCGGCCCGGACGACGGACTGGACGGCCTGGCGGCCGAGCTGGCCGCCTATCCGCTGGCCAAGGTGCATGTGCTGGCAGGCGAAGCGCTCGATCGCTACAATCCCGAAGCCTATGTGCAGGCGCTCGCCCCGCTGCTCGAAACGCTGCAGCCGGACGGCCTGTTCCTCGGCCATACGGCGATCGGGCGCGATCTCGCGCCGGCGCTGGCCGCGCGCATGGGGGCCGGGCAGCTGTCCGACGTGACCGCCATCGAGCGCGAGGGCGACCGGGTCGTGTATGTGCGGCCGATCTATGCGGGCAAGGCGTTCGAGCGCAAAGCTTTCCGCTCGTATCCGTGGGTCGTGACCGTGCGGCCGAACAACATACCGGCAGCGGCGCCAAGCGCGGGCGGCGCGGCCGCCGAGATCGTCAGGCATGCCGCTGAGCCGGCCGGGATGCTGCGGACGGTCGTCCGCGACGTCGTCCGCAAAGCTACCGGCAGCATCGACCTGACGGAGGCCAGGATCGTCGTCTCCGGCGGTCGGGGGGTCAAGAGCGCCGAGGGCTTCGGGCCGCTCGAGGAGCTGGCCGCGCTGCTCGGCGGCGCCGTCGGCGCGTCGCGCGGCGCCTGCGATGCCGGCTACTGCGGCTACGACAGGCAGATCGGCCAGACGGGCAAGGTCGTCACGCCCGAGCTGTATATCGCCTGCGGCATCAGCGGCGCGATCCAGCATGTGGCCGGCATGAGCGGCTCGCGGATCATCGTCGCGATCAACAAGGACCCGGAGGCCCCGATCTTCCAGCTGGCCGACTACGGCATCGTCGGCGACCTGTTCGAGATCGTGCCGCTGCTGACGGCGGAATTCCGGCGGGCGCTCGCTTAAACAGCATGAACGCCGCTCCCGCGCAGAGGGCGGAGCGGCGTTCAATGTACAGACAGCTTGCTTTTCATTTCGCAGCGGACACTAGCCGCCTACGCCCGTCGCGGCCTTCATCCCCGCGCCCGACCCGGTGCGCATCAGCCACAGCTCCAGGCCGAGCGTCTTGTCGATGCGGCCCGTCTTCATCTCGTAGTCCAGCTCGGCCAGACCGCCGAGCAAGGCGGTCAGCCGCTCGATGGTGAACGCCCGCGCCTGCTCCGCCGTCACCTTGACGCCGTACGGATGCATGCCGAGCTGCCCCGCCATCTGCTGCGGCGAATAGCCCTGCTTGCCCAGCTCCTTGACGTAGAGCATGCTGCGGAACTGCCTGACGAGCAGCGCCGTCAGCTTGATCGGCTCCTCGCGCCTTCTGAGCAGATCATGATACAGCGCGATCGCCTTGTCGGTGCGGAGCGCGGCGATCTCCTCCGTCAGCTTGAACACGCTCTGCTCCACGCCCGCCGGCACCAGCTCCGCCACGGCAGCGGCCGTCACCGTGCCGCCCTCGCCCGCATGCAGGCACAGCTTGTCCGTCTCCGCGGACAGCGCGCCCATCTCCGTGCCTGCGCGCCGGATCAGCTCCTCGGCGGCCGCCCGTTCGAGCGTACGGCCCTGCTTGGCCGCCCGGCCCGCGATCCATTGCAGCAGCTCGTCCGGCCCGAGCGGCGCGAAGCTCACGACGATGCCGTCCTGCTTGGCGGCTTTGGACGTCTTCTTGCGCTCGTCGAGCTTGTCCAGCGGCACCATGAACACGAGCACCGTCGTCTCGAACGGCCTGCGCATATATTCGAGCAGCCGCTCGGTCCGGTGCTCGACCTTGGCCGATTCCTTGGCCGAGCCGAACACGACGCTGTCCCGGACGAGGATCAGCTTGCTCGGCACGAGGAACGGCATCGTCTCCGCTTCCTCGAGGATGACGTCGAGCGAATGCTCCGCCGTATCGAAGCGCACGATCGCCATGTCTCTGTGCTCGGGCTCCGCCACGGCCGCGGCGAGCCGCTCGGCGAAGTCGTTCATCCGGTAGCTCTCCGTGCCGAAGCATATGTAGACGGGACGCACCTGTCCCTCGCGTATTTCGCGGAAAACTTGTTTGGCTTCCAATCCGACCACCTCGCTCCCCATTATACAGCAAAGAGACCGCGCCCGTTAATGGCAAGCGCGATCTCTTTGTCCTTGGAATCTATGTCAACGTTCGACGGGCAGGCCCATGGTACCTGCGCGAACGATCGTGACCGCGCCTCCAGGGGGCGCTCGGTGACTGATAACACAATATACGCAGGAGACGCACGATTGGTGACAGCCGCTCAGCGCGTATATTCCCGATTGTCCGCGGCGCTCCACCGCAAGTCGGTCGACTTGCCCGAAGCGTCCGTCCACGTATAATACAGGTCCTGTCCGTTCTGTCCCCAGGTTACGTCCGAGATCGAGCCTTCGCGGCTCCCGCTCTCGAACACCGTCTTCGTTCCGTCGGTCTGTACGATGCGGATGCCGCCGTCCACCGCCAACGCAGTCAGCGAGCCGTCCGGAGACGGCCAGGAAGATTCGGCCAACGAGCTGGAGAGGGTCATATCGGGCACGCCGGTAATCGTCGTCCCTTCGGTGACGACCGGACCGTCCGCCGACGGATCGTTCGTCGCCGCCGGATCCGGATTTGCGGCGACGGCAGGCGGCGCGAATCCCTGATGGCCCTGGCTGCTGCCGCTGCTGCTGCCGCCCTCGGCGCTATTCGTGGCGGCGCTCGGCGAAGGTGCCTCGCCTGCGGCTGATGTCGACTTCGTAAACTTGGTTACCGGCGCCTGCAGGTCGAGCCTCTCAGATGCGCTGTCGTTCGCGGACGGCTTGCTGCCGGCGCCGCCGCCGTTCGAGCCGCCCGAAGCCTTGGCTGTCGGCGCATCCTTGGCAGCGCCCTGCCCTGCTTCGGCGCCCGCAACATCCGATATTTCCATGCGCATAGCTTGATCCGTAGTCGCGCGCTGCCCGCTTGCGGCGCCGGACGATGCCTCTGCGCCGGCCGGCGCGGATTGGTTCATCGTCTCCGCCATCGACGCGGACTTGTCCTGATCCGACTTCGGCAACGAGAACGGCTGGGCGATGATCAATACGGCTGCGACGACGCCTGCCGCGACGACGGCCCCCAAGCGGCGGTACCCCGTCCTGCGTTCGCCGCTGCGGCGAGCCCGCGGCTCGTACGGCGACTCGGAGGCCGCCGCTTCGGCCGAGCCCGGCGCAGGCTCCGGCACAATGCGATCGAGCTGCGGCAAGATCGCGTCTACCAGGCTGTAGCGGGGTGCGACATGCGGCAGTTGGGTGAGCTCTTCGGAGAGCCGGGTCAGCTTCTCCTTGAATGCCGCGCATTCCGGGTATTTCAACAAGTAAGCTTGCAGACGCGAGGTCTCTTCTTCATTCAGATCGCCGTCGATCGAACGCTGCACAAGCTCCATCCCCTCCTCGCGATTCATCCCCGGACACCCCCTTTCCGATATTCATGAAGTAATGTCTGTAGTTGCTGCCGGGCGCGGAATAAGTATGACTTGACCGTATTCAGGGGCAAGTTAAGCGAATCGGCGATCTCGTTGTAGGAGAAATCCTGCAAATAGCGGAGCACGACGACGGTGCGATGATGCTCCGGAAGCTTGCCGATCGCTTCGCGAATATCCTCGGAAGCATAGCCGCTCATCACTTCGGCCTCAACATCCTCATGGGCTTGAAATACCATCTCATGTTCGTCGATCGAAACGGAAGGACGTTTGCGACGAAACTTGTCTATGCAAATATTGGTGACGATACGCTGCACCCAGGTGCGGAACTGCGCCTTCTCCTCGTAGGTGTTGATCTTCGTATACACGCGGATCAAAGCTTCCTGCGCGGCGTCCATCGCGTCCTGCTCATGGTTCAGCAAGTAGTAGGCCGTACGGTAAACCTGGTGTTCGATATCGCGAAGCAATGTGACGAGCGCTTCCCGATCGCCGGCCTGCGCAGCTTTGATCAATTCCGGCTCCACCACGGGAGATCCTCCTTCTCTCGCATCACCTCTGACGCAGCCGTGCGCCAAAAGGTTGCAAAAAACGCAAGGTATAATATAGAAAATAAAAGAGCCCCGCACTACGGGCCAGTCTCCGAAACAGACCGGATTCTTGGCGGGGAAAACATCGTCGGTTGGAGATCGGTCGGCGGATATCCGACAGCGCGCTTCATACTTTGAAGTTATACTCCGCTCTCCGATAAAAAGTTGTGGGGGATGTGCAAGCACACCCCGTCCAGTCTATCACAAGCGATCCCTTTTGTCCTTATTCCCTTCTCGTGCGCCGTGACATGCGGCCGTCCGGGCGGATGCGATATTCGATCTCCCCTTGCATGTCGGTGCGGGCGAGCTTCGCGCCCGACTCGGCAATGCGCGCCACGACGCCGGCATTCGGATGGCCGTACATATTGTTTTTGCCGACCGACACGACGACCTCGGCAGGGTGCCACCACGCGAGCCAGGGCACGGTCGTGGACGTCTTGCTCCCATGATGTCCGGCCTTGAGCACATCGACGGCCTGGGGCTGTCCGCCCCGGTCGCGCAGCGCCGCCAGCACCGCCGATTCGCCCGCTGCCTCCAGATCGCCGGACAGCATGAACAGGCGGCCGTACAGCTTCAATCGCAGCACGATGCTGATGTCGTTCTGTTCGTCAACGACCGGGATGCGCTCCCCGCCGCCTGCGGCCATCGGATACAACGCTTCGATCGAGACCGACCGGTCCGGCTCCCAGCTCATCCCGGCTTGAATCGCATAGAACGGGATGCCCGCTTGCTGCGCTTCATCAAATAGACGAATGACAGTCTGATCGGGTTTGATCGTGCCGTTAAAAAAGATGCGGCCGACCTGCAGCTCGCGAACGACGGCAAGCGCGCCCCCGATATGATCCGCGTCCAGATGCGTGAGCACGAGTGCGTCGAGGCGGCGAATTCCCCTTTGCTTCAGCAGCGGTACGAGCGTTTTGCGACCGACCTCGTAGGGGTCCTTGCGCTGGCGCCACTTGTCCTTCTCCTTCGCCTTCGCCGAGCCGAACTCGACGGTCCCTCCCGCATCGACGAGCAGGCGCTTGCCCCCTCCGGTCCGAATCAGGATGCTGTCGCCTTGGCCTACGTCGAGAAAAGATACGGAGGCGGTCCGGCCGTGTCGAACCTGCGGCGCCTCCGAGAGCAGCATGCCGGCCCAGGCGAACGCGAGGAAAATGACGGCAGGCCGGCGAAGCAAGCGGCGGCGGCGCTGCGGGGAGCGCTCCGGGGAACCCGGTCTCCCGAGGCGGCCGGAGACCGGATGCGCGGCGCGATCGCCCGCGCCGAGCGGGCCGGTCAGCGCGCCGTCGGATGGCGGCGAATGCGCATAGGCGGGCACGAGCGACGCCCTGCGCGCCGGATCGAACGGATCCGCCGCGGCGCGCTGCAGCGCAGCGGCCTGCGCCAGCGCGGCTTGCTCTGCGCCGGCGCGCATGACCCGGCCGGCATAGGTTAGCGTCGCCAGCAGCAGCGCATAAAAGCCGAGCACCCACAGCAATGACGGCTGCTGCCACACGGTGGCGAGCGCCTTGAACCGGCCGAGCCGGTCCGTCGCCACATCGGTCGCGACATTGCAGAGCGCGGCCAGCTTGGCCGGCACAGCCCCGAGCGGCAGCCAGACGGCCCCGAGCGCGAGCGCGGCCATGCCGAGCGGCAGGACGACGAAGCTGATAAAGGGCACGAGGACAAGGTTCGCAAGCAGGGACAGCAGGTGAAGCTGATGAAAGTAATAAGCGGTGACGGGAAAGGAAAAGAGCTGGGCGGTCAGCGCGACGGAGAGCGACGAACGGAGCACGGTGGAGCGGATGCGGCGGGACAGCAGCTCCGTCATGACCGGCACATACAGAAGCAGCCCCGCCGTCACGATAAAGGACAGCTGGAAGCTGACGTCCTCCACGACATTCGGCCGCCATATGACCATGATGAGCGCGGCGGCGGACAGCAGGTGCAGCCCGTCCTTCAGCCTGCCTTGCCTGGCGAGCCACAGCGCGATCATCGACATGAGGCAGGCGCGGACGGCGGACGGTGAAGCGCCCGTCAGCAGCATATACACTGGCATGGCCGCCGCCGCGAACGCGCAGGAGCGCTCCCGGGTCCAGCGCAGCGCCCTGCCCAGGAGCAGCAGCAGGTAGACGACGACGGCCACATGCAAACCCGAGATCGCCAGCACATGCGTCAAGCCGAGCCGCGAGAAGTCGTCATACTGCCCGGGATCGATGTCGTCCGTGATTCCCGCCACCAATCCTTTCATATATCCGCTGTCCTTCGCGCCGTACAGCCGGTCCGACAAGCGGCCGATCGCGGCGCGCGTATCGTCGAACCATCGCAATACCCGCGTCGGCGGCGGCGCGGCTTCGCCCAGGAGACGCACCGCGGCGGCTCCCTTGGCAGCCACCGTCCAATGAATGTTCTGCCCGCGCAAATACCGCCGGTAGTCGAAGCCGCCGAAGTTGCCGGCATCGGCAGGCAGCCGCAGCTCGCCGCCGATCTCGACGGCCGAACCCCGCTTCCACCGCCTAGCCTCCTCCAGCTCTTCCTCGGCGCCCAGCCGGATGCGAACGAGCAGCTTTTCGTCCGGATGCCGGGTCTCCCCTGTGTCTGCGGCGGCGATTGTCCGCGCGCGCAGCGGGAATGTCACTGTGTCGCCGTCGATCGCGGCCGGCTCCAGCAGCCTGCCGGATACCTGCACGATCCGTCCGTCCGGCGCGTCGAACGCAGCCGTTATGACGGACTCGCCGTTCGCGTCGGACCACAGCCGCAGGCCCGCGGACAGCAGCAGGGCGATCAGACATAGCCCTCCCGTACTGATCCGGATGCGCCGCAGCAGGACAAATGCCGCCAGCGCCATCATCAGTCCGATGTAAATGAGGAGCGCTGCACAGCCTTGGCGAACGGACAAAATCCCGCTGCCTGCGATCCAGAATCCGGCGACAGCTACAAGCGGCCTGCGGTCCATGGGACACGCCCCTCTCCATGAATGTTCAACACAAAAAGAACCCTTGCTTATTCGGCAGGGTTCTTCCCTTGTCTCGGCACAGGAGCCGTATATTAGATATCGCCGTTCGGCCGGTCACTCCGCCGGTCCAATCTCATCGTCCGGTCAGTCGGCATCCTTCACTTCGGTGTCCTGGGGCGGCACATAGCCCGGAATCGTTCGAAACGTGATGGTCCGCTCCGCCATCAGCGCGGATACTTTGTCGTAGTCCTTGGGGTAAACGCGATGGTAGACAATCTCCACGATGCCGCTGTTGGCGAGCATGTTGGCGCAGGTCCAGCACGGCTGATCGGTGACGTAGACGGTCGAGCCTTCCCGGTCCGTCCGGTCGGTGAACAGCAGCAGATTCTGCTCCGCATGAATCGTGCGGATGCAGCGCTCCTTGCGGATCATATCGGACGCGGGTCCTTCGGGCGCCGGCACATATTCCTCCACGATCATGCAGCCGGCCTCCGAACAGTCCGGCACGCCCATAGGCGCGCCGTTGTAAGCTGTGCCCAGCAGCTTCTTGCCTTGTACGAGCACGGCGCCGACATGTCTCCTCGGGCACCGCGAACGCGTGGATGCCATGAAGGCAATATCCATAAAGTATGTATCCCAGTCTTTGCGAACCGCAACCGTCATGTTGCTCCAGCCTCCTAATGTATGCGTTCGGTTGAATGCGGACGGCTATGCTTCTTCAGCCTGCCGTCACCAGCGGCCGGAGCTTGTCCAGCAGCTTGTCTCCGATTCCCTTGACGCGCTTCAGCTCCTCCGCCGAGCCGAAGCGTCCGTGCGCCTCCCGGTACGCGATGATGGCGGCCGCCTTGGCCGCGCCGATACCCGGCAGCTCATCCAGCTCCGCCGCGGTAGCCGTATTGATATCAAGCAGGCCCGAGGCCGCCTGGACGCCCGGCGCCGCCGCGGACGATGGGGCGGCCGCCGCGCTCGGCGCCTGCGCTTGTCCGGCCGCTGCCGCCGGCGGGACCGGAGGCGGCGAATCCGCCTTGGGCGCCGCTTCATCCGATGCCGCCGGATTGGCGGAGCCGGCCGGCGCCTTGTCAGCGCCGGCCGCTGCGGGCACCGTCACGGACACGCCTGCTTCGGCTGCCGCCGGCGCGGCCACCGCGGCGACCGCAGCCGCGAGCGGCTGGTTGACCGGCTGCCAGCCCGGCACCTCTCCGTCCGCCGGCTTCATCCATCCCCATGCCAGCAGGACGGCTGCCGCCGCGCCCGCCAGCACGGCTGCGCGGCTTCGCATACCGCCGCCGGCCATTCCTGTTCTCATGTTCGCTTCGCCTCCCGACGCTCCGGTTTACATCCTGTTCCATTTATATTGCAGCCGCGCAATAAATCGAGTCATGTCGGCCAAACCCTCCGACATACAATGAAAAGCAGTTATGAAAAATGCCCATTGCGGGAGGAGGATCTCAGATGAAGATCGGCTTCATCGGCGCAGGAAGCATGGGCGGTCTGCTGGCGGGAGCATTGCTGCGCGCCCGGGCTTTTGAGCCGGCGGATGTCACGATCGCGACCCGCACCTCCTCCAAGGCGGAACGTCTGGCGCGGCAATTCCCCGGTCTGCGGATCGGCTCGACGAACCTGGCAGCCGTCCAGGACGCGGACCTTATCTTCCTCTGCGTAAAGCCCCTTGACTATAGACAGGTCATCGGGGAGATCCGGAGCGCGCTCCGGCCCGACCAACTGCTGATCTCGATCACGAGTCCGGTCACGCTTGAGCAGCTCGAACGGCTCTTGCCCTGCAAGGTCGTCAAGATCATCCCAAGCATCGTCAACGGCGCGGCCAGCGGGGCTTCGCTGTTCATGTACGGCTCCCGCCTGGAGCCGGCGGACAAAAGGCAGCTGGTCTCCCTGTTCGGAAAAATCAGCGAGCCGATCGAGATACCCGAAAGCAGCGTCCGCGCCGCTTCGGATCTGTCAAGCTGCGGGCCTGCCTTCATGGCATACCTGCTGGAGCAATTCGTCGACGCGACCGTCGAGTATGCAGGCATGGCCCCGGACATCGCGGCCAGGCTCGGCGCCGAGATGCTGCTGGGCACGGCGCGGCTGCTCGAGCAGGGCTGCACGATGCGTGAGCTGCAGGAGCGCGTATGCGTGCCCGGCGGCATCACGGCGGTCGCGATCGAGGAGCTGCGCGACTCGACCCGGGACGCCTTCCGCAGAGTGCTCAGAAAGACGCACGACAAATTCGCGGAGGATTTGGCAAAGGTCGAAGCTTCGCTGTCCGAGCAGTCTTTCTGGACCGAGTAGCGCCCGATGACGTCCATTCTGCCGATCGGCGACAACGAAGAGGGCGGCCCCGATATTGCGGGCCGCCCTTCTCGTGAAGTCAGTTCGCTACGATGTTGACGAGCTTGCCCTTGACCGCAATAATCTTGCGCACCGTCTTGCCGTCCGTGACGGCCTTGACCTTGTCGAGCGCGAGCGCCGCATCCTGCAGCGCCTCTCCCTCGAGATCTGCCGCGACGAACACGCGGTCCACGATCTTGCCGTTGACCTGGACGGCGATCTCGACCTCGGCGTCCACCGTCAACGCCGGATCGTACGACGGCCACGCCGCATAGGTGACGCTCTCCGCGTGACCGATCCGCTCCCACAGCTCTTCGGCGATGTGCGGGGCAATCGGGGACAGCATCTGCACGAAATGCTCAAGCGCCTTCTTCGGCAGCTCCTCCGCCTTGTACGCCTCGTTCACGAAAATCATGAGCTGGCTGATCGCCGTATTGAAGCGCAGCGCTTCGTAGTCCTCGGTAATCTTCTTGACCGAGCGGTGCCACGTCTTGCGGAACGTCTCCTCGCCCGCGACATCCTTGATCTTCTCGCTCAGCTCGCCGTTCTCCCCGACGAACAGGCGCCACACGCGTCCGAGGAAGCGGTAGATGCCTTCGACACCGTTCGTATTCCAAGGCTTGGTCGCCTCGAGCGGCCCCATGAACATCTCGTACACGCGCAGCGTATCGGCGCCGAACTCGCCGACGATGTCGTCGGGGTTGATGACGTTGCCGCGCGACTTGGACATCTTCTCGCCGTTGGTGCCGAGGATCATGCCCTGGTTGACGAGCTTGTGGAACGGCTCCTTCGTCGCGACGACGCCCAGATCGTACAGCACCTTGTGCCAGAAGCGCGCATACAGCAGATGAAGCACGGCATGCTCCGCGCCGCCGATGTACAGGTCGACCGGCAGCCATTCGCGCTGCTTGGCCGGATCGCAGATCGCGTCCGCGTTCTTGGGATCGATGAACCGCAGGTAATACCAGCAGCTGCCCGCCCATTGCGGCATCGTGTTCGTCTCGCGGCGGGCGCGCCTGCCGTCAGGCAGCGTCACGTTCACCCATTCGTCCACGGTCGCCAGCGGCGACTCGCCCGTGCCCGAAGGCGTGATCGATTCGACATCGGGCAGCAAGAGCGGCAGCTGGTCCTCGGGCACCGTCTCCATGCTGCCGTCCTCGAAGTGCAGCACCGGGATCGGCTCGCCCCAATAGCGCTGGCGGCTGAACAGCCAGTCGCGCAGGCGGTACGTCACCTTGCCGCGGCCCTTGCCCTGCTCCTCCAGCCAGGAGATCGCCTTCGCGATCGCGTCCGGCGTGGACAGGCCGTTCAGGAAACCCGAGTTCACATGCTCGCCCTCGCCCGTATGCGCCGCTTCGTCGACGTTGCCGCCGCTGACGACTTCGACGATCGGCAGGCCGAACTTTTTGGCAAATTCCCAATCCCGCTCGTCATGTCCCGGAACGGCCATAATCGCGCCGGTGCCGTAGCCGCCCAGCACGTAGTCGGCGATCCAGATCGGCACGAGCTGCCCGTTCACCGGGTTGACGGCATGCGCGCCGGTGAAGACGCCCGTCTTGTCCTTGGCCAAGTCGGTCCGCTCGAGATCGCTCTTGCGCGCCGCCTGCTCGACATAGGCTTCTACATCGGCCTGCTGCGCGGCGGTCGCGATGACGGACACCAGCTCGTGCTCGGGAGCGAGCACGCAATACGTCGCGCCGAACAGCGTATCCGGCCGGGTCGTGAACACAGTCAGCGCCGCCCCCGGATGGCCGTCGATGTCGAACGTCACCTCGGCGCCGGTCGACTTGCCGATCCAGTTGCGCTGCATGTCCTTGATGCTCTCCGACCAGTCCAGCTCCTCGAGATCCTCGAGCAGGCGCTCCGCGTACTCGGTAATCTTGAGCATCCACTGGCGCATCGGCTTGCGGATGACGGGATGATTGCCGCGCTCGCTCAGGCCGTTGATGACCTCTTCGTTCGCCAGCACCGTGCCCAGCGCCGGACACCAGTTGACGGGCACTTCGGCAACGTAGGCAAGTCCCTTTTTGTAAAGCTGGATAAATATCCACTGGGTCCACTTGTAGTAATCAGGATCAGTCGTGCTGAATTCGCGTTCCCAGTCGTAGGAGAAGCCCAGCGACTTGATCTGGCGGCGGAAGTTGTCGATATTCTCCACCGTGATCTCGCGCGGATGGCGGCCAGTCTGCAATGCGTATTGTTCGGCCGGCAGGCCGAAGGCGTCCCAGCCCATCGGATGCAGCACGTTGTAGCCGCGCATCCGCTTGTACCGGCTGACGATATCGGTCGCCGTGTATCCTTCGGGATGTCCTACGTGCAGACCCGCGCCAGACGGATACGGGAACATGTCGAGCGCGTAGAACTTCTCCTTGCCTGCGTCCTCCGTCGTGCGGAACGTCTTGTTCTCGTCCCAGTAGCGCTGCCACTTGGGCTCGATCGCTTGCGGCTTGTAGCCGGGTTGTTGGTTGTCTTGTGCCATGGATGATGCTGCCCCTTCCGTCTGACTGCTCGATTAAAAACCAAAAAACCTCCCGCCCCAGCGAAAACACGCTAGGGACGAGAGGTTAAACTCGCGGTACCACCCTAGTTGACGCAGCCCTGCTTGGGCATGACGTCCACTCTTCCTCCTTAACGCGGAGGGATACGCCGCGCTTGCCTGAGATCCCAATCCGGAACCGGTCAAGGATTGTGCGCGGGGCTCCAAGGCGAGTTCGTCGCTGGCGCCAGCCGGCTTGCACCTACCGCCGGTTCTCTGGGTGACGCTGCGCGATTACTGTTCCTCTTCATAGCCGTTAATGCCTCGATTATAGCGGTTCTCGTCAATTCATGTCAAGCGTGCGGTCCCGCGCCCCGCCAGAACAGATTCACGATACGCTCCGCCAAGCCGCTCTGCTGTGCGTCCGGCGCCAGGGACGTATCCCGGCCGCCGACCATGAGCAGCGAGGAAAAGGCGTGCGCCAGCAGCAGCGGATCTTCTCCGCTCCGCATCTCCCCCGCCTCAGCGGCGACGGCGAAGTATTCGGCAAGCACCCGGTGGATGTCGTGTTCGGCTTCCCGAATCTGAAGGCGCTGCGCCTCGGACAGCGAATGGATCGCTTCCCGCATCATCGTCTCGAATTCGACATGGTTGACCGCGATTTTGGCTTCGGCCACCTTGACCAGTCGTTCGCGCAGCGTGCCGCCCTGTGCGAGCAGCTGGCGCGTGTACATGGCGATGCGCCCCATCATCTCGGTCACGGAGGCCGTGAAGAGATCCGACTTGCCGTTAAAATAATAGTATATGGACGCCTTTGTGACGCCGGCTTTTTCTGCGATTTGATTGAGGGAGACAGGTTCGTAGCCGTATGCCATAAATAGCGCCGAGGCTGCGTTCAGCAGCACCGAGCGGCTGTCCGTGTTTCCTTTGGGCCGACCGGGAGTGCGGCCTGTCTGTTGTCGTTTCACTGTGCCGATGCCTTCCCTTCGTAATTGTTGCATTATTAACCTTCCGGTATATATAATTAATAGGAGCTGTTGCAATACCTATTATTATAACGTAATCGAATCACTGGAGGGAACAATCGTGAGGGAGCATCGCGGGTATGGGAAAGGCATAACAGGACCTGTCGGCCGATGGGTGACGCTGGCGGCATGGATCGTCGCAGCCATGCTGCTCAGCATGCTGCTGCCGCAGGTCGGCAAGCACGAGACGAACAACGCGCCCAATCTGTCGGACAGCCGGCCATCCGTTCAGGCCGAAGCCGTCGCGGAGCGGGAGTTCGGCAACGGCGCGGACATCCCCGCGCTGATCGTCTGGCACAAGCCCGGCGGTCTCACGGACGAAGACCTTGCAGTCATCCGCGAACTGGCCGGCAAGTGGTCTGACGCGCCGGTACCTTATCAGACGTCGATCCCCCCGTTCCACCGGATGCCCGCGGCAGCGCTCAAGGCCGAGCTGTCCGAGGACGGCAGCACACTCGTGACGCCCGTTTTTTTCGACAAAAATGCGGATACGGATCAGTTGAAGACAGGTGTCACAGCGCTCAAGTCACAGGCCGGCGCACTGCTGAACGCCGATCCGTTCGAAGCGGATACGGAAAAGGAAGGAACGCTCAGCGCACGCGTCACCGGGCCTGTCGGCATCCAGATCGACGCGACTGGCCTGTTCGAGAACGCCGACTTCGCGCTGCTGATGGGCACCGTGTTGCTCGTGCTCGTCCTGCTGCTCCTCATCTACCGTTCGCCGATCCTCGCTCTCATCCCGCTCGTCGGCGTCGGCTTCGCCTACGGCGTCATCAGCCCGCTGCTAGGCTGGATGGCCCGCGAGGGCTGGATCACTGTCGATTCGCAGGGCATCTCCATCATGACGGTGCTGCTGTTCGGAGCGGGGACGGATTACTGCCTGTTCCTGATCTCGCGGTTCCGGCAGCTGCTGAAGCACGAGCCCGATAAAAGCAAAGCGCTGCGCACTGCGCTGACGGACGCCTCGGGTGCGGTCGCGATGAGCGGCATCACCGTCGTCATCGCCCTGCTCACGCTGCTGCTCGCGGAATACGGCGCATACAAGCGATTCGCCGCGCCGTTCAGCATCGCGATCCTGATCATGAGCGTCGCCAGCCTGACCCTCGTGCCCGCGCTGCTGTCCATCATCGGACGCGCCTCCTTCTGGCCGTTCGTGCCGCGCACGCAGCATATGCGCGAAGCTCGGGCAGCAAAGCGCGGCAAGCAGCCTCCCCGCCCCGAGGCGCCTCCCCGCTATCGTACAGGCAGTCTTGTCGTGAAGCGGCCGGGCTGGATCGCCGTCGCTTCGATCGTTTGCCTCGCGATGCTGGCGGGCGTGTCGAGCCAGATCAAGTTCACGTACGACATCCTCTCTTCGTTTCCGTCCAGTATGGAGTCGCGCGAAGGCTATGCGCTGATCGGCTCTCAATTTTCCGAGGGAGAGCTCGCGCCGGTCAAGGTCATCGTCGATACGGGCGGCCGCGATACGCAGCTTGGCGCCGAGCTGTCCGCGCTGCCGTACGTCAGTCGCGTCTCCGAGCCTGCCGCCGGACAGCGCGATCCGCATATCGTCGCGTACGATGTAGAGCTGGCCGTCAATCCGTACTCTCTGGAGGCGCTCGGCCATATTCCCGACCTGCGCGAAGCCGCCGGCAAGGCGCTCGCAGCAGCGGGCGACGCGCAGGCAGCCGACCACGTGTGGATCTCCGGCCAGACTGCCGAACAATACGATACGAAGCGGACGGGCGAGCGGGATACGCGGCTGATCCTGCCTGTCGTCATCTGTCTGATCGCGCTGCTGCTCCTCGTCTACTTGCGCTCCATCACCGCTATGGTCTATCTCGTCGGAACCGTCATTCTGTCGTATTTCTCGGCGCTCGGACTCGGCTGGCTGGTCATTCATTATCTATTCGGCGCGGATGCGATACAGGGAGCGATCCCGCTGTATTCGTTCGTCTTCCTCGTGGCGCTCGGGGAGGACTACAATATCTTCATGATCTCGAGCATCTGGCGCAAACGCAAGGAAATGCCGCTGCGCGAGGCAATCCGCGAGGGCGTGGGCGAGACGGGCGGCGTCATCGCGTCGGCGGGGCTCATCCTGGCCGGCACATTCGCCGTGCTGGCGACGCTGCCGATTCAGGTGCTCGTCCAATTCGGCGTCATCACCGCGATCGGCGTACTGCTGGATACGTTTCTCGTGCGGCCGTTCCTCGTGCCGGCCATCACGGCGCTGCTGGGCGATTGGTCGTTCTGGCCGGGACGGCGGCATCTGGCGGAAAAAGCGAAAGCGAAAGGCTGAAACAAGCAAAAGAGCGGTCGCCCGAGTCATCATGATTCGGGCGACCGCTCTTTTCTGTGCGTGGGGCGATGATGCGCTCGGGTGAGTTCGCAGGCGCATCGCCTGCACTACAAGAGGCGATGATGCGCTCGGACGCGCCGACAGGCGCATCGCCTGCACTACGAGAGGCGATGATGCGCTCGGACGCGCCGATGGGCGCATCGCCTGCACTACGAGAGGCGATGGCTACGCGGGACACGCCGACAGGCGCATCGCCTTCACTACGAGAGGCGATGATGCGCTCGGACGCGCCGATGGGCGCATCGCCTGCACTACGAGAGGCGATGATGCGCTCGGACGCGCCGATGGGCGCATCGCCTGTACTACGAGAGGCGATGATGCGCTCGGACGCGCCGACGGGCGCATCGCCTGTACTACGAGAGGCGATGATGCGCTCGGATGCGCCGACAGGCGCATCGCCTGCACTACGAGAGGCGATGATGCGCTCGGACGCGCCGACAGGCGCATCGCCTTCACTACGAGAGGCGATGATGCGCCCGGACGCGCCGACGAGTGCATCGCCTGCACTACGAGAGGCGATGATGCGCTCGGACGCGCCGACAGGCGCATCGCCTTCACTACGAGAGGCGATGGCTACGCGGGACGCGCCGACAGGCGCATCGCCTTCACTACGAGAGGCGATGATGCGCTCGGACGCGCCGAAGGGCGCATCGCCTGCACTACGAGAGGCGATGGCTACGCGGGACGCCGCGCGACGAAGAACAGCCGCTCGCTGGCCGCCGTCGGCGCGTGCCAGGAAAAGTCGGCGCATCGATCCAGCAGCTCGAAGCCGGCCTCGGATAGCTGATCCGCCAGCCAGTCGGGCTCGTAAGCGCGCTGCACATGGCCCTCCTCGAAGCGCCGGTACAAGCCCGAGCCGCCATCCTCCCGCACGAAAAAGGTCAGCTCGTGCTCCACCTCGCGACGCTCGGCATCATAATCGCAAGTCCATAGATAGGCAATGTCCTTGTCGTCCAGCACAAACGGCTGCTCCTCCCCGTAGCGAGCGAGCTGCGAGGGCGCGTGCACGTCGAACACGAACAGGCCGCCGGGCCGAAGCCCCGCGTATGTATGCTTGAACGCGGCGGTCACATCTTCGGGCTCCGTCAGGTAGTTCAAGCTGTCGCAGAACGACAGGACGCAATCGATCGGCTCGGGAATCTCCCAATCTCGCATATCCTGCTGGAGCCAGCGGATGCTGCCCTCTTCGCTGCCCGTGGCGCGCGTGACGCCGCGCCGCGGCACCGACTCCCACTTGGCACGGGCGACGGACAGCATGTCCGCCGACAGATCGATGCCGAAGATGCGGAATCCGGACTTGGCCAGCGGAATGGCGATATTGCCCGTCCCGCAGCCCAGGTCTACGACAGTCTCGGGCATGCCGTAGCGTTCCCAGCACCCTCTGGCGAAGCTGAGCCATTCCGGATAAGGCATATCCTCCATGAGCCTGTCGTACACCGAGGCGAATTCACGATAGCTGCGCATTGATGTCTCCTTGGCGGCGACGCTGCTCACCCACTGTCGGATAAGTCAGGCCGCCTCGTAGTCATAATTGCCGTTAACCTGCTAACGCTCGCCCTCTAAGAACGCTCCCCGCCCTCGGAAGGCTGCCCGGCATCCTTCCCTGCACCGTCCGTTTGCGTACCGTCCGTCTGCGTACCGGCCAGTCTCGTCCAGTTGCCGTCCTGCACGACGAGACGGTCTTTCATGAGCTTGCCCAACGCCCGCTTGAAGGCGGACTTGCTCAGGCCGAAGCGCTTCTGGACGACGTCGGCGGGCGTCGCGTCCGAATACGGCATCGCGCCGCCCGGTCTTCCCTGCAGGAAGGCGAGGATGCGGTCCGAATCCTCGAGTCGGCCGACCTCCTTGGCCGGACGCATGGACAGCGTCACCCTGCCGTCGTCGCGCACTTGCGTCACCCGGGCGTGCACCTTCTCGCCGAGCCGCAGCGGCCGCGCCATCGAGGCGTTCGGCATATAGCCGAGCGCGCCGTAGCCGAGCACGCCACCGTCCGCCAGGACGAACACGCCGTCTTTGTAAATATCGGTCACCCAGCAATCCCGCTGTTCGTGATGCCAGGAGGAAGGAGCGCGGAAAACGATACGCTCGTAATCCTCGATCTTGGCGAGCCGGGCCAGCATACGACCTTCCTTGTCGTGCTTCATGACGACGTGAAGCTCGTCGCCGGGCTGGGGCCAGCGGTCGCGGCTGTCCGGCAGCTCCTTGATCGGCAGCAGCAGCTGTCTGCCGATGCCAAGCTCCAGGAAGCAGCCGAACCGGGGATGGAAGTCTGCCATCTCCAGCCGTCCCATCTGACCAAGCTCAAGCTTCGGCTTGCGGGTCGTCGCCGTAATACGACCCTTGTCGTCGTGAAAAAGAAAGGCGTCCGCGGAATCGCCGACCGACGGACGGCCTCCCGCAGCTTCGCCGTAAGGCAACAGCACCTCTTGCGTTCCCTCCGCCTCGTCCTCGGCCAGAAACCAGCCGTACGGCGGCACTTCTCGCCGAACGAACAGTGTAGCCGTCGTGCCGGCGATCAGCGTCATGCGAATTCAACCGCCTTCGCATCGGACCACAGACGCTCCAGCGAATAGTACTCGCGCTCGTCGCGGTGGAATACATGCGCCACCACGTCGCCCATATCGATGAGCACCCAGCGCGCCGTATCCATCCCTTCGATGCGAACCCGTGCGCCGGCTTCCTCCGCACGCTTCTTGATCTCGGTCGCGATCGATTGGACCTGCGTATCCGAGTTGCCGTGGCAGATTACGAAGTAATCCGCGACGAGCGATATATGCTGCAGATTGAGCGCGACGATGTCGTTTGCTTTTTTGTCGTCGGCCGCATCCACGACTTGCTTCAACAATTGATCAGATCCTGCCATTGGTTCAGCCTCCCTTTACCTCTCGCTTGCCTTGCCCGCTGCCGCGATCTCTCGCACCAGATCGTTGCGCGCCAATATCGTCAGCGGGAAAATCGTCTTGCCGCGCTCGATCAGAAATCCGATCGTCGAATCGAATCCTGCGACAAGCGCCTCGTTCAGGCGATGCTCGGCCAGCTCGCGAATACGCGCTACGCCGGGGAACTCGCGACTCGGCTCCATATAGTCCGCCAGGCACACGATGCGATCCAGCAGCGTCATGCGCTCCCGGCCGGACGTATGGTACCGCACCGCGTCCAGCACTTCCTCGTCCTCGATGCCGAGCTCCTCCCGGACGGCCCAGGCGCCGACATGGGCGTGCCACAGTTCCTTGTCGTAGTCCAGCAGCTCGGCCGGCAGCCCCTGCTCCCGAATGATCCGCTCCATGCGGTCCGTCGGCCATGCCTTCGCGTAGTCGTGCAGCAGCGCGGCCAGCCAGGCTTTGTCCGGATCGCCCCCGAACCGCTGCGCCAGCACATAGGCCGTGTCGACGACCCCGGCTACATGCCTGTACCGTTTCTCCGGCATCTGCCGCTTGACGGCTTCAATCAACAGCTCGCGGTCCATACAATCCCTTCCTCTCGATCTCCGTCCGCACCGCTTCGGGCACCATATAGCGGATGCTTCTGCCTTCGGCGCGCCGCCGCCGGATATCCGTCGACGAGATGCCGATCTGCGGCATATGCGCGTCCAATATGCGGCCCTGCAGGTACGCAGGCAGCGGCTGCCTCTCGCCTTCGGCGAGGCCGCCGGCCGCAGGACGCTCAAGCGCGATAAACGTCACCAGTCCGGCCAGCTCCTCGATCCGCCGCCAGCGCGGGAGGTCGTCCCGCATGTCCGCGCCTACGATCCAGTAGAAGGCGTCATCCGGATGGCGCCGCCTGAGCTCGACGACCGTGTCGATCGTATAGGAGGCGCCTTGCCTGTCGAGCTCGATATCCTCGAGCCGGAAACCCGCGTGGTCTGCGATCGCCGCCACGACGAGCGCCCGCCGATCCGCGCCGGAGGCGCCAGGCTGCGGCTTGTGGACCGGCACCGAAGTCGGAATGAACCACACCTCGGACAGCTCCGCCGCCTCGCGCGCCGCCTCCGCGGCCAGCAGATGGCCGATATGCACGGGGTCGAACGTGCCCCCCATCAGCCCGATGCGTCTCATGCGCGCCCTCCCCTGTTACGGAAGCTGAATCTGCTTGTTGTCCCGCGATTCCTTGTACAGCACGATCGTCTTGCCGATGACCTGCACAAGCTCGGCGCCGGAGCGCTCGGACAGCTCGCGCGCGACCTCGTAGCGGTCGTCGTCGTTATTATTAAGAATCGATACCTTGATCAATTCGCGCACCTCGAGCGCTTCCTCGATGTGACGGATGAGATGGTCGTTCGTGCCGCCTTTGCCGACCTGGAAGATCGGGGTCAGGTGATGGGCTTCCGAACGCAAAAATCGTTTTTGTTTGCCGGTCAGCATGCGTGTTCCCTGCTCTCTCTAATGTATAGGCTTCTAGACGGCCGCCGTCCCGGCGAACGAGGCGAGCACTTCTTCGCGCATCGCCCGCGCCGGAGCCGGCAGGCCGGTCCAATATTCGAAGGCATATGCCCCTTGGTAGACGAACATGCCGAGCCCGCCGTGAATGCGGCAGCCCCGCTGCTCCGCCGCGCCGAGGAACGCCGTCTTCAGCGGATTGTAGATCAGATCGCTCGCCACCGCGCCCGGCCGCAGCCAGGCCGGGTCGGCAGGCATCGCCTCGGTATGCGGCGCCATCCCGACGGATGTCGTGTTGATGACGATGTCCGCTTCGCCGCAGGCTTCGGCGAGCAGATGCCACGGCAGGACCTTCAGGCGCCCGTCCGACGGGAGCGCGGCGGCCAGCCCGACGGCCCGCTGCTCCGTCCGGTTCGCCAGCCAGATCTCGGCCGTATGCTCCCGCTGCAGCGCCCATACGATGCCGCGCGCAGCCCCGCCCGCGCCGAGGACAAGCACGCGCTTGCCGGTCAGGTCGGGTTCGGCCTCTTCCTTGAGCGACCGGACATAGCCGATACCGTCCGTATTGTAGCCGATCAGGCGCCCGTCCTCGTTCACGATCGTGTTGACCGCGCCGATCGCGCCGGCGCTCTCGTCGATCTCGTCGAGATAAGCCATCACCTCGACCTTGTGGGGGATCGTCACGTTGAGCCCCCTGAAGCCGAGCGCACGAATGCCGCGGATCGCGTCGCCGAGCCGTTCGGGCGCTACGTGAAAGGCGCCGTAAGCGCCGTTCACGCCGCTCTCGCGGAACGCCCTGCCCAGCATGACCGGCGATCTGGAATGGCGGATCGGATCGCCGATGACGCCGTAGAGTACCGTATGACTGTTCATGCTTGCGGCATCCTCCCGATTCCCGATTACAAGATGCAATCTCTTAGCAGCACCTTGATGCCCTTCGGCGCGTAAATGTCCACCACTGCGCCCGTCATGCCGTTCGCTTTGATCCAGCCCAGGCCCGATATGAACAGGTCTTTGGGTCCGCCGGGCGGGATGCGGATATTGTGCCGCACGAGCGGCGGCATGTCTGCGAGCGCCTCGCCGGAAGGCGGGGACAGCATCTCGCCGCGATGATTGGCATACAGCTCGTCCGCCTTTTCCTGCTTCGTGCGGTGCACGGGAATGCCGGCCGCCAAATAGGCGGTAAAGGACTGGCGTTCGCCGGCCATAAAGTCGAAGCGGGCCAGCGAGCCGAAAAACAGTGTCTGCTTCTCGTAAAATTGATAGGTGAGCGGCTTGAGCGGCTTGTCCGGCAGCAGCGCCTGCAGCGTGTCGCGCGGAACGATCTCGGACAAACGCGATTTGTAGACGATGCCGGGCATGTCGATGATGCTGCGCCCGTCGTCGAGCGGAATCCGGATGGCGTCGAGCGTCGTGCCTGGATAGCGGGATACCGTCAGCTCCCGGGCGAGATCGCTGTAGTCCGCGATCAGCCGGTTGACGAGCGTGCTCTTGCCGACGTTCGTCGCGCCGACGACATATACGTCCCGGTCGCCGCGCATGGCCCCGATCGCTTCGACGACCTTGTCGAAGCCGATGTTGCGGCGCGCGCTGCACAGGACGACGTCGGCGACCTTGAGTCCGCCGGCCTTGGCCTGCTTCTGCACCCAGTTGCGCAGCCGGTTCCAGTTGGTCACCTTGGGCAGCAGGTCGATCTTGTTCACGACGAGCAGCACCGGATTGTTGCCGACGAACCGCTGCAGTCCCGAGATCAGCGAGCCCTCGAAGTCGAACAGGTCGACGATATGCACGACGAGGCTGCTGGTCGACCCGATGCCGCCGAGCAAACGCAAAAAATCGTCCTGGTCGATGGCGACAGACGAGGCGTCGTTGTAATGCTTGATTCTGAAGCATCGCTGGCAAATGATCGGCTCCCGCTCGCGCGCCGCCTCCGGCACGTACCCGGGGCGCGCCGGTTCGTCGATCTGCAGCGCCACGCCGCAGCCCGCGCACTTCATGTCCTTCCAGTTGTTCTCAAGTAACGGCAATGCTACTTGTCCTCCTTATTCGGCCATAGGCCCTGCTTGGTCAGCCTTGCAAGCGCGATCTTCTCGATGCGGCGGTTCATTCTCGTGCCCCAGCCTTCCTCGCCTCTGGCGATCGGGGTGACGAGAATCGTGTGCAGTCCCATCCGGCGTCCGCCGAGCACATCGGTCATCATCTGGTCGCCGACGACGACGGCCTGCTCGGGCGCGAGCGACAGCTGCGCAAGCGCCTGCCTGAACGCCTTGGTGAACGGCTTGCGGGCGGCCGGAATGAACGGGATGCCGAGCGGCTCCGCGAACTTCGCCACCCGGGTCAGATTGTTGTTGGATAAAATGACGACCTTGAATCCGAGCGACTTGACCTTGTCCAGCCAAGCGATCAGCTCGGGCGTGGCGAGCGCCGTGCCGGCGCTGACGAGCGTGTTGTCCAGGTCGGTGATAATGCCGCGCACGCCCATGTCCGCAAGCGACGCCAAATCTATATCGAAGACGGTATTGACGAGTTGGTGAGGCAGCAAGCGTTCAAACATGCAGCAAGCTCCAGTCTCTATCGGATTGTTCAAAATATACCACACCCGTACCTGCCTTGCAAAAAAATCGCGTCCAAGCGGCAATCCGCAGCGAGGCGTCCGTTGCGGCACTGCCAAGAAGGCCGCCCGGACGATACAAAAGGAACGCGCCGCAAAGCGCGTTCCCCGTCGGTCAAGCTATAGCGACTTGCGGATCTTGTCCGCCATCGCGCTGAACTGCGCCAGATCGCCTTCGTCCGCGGCTTGACCGCCGTATCTGGCGGATTCGAACTTGTAGAGCACGCCCTCGAATTCGGGACGCAGCGAGGAGAAGCGGCTGCTCCAGCCGAGGAACGCCTCCCGCAGCGTATCGTGCTCGCTGCGTCTGAGTCCGCGCCGGCTCAGGAAAGCGAGCAGGCGCTCCATCTCGCGCACGATCTTCTGATTCGGCGCCAGGCCGCGGTAGCGGACGCGCCGGAACATCGATGCCGTCCATGCGCGACGCCGGATCAGCAGCGCGCCGACGCCTGCGAGCACGAGCGCGACGCCTGCGATCGCCCATGGGAGCGCGGACCAGCCGCCGGCATGGCCGGATTCAACCGTCTCGTCCGGCGCGGCTGCGCCGGACGGAATCGGCAGATCCGGCAGATCGGGCTGCGTGCCTTGTACTGTAGGCTGCGGGACCGAGAAGCCGGCCGTCGGCTCGAACGGGACCCAGCCGACGCCTTCGAAGTACACCTCCGCCCAGGAATGCGCATCCGCGTTCCGCACGGTATACGTACCCGCGCCGCTCGGATCGGGGACGTAGCCGGCGCCCATCCGGTAGCCTTCTTCGTCCAGCCTGTTGGAGCCTGTCGCATATCCCTTGACCCAGCGTGTCGGCAGGCCGACAGCCCTCGCCATGACGACGAATGCGGTGGAATAATAATCGCAATAGCCTTCCTTGATCTCGAACAGAAATGCATCCGCGATATCCTTGCTTTTCTGCAGGCTCACGTCCGGCGTATTCGTGTACGGATAGTTGAGCCTGAGGTAGCTCTCCAGCGCCTTTGCTTTGTCGTAATCGTTCGCAGCCGCCGCCGCGATGCCGGCAGCCAGCTCCGACACGCGGTCCGGGATGGCGGGCAGCTGTTCGTAGGGCGCCAGATCGAACGGCGCCTGCGCGCCGTGCGACTTGGCCGACCGCAGCTTGTTCTCGTCGATGACGAGCATATCCGATTCGACCGTATAGGACTCGACCGCGGCGGCACGCTGGAACTTCAGCTCCTGCTCTTCCTTGTTCCACGTCAGCTTGGCGCTGCCGCTCACGCCGTCCCATGCCGTCAGATTGTTGATATGCCCCGCGCCGAACAGTACGGGCAGACGATCCTTGCGCAGGATCGTGAATGTCTGTGTGACGCGCTTGGTCTCGACATCCCCGTCGGTCAGCTTGTCGGCCGGCAGGTCCCGCGTTCCCGGTGCGGCCGGCGTCGTCTCCATGTCTTTGCGGTCCGCCCACCCTTGCCCTGTATACTCCGCCTTCGTCTCGCCGCGCCAATACGCTTTCTGATTCGTATCCACGGTCATGACGGGCGAATAATCGAACTCGAAGCCGCCGCCGATCTTCGTATCGCTGCGTCCGTATCCGGACTTGGACGATCTGCCCGAGCCCGAGCCGTCGCTCACGTACCCGCCTTCTCCCGAGAATGCAGGCACCTCCCTGTTCTGCGCCTGCATCCACAGCGTATACGGGTCTGTCAGCAATACGGGTGCCCGCGGCACCGCAATGCCGGCCAGCATGAGCAAGCCGATAACGATGACCGCCGGCACCGCCAGATCGAACGGACGCTCGGCCAGCGCCGACCAGCTATCGAAGTGCCGCTCCTTGAGCTGTCTAAGATGAAGGACGACCAGCCAGCCGAGACCGGCTACGACGACCCAAGCGATATTTTGCCAGAGCTCCAGCGGGAAAAAGGAATCGATAATGGCCATGGTCGCGACCGACATCAATATGAAGCCGATCGCCCGGATTTTGTTGAGCCCGAGAGAAGCCATGTAGTGAATGAGAAGCATGACGCCTGCCGCAATCTCGAAGTAAGGATGGAGCTGCCGAACGTTCCCCTCGGCGAACGTCCGAAGCGCCGCCCAGCCTCTGAGTCCGTCGGGCCAGGCCATCCACTCGAATGGCGTCAGCAGCATGACGGCGGCGATCGCGACGGCCAGCTGCAGCGCGAGCCGCATGAAAAAAGCGCGGCTGACGAGCAGATCGATCACGGCGAGAGCGGCGACCGAGGCGTATACGACGGCATAGGTCTCTTCCCACCAGTATTGCTTGAACACCTGAATCAACTGAAGCACGATCACGATGACGAACAGCCGGTGAAGGCGCTCCAGCACGAGCCTGCGCCAATACTTTGTCTCCGTCCTCCGGCCTGCGCCGGCAACCATCATATTCAAGCTGTACCCGCCTCCAATGCCGTGGGCAGATCTTCCAGGCGCATGATGGTGCAGAGCTCCCACTGCCGGCTGCGGAACATCTTGGCCCATTGGGCCAGCCGCTCGGGCGGCTCGGCAGGCTGCGCCCGCTCTGCGATATGAATATGGCAGGGACCGGTGCGCTTCGCCGCCAAGCCCTCAAGCGCGAACAGCGTCTCGTCCTCCATCGACGGACTGACGAGCACGAAGCACGCGCCGGCTTCGAATCGCTCCGACGTTCGGCGGAGCACATGGTCCAGCGGCTCGCTGCCGTCGGCCTCTACGTCGATCAGATGCTCCATGAGCTGCTCGCGGTTCACCGGCATCCTGCCGGCGCCGAACCAGCCCGTCTGCGCGCCCGCGGATACGAAGCCGACGGGCATGCCTCTGCGCAGCGCCAGGTTCAGCAGCGAAGCGGCCGTGGACACGGCCAGTTCAAACGCGTCGGGGCTCTTGTAAGCGCCCGCCCGGCGGTCAAGCACGATCACGAAGCGCGGCAGCGCCTCGCGCTCGTATTCCTTGGACTTCCATTGACCCGTGCGCGCGGTCGCATTCCAGTGGATGCGGGACATCCGGTCGCCGTGGATATAATCCCTGACGCCGTCGATTTGGGTCGTCTCCCGCGCCCACAGCGAGCTGGCGCGCTGCTCGATCTGTCCGGCCCGCGCCTTGCGCAGATGGCGCCACTCGTGAAGCTCGATCGTGCGCGGGAGCACCTTGATCTGACGCTCTTCGCTGAAGGTGCCCCGATGCTCGAACAAGCCGAATATATCCCGGGTCGAACATTGCGTATCCAGAAACTTGTAGCGGCCCCGCCGCAAGGGCGCGGATTCGTAATCGACCAGTCCGCGGCGCCTGTAGTCCGGCACGAACGACAGCTCGTACTCCTGCAGATCGGACCCGCCGACGCGGATCAGCCGCTCGCGGACGATCACGTAGGGGAGCGGCCAGAAGCCCGGCACCTGCATCTGCAGCCGGACCCGCAGCCGGGAGCCCGCCGCATGCAGGTCGTCCTGGCCCGAGGATGCGACCAGCGTACGCGTGCCCCGAATCCCGCCGATGCCGCTCCAGCGCCCGAGCAGCAGGTACAGGCCGAGTCCGTTGACGATGACGAACAGCATCAATGAAGTTTTGCCGCCCTGGAATACGACGAACGATAAAATGACGGCATACAGAAAGGCGCAAAACCAGCCGAAGCGGATTTCCGGCAGGCGCTTCATGCTCAGCGCTCCAGCGCCACCGGCACCGGCAGCTGCTTCATGACTTCCTGGAGAACGCCGTCGGCGGTAGCGCCCTGCATGCGCGCCTCCGACCGGAGATGGAGACGATGGGCGAGTACGAATGGCGCGGACGTCTTAATATCGTCCGGTATGACGTACATCCGGTGCTGAAGGAGCGCATACGCCTTGGCGCATGACGCCAGCGCGACGGTCGCCCGCGGGCTCGCGCCCAGCAGCACCGACGGATGCTTGCGGGTAGCGCGGATGAGCTGCACCAGATAGTCGGCCACGCCTCCGTCCAGATGAATGCCGGACGCGAGGCGCTGAATCTCCAGGATGTCTCCGACATCGGCCGCCTGGCCCAATTGATCTGCCGCGCGCGACGATCCGGGCTCCAGCACGAGCCTTTTTTCCGACGCTTCGTCCGGATAGCCGAGCGATATTTTCATCAGAAACCGGTCCAGCTGCGCCTCGGGCAAATTGTACGTGCCTTCGAATTCGATCGGATTCTGCGTGGCAAACAAAATGAACGGCTGCGGCAGCGGGTAAGTGACGCCGTCGACGGATACGTGGCGCTCCTCCATCGCCTCGAGCAGAGCCGACTGGGTCTTCGTGGTCGCCCGGTTGATCTCGTCCGCGAGCAGCAGGTGGGACATGACCGGACCCGGCCTGAACACGAATTGCTCCTGCTTGGGATGGTAGATCGATACCCCCGTGATGTCGGTCGGCAGCAGATCGGGATTGCACTGGATGCGGTGGAACGTGCCTCCGATCGATCTGGCCAGCGACTTGACCAGCTGCGTCTTCCCCGTGCCGGGGACGTCCTCGATCAATACATGTCCGCCGGCTACGAGCGCGGTCAGCAGCCAGGCGATCTCCTCTTGCTTTCCGTATATGCATGATTCCATATTGCGTCTGATTGAATCTAGTAATTGCATGGCGGCTTGAAGTTCCATCGAAGTCCCTCCTAATGGGATCATGCGGTAGTCGTAGGCTACACTTTAATTATACCTGATGAATATTGCCTACTACAATTTTGCAAAACTCCAAATAATAATAGAAAAAAAGCCAATTCGCGGGAGCGAATCGGCTGCAAAAATCAGAGTGTGAAAGCGAAAAAAACGCGCAAATCGCAAGCTGCGTACGGGCGGAGCCCGAACGGCGGCGACGAGAGTACGGCCGTCAGGCGAGCGTGACGATCGCAGTCCGCGAACAGACCGCAACCTAAAATTTACATAAACTCCGTCCTCAGCCCTTCGGCTTGACCGCCAGCGCGGCCAAAAACGAAAAGATGATGGCCGCCGATATGCCGGCGCTCGTCACCTCGAATATGCCGGTGATGATGCCGATCCATCCGACCTCCTGCAGCTCGCTCAGCGCGCCGTGGACGAGCGCATTGCCGAAGCTGGTGATCGGGACGGTCGCACCCGCGCCGGCGAAGTCGACCAGCGGATCGTACAGGCCGAGTCCGTCGAGCACCGCGCCCGCTACAACCAACGTCGCCATCGTGTGCGCCGGCGTCAGCTTGGCCACGTCGAACAGCAGCTGCCCGACGACACAGATCGCTCCTCCGACCAGAAAAGCCCACAAAAATTGCATCGCATGTCCTCCAATCGTTATTGTTCGATCGAGACGGCGTGGGCGATGCACGGGATGCTCTCGCCCTGCTGAAACGACAGCGGCGAGAGAAGCGCGCCCGTCGCCACGACCAATATCCGCTTCAATTCGCCCTGTGCCATCCGCTTGAGCAGATGACCGTACGTGACCGTCGCCGAACAGGCGCAGCCGCTGCCGCCGGCCTGCACCTTCTGCTTCGCTAGGTCATAGATGAGCGTCCCGCAATCGCTGAACTCGGTCTCGGCGATCGGGACGCCGTGCCGCCGCAGCAGATCGGCGGCAATCGGATGGCCGACCGATGCCAGGTCGCCCGTCACGATCATATCGTAGTAGCCGGGTTCCCTGCCGGTCTCCAGCAGATGCGCCTGAATCGTATCCACGGCGGCCGGCGCCATCGCGGAGCCCATGTCGAACGGATCCTTGAGGCCCAAGTCGACGATGCGTCCGATCGTCGCCGCCGTGATCCGCGGGCCCCGGCCCTCGGCCGCGACGACGGCCGCGCCCGCGCCGGTCACCGTATACTGCGCGGTCGGCGGCTTCTGCGAGCCGTATTCGGTCGGATAGCGAAACTGCTTCTCGGCGGTGCAGTTGTGGCTGCTCGTACCCGCCATCACGTGGCGGGCAGCGCCGGATGACACGAGCAGCGCCGCCAGCGCGAGCGTCTCCATCGAGGTCGAGCAGGCGCCGAATACGCCGATGTACGGCGCGCCCAGCGTGCGCGCGGCGAACGTGCTGCTGATGATCTGGTTGATCAAGTCGCCGCCGACGTAAAAATCGACCTTGTCCTTGGACAGCTCCGCCTTGGACAGGGCGATATCCGAAGCCTGCTCCAGCAGCACCCGCTCCGCCTTCTCCCAGCTCGGCTGCTGGATCGTCATATCCGGATGCACGAGATCGAAGTCGCCGGCCAGCGGGCCTTCGCCTTCGTCCGGTCCGACGACCGTCCCCGTGCCGATGATGACCGGTGGCTTGTCAAAAACCCACGTCCGCCTGCCCTGCAGCATTAATGGCTCACCCCCAGGATCCAGTAGACGATCCCGACGAAGAAGGCGGCCACCGTGCCGAACACGATGACGGAACCGGCGAGCTTGAACATGTTGGCGCCGACGCCGAGCACCAGCCCCTCGCTGCGATGCTCGATCGCCGCCGAGCACATCGAATTGGCGAAGCCGGTGACAGGCACGGCGGTGCCGGCGCCCGCCCACTGCGCGATCTTGTCATAGACGCCCAGGCAGGTGAGGATGACGGAGACGAGAATCATGACCGCTACGGTCGGATTGCTCGCCTCCTTGCTCGACATGTCGAACGCGGCTGCAAAAAAATTTTGCACGCCCTGACCGATCAGGCAAATAAGCCCGCCCACGAAAAACGCCTTGACGCAATTGGCGAAGACGGGTCTTGAAGGCTGACGGTTTTTGGCGAATTGCTGATATTCCTTCGGCGACATGGACAGCGGCTTGTACGAAGCTGGCCCTCTTCCGGCCTCTTTGGTCGCCATGGTTGCCATTCCCCTTTCCGGCTCGGACTGTAGTCGTTGTTCATTATTTGCCGGAGAGGAACACAATATGGATGGGAAAAGGTGGGGCGGGCGGCAGGCGGTCTATCTCAGCAGCCTGCGCACCCATTTGAGGCGATCGCCGTATGGCGGATAAGCCAGTCCGGGGTCGAGGGATCTCGCGCCGCGCCGGACGACGCTCTTGGCGTGGGAGAACAATTCGAAGCTGTGGCGGCCGTGATAGGCGCCAAGTCCGGACGGGCCTATGCCGCCGAATGGCAGACGGGGATTCGAGATGTGCAAGATCGTATCGTTGACGCAGCCGCCGCCGAACGGGATCCGCTCCAGCACTGCGCGCTCGGCGGACTTGCTGCTCGTGAACAAGTAGAGCGCCAGCGGCTTCGGCCGATCGCGGACGAACGAGACGGCCTCGGCCAGATCGTCGTAGACGACGACCGGCAGCAGCGGGCCGAAGAGCTCGTCCTGCATCGCGGCTGCATTCGCCGCGGTGTCGGCCGCCGCGCCCAGATCGAGCAGCGTCGGCTCGATGTACCGGTCCGCTCTATCCGTGCGGCCGCCGTATACGACATGCTGTCTGTCCTGCGCCAGCACCTGTGCCAGCCGGTCGAACTGGCGCTCGTTCACGATGCGGCCGTAATCCGCGCTGGCCGCAGCGTCTTCTCCATAAAAAGCGCGGATTGTCCCGATGAGCAAGGAAATAAACTTGTCCTTCATGCTGCGGTGAACGAGCACATAATCCGGCGCGATGCACGTCTGGCCTGCATTCATCAGCTTGCCCCAGGCAATTTTTTTGGCCGCGAGCGGCAGATTGGCCGTCTCGTCGACGATCGCCGGACTTTTGCCGCCCAGCTCCAGCGTGACCGGCACCAGATTGCGCGCCGCCGCTTCCATGACAATTTTGCCGACGGACGTGCTGCCTGTGAAAAAAATATAATCGAACGGCGCATGGACAAGCGCCGATGTCAGCGCCTTGCCACCCTCCAGCACGCGCACGTAAGCGGGCTCGAACGTGTCGCCGATCAGCCGCGCGATCGCGGCCGCGACATGCGGCGTCGCTTCGGACGGCTTGAGCACGGCGCAGTTGCCGGCGGCGATCGCGCCGATGAGCGGCTCGAACAGCAATTGCACCGGGTAATTGAACGGTCCGACGATCAGCACCGTGCCGTAGGGCTCCTTGCGAATGAAGCTTGTTGCGGGCAACATCGCAAGCGTCGAGCGGACGCGCTTCGGGCGCGCCCATCGCCTGAGATGCTTCGCCGCGTATCGGAGGCTGCCCAGGACGAGCCCGATCTCCGTTGCATACGACTCGAACCTGCTTTTGCCGAGGTCCGCCGCGAGCGCCTGCATCAGCGCTTCCTCATGCAGCCGGATTGCCCGGCCCAGCTTTTTCAGCTGCTCGATCCGATAGGCCAAGGGCAATGTATGCCCCGCGGCAAAATAGTCGCGATGCGCCCGAAGTGCCAGTTCAACGTTCGCTGCTTCCGTCAACAGGCTTCCCTCCCGTTCTCTCCAACATTCGATCGTTTTTGCGCCTGACAGGCACGGTTGGGCGAAGGCCCACATACAATGATAACAGTTCGCGCGGCAAGATGATCTGACAACACGAGGAGGCCGTCCTGTGCCCGGATTTTTCACTTCGATAGCGCTATTTATCAAGCAGCTGTCCCTGCTCGTCTCCTACGTCAAAAACAACGCATTCCCGCAGCCCTTGTCCGAACAAGAGGAGAGCAAATACTTAGGTCTGATGGCGGAGGGCGACGCCAGAGCGCGCAATCTGCTCATTGAGCATAATCTGCGCCTCGTCGCGCATATCGTCAAAAAATTCGACAATACCGGCGAAGACCTCGAGGACCTGATCTCGATCGGCACGATCGGGCTGATCAAGGCGATCGAGAGCTTCCAGGTCGGCAAAGGCACGAAGCTCGCCACATTTGCGGCGCGGTGTATCGAGAACGAAATTCTGATGCATCTGCGATCGCTGAAAAAGACGCGCAAGGACGTGTCCCTCCACGACCCGATCGGCACGGACAAGGAAGGCAACGAGATCACGCTGCAGGATATTCTCGGCAGCGAGCCCGACGACGTCGTCGAGAAGGTCCAGCTGAAAATCGAGAAAAGCAAAATCTATCAAAATCTCGACATCCTCGACGAGCGGGAGCAGGAAGTTATCCGGGGCCGGTTCGGGCTCGACGGCAGAGGCGGCGACGAACGCACCCAGCGCGAGATCGCCCGCGAGCTTGGCATCAGCCGCAGCTACGTGTCGCGTATCGAGAAGCGGGCGCTGATGAAGCTGTACCACGAGTTCTATAAGGCTAAAAAGTGAGACTAGAGGCCGTTGAGCGGGAGCCCGAACGCTAGAATCCCGGCCGCCTCGAGAGTGCCATCAACCGAACATGTTCAGATCGTAGGCAGACGCTCGTCGCTCTTGTACAATAGAATCGACATTCAAACTGGCGTTAGCGGAGCGTAACTCATGTTCGACATCGTACTGTCGGGACCCGACGACCAACCGATTTATATTAGGCTCTATACGCAGCTGCGGGCGCACATTCGCGACGGGAGCATCCCGGACGGCGCACGCCTGCCTTCCGTCCGCGCCTTGCGGCAGCAGCTTAATATCAGCAAGACGCCGATCGAGACCGCGTATCAGATGCTGACGGCGGAAGGCTACGCGGTCAGCCGCCCGCGGTCCGGACTGTATGCATCCAATCCGCTGCCGGCCTCGGCGCAGCGCGGAGACGGCACGGCAGCGGCCGCGCGTCCCGGCGCCGCGCCGGTGTCGGAGGCCCCCTCCGCCAGCCGGATCGACTTCGATCCGACCCGGCTTGACCACGGCGCCTTTCCGTTTCGAATCTGGCACAAGATGCTGAAGGATGCGCTGGAGAACCACGCTGGCCTCCTCGGCAGCTATGGAGATCCGCGCGGCGAGCCGGAGCTGCGTCAGGCGCTCTCCGAATACCTGGGCAGCGCCAGAGGCGTCCAATGCTCGCCGGAGCAGATCGTCGTGGGCTCGGGCATGGCCTACAGCATCGGCATCGTCGCCAAGCTGCTGGCCGGCCGGAACCGGGTCGCGATGGAGGAGCCCGGCTATAACCTCGTGCGCGATCATTTGCTGCTCAGCGGCTGTCAGGTACTCCCCGTTCCCGTCGGCGACAGAGGGCTGAGTCTGGACGCGCTGGCAGCCAGCGCAGCCCAAGCCGTCTATATTACGCCGTCCCACCAGTTTCCGACCGGCAGCATTATGCCGTACCCGGAGCGCGAGCGGCTGCTCGCATGGGCGCGCGACAGGGACGCCTATATTATCGAAGACGACTATGACGGCGAATTCCGCTATGTCGGCAAGCCCATCCCCTCTCTGCAGGGCTTGGACACGCACGGCAGCGTCATCTATATCGGCACGTTTTCCAAGGCGTTCACGCCGGCCGTGCGACTGAACTACATGGTACTGCCGCCGCAGCTTGCCGATCGCCTGGCGCGCATGCCGCATGAAGTGCTGCAGGCGCCGTCGCGGATCGAGCAGTGGGCGATGCGTTCGTTCATCGGACAAGGCCACTGGTTCAGGCATGTACGCAAAATGAGAGGTCTGTACCGCAAACGCCATCGGCATCTGAACGAATTGATCCAATCCATGCTCGGCGAACGGGTCGGGATCACGGGGCAAAATGCCGGACTTCACCTGCAGCTGACCGTAAAGGGCGGGGGCTCTTCGGAGCGGCTTGTCGAGGCGGCAGCGGCGGCCGGCGTAAAGGTGTACGATCTGAGGAAGATGTGGGCGGACGGGCGGCAGCCGGACGCGGATCTGCCTAAGCTATTTTTCGGATTCGCGGGCTTGCAGCAGGACGAAATGGAGGAGGGCATCGGGCGGCTAGCAAAGGCTTGGCGCGCTGACCTGTGAGCTTGCTTGCGACGCGGCATATCCGCTAAGCGGACATAGCACGCGCCGACTCCGCAGCGCGCTCCCTGGCGGCATTGCGCGAGGAGACAAACACACCGGCCAAAATTAGCGCGAGACCGGCCGCCATATGCAGCCGCACGGACTCGCCCAGCAGCGAGAATCCCCACAGCAGCGAAAACGCCGGCAGCAGGTAAGTGACCATCGTCGCAAATTCGGGGCCACCCTCCTGCACGATGCGATAAAACAAAATATACGCGACGCCCGAGCCGAAAACGCCTAAGCCGACAAGCACGGACAGATGATGCGGAACGGCGAGCTCGCGAACGGACACGCGCTCGGTCGCCAATGCCATGACGCCGCTGCCGAGCATCGAGAACAGCAGGGTGCAAAAGGTCGCCTGATAAGGCGTGATCTTTTGCAGCAATATTTTGGACAGCTGCGAGCCGAGCCCGTAAAGGAACGAGGCCGCGAGCATGCCCGCGGCGCCCCGGCTATCGATCCGGCCGCCGGAGGTAAGGCCTGGCCCTAACAGAACGACCAGGCCGGCCACAGCGACGGACATGCCGATCCAATGCGCACGACGCGCGGCGGCTCCGAAAAATACGATGCCTAGCGCAAGCGTCCATAGCGGTGTCGTCGCGTTCAGCACGGATGCCATCCCGCTCGCGATCCGGGTCTCGCTGAGCCCGATGATTGCCCAAGGCAAGCAAGTATTGACGAGCGCCATGACGGCTGCCGCACCCCAGGGCATCCCCCTGAAGCCGAAAGGCTTGCCGGCCCAGGCCATATGCGCCGCGATGACGGCCAAACCGAGCGCCGAGCGCAGGAACACGATCGTCCAAGGTTCGAACGCCTCAAGAAGCACCTTGATAAAATAGTAAGAGCCGCCCCATATCAAGCTGAGAAGCAGCAACAGCGCCAACAATGTACGCCGCATCGCGATTTCGCCCCTTTCCGCACAAACGCCGGCTTCAAGCTTCGAATTTGCGCAGCAATACCGCCAGCTCCTTCACAATCGCTTCCTGATAGGCTTGGCCTGCATTGTAAAGCTCCCCGATCTCCCGGTAAACGCCATCCAGAAGCGTACCGTAGTCCGGCTGCGTCTTGTCCGGATTGTCCCGCTTGAAGCGGTCCATGACGGCCTGAATATAAGCGGGCCTCGCGCCCCAACGCCCGCGCACCTGCCCGTCCCGCCCGATGAACACGGCGATCGGCTGTGCGCGGCCGCCGTCGGTCAGGAACAGATCCATCGTCTCCGCATGCGCCTCCATCGGCAGCAACTCGACGGGTATGCCGGCATCCTCCAGCACACGCAGCAGCACGGGCACGTTCCAGATGACGTCCGGACACCAGTCCGTGCACAAGATGAAGACGCGGAGATCGGTCGCGCGCCGCAGCGAGGAGGCGAGAGACGCGCCCGCCTCTCCTGCGGGCAGTGCGAAGCTTTCGTAGATTTCGGCGAATCGCGCCTTCGTATCGGGGATCCCGCTCAGCTGCATTCTCCGCGCCTGCATTTCTTCCATAAAACGTGTGGACGTCCAGCCTTGTCCGATCATGTGCTTGAGATTAATCCCCATGCTGTTTTCCATCGCCGTTCACGCTTCCTCTCGTCTGCAACCGAATATAGCTCAACTATAAAATAAAACTGACCCTCTCCAAAGGGTCAGTTTTAAACAAATTATAAAGGTCAGAATCTCATGGTTATCCATTAAATCCGTTCCACCTGCAGCAGCGCGATTTTTTTCGTATCGTACGTTCCCGACAGCTTCTCCTCGCCGATGACGTTCAGCTTCACGAGCCCCGCGATCTTCGACGGATCCGCGCGCGAGACGAGCCGCCACACGTCATCGTCGGGCAGCGCGGACTTCAGCTTCTGATCGTCGTATTCGCGCCGCTCCTGAACGACGATCTTGACCTTGTAGCCCCCGACTTCCGCCTGCGCCAGTCCCTCAGCCTCGCATTCGCCGAGGATGGCGCCGCGCAGCTCGGCCAGCTCGCGCTCGATCTCCTTCTGCCGGCTCTTCAGATCGTAGTACCGTTTGACCGCGGCCTTGTCCATTCGCCTCACGCCCCTTCCCTTTATCTCATCTATATGAGACTTGGGGGCGAGGTAGACGGATTATTCAAGCCGCATCCGGCTCAACTGATTTTGAAGCTCGCAGTGCTGCAGCCGTCGGCCGACTTCTTCACCTCGAGCACCGCCGGGATCGCCTGCTTCAGCTCCTGCACATGCGAGATGATACCGATCATGCGTCCGGTCTGCTGCAGCTGGACGAGCGTATCGACCGCCTTGGCGAGCGATTCTTCGTCGAGCGAGCCGAAGCCCTCGTCGATGAACATCGTCTCGAGCGACACGCCTCCCTCGTAAGCCTGGATGACGTCGGCCATGCCGAGCGCCAGGCAGAGCGAGGCGTTGAACTTCTCGCCGCCCGACAATGTCTTCACATCGCGGAGCTGGCCGGTATAGTTGTCGAACACGTCGAGCCCGAGCCCGCTCTGTCTGCCGTGGCGCTCGCGCCGGTCGCTGCGCGTCAGGTAAAATTGACCGCCCGAGATCGTCCGCAGCCGCAGATTGGCGGCGGCGAGTATCCGGTCGAGAAATTCGACGAGCAGATAGCGCTCGAACGAGATCTTGTGCCTGTTCTCGCCGCGCACGACATCGTACAGATCCTTGACGAGCTGGAACGCCTGCTCGGCCGTCCGCCACTGCTGCTCGGCCGCCACGAGGCGCTCGCGTCCCTCGCCGCCTCTGTCCAGACAGTCCTGGGCCTCGCGCAGCGACTTGCGCGTCGCCTCGAGCGCCCGCTCCATCGCCTCCGCCTCTTCCGCGAGCGCGGCGAGGTCGGCCCGCTCCTTGCCTTCGAGCTGAACGCCGAGCTCCTCGAGCTGCCTGCGGACCGTCTCGAGCTCCGTCCGGAACAGCTCCAGCTCCCGCTTCAGGTCCGCGATGTCACGCTCCGGCAGCTTGGCGGCCCGATAGTCCGCCTCCGAGCCGAAGCCCGCCCGCGCCAGCTCGGCCGCGAACTCGTCCTGGGTCTGCGCCAGCCTCGCCTGCGCCTCCTGCAGCTGCCGCTCCTCGCCGGCCAGCCCGGCGCCCGCCGCCGCATGCCGCTCGCCGGCCTGCCGCAGCAGCTCCTGCGCCTGCCGCCACGCCGCCTCCAGCCGTCCCTTTTCCAGCTCCGTCTCCTTGATCCGGCGCTCCAGCGCGCCTGGCGTCCGATGCGCTTCAGGCAGGCCGGACAGCATCCGCTCGTACACGGCGCGGTCGGCCGCATACGCCGTCCGGCGCTCCTGCGCGCCCGCGACCGCTCGCTCCTTGGCGGCGAGCGCAGCCTCCAGCGCGGTCTCCTCGCCCTCGAGCTGCCGCTTCAGCTCGCCCAGGCTCGTCTGCTCCGCCTTGAGCCGCTCCACCTCGACCCGCATCCGCTTGCCCGCTTCGACGAGCTCCGCATACGCGGCCGCTGCCCGGCCGGGCTCGTGTCCGTTCGCCGCGATGTCGGCCGCCTTGTCCCGCAGCTGTGCCGCCGTATGCTCGCGCTTCGCCTTCGCCGCCAGATACAGCGTCTCCCGCTCCGCCCGAACGCCGCGCTGCCGGTCGAGCGCTTCGCGGGTCGGCATATCCGCGGGCAGCGCCGCTCTGCGCGGATGCTCCGCGCTGCCGCACACCGGGCAGGGCAAGCCGTTGTGCAGATGCGCGGCCAGCTGTCCTGCCTGCCCCTCGAGCCAGCGGGCTTCGAGCGCGAGGTAGGCCTCCGCCGCCTGCTCATGCGCCAGCCGCAGTCCGGCCTCCTCCTCCGCCAGCGCCTCCGCGGCGCCGGTCAGCTGGACATAGTCCCGCAGCAGCGTCGCCTCCTGCAGCATCCGGTCGAACCGCTCCCGCAGCTCGGGCAGCCCGCGCACGGCCTCATCGGCCTGGCGCACGCGCTCGGCCAGCGCCCTGCGTCCGGCCACCCGCTCCGCTGCCGCGGTCTCGGCCTCCTGCTGCGCGCGTCCCGCCAGCTCGGCATCCCGCTCGAGCCGGGCGAGCGCCGTCCGCTTGTCCTCCAGCTCGCGCACGATGGGCAGGTCTCTCGCCAGCTGCTCGAGCGCCCCGACGAGCTGCTCGCGCTTGCCGGCTCGACTCTCCTCATCGCGATAGCGCTCCTGCGCCGCGGCCAGCTCTCCCTCCGCGCGCACGAGCGATTCGGCGGCCGCGCGGCTGCGCCCTTCGGCCGCCAGCACCTGCGCCTTCGCGTCCGCGAGCATGCGCTCTCTGACCTCGAGCGGCAGCGTCTTCTCGGCGAGCGCGAGCCGCCGCCGCTTGTCCTCGATCTCCGGCAGCCGCGCCTCGCGCGCCTCCTTGTCCTGGCGTTTGCGCGCCTGCTCGTCGAACAGCTCGTTGACTCTGACCGCCCGGTGATAACGCTCGACCAGCGCCTTGTGCTGCCTGACTTGTTCCTCGAGCCTGCCCTGACGGCCGGCCAGCTCGGCCTCATAGTACACGAGCTCTGCCGCCAGCGCCTCCAGCACCTGGTGCACATTGTAGTGCTCCTGGGCGAGCACGCGATGCAGCTCCGAGCCTTCCCGCTCGGGAAGAGCGAGCCGCAAGCCGGTCGCATGCATGTCGAGATCGCGCTTCGCCAGCTCCCATACCGACTGCGACGCCTTGCGCTTTTCGTTCAGATACTCGGCTACGAACTTGAACAGATGCGTGCGGAAGATCCGGCGCAAGATCTCTTCCTTGTTCTCGGTGTCCGAAGTGAGCAGCTTGCGGAATTCGCCCTGCGGAAGCATGACGATCTGGCTGAACTGGTCCTTCGTTAGCCCGAGCAGACTCTGCAGCCGCTCGTTGATCTGGCGGACCGCCTGGCGGTCGACCATCATCGTCTCCTTGCCGCCGGTCGTCTCCACGAATTCGTAGCGTTCGCCGGTCGCGCTCTTGTTGCCCGTCTTCACATGCGCCAGCTGGCGGAGGATGCGATAGGTTCTGCGCTTCAGCTCGAACTCGAATTCGACGGACGTATAGACGTCGTCCTGCGCGAACTGGCTGCGGAGCATCCGGACGTCGCTGCGGTCCTCACCGCTCGCCTCGCCATACAGCGCAAAGCAGATCGCATCGAAAATGGACGTCTTCCCGGCACCCGTATTGCCCGACACGAGAAACAGACGATTGCCCGCCAGCTCCGCGAAGTCGATGACTTCTGTATCCTTATACGGCCCGAACGCCGTCATCGTCAGCCGCATCGGCAACATGACGCTCATCCTCCTCGCTCTCGACATCGCGCAGCGCCGCCAGGAACAGCCGCTCCGTATCTTCGCCCGCGTCCTCGCCCTTCGCATCGCGGTAGAATGCCCTGAACAGGGTCAGCATGTCCATGCCCGCCTTGCCGCCCGGGACGGCCGCTTCATCCGTTCCGCCCGCCTGCCGCAGCGCAGCATCGCGCTCCACATGCATCGCGTTCGGATACACCGCCCTGACCCGCTCCATCGGCGACAGCACCGGCTGCTCGTCGAGCAGTCTGACATATATGTAGTCCTCGCTCGGCGCGTGGCGCTCGATCTCCTCCATGTACCCGACGACCGTGCGCATGTCGCGTCTTGGGACCAGCAGCCGTTTTTCGACCGTTACCCGTCCTTCGCTGTCCAGCTCGACCGCCAGATATCCCTTCTTGTGGCGCTCCTCGGAGATCGAATACTTGAGCGGCGATCCGGCGTACTGCACCGTCTCCGAGCCGATATAATGGGCCTGGTGCAGATGGCCGAGCGCCGTATAGTGGAATCCGCGGAAATGCGCCGCGCTCACATGCTCCGTGCCGCCGATCGCAAGCGGCCGCTCGGAGTCGCTCGTATTGGGCTCGGCCTCGCCCCTGGGCGTGACGAAGGCATGTCCGACCAGCACATGACGGGCCGCCGGGTCCATGGACGCCCTGATCCGTGCCGCGATCGCGGCCATGGCGTCGTCATAGGAGCGGATCGCCTGCTCCTGCAGCGCCAGACGCACCGCAGCCGGGTCGGCGAACGGCACGAGGTGGAAATGAACCGGTCCATGCGCATCATGCAGCACAACCGGCTCCGACGGATATGCGAATTCGCCAGCCATATGCAATCCCGCCGCCTTCATGAGACCGCTGCCGAAGTTCAGCCTGCCCGGACTGTCGTGATTGCCGGAGATGGAGATGACGGGCGTCCCCAGCTTCAGCACGATATGCTGCAGCGTCCGGTCCAGCAGTCCGACCGCATCGGTCGGCGGCACCGCCCTGTCGTACAGGTCGCCCGCGATGACGACCGCATCCGGCTGCTCGGCTTCGATATCGCGTATGAATTGCTCCAGTATGTATGCCTGGTCCTCGGTCATGTATACGTTCTGGATCAGCTTGCCAAGATGCCAGTCCGCCGTATGAAAAAATTTCAAGTAAAAACACCTTCTTGTCGTTCATTTCCTTCATTATACATCAGCTGGCGCGCGCACAGCGTCCTGGCATACATTTCTTGCCGGCCCGGTAACGGTTCCCATGACAAAACAGCCATGACCTGTCACGGAAAAAGGTGACAGAAAGCGAGGCGCACCCGTGCTAGCATCAGGGATGACATTTATTCATGAGAGGGGCAATACGAATTATGACATTAACGGGATACGCCTATCTGAAGGAAAACTGGCTGAACCTGCTGGTTGCGGTCCACGTGATCTCGGCGATCGTCGGGATCGGCCCCACCTACTTCGGGCATGTGCTGCTGCGGCAGGGGCAGACGCTCGGCCAGCTGCGCCAATCGCTCGGCCTGTCCGCCAGCCTGGAGAAGTTTCCTAAAATCGGGGGAACCATCGCCGTCCTTAGCGGACTGGCGCTCGTCTGGCTCGGCGACTACGGATGGGATCAATGGTGGATCATCGCGGCAATCGTCGATTATGTGGTGATCCAGGTCGTCGTCATCGCCTTTATGGCGCCCGCAGCCGCCAAGCTCGGGGCCAAAGCCGCTGCGGCGCCAATCCCTGCCGAGTCGCCCGTGCCCCAAACGATGGCCGCAGAGCTCAGCCGGGTGAACGCCATTAATTATGTTGCGACGATTCTCGGCATCGTGCTGTTCGCGCTGATGTTTTTCAAGCCGACGTTCTAGACGTCACGCGGTTCCGGTCTCGGAGGAAGCCCGCAGCGCCCTGTGCAGGGCTGCTGCGGGCTTATGTATTTTTTTAAGACCATGACAAATAAATGACGGAGGTCTATAATAACGTAGAACCACACGGCTTGCGGTCAAGACGGCCGCTCCCGCCGATTAATACGCGATGATCCGCGGCCGCATCTTGCCACGGATGGCTTGAGGTGTATGCTTTGACTTATATTGTTTATGACCTGGAGATGACCGTGCGCCGCAAAAAAGGGCAGATCGCCGAGATTATCGAGATCGGTGCCGCCAAGGTCGGTCTGGTCGAAGGCGTGCCCGGCATTGTCGATACGTTTCAGGCGTTCGTCAAGCCGACCGTCGTGCCGCTGCTCTCTCCCGACACGACCGCCTTTACCGGCATTACGCAGGCGGACGTGGACGCGGCCGGCCGGCTGCCCGAGGCGCTGGGCGCTTTTGCAGGCTGGATCGGCCAGGACGAATATTACTTGTGCGCCTGGGGGCCGGACGACCTGAGGCAGCTGCTGCAGGAATGCCGGCAGATGCAGATCGATACGTCGTGGATGGTCAACCACAACAATCTGCAGAAGATGCTGTCCAAGGTGTTCAAGCTCGAGAAGCATCAGCAGATGGGGCTTAAGGCGGCGCTCGAGATGCTGGAGATTCCGTTCTCCGGGTCTCATCATCGGGCGCTCGACGATGCGCTCAATACGGCGCAGGTGCTCGTGAAGCTGTTCGACCGGCTCTCGTTCCGGCAAAACAAACCGGCGGAGGAGCCGCAGACCGAATCGGAGGTCGTCTACAAGACGGGACACTTCGAGAACCTGCCCTTCGCGGCGCTGTCAGGGCTGTTCCCTGCCGACAATGACGCCTGAAGCTTGTCCAGCCCCCTGCCCCCGGCAGGGGGTCGCTCGTAGTACGCGGACGGGTGCAGCCGATTGCCTGCGATCGGCAGGCGGATGCTGTAGCCGTTTGACGCTATAATGTGATAAAATTGTTTCTATTCGCACTTGCCCTACCATTGTCCTATGCTCGTCCCACACTTGCACTCATACGAAACGGGGGATTCCTACCATGGCTTCCAAAATGCGTTCCGACATGATCAAAAAAGGCTTCGACCGCGCGCCTCACCGCAGCCTGCTGCGCGCCGCCGGCGTCAAGGAAGAGGACTTCGGCAAACCGTTCATCGCCGTCTGCAACTCGTACCTCGACATCGTACCCGGACACGTTCACCTGCAGGAATTCGGCAAGATCGTCAAGGAAGCGATCCGCGAAGCGGGCGGCGTGCCGTTCGAATTCAACACGATCGGCGTCGACGACGGCATCGCGATGGGCCACATCGGCATGCGCTACTCGCTCGCCAGCCGCGAGATTATCGCCGACTCCGTCGAGACGATGGTCAATGCCCACTGGTTCGACGGCATGGTGTGCATCCCGAACTGCGACAAGATCACGCCCGGGATGATGATGGCCGCGCTGCGCGTCAACATCCCGACGCTGTTCGTCAGCGGCGGCCCGATGAAGGCCGGACGCACCAAGGACGGCCGCGCCATCTCGCTGACGTCCGTCTTCGAGGGCGTCGGCGCCTACATGACGGGCAAGATCGACGAGCAGAGCCTGACCGAGCTCGAGCAGTTCGGCTGTCCGACCTGCGGCTCCTGCTCCGGCATGTTCACGGCCAACTCCATGAACTGCCTGGCCGAAGTGCTCGGCCTCGCGCTGCCGGGCAACGGCACGATTCTGGCCGTCGCGCCGGAGCGCCGCGACTTCGTGAGGAAGTCCGCCGCCCAGCTGATGGAGCTCATCAAGAAGGACATCAAGCCGCGCGACATCGTCACGCTCGACTCGATCGACAATGCGTTCGCGCTCGACATGGCGATGGGCGGTTCGACCAACACCGTGCTCCATACGCTCGCACTGGCGCATGAAGCCGGCATCGAGTATCCGATCGAACGCATCAACGAAGTTGCCAAGCGCACGCCGTACCTGTCCAAGCTGGCGCCGGCCTCCGACCACCATATCGAGGACCTGCACAACGCCGGCGGCGTGAGCGCCATCATCAACGAGCTGTTCAAAAAGGAAGGCACGCTCAAAGGCGACGTCATGACGGTATCCGCCAAGACGCTGCGCGAGAACGTCGAAGGCGCCGAGATCACGGATCACGCCGTCATCCGTCCGATCGACGATCCGCACACCAAGGAAGGCGGCCTGTCCGTCATGTTCGGCAACCTGGCGCCCGGCGGCTCGATCATCAAGGTCGGCGCGGTGGACAAGTCCGTCGGCGGCTATCACCGCGGCCCGGCGATCTGCTTCGACTCGCAGGACGATGTGCTGCGCGGGCTGGCCGAGGGCAAGGTCAAGGAAGGCCATGTCGTCGTCATCCGCTATGAAGGACCGAAGGGCGGTCCAGGCATGCCCGAGATGCTCGCGCCGACGTCGCAGATCGTCGGCATGGGCCTCGGCACGAAGGTCGGCCTGATCACCGACGGCCGCTTCTCCGGCGCCTCCCGCGGCATCGCCATCGGCCATATCTCGCCCGAAGCGGCGGAGGGCGGTCCGATCGCGTTCGTCGAGGACGGTGATATGATCGAGCTGGACATGAACAACCGCACGATCACCCTCGAGGTGAGCGACGAGGAGCTGGATCGCCGCCGGGCGAACTGGCCGGGCTTCGAGCCCAAGATCAAGCGCGGCTACCTCGCGCGCTACTCCGCGATGGTGACCAACGCCAGCCGCGGCGGCGTCATGAAGATGTAAAGACCGGCATTCAGACCTCGGAGGACGAGGCGGGCGGATTTCCAGCCTGCTTCGTCTTTTTTTTGTGCGCGCCCTGCTCCGCCTTCGCACGGTTCGCGACGCGTCCCCGCCGCATTGAATATAGCATCATACTTCAAGGCGGTGGGGACATGCCGGCAATGAGCCGCAAGATCAGACTGCAGCGTCCTTGCAGGTTCGAGAGAACGGACAAGGCACAGGGGAAAAAGATCGGCTGGAAGTCCAGCAACTGGAGCGGCTACGCGCTGTCCGGCGCCAAAGGCGCCTACAGCCGCATCTCCGCAAATTGGACGGTGCCGCTGGTCAAGCCGTCCGCCAGCCCCACCTACTCGTCCGCATGGATCGGCATCGACGGCTTCAAGAACAGCAGCTTGATCCAGACGGGCACGGCCCACGACTACACGGGCGGCAAAGCCAGTTACTATGCATGGTGGGAAATACTGCCCGCAGAGGAGACCGTCATTCCGCATCCCGTCTTCCCGGGGGACCGGATGCGAGCCGTCATCGCCAAGCGCGGGCGCGGCAAATGGTCGATCATGCTGCGCAACCTGACGCGGGGCTGGGTGTTCAGGACGATCCAGTCGTACGACGGTCCGCAGACGTCCGCGGAGTGGATCGTCGAAGCGCCCCAGGTCGGCGGCACGATCGCACGCATGGCCCGCTTGACGCCGGTCATGTTCGGATGCTGCCGCGTCAACGGCCGCAATCCACGCCTCCGGCTCGCCCAGCGCGGCGTCATGGTGCAGGACGATGTGACGGTGTCCGTGCCGTCGCCGCCCAACCGCGCAGGGGATGCCTTCGTGGTGCGCAGCGTGAGGCGCAAGTCGTCGACGAGCTGAAGGCGTTGGCCGAGCCGGCAGCGCAAGCATGCGCGATCGGTCGGCGCCCCCGTGCGTCCCGATCCCGAGCATGCGAGGCTGATATGCGGGTCACAAAAGACGAATGCCTGCAATATTGCAACTTTTATGACTGCAAACCGAACCTTGTGCAATAAAAGATGCGAATGTGCAGGCTTCTCCCCTTTTTTGTTTACGAAAACAGGCTCGATAGCTAAATACATGCCGATACGCAGGCTTTTATTCGATTTCTCGCCAGAACGACTGAAAAGCCTGCACGCATGCAGGCTTTAACGGGCCGATAAGCGAACAACCGCCAGGGAAGATCGAAGATCGTCCCCGGCGGTTGTTCGCTTTGCTTGCTATTCGCATCCGGTCGCGCAATGGGATGCCGCGGCCCCCGCTTGCAGGGCTGCCTGCGTGACCGAGGCCATCGGCGCGGCGTTCGACACGATCAGCTCCTGCCCCCGAGCTGATCACCATCCGCCGTCTCATGCCCCTGTTCCCGGAAGCCGGCGGCTGCGCCCACGGCAGCCATGCCCTCTTGAATCTCGGCCCTCGAGGCCCGTTCCCTCGCCGGCGAATACGAGCCCGATTCCCACTCGGTCAGCTTCCGGCGCGGCATCACGAGCATGCGGGGCTCCATCCGTTCGCCATGCGACTTGACCCGGGTTCTGCCCTGCGGGTGGATGATCGCCGTGAGCATTCGAAGATAGTGATTCGTTAGCCAGGAGAACAGCCCCTTCTTCAAGGCGAACGTCTCGAATCCGAGTCCCTCCGATCCGCGGTTGATCATCGATATGCCGTAGAGCGCCTTCACCTCGTCCCCGTCCGGACGTGATCTGAGCTCCCGTGCGAGAGTCGGAAGCGCCTTTTTGACCAGCTGGATCACTCGGATCGCGACCTGCACCTCGGACTTGGAGCTCATGCCGATATCGAGCATCATCTTGTTCACGAAGTGCAGCTCCAGCACCCGGTCGCCCCGCCGCAGCCGCTGGCCGTCGCTCAGCGTCAGCTCGGGACCGCCGTACCGGATGATCCGGTAATGGAACGACTTGCCGTCGCCGACCGGGGAGAGACGGAACAGCCAGCCGAATACGTCCTCCCATAGCATCCAGGCGGCTACGATAACTCGCTTGACCGGTCCCTGCCTGACAGGCGGCTTCGAATGGCCGCGGGCGCCGGATACGGCGTCCGGCACAGCTCCGCCCGCTGCCAGCTCATCGCTGCGGGCTGCCGGCTTCGCTTGCTTGTTCATCCTGGTCAGCTCCATCATCTCCCCGATGCCGACGAAGCGCAATCCTTCACGTCCGCCGTCCGCGAGAATCCGGCCGACAGCCTCGATCGTATTGGCCGGCGCGTCGGGATCGGCCCCAAGCGTATCGCCGCAGTCGTGGAGCAGCAGCACGGCTCCGGGCTGGAGCTTGGTCCGGATTTTGGCGTACAGCCGCCCCGCGCCCACCTTTTGCTTCCAATCTCCGAACAGCGCGGTCCACAGCACGATCTGCGGCTTGCCCCGGCCGACGAAGTCGAACACGTTGACGATGCCCCACGGTGGACGGTAATACTTGGGTCGCACGCCCGTGATCCGCTCCACGATGTCGCCCGTCCGCACGACATGCCGCCTCACGCTGAGCGGCCCCATGACCCAATTGCTGCGGTGGACATAGTTGTGAATGCCGATATCGTGGCCTTCGTCGTGCATGCGCTTCACGATGTCCGGATGCTTCTCGGCATGTGCTCCGACAACAAAAAAAGTGGCGCGCGCGCCGTGTTCCTGGAGCAGGTCGAGCAGCCTGGGCGTGTACATCGGATGCGGACCGTCGTCGAATGTCAGCGCGATCTCGCGCTCGGCAACACCTTTGGAAAATACGCGGAAACCGAACATGCGGCTGATGAATCCCGGCAAAAACGCGTAAAATGTCAATAAGTAAAAGCCCCACCAAATGATAACGTCCATGCCGTACCCACCAACTTGCTTTCTGTTATAATTTTCGTCGCAGTTCAACTTCTATATATTTTAGCATAGGTACGGACAAAAATGACGCCGCGGCGCACATCTTTTTTGCTGATACAAGTATCTCCGGCTCCCGCTTCTTCGCGAGAATACGCCACCATATAGCCATCCCTGCGTACAATGAAGTAAAATGGAAAACGTCCCGCCGTTTTTCCTTCAACCTAAGCAAAGGGGAATACATATGCTCTCGCTGTACCAGAAATATTGGCGAACCGCCTTCGACATCGCCCTGATCGTGCTGACCGTCTGGCTTATCATGTTCTCGTTTAGTTATTTGTATAAGATTGCTACGCCGGTATTCCTTTCCTTCCTCGTCTTCCTGTGCATCGAGCCGCTCGCGCGCAGGCTGCACAAGCTCGGCATCCGCAAGGCGCTCGCCTCCGGCATCAGCGTGCTGCTGTTCACGGCCATCCTGCTCGCGGCGCTGGCGGGCATCGGCTTCATGTTCTATCATCAAACGTCCGAGCTGGTCAAAAAGCTCCCCGATTACCAGGTTCAGGTCGAGGCGCAAATTCGGGCCATAACGGCCGAAGTGCAGCAGCGCTCCGACAGTCTTCCGGACGGCGTGGCCGACAAGCTGCAGAGCGCCGCCGAGAACATCGTCAAGTTCGGCACGAAGCTTGCGACGAACCTGTTCAACGGTACCGTCGGCTTCGTCAGCTCCTTTTCCTCGTTCGTTCTCAACTTCACGATCGCCATCATATTGGCTTATTTTCTGAGTGTAGAGATCGATATGTGGAAGCGGCTCGCAGGCGAGCGGTCCCCCAGGACGCTGAAGACCGCCTTTACGTTTCTCCGCGAAAATGTATTCAAGGGCATCGGCGCCTATCTCAAAGCCCAGATGAAGCTGATCAGCGTCACCTTTCTCGTCATCCTCGTCGCATTATTCGCGCTCCGGGTGAACAATGCGCTCACAATCGCGCTGCTGGCCGCTTTTTTCGATGTTCTGCCGCTGCTCGGCGTCAGCACGCTGTTCATCCCGTGGATTCTGTATTTGTTTATCGTGGGGCAGACGGGACTCGCGATCTGGCTGTCGGCGCTGCTGCTCGTCGTGACGCTGACCCGGCAATTCCTCGAGCCCCGCATTACCGGCCAGACCGTCGGCGTATCCGCCTTTACGATGCTCGCCTTCATGGTCATCTCGCTCTCCTTCTTCGGCGTCGCGGGCCTGATCCTCGCCCCGATCCTCATGATCCTGCTCAAGGCGCTGTACGATCAAGGCTACTTCCACAGATGGATTCGCTGGCCCAAGGAAGAGTTCAACGTCGCGCCGTTCATGCCCGCCGCTGCGGAGACGACGGTGCCGGGCGGTCCGACTCCGACTTCGACTCCGCCTCCTCCAACCGGCGAAGCGCGTCCATGATGTCGCCGAAGACGTCGGCGGCCGCGTTGCGGACGCCTGACGGACGATTCTCGAGCAGCACGGACACCGCATAGCGCGCCCGGCCCTCGGCCGGGCCGTAGCCCACGAACCATTGCTCGTTCATGCCAGGCCGCCCTGCGCCAAGCTCCGCCGTGCCGGACTTGCCCGCGAGCGGCCATTCGCGATGCCCGAGCGCCCGCTCCGCAGTACCGTCCGTCGCTACGGCGCGCATCGCCTCTCGCAGCGCTGCCGCCGTAGCCGGCTTGATGCTGCCGAACTCGGACGGCGCCGCGCGCGCCGGCAGGCTCGCCAGCAGTCCGCCGTCCGCGTAGCGCAGCTCGCTGACGAGCCGCGGCGACTGCACGCGGCCGCCGTGCAGCAGCGTCACGGCCAGATTGGCCGCCTGCAGCGGCGTCACGCGCACGTCGCGCTGGCCGATGCCCGTCCCGGTGCGTACACCCCCGTCCTCGCCCGCTGCGGCGGACGCGAATATCATCCCCCGCTCCTCCTCCTCCAGCAGGCGCAGCGGCTTGCCGTCGACGAACGAGTCGGTCTGCCAGCCGACCTGCCGTCCGAAGCCCAGCTTGTCCGCCGTCGCCGCCAATACGGCCGGATCCAGCCGCTCAGCGAGCGCCGCGAACACGACGTTGCACGACTCGGCGTACGCTTGCTTGACAGTCAGCACGCCGTGACCGCCGTGCAGCCAGCACTTCAGTCCGTATCTGCCGTACATCCCCGTGCAGCGGAACAATTCGTCCAGCGTCGTGACGCCGCTCTCCAGCGCGGCCGCCAGCGTCACCGTCTTGAATACGGAGCCGGGCGGCACGGCGATGAGCGCGTGATTGCGCGCGTCGGTGCCTCCCGCGCCGATGCTGCCCGGGTCGAATGCGGGCAGGGATACCATGCCCAGTACGCCGGCATCGTTCGCGTCGAGCACGACGACGGCCCCCTCCTTGATGCCGTGCATTGTCAGCACCGCCTCGACCGCGAGCTGCACCCGCATATCGAGCGTCGTCTTCACCCGCAGCGGATAGTGGGGATTGACCGGTCCCGAGATTCGGATGCCCTTGCCCGCCAGCGGCCGTCTGGCGCCGTCCGTCGCCTGGATGGCGGACGTGCTCCCGATGCCGCGAATCAGCCGGTCCAGCGACAGCTCCAGACCCGCCTCTCCGGTCCGCTCCGTCGCCCGCGCCTTGCCAGTTGCCAGCTCCTTGCCGTACAGCCGCGCCATCCGGTCGGGATCCTCCGCCACATAGCCGATGACATGCGGCGCCATGCCGCCCGTGAGCCCCGCATAGCGTTCGACATACGATACGGCCGCGACGCCCGTGAGCCCGAGCTGCGCGATCCGCGCGGCCTGCGCCTCGGTCAGGGCGACCGCACGGCCGCGCCCTCCGGCCCGCCACACCATGGGCTCCCGCAGCCCGTCCAGCCATGCGCCTACGGTATCCGGCTTCGCGCCGAGCACCTCCGCCAGCGCCTTCAGCCGGTCAGGCGTGCCTCTGGGCATGCCGCCTGTCGGATAGGCCGCCAGCGCCTTGATCGTCTTGCCCGTCAGCGGACGGCCTTCCCGATCCTCGAACTGTCCTCGTCCGCTGTCCAGCACGAGCGGGTCCGATTGCTGCAGATAAGCCTGGCGGGCAAGGCCGGCGGCAGCGTCCGACGACCGTCCGCCGCCTCCCAGCTGCACCCAGGCGAGTCTGGCTTCCGCGACGCCGAACGAAGCGGCGAGGACCAGCATGATTTTGGACAGCCGAGACGGGATAAGGCTTTGCATGGCAATCCCTCTTTTCGTTAGCTCTATGAATAATCATCCTTGCAATGTCCTGATGTTCCCATTGTTGCCCGTCCCTGCGCGCATTATAAACATCCGACTTGCCGGAATAAACGTGCCGCTCCCAAGTGACTTAAGGTATAATTACAGCTATTGTACAAAATGAATGCCTATATAGAAGGAGTCCGAAATGGAAAGACAAACCAACCGCAGCTTCGTAACCGCCGGCCTGCTCGCCGCGCTGTTCATCGGCGCGCTGGATTCGACGGTTGTGACGACCGCGACGACGAGCATTGCGACCGATCTGCAGGGCTTCGGGCAGATCAGCTGGATTTTCTCGATCTATACGCTGACGACCTGCGTGACCACGCCGATCTTCGGCAAGCTGGCCGACCTGTTCGGACGCAAGACCGTGTTCATCGTCGGACTGGGGCTATTTCTGGCCGGTTCGGTGCTCTGCGGCGCAGCGGGCAGCATGAGCGGCCTGATCTGGTTCCGGGCGATCCAGGGCATCGGCGCGGGCGCGCTGACGCCGGTCACGTTCACGATTATCGGAGATTTGTACAAAGGAGAGCAGCGCGGCAAAATCCAGGCCGTGCTCTCTTCCGTCTGGTCCGTCGCGGGCCTTGTCGGTCCGTTCGTCGGCGGCTATTTTGTGGACGCCATCTCCTGGCGCTGGATTTTTTTCATGAACGTACCGGTGAGCGTCCTCTCGTTTCTGCTCGTGGTGCCGTATCTGCACGAGCGGTTCCTCAGGGCGAACAAACGCATCGATTACGGCGGTGCACTCGCCTTCACGCTCAGCGTATCGAGCCTGCTGTTCGCCCTGCTGACCGGCGGCAACGAATACGGCTGGGATTCGCCGCTGATCGCCGGATTGTTCATTGTGTTCGCCGCAGGCCTCCTGCTGTTTATTCGCATCGAGCGCCGCGCGCCCGAGCCGATGCTGCCGCTGTCGCTGCTGCAGGACCGCAGGCTGTCCATCCCTTATGCGATGGCTTTTCTGGGCTTCGGCATGGTGGCGGGCGTCACCATCTATATCCCGTTCTGGATTCAGAATGTACTCGGCTTCAGTGCCACGACTTCGGGACTGATGCTCATGCCGATGTCGCTGTTCTGGCCGGTCGCCTCCAATCTGTCCGGAAGATTCATGTATCGTCTCGGCGCCAAACGCTTCATGACCGCCGGTGCCGTGCTCGTGCTCATCGCCGCAGGCTGGCTGCTCACGCTGGATGCCTCCGATTCCTACTTGCAGATCATCGGCGCGCTCAGCATATTCGGCCTCGGCATGGGCAGCATCACGACGCCCGCGATCGTCATGATTCAGGGCGCTGCCGACCATGCACACCGGGGCGTGGCGACGTCTACGAATTCGCTGCTTGGCGCGCTCGGCCAGACTGTGGCCGCCGCCTTCTTCGGGATGCTGTTCAACCATGTCGTCCGCGGTCAGTCCGCCTCCGGCAGCGCGGGCACGTTCGCGGATGGCATGCACCTTATTTTCATCGGGATTGCATGCGTCTCTCTCGTTCACCTGCTCATAACGACGCTGCTGCCTTCCGCTTCCTCGGACGGCGTTCAACGGCAGCGGCTCTAGCCTTGGCAGCTTCGCTTCGCTATAATAAACGATAACGATTATCATGCTGCTGCGAAAAGAGGGAACGCATGGCCTATCTGCTGGCCGGCATGACGCTGGTATGCATCGTGCTCGGGGCGATGTGCGTATTCATGGGTATGGAGCACCGCCGGTACACGCGCGAGCTGCATCGGCGCTGGAATGCCGTCCCCCACGCAACAAAAGAGCTGTCCTCGCGGTAGACTGAACCGCGCCGGACAGCTCTTTTCTTTTTTTAGAGGCTCGTTATTCAGCCGAAGCTCCCTCGCGAAGCAGGCGCAGACCGTTCAAAATGACGAGAATCGTGCTGCCCTCGTGACCGACCACGCCAAGCGGCAGCGCGAGGCCGGCCGCGAAGTTCGCCGCGATCAGCAGCAGGATGACGCCGAGGGCGAACCCTATATTCTGCTTCGCGACATTTGTCGTCCGGCGGCCCAGACGGACGGCATCCGCGATATGCCCGAGATCGTCCCGCAGCAGCACGACGTTCGCCGTCTCCAGCGCCGTATCGCTGCCGCCCGCGCCCATCGCGATGCCTACCGCGGACGCGGCCAGCGCCGGGGCGTCGTTGACGCCGTCGCCGACCATCGCGACCGTGCCGTGCGACGCACGCAGCGCCGCGACCAGATCCGCCTTGTCCGCCGGCAGCAGCCCGGCGAATACTAGCTCCGGCGCGATCCCCGCTTCCCGCGCGATCGCCATCGCCGTCGTACGCCGGTCGCCGGTCAGCATCGCCGCCTTCACGCCCATCTCCCGCAGCCGGGCCACGGCACGCCGCGCTTCCGGCCGCACCGTGTCTCTCAGCGCGATGAGGCCGGCGATTCCCCGGTCGTCCGACAGCAGGACAACCGTCTTGCCCTCGGCCTCCAGCCGCGCGATCGTCTCCCCCATATGCGGCGGCTGTGCGACCGCTGCACCCGACATATCCGGCTTGCCGATTCGCCAGTCGCCTCCGTCCACCCTGGCCCGGACGCCGATGCCGGTCTCGGAGTAAAAGTCAGACGCAGCCGGCAGCACAATGCCTTGCGATGCCGCATATCTAACGATCGCCTGTGCAAGCGGGTGCTCCGAATAACGCTCCAGCGCGCCGGCGATCCCGACCAGCTCGCGCTCGCTTGTGCCGTCCGCCGCTACGACATCGGTCACATCCGGACGCCCCGTCGTCAGCGTGCCCGTCTTGTCGAAGGCGACGATCCGGACGGCGCCGAGCGCTTCGAGATGGACGCCGCCTTTGAACAGAATGCCCCGGCGCGCACCCGCGGAGATCGCGGACAGCATCGCAGGCATGATCGAAGCGACGAGGGCGCACGGCGAAGCGACGACGAGAAATACCATCGCCTGATATAGCGCCGCGTCCCACGACCTGCCCAGCAGCAGCGGCGGCAGCACGATGAGCAGCGCGGACAGCGCGAGCACCGCACCCGCATAGAAGCGCTCGAACCTTTCCATGAACCGCTGCGAAGCGGGCTTCTCCGCTTCCGCCTCCTGGACCAGCTTGACAATTTTGGCGAACAAGGTCGACTCGCCGGGGCGGGTTACCGCGACGAACAGCGCGCCCTGACCGTTGATGGTGCCCGCGTACACTTCATCGCCGGGCTTTTTGTCCGCCGGCATCGATTCGCCCGTGATGGCCGCTTCGTTGACGAACGACAAGCCCTCTCTCACGATGCCGTCGGCCGGTATCCGGCTGCCCGGCTTGACGAGTACCAGGTCCCCGACAGACAGCGCGTCCGCCGGCATCTCGATCTCCGAGCCGTTCTCCCAGCGCAGCGCCGTCTCGGGCTTCATCCTCAGCAGCGCGCCGAGCTCACGGCGGCTGCGGTCCGTCGTATACGACTCCAGCGCGCCGCTCAGCGCGAAGATAAAGATGAGCACCGCGCCTTCCTTCCAATAGCCGATGCCGGCAGCGCCCGCCGCAGCCGCAACCATGAGGAGGTTGACGTCGAGCTCGCGCGCCATGAGTGACTTGAGCCCCTCCGCCGCCTTGCGCAGCCCCCCGATCAGGCAGGTGCCGAGATAGAGCGCGACGGTCCAAGGCGACGAACCGGCACCCGCTTCGAGCGACCAGGCGGCGGCGAGCAGCAGACCGCAGGCGAGTATGGCAACCCCTTCACCGTGCGTCCTTGCATAGTCCCGTGCGGTTTGCAGCAGATTGTCGTAAGCCCGCGTCCTGTCTGCCGACCTTTCCAACCGTGTCTCCGAGCCGTTCATGGCGGATCACCCCTTGCTTATGTTGAGAATGAGAGACATTATTAACGTCCCTAAAATGCCGAATGCCGCCCCCGCGAAGCGGGAGCAGCATCCGATTAAAATAGTATAGTTTAGAATTATTATAATCTATCCTGACCGAAATGTGAATCCGTCAACCGAAGATAAAGCCCGTTTACTAAATTCTGAATTGCGACAACGACTCGCGAAGCTGCTGCGACACGGCTTCCAGCCTGTTCGACAGCTGCACGAGACCGTCGCTGATGCCGAGCTGTTCGTTGCTGAGCGACGCCACCTCTTCACTCGTTGCGGAAGCCTGCTGCGCGACTGCGCTGACATTGGTCATCGTCATCGTGAGCGTCTCCTGCGCCTGCTCAAGCTGGGACACGGACGCCGTGGCCGCCTGCAGCCGATCGTTGAAATCTCCCATATGCGACTGCACGTTCTCGAAAATGACGTTCGCATCGCGCACGGCCTCGATCTGTTCCTTGAACATCGGGTAGGCGTCCGACAGCACGGATACCGTCTCGTCGATCTCATGGCCGATGCGGTCTACAATCTCGCCGACGACCCCGATCGATTGGCGCGACTGATCCGCGAGCTTGCGGATCTCGTCTGCGACGACCATGAAGCCTTTGCCCGCATTGCCTGCCCGGGCCGCCTCGATCGTCGCGTTGAGCGACAAGATGTTGGTCTGCTTCGTCACGTTGCCGAGAAGATCGAGAATTTTGGTGATCGAGCCCGTGCTTTCTTTGAGCTTGTCGACCTTGTCCACCATCGAGCGCGTCAGCTCTTCGGTATGACCCGTCTTCTCGATCAGACCGGCCATATACTGCGTGCCCTTGCGGCCGGCTTCTTCGACCTCGTACGCGGACTTGCCCATCTCCGCGTTGGAGTCGATGACCGACAGCACCTTGTCTCCGATCTGCCCGGTCATCTCGCTGCCGCGTTCGGATTCGACGGCCAGATTGGTCGCGCCGGTCGCGATCTCCTCGGTCGCCACGGCGATCTCCTTGGCGGCCGTCGCGGTCTTGGTCGATGCGACGGTGAGCGAGCTGGCGGTCTCGAGCACCTCGAGCGCGGACTGATTGGTCTGGCGGACGAGCTCCGTGATTCTGACCATCATCCGGTTGAAGCTGTCCGATACCTGGCCGATCTCGTCCCGCTTGCGAATCGAGCTGCGAACCGTCAGATTGCCCTGCTCGCCTTCGTTCATCAGATGGCGCAGCTGGCCGAGCGGCTTGCCGACGGTCATCATGATGAACAAGCCGATGAGCGCGGCGATCAGCGCGGACAGACCGCACATGAGGAAGGTCAGGTTGCGGATCGACTTGGCATCCTCAACGAGCGAGTATGTCGGGATGTTCCCGACGACGGACCAGCCGCTGTTGCCCCCCGCCTTGGCGGCGACGGACAGCATCTGGTGTCCGTTGGACTTGAACTTCAGCTCGCCGTTCTCCGGCACGTCCTGACCGTACGGCTTGCCGAGCAGGCTCGTATCGGCCGCATATACGACGGTGCCGTCCGGCGCCACGATATAGGTCGAGCTGTCTTTACCGAAGCTGACGTTCGCTAGCATATCCTGCAGCGCCTTCAGGCTCAACTCGATGACCAGCAGGTAAGGCTTTGCAGAGTTTACGTTCATCAGCGCCCGGCCGATCGCGATTGTCGGTCCCGTCTGCTTGCCGCTGATGCCGGCGGGCATCGTCGGCACCCATACGACCTTGCCCGCGGCTTGCTTCATCGACTCGATGAACGCCGGTGCGTTTTCCTTCATATTGATCATGCCGCCCGAGTTGGAGGCGCCGATGACGTCCTTCTCCGGGTCCGTGGGCAGCAGGTAGATGCCGCTGATCGAGCTGTCCGAGATCATGACGTTGGATAGCTTCGTATTGATCGTCCGTTGATTGTCGAAGCGCTCGAAGTCGTCCGTGGACGTGACCGCCGTGCCCAACTGGGCGATAAATTCCGAATCGGAGAGAAACTCCATCGTCTTGCGTTCGTAGCCGGTCAGCAGCAGGTCCATGCGACCCGATACCTGCTTGGCCGTTTCCATGCTCGACTCCGATACTTTACTCTCGATGACTGACCTGGACTTGGAATAGGAAAAAAGGCCGAGAGACACGACGCAAAGCAGGATACCGCAGAATACAAGGATAAACAGCTTTACGCCGACCGATCGGATCGGACTCTCCAGCTTTGTATCTTTCAGTTGGCGCCCGAACTTTTTCGCATAGCCCCCCAGCGCATCGGCACCTTGCTTCCACTCCACCGACTTGACACGATCGCGCCAATTTTGCTTCATCTGACACACCCTCCGAGACTTATTGAGTAACCCTGTGATGCGCTGCTGCGGCAGGTCAATAAAAAAGCTTGCCGAATCCCGATAGCGCCATTGAATCGCCCGGTCCTGCTTAGGCAATCCGCACTATAGGTGTAAATTCGACAAGCGGTTTAAATTTCCTGTTAAAACGCTTTCCCGGCTCAAATATTTATTTTTTGTCGTAACTTAGGAGGTCCCGATCCGCTTGCGCATCATATCGAGCGGCGCTACAGGCTCGGCCGTCCGGATGCGAAGCAGCTGAAGCGGATGCCGCGCCACGTCGACGGAAGCGCCGTCCATGTCCGCAAGCGGTCCTGCGACCTGCCTGAAGCTGCGGCCGCCCGGACCGATGAACTCGATCTCCGTACCCGGTCGGAACGGACTGCGCTGCTCGACGACGGCAATGCCGGTCGCGGGATCATAGTCCCGCACGATCGCGGCGAAGTCATAGGGCGCGGGCTTCTCCTCCGGTTCATAGATATGCTCCGACGCGCCGGGCGTGCTGTAGAAAAACCCGGTGTTGAGCGGCCGGTTCGCCGCCTTGCCGATCTCTTCCTCCCATTCGGGCCGAAGCGCATACCCCTCAGGATCCGCCATGTAGGCGTCGATCGCCTGACGATAGGCGCTCACGACCGAAGCGACATAATGGATGCTCTTCATCCGCCCTTCGATCTTGAAGCTGTCCACACCCGCTTCGATCAGATCGGGGATATGTCTGATCATGCACAGGTCCTTGCTGCCCATCGTGAACATATGATCTCCCGGATCGGACGCCGGCACATGCTCCTGGTGCAGATCGTACTTCCACCTGCACGACTGGCAGCAGCCGCCGCGGTTGGAATCCCGGTCCGTGAAGTGGTTGGACAGCACGCAGCGGCCCGATACCGACGAGCACATGGCGCCGTGGATGAATACCTCGAGCTCCAGGTCGACGCGATCCTTGATCTCGCGGATCTCCTCCATCGACGTCTCGCGGGCGAGCACGACACGGGGCAGCCCGACTTCCTTCCAGAACTTCACGGCCTGCCAGTTCATCGTGGACTGCTGCGTGCTCAGATGCACCTCGAGCCCGGGCGCATGCGTCATCGCCGTCTCGACGATGGCGGGATCGGCCGTGATGATGGCCGCGATGCCCGCGGACTCCAGCTGCTTCAAGTAGTCGGCGATGCCGGGGAGGTCCTCCTGATGGGCGTAAATGTTGGTTGCGACAAAAACTTTGGCCCCGTAGCGGGCGGCGAACTCGACACCCTCGCGCATCTCCTCGAAGCTGAAGTTGTCGGCATTGGACCGCAATCCGTAGCTCTGACCGCCGATGTAGACGGCGTCGGCGCCGTAGTGGACGGCGAACTTCAGCTTTTCGAGATTGCCTGCAGGCGCCAATAGCTCCGGCCGGTCGAGCCGATACCGGCGTCTCTGCCCGGCGTCGGTCCCGGCGGCATGGACGGCAGTGCCGTTCATAGTCTGCACCTCCATTAATAGACTTGCTCCTTGTACATGAATCCGAAGCTGAGCTCGCGGCCCGGGTCCTGCAGCTCCCGGATCGGATCGAGCCAGTCTTCTTCGAACGAAAAGTTGCCCGGATCGCGATGCCAGGCGTCTATCGCCTGACGGTAGCTGCGCAGCACGGCCACATTGTACGCCTCGGTCTTGAGCAGCGGCTCGATATACAGGCTGTCCACGCCCGCCTCCAGCAGCTCGGGCAGCGCCTCCAGCAGGCAGATGTCGTCCGCGCTCATCACATGCGTGCCGCTGTCGTCTTCGTACACCGGCAGGCGCTCGTCGGGCCGTTCCGACTCGATCAGGAAGCGGCCTTCGCTCGGACCGAGATCCATGAGGCTCGCCTCGCGTCCCAGATAATCCATATAGCTCTGCAGCAGATTGCGCTGCGAATAATAGATGTTGGTCATGCCGTGCACCTGAACCTGGACCTCGAAGCCGACGCTCCGCTTGAAGTCCGCGATCTCCTCGCCGTTCAGTTCCCGGGCGAGCACGGCCCGTGAAGCCCCCCGCTTGGCCCAGAAGGACGCGGAGGCCGAGTTCGTCCCCGTCATCTCCGCGTTCCAATGCAGCGCCATATCCGGCGCCGCTTCGCGGGCCGCCATCCAGACGGCCGGATCGCCGAATACGACGGCGTCCGCGCCGGCCTCGGCAACCGCCCGCAGATAGCCCGGCAGCGCCGGCAGTTCATGGTTGCGCAGCAGTCTGGCGGCGGCGATGTACGCCTTGGCGCCCAGCGCATGCGCGCAGGCGACGGCTTCGCCGAGCTCGGACTCCGCGATCGAGCCCGGCAGACGCGCCCCGAACCGGGCATCCCCGATGAGCACGGCGCTGGCGCCGGCTTCGATATAAGCTTTGATTTGCGAGATAGAGCCCGCCGCAATCAACAGCTCCGTCTTCATTTTTCCTCACCTCATCCAAACGTGAAGCCCGGCGCCGGCCGCGCCGGTGCGCCTCCTGACGGAGCGGCGCGCCGGGCGGTACCGCTGCCGGGCCGGTATGACGGACACCGCCGCTTTTCGGGGCGTCCGTTACTTCTTTTCGTTCTTTTCGCTGTCGCGAATATTTTTCTGATGCTGCTTGTACGTCTGCGCGAACAGATGAGTGTTGCTGCCGTCTTTTTTGGTCACATAGTACAAGTAGTCGGTGTCGGCGGGATACAGCACCGCTTCGATCGACTTGAGGCTCGGGCTTGAGATCGGCCCCGGCGGCAGCCCCTTGTGCGTATACGTGTTGTACGGACTGTCGACCTTCAGATCGTTGCTCGTCAGCTTTTCTTTTTGCTTGTCGAGCAAGTATTGGATCGTGGCGTCGATCTGCAGCGCCATGTCCTTGTTCAGCCGGTTCAGGATGATGCCCGCCACGATCGGCCGCTCTTCGTCGACGACAACCTCCCGCTCGACGAGCGAGGCGGCGGTCAGCAGCTGATGAATCGTCCAGCCGCGCTCCTCGAGCACGCTCTGCCAATCCTCTGGCAGCATGCCCAGCTTGCGATCGAGCTCGGCCAGCATCCGGTCGATGATGTCGGTCTCCGTGCTGCCCTTCTTCATCTCGTAGGTCTCGGGGAACAGGTAGCCCTCGATCGGATACCGGAGCTTGGCGTCCGCCGGGATCTGTCTGGCCCACGGCGAATTGGCGAGCTGCGCGGGATTTCTGACCGCATTCATGAACTTGTCCTTGTCGACGATGCCTTCCTTGGCCAGGCGGTCCGCCATCTGCACGACCGTGAAGCCCTCGGGGATCGTGAAGCGAATCGTGGCCGCCGCCACCGTCTCGCCATTGTTCAGCTTGGCGACAATCTCTCCGTTCGTCATCCCGGGCTTGAAGTCATAATCGCCGGCCTGGAACCGGGAGCCTTCGTTCTTGTACTTCAGCCACATGCTGAACAAAAACGTATTGCGGATCAGTCCGCTTGTCTCCAGCGTCTCGCCGACTTTTTTGGCGCCCATGCCCTTGCTGATCGTGACGCGGACGGGCTGTTCCGAAGCCGCCGGCGGGCGCAGGCCGTTCCAGACATAGACCAGGATGGAAGCGGCGGCAATGACGACAAGCCCGAGTGCGATCAGGAAGGACCATAATGCGGGATGCCCCTTGGACGGCGCCTCGCCGTATTCGTCTTCCTGCTCGTCCTGCCGGCGCTCGGTCTCCGGCGGCGCGGGGTCGTCCCGTTCGGATGCGCCCCGCGGCGTCCGGGATTCCGTGCGCGCTCGCGGCGGCAGCGGACCCTCCGGCTGCGCCGCCTCCCGGACCGGACGGGCGTGCTCCGCGTCAGGCTCCTCCCGGTCATCCGGAAGATTGCCCGAGTACACGGACTTCCACCCGTTGTTGTCGTCGTCGTCTCTGCTCACTGTCTTCCCTCCTGCTTGGGTCAAAAAACGGCCGGACAGCTCAAGAAGAGCGGTCGCCCGCTCTCCGCTTCGCCGATGCTGTCGGCCTTAAGGCCTCTCGTCGGTGCCGAACTGCAGATCGTCGTACGCCTCGGCGACGTCTTCCCATTCGTCGTCGTCGTCCAGCGACGCGAGCTGCGGCTCTCCGTCCTCCAGGAGGATGCGGAACACCTCGATATCGCCTTCCTGGCGCATGTCCTCGCTCTGAAGCACGGCGTAGGATGTCCCGCGGACCTCGAGCTCGGCCATGATCCGATAGGTTGTAGCCGTCCCCCGGTCGTCCGTCAGCTCGATCTCGCGTCCGAACTTGCCCTGCAGCATGCCGCTCCGGGCGTCGGTAGGCTTGCCCGCCTCGGTCATTGGTCCTCGGCGCCGCCGAATTCGGCCGCCAGCGTGTTGAACGTCTCCTCGACGATCTCCCACTCTTCTTCGCTCTCGATCGGGTACAGCTTGATCTCGTCGTCCTCTTCGTCGAAGCGGAACGCGTACACTTCTTGTTCTTCATCCTCCGCGTCGGCCGGCACGACCATCATGTACTTGCGGTCGGTGCCGTCGTCAAGCTCGAAGCGCATGATGACCTCGAAGGCTTCGTCGTTGCCGTCGTCGTCGGGAATATAAATGATCTCCGCTTCGTCTTCCGGGCGGATCGTATCGTCAGCCATGCAAGTTAGCCCCTCTCCCTCTGGAATCCAAATAGCTCTGAAGCAATATTGCGGCTGCCATCTTGTCGATGACCTGCTTGCGCTTGGCCCGGCTCACGTCGGCCTCGAGCAGCGTCCGCTCGGCGGCGACGGTCGTGAGCCGCTCGTCCCACAGCTTGACGGGAAGCCCGAGCGTCTCCTCGAGTCTGCCGGCGAACGCGATGCACAATTCGCCCCGGGGGCCGACCGTGCCGTTCATGTTCTTCGGCAGGCCGAGCACGATCTCCTCGGCCTCGAGCTCCGCCGCCAGCTCCGTCACTCTGCGCAGACAGGCGTCTTCGGTCTTGTGCTGGATGACCTCGACGCCCTGCGCCGTCCAGCCGAAGGCGTCGCTGACCGCCACGCCCGTGCGTCTGTCACCGTAGTCCAACGCCATGATCCTCGGCATCAGCGGTGCTGCTGAAGATAAAAGCGGACCATCTCTTCGATGAGTTCGTCGCGTTCTTTCTTCCGGATCAGACTTCTGGCATTGTTGTGCCGCGGGATGTAGGCCGGATCGCCGGACAGCAAGTAGCCCACGATCTGATTGATGGGATGATATTCCTTCTCCACCAGCGCGTCGTGCACCGTCAGCAAGATATCCTTCGCGGAGATCTCCTCCGGATCGGGCATGACGTCGAATTTGACCGTCTTATCCATATGGTTCTTGTCGGACGAGCTCATTGTCGCAGCACCTCGCTTTATGCCAACATCATATCATATTCTCTGCTGGACGGGAAATGGAAGCGCCAAGCAGCAGCCGCAGCGTTCGACACGCTCTCAGCGCCGAACGCGCCTCCGCTCCCTCCCAAACCCATGCCTCAGGCGCCGGCGCCCGCTGCCTCGACCAGTCTCTCGGCCGCGCGGAGCGCCTCGCCGAGCTTGGCCGGGTCCTTGCCGCCTGCCTGGGCGAGCTCCGGCTTGCCGCCGCCGCCGCCACCGCAGATGGCGGCCAGCTCCTTGATCAGCTTGCCGGCGTGCAGGCCACGCTTCACAAGCTCCGGCGCGACGGAGACGACCAGGCTGACCTTGTCGTCGTGCACAGCGCCCAGCACGAGCACCGCCTCGGGCAGCTTCGCCTTCAGCTCGTCGGCGACGCCGCGCAGCGCGTCCATGCCGCCCGCATTGACCTGCGCGGCCAGCAGCTTGAGGCCGCCGACTTCCCGGACGCCGCCGAGCAGGTCGGCAGCTTCCAGACGCGCCAGCCGGCCCTGCAGCGACTCGGCCTCGCGCTGCGACTGGCGCAGCTCGCCCTGGAGCGCCTCGACGCGGCGCGGCACCTCGGCGACGCCGGTCTTGAGCAGGCCGGCCGCGCTCTTCAGCAGGCCGATCTGCTCGTCCATGTACGCGTAGGCGTGACGGCCGGTGACCGCCTCGATGCGGCGTACGCCGGAGCCGATGCCGCTCTCGCCGACGAGGCGGAACAGGCCGATCTGCGCCGTGTTCGACACATGGCAGCCGCCGCACAGCTCGAGGCTGTAATCGCCGACGCGCACGACGCGCACGATGTCGCCGTACTTCTCGCCGAACAGCGCCATCGCGCCGAGCGACTTGGCTTCGTCGATCGGCTTCAGGCTGATGTCGACGTCGGTGCCGAGCCAGATCTGCTCGTTGACCCTGCGCTCGACATCCGCCAGCTCGGCCTCCGTGATCGCGCCGAAATGCGAGAAGTCGAAGCGGAGGCGACCCGGCTCGACCAGCGAGCCGGCCTGGTTGACATGTTCGCCGAGCACTTGCTTGAGCGCCTTGTGCAGCAGATGCGTAGCCGTATGGTTGCGCACGATGTCGGCGCGGTCGACCGCGTCGACGCTCGCCGTCACCTTGTCGCCGACCTTCAGGGTGCCCGAAGTGACGGTCACTTGATGCAGCGGCTGTCCATGCGGCGCCTTGCTCATGCCGCTCACCGCCGCGACGAGTCCGCCCTCGCCGACGAGCATGCCGGTGTCGCTCACCTGGCCGCCGCTCTCGGCGTAGAACGGCGTCCGGTCGAGGATGACCGACACCGTCTCGTCCGCGCCGGCCGCGTCGACGAACCGGTCGCCCGACACGATCGCCGCTACCGTGGCGCCCAGCATCAGCGCGCCATAGCCGTCGAACTCGCTCTTGACCGTATAGTCGGCGAGCGGTCCGCCCTGCACCTTCATGCTCTCCGTCTCCTGCCGCGCGGCGCGCGCCCGCCGACGCTGCTCGTCCATCGCCGCGTCGAAGCCTTCGCGGTCGACGGTCATGCCCTGCTCGGCCGCGTAGTCCTCGGTCAGGTCGAACGGGAAGCCGTACGTGTCGTACAGCTTGAACGCGTCCGCGCCCGATATCGTCTGCTCGCCGGCGGCGGCCGCCTTCGCGCACAAGTCCGCGAGCAGGGACAGCCCTTCGCTCAGCGTCTCGTGGAAGCGCTCCTCCTCGGTGCGGATGACGCGCTCGATGAACTCGGCCTTCTCGACGACGGCCGGATAGTAGCCGCCCATAATGTCGCCGACCGTCGGCACGAGCTGCCACAGGAACGGACGGTCGATGCCGATGACCTTGCCGTAGCGCACGGCGCGGCGCAGCAGGCGGCGGATGATGTAGCCGCGGCCCTCGTTGGACGGCATGACGCCGTCGCCTACGGCGAAGGCGACCGTACGGATATGGTCCGCGATGACCTTGAGCGCGACGTCGTGATCCGGGTTCGTCTTGTACGTCACGCCGGCGACGGCGCTGGCGCGCGCGATGATCGGCTGGAACAGGTCGGTGTCGAAGTTCGAGTCGACGTCCTGCACGATCGAGGCGAAGCGCTCGAGGCCCGCGCCGGTATCGATGTTCTTGTTCGGCAGCGGCGTGTAGCTGCCGTCCTTGTTGTGGTTGAACTGCGAGAATACGAGGTTCCACACTTCAAGGAAGCGCTCGTTCTCGCCGCCCGCATAGCACTCCGGATCGGACAGATCGCCATACGCGTCGCCGCGGTCGTAGAAAATCTCGGTGCATGGGCCGCAAGGACCCTCGCCGATATCCCAGAAGTTGTCGGTCAGCTTCACGATGCGCTCGGCCGGAATGCCGATCTTCTCGTTCCAGAACTTGAAGGCTTCCTCGTCTTCGGGGTGTACGGTGACGGACAGACGCTCCGGGTCGAAGCCGATCCACTCGGGTCCGGTCAGGAACTCCCATGCCCATGTGATCGCTTCTTCCTTGAAGTAATCGCCGATCGAGAAGTTGCCCAGCATCTCAAAAAACGTATGGTGGCGGCGCGTCTTGCCGACGTTCTCGATGTCGTTGGTGCGAATGCACTTTTGCGAATTGGCGATGCGCGGATTTTCCGGCTTCTCCCGCCCGTCGAAGTATGCCTTCAGCGGCGCCATGCCGGCATTGATCCAGAGCAGGGACGGGTCGTTGTGGGGCACGAGCGAGGCGCTCGGCTCGACGCGATGTCCTTTGGAAGCGAAGAAGCGAAGCCATCTGTCGCGTATTTCGGCGGCTTTTAACGGTTGCATGTTGGGGATCCTCCCTTGTAGTGGCGGCGCTGCGGCCTGTTCGATAAGCTAAAAAAAATAAAAAACGCCCCTGAAAATCAGGGACGAATCGATCGCGGTACCACCCTGGTTATCCCGCCGCGTCGGACTGTCGCCCAGCGCATTAATGCGGAATCGCCTTCAGTAGGCTGTAACGGGCCTGCCCGCCGGATCTGATCCGATGCTCGGAAGCCGGCTTCCCCCGCCCTTCGCACGAAGACGCTCGCAGCCGGGCCGGACCGCTCGTCCAGGTCGCTGTCGGCGACAGCGGACGATCGTCGGGCAAGGCGTCTTCTCTCTGCACTGCGGAACCTCGGGGTACTCTTGCTTCTTCAACGCGTGATTGGCTATTCTCATGCTGCCGCGTGTACGCGACGTTATCATTATAGAGTCGGTCTTTCGGCGGTGTCAAACGGTTTTTCGTCTGATATAGTAGGCGAACAGATGCTGGACGACGACACGCAGCGCCGCGTACATAGGTACGGCCAGCAGCAGTCCGATGACGCCGGCGAGCTCGCCCCCGATCAGCAGCACGAATATAATCGTGAGCGGGTGCATTTTCATCGACCGTCCCACGACCTGCGGACTGATGACATTGCTCTCGAGCGTCTGGCACAGCGTGTTGACGATGACGACGAACAACGCCATTTTCCACGAGATCGTGCATGCCATGATAAGCGCGGGCAGCGCCCCCAGGAACGGTCCGAGGTACGGAATAATATCGAACAGCGCGACGAATGCCGCCATCAGCAGCGGATAAGGCATGCCGATGACAAGATAGCCGATATACGCCGCCAGTCCGATGCAGAGCGATACGATGAACTGTCCGCGAATGTAGCTGCCGAGCGCCATATCGATTTCTTTGAGCAGCCGGATCGTCCCCTGCCGTCTCGCCCGCGGCAAATACTTGAGCACGGCCCGCTCGAATACGTCCATATCCTTCAGGATATAAAATACGAGAAAGGGTACGATCATCAGCAAAAACACGACATTGACGACGGCGCCGATATTGTTCAGGAAATCCGATATGCGCATGGAGATTTGCTTTTCCAAGCCGAACAGCGCCCTGTTGATCCCGCTTCGCAGCGTATCGGGGAGCGTGTCGTTTTTGTTGAAGCTGTCCATCAGGTTCTGGGCGCGCATCGTCAGCTCCGGCATATGATCGTTCAGCTCGCGCACCTGCGCCGCGAACATCGGCGTGACGTTCACCAGCACGACGACGCTGCTGCACACGAACACCGCGTAGATCAGCAGTACCGCCGCCGTCCGCGGCATCTTGCGGTGATGCAGCAGCGCGACGATCGGATTGAGCACATAGGCGATGATCATCGCGATCAGAAAAGGAGCAGAGACGGCCTTCGCGAAGCGCCACACCGACAGCAGCATCGGTCTGACGAGCGTCACGAGATAAAGCGCCAGCAGTCCGAGTATAATGTAGATCAGCACGGCGAGCAGGCGGCTTTGCGACAGCCGGTTCATCTTTTCACCCCCCGACCCATCTTGTCCGGCCCATTCCAGTATATGTACTTCGGTCTCTGCATAAACCTGATACAGGACAATCCTGTGCGCGAGCATACAAAAAAAGCCCCTGCGCGAAGCGCGGGGCCGTTCAGGGGCGATGATAATCCGATTGCCCGGAGCGAATCGTCACATGCCGCCAGCGTGAATATGCGGAGGGATCGGCTCCCCGAAGAACAAATCGTCGAGCGAGCTTAGCGTGCCGTCCTCCTCGACCTGATAAACGGACATTTTGTCCCCGTTTACCGTCAATTCAATAAAGCAGCTCCAGCAGTAGAACTGATGCGATCCGATTTTGCCGATATCTTTGGAATTGCAGTTCGGGCATCTCATCATCGGTTATCACCTGTCACTTTCCGTGTTAAGGTCTCTATCCATAATTCGTTCATATGATGCGGGTACGAGGATTGCGTCCTCGCCCAATGTCAAGTCCTTGGGTCCGTCCGGCAGGTAGAGACGCCGCCGACCCTCGAACACATCCGCGAGCAATCCGTCCGTCAACTCATAGCCTGCTATCTGTGTACCCGCGGTTTTGCGAAAATAAACATCGGATATGCGTCCGAGCTCCTGGCCCTCCAATGTATAGACGGGAAGCTCGCGCATTTGGATCAATCCGGTATGGAAAGTCCGCTGCAAATCTTTGCGCGACATGCGGCGGATCGACTCCTTGCCTTGGATAACAAGCGCATCCTCGCCGTATGTAACAATATCGCGCCACTTCACGATGCGGACTGTGCGGCGCAAGCCGAAGCTGCCGTCCAGCACGACATACTCGGCCTCCCAAAATTCGTCGAATCCGATGTCCAGCACGCGGCCGACCCGCTTCCCGCTGGGAAGCAATACCGGCAGGCCGATGCTCTGCTGCAAGCTTCGATTCATATCGCCCTCGCGTGATTAGGCTCTCGCCTGTTATCTCTTACGCAATCGCGCGACAATGGTTGCAGTTATTTCAGCCGTTTTGTCCGCTTGTTCGATAGTATTGCCCAATCCGAAGCTGAATCTTACCGAATTTTTGCATAAATGAGGCGCAAGTCCCATCGCGGTCAGCACATGCGACGGCTGCAGCGAGCCTGAGGTGCATGCAGACCCGCCGGAGGCGGCAATCCCCTGCAAATCCAGATTCATCAGCAAAGTCTCATTAGAAACGCCTTCGATGCCGATATTGAGTATATGCGGCAGTCGCCCCTGACAATCGGGGTCCCCATGCACCGAGACGATTCCCGGACCGAGCCGCGCGAGCAGCCCGCCGAGCAGCGCTTCGCGCACGGCCTCGGCTTGCTCGCGCCGTGCGTCCAGCGTATCCGCGGCGAGCTGCGCGGCCGCGCCGAAGGCGGCGATGCCGGGCACATTCTCCGTGCCCGCGCGGCGACGCCGCTCCTGGGAGCCGCCGTAGAGCAGCGGCTCCCAAGGGGTGCCCGTGCGCACATACAGGGCACCCACGCCCTGCGGTCCGCCGATCTTGTGGGCGGACAGGCTGAGCAGGTCGACGGGCAGCGCGCCAAGATCGATGCGCGCGTAGCCGAGCGCCTGCACGGCATCGCAGTGCATGACGGCGCCGTGCAGGCGCGCCAGCTCGCCGAGCTGCGCGACCGGCTGCAGCGTGCCCGTCTCGTTGTTGCCGTACATGACGCTCACGACGGCGGTGGCAGGACCGATCGCAGCCTCCGCGTCGGCGACGGATACGCGGCCGGCGGCGTCGACCGGCAGCACAGTGAGTGCGAAGCCTTCGGCCGCGAGTCGCTCGGCGGCATGCAGCACCGCATGGTGCTCGACCGCCGTCGTCACGATGCCGATGCGCTGCGGATCCCGCGCGCGCTGCGCCCTGGCCGCGCCGAACAGCGCGGCGTTGTCGGCCTCGGTGCCGCCGCCGGTGAACAGCAGCTCGTCCGGCCGGCAGCCGAGCGCCCGCGCGAGCGAATCCCGCGCGGTGGTGATGCGGCTGCGCGCCTGCCTCCCCCAGCGATGGAGGCTCGACGGATTGCCGGGTGTCTGCAGCGCCGCCAGTTGATACGCCTGCAGCGCCTCCGGATGCATCGGCGTCGTGGCCGCGTGGTCCATGTAGATGTAGGTTGGCTCCATCGCTTCTCCCTGCTAAATCCTGCTAAATATAGAACATGTAGCTGTCGGGCTTGCCCTCATCCTTGAAGTTGATGAGATCCGACAGCGTCGTGGAGTCGAGCACGCTCGCGATGCTGTCGCGAATGCGCAGCCACAGATCGCGCTTGGCGGCGTCATCCTCCTCGGTGAAGTCGACCGGACTGATCGGCCCTTCGAGTATGCGGATAATATCGCCTGCCGTTATTCCTTCAGGGTCTTTGGACAGCACATAGCCGCCGTATGCCCCGCGAATGCTTTTCACGAGACCGGCGTTGCGCAGCGGAGCGATCAGCTGCTCCAGATAATGCTCGGACAATCCGTTTTTTTCGGCGATGCTCTTGAGCGAGATCGGTCCCTCGCCGAACTTGGCGGCCAGCTCCATCATAATCGTCAATCCATAACGGCCCTTCGTCGATATCTTCATATCGGCACCTCATTCCACGCGAGACAACGGCGCAGCTTCATCTCTTTTTATATTTGATCGAACGTAATCTTGGATGCAAAAAAAAGGGAGTATCCCCATTCCACATCTATGTTATCACAACATCCTTCTTTGTGGACAATAAATCGGTGACATATTCATGGAATTTGCAATGTCGCGTGCGGTGGCGTGCGGCTCCGCAGCCCGATCCGGCGTCCTTCCTGCGGCGGCCGACGCCACTGCGCCGTCCTCCAAGTTGTGCTACAATGAGAAATGCCTCACACGGCATATCCCATTCGCTAGCGCAGGAGTGATTATTATAATGAAAGAACACAGATTTGCCAACCCTTCCGACACGCGTGTCGTCGTCGGCATGTCCGGAGGCGTGGATTCGTCCGTGACGGCGCTGCTGCTCAAGGAACAGGGCTTCGACGTCATCGGCGTGTTCATGAAAAACTGGGACGATACCGACGAAAATGGCGTGTGCACGGCGGAGCTTGACGCCGAGGACGTGCGTCGCGTCTGCGATCAGATCGGCATCCCCTACTATACAGTCAACTTCGAAGCGGAGTACAAGGACAAAGTATTCGCGTACTTCCTGGAAGAATATCGCAGAGGCCGCACGCCGAATCCCGACGTTATGTGCAATCGCGAGATCAAGTTCGGAGAGTTCCTGCAGAAGGCGCTCGACCTCGGCGCAGATGTCATCGCCACCGGCCATTATGCCCGCGTGACGTGCGAGAACGGCGAGTACAAGCTGCTGCGCGGCATCGACGGCAACAAGGACCAGACCTACTTCCTGCATGCGCTCGACCAGTCGCAGCTGGCGCGGGCGATGTTCCCGATCGGCCATCTGCCGAAGCCCGAAGTGCGGCGCATCGCCGAGGCGGCGGGCCTGGCTACGGCCAAGAAAAAAGACAGTACGGGCGTCTGCTTCATCGGAGAGCGCAACTTCAAGGAATTCCTGAGCCAGTATCTCCCCGCCAAGCCCGGCGACATGATCGATGCGACCACCGGAGAGGTCAAGGGCCGTCACGACGGCCTGATGTACTACACGCTCGGGCAGCGCCAGGGTCTCGGCATCGGCGGCTCGGGTACGGGCGAACCCTGGTTCGTCGCGGACAAGGATCTCGAGCGCAACGTGCTCTATGTCGTGCAGGGCGAGCGCGATCCGATCCTGTATTCGCACGGCCTCACGGCGGGCGACGTGAACTGGATCGCGCCCACGATGCCGGCAGGACCGCTGCGCTGCACCGCGAAGTTCCGCTATCGCCAGCCGGATCAGGGCGTGACGATCGCGCCGCAGCCCGACGGCAGCTTCGAGGTCGTATTCGACGCGCCGCAGAAGGCGATCACGCCCGGACAGGCCGTCGTATTCTACGACGGCGACACCTGCCTCGGCGGCGGCACGATCGAGCGCGTCCACAAGGCGGCGCTGACGGGACGCGGCTGAGCGGGGGCGGCGCGGGGGGCGCGAGAAGCTGGCATCGCCTCGACTACGAGAGGCGATGCTCGCTCCGGCGGCGCGCACAGCCCCATCGCCTCCACTACGAGAGGCGATGATCGCTCCGGCGGCGCGCACAGCCCCATCGCCTCCACTACAAGAGGCGATGATCGCTCCCGCGGCGCGTACAGCCCCATCGCCTCCACTACAAGAGGCGATAATCGCTCCGGCGGCGCGTACAGCCCCATCGCCTCCACTACAAGAGACGATGATCGCTCCGGAGGCGCGTACAGCCCCATCGCCTCCACTACAAGAGACGATGATCGCTCCGGAGGCGCGTACAGCCCCATCGCCTCCACTACAAGAGGCGATGCCAGCTCCGCCAACGCGTACAGCCCCATCGCCTCCACTACAAGAGGCGATGCCAGCTCCGCCAACGCGTACAGCCCCATCGCCTCCACTACGAGAGGCGATGACCTCGCGCGACAGCTGCACGCAAAAAACCTCCGGCATATGCCGGAGGTTCTTTGTTTACGATGTCGTGCTATAATGAGCGGCCGCGCAGGCGGTGCTTACAGCTTAACGACGTTGGATGCTTGCGGTCCGCGGTTGCCGTCGGTGATGTCGAATTCTACCGCTTGGCCTTCGTCCAAGGTCTTGAAGCCGTCGCCCTGGATAGCGGAGAAATGAACGAATACGTCGTTGCCGTCTTCTACCGAGATGAAGCCGTAGCCCTTCTCTGCGTTAAACCACTTAACTGTTCCTCTCAAATGAAAAACCTCCTAAAATCTCGCCGTAAATCGGCGAATGTCATCATTATAGCGGAATCCTTGTCAAGACGCAATATGTGAATTTTATGTCTCATTTTTCCGAAGAATGAGTGTCATACTCTCGGTCGGTACGAACGGCAGGCTGCAAGGAACCAGTCGCGCCTCCGCCTCAACCGCCAGTCCTTCCAGCAGCCGGTCCAGGTTCCCAGGACAGCGTGACGAGCGGATAGATGCGCACCTCGCCGCCGGGTCTCGTCACCCGCAGCAGCTCGCGCAGGGCGGCAGCGTGGAATGCTTCGCCAAACTGCTCCGCGTACAAAAACAGAAAATGGCTGCAAACGGCAAGTCCGAATGTGCCGTCCTCAAAAGGAAGGTCGGGCAAGCCCGCCGCCATGTATCTCCCGCCGCCCTCCGCCGATCGGAAGTGGCCAGCGAACATCGCATGCGACGCCTCCCGCAGCCGCCTGTGCCGCTCGGGCGACCCGTAGTAGCTCCAATCGTATATATGCGCCATGGCGGCAAGCTTGGCCGAGGAAGTGTCGATCTCCCGCTCCGCCGCGGCGATGACTTCCTCCCTGCTCCCTGCGTAGAAAGGATCTGCGGCATAGGCATCGATGCCCCGGGCGCAGAGCGCGGCCGTGAACGACGATGCGCCGCCTGCGACATCGAGCACCTTTTGTCCGGATAGCTGTCCGGCATCGATACCGAACATCCGCTCGTATTCCTCGAACGAACGACAGGTTGAAGCGACCCCTGCCTGGGGGTAAGCGAGCTTTTTCATTTTCCTGATCTCCTCTCGTCTCGTCAGACTCGTCTATGCTCGTCTCGGCTGTCCGACAGCCGTAACCCCTGCGGGTTATTACCACTTTGCCACCGCACTCCATTTCTGTCAATCGTCTTTTTGGACGTATTTTCCTGCCCGCAAGCCGCAGCGACATTGATTTCTGACGCCATCTCTTCTATAGTCAAGAATAGCGGCTTCGCCGTATTATTAACGGCACATCGCTGCCGGACGGGAGGCGTTTATCCATGTTCGCCAAACACGTAATTTACAAAAACGACCACTACAACATGCTGACCGTGGAGGTTCAGGGCAAGACGCTGGTCGTACGCCAGATCTCGGACCAATGGGGCGAGGAATGCCACAAGTTTTTAAGCCGTCCCGAGATGATGCACTGGGCGGAGAGAAGACTCGTCGCGGAGGATTTCCCCGGCGGAGAGCAGCAGCTTGCGGAGGTTATGAACAGCCTGCGCAACGTCTGACAGGCATATAGCCCGGGAAAGGAAGTCGCAGCTTCATGGATTACACAGCCACGCTCATATTCGCCATAACTTCGTTCGGCCTCGCCGCCGTGCTGATCTGGCAGCGCGATCACGTGCCCGCCAAGCTCAAGAGAGGACTTGCGATCGTCTCGCTGCTGCTGGTGGCGTTCGCTTTTTTTCTGATCGTATACGCCTTCTTCACTGCCGGCCGCGCTTGACGTCGGCCTGATAAGCGCGGGCGCGCGGGACATACTAGAACGGATTGCCATTCGTGCCATACGGGGGTCCGTTCATGAGTAGAGCAGCAAGGCCGCTGGCTGCACTGGCCGCAGCGCTGCTGCTGGCCGCAGCCTGCTCCCCGCAGCCCGCGCGGGAAGCCGCCGCCAGAGGCGAGAGCAAGACGATCGACGCGCGGGCCGAAGCCCGCCGCGAATCCAACGTACCGAGGAGGCCAATCAAGATGAATGAAGTGCCAAAACGCAGCGAGGTGCCCGCCGGGCATCGCTGGCATCTGGAAGACATCTATGCGAGCCAGGCGGAATGGGATCGCGAGTATGCCCAGGCGCGAAGCCAGATCGGCGAGATCGCCTCTTATCAGGGCAAGCTGGTCGACGCAGCTGCGATCTCTGACTGCTTCGCCAAGGACGACGAGCTGTCCCTGCTGACCGAGCGTCTCTACGTATACGCGAATATGCGCAGCCATGAGGACATGGCCGACTCGAAGTACCAGGCGCTCTCCGAAAAGGCGAAAAAGCTGAGCGTCGAAGCGGGTGAGGCGACGTCGTTCATCACGCCGGAAATCTTGAGCCTGTCCGAGGAGAAGCTTAAGGCCATCATCGCGGATCCTTCGGTTAAGCCTACATACCGGCGCACGCTCGAGGAGATGCTGCGGCAGAAGCCGCATACGCTCTCCAAGAGCGAGGAATCGCTGCTCGCCCAGGTCGGCAACCTGTCGCAGGGACCGAGCACGATCTACGGCATGATGAACAACGCGGACATGAAGTTCCCCAAGGTCAAAAACGACAAGGGCGAAGAAGTCGAGCTCACGCACGGACGGTATATCCAGTTCCTCGAGAGCCGCGACCGCAGCGTGCGCGAGGCCGCCTTCAAGGCGGTGTACGACACATACGGCAAATGGCGCAATACGCTGGCCGCAACCTTCAACGCAAACGTCACCAAAAACCTTTTCTACGCGAACGCCCGTCATTATCCGTCCGCCCTGGAGATGTCGCTGTTCGGCGACAACATCCCGGTCAGCGTTTACGACAATCTGATCGCGACGATCCACAAGCATCTGCCGCTCATGCACCGCTACATGGAGCTGCGCAAAAAGCTGCTCAAGGTAGACGAGCTCCATATGTACGATCTGTTCGCGCCGCTGGTCGAGGAGTTCGACATGGATATCGATTATGAGGACGCCAAGAAGACGGTGTACGACAGCCTGAAGCCGCTCGGCGACAGCTACCGCAAGGTGCTCCAGGAGGGCTTCGACGGCGGCTGGATCGACGTCTACGAAAACGAAGGCAAGCGCAGCGGCGCCTACAGCTGGGGCGCGTACGGCACACATCCTTACGTGCTGCTGAATCACAAGGACAACCTGAACAGCATGTTCACGCTCGCGCACGAAATGGGGCATGCGCTCCACTCGTATTATTCCGACGAGAGCAACGAGTACCGCGATGCGCAGTACACGATCTTCCTGGCCGAGGTCGCATCGACGCTGAACGAAGCGCTCCTGATGGATTATCTGCTCGACAAGTCGACGAACCCGAAAGAAAAAATGTACCTGCTCACCTACTATGCGGACCAGTTCCGCACGACGGTATTCCGCCAGACGATGTTCGCGGAGTTCGAGAAGATCGTGCATGCAAAGGCCGAAAGCGGCGAGCCGCTCACGCCCGAAGAGCTGTCCGCCATCTACTACGACCTGAACGTCAAGTATTACGGAGAGGGCATGGTCGTGGACAAGGATATCGCGATGGAATGGGCGCGCATCCCCCACTTCTATACGAGCTTCTATGTGTACAAATACGCGACCGGGTTCTCCGCCGCCACCAGCTTCGCCAAGCAGATTCTGAGCGAGGGGCAGCCCGCGGTCGACCGTTATCTGGGCTTCCTGAAGAGCGGCGGCAACGATTATTCGATCAACATCCTGAAGAAGGCCGGCGTCGATATGTCCACGCCGGAGCCGATCGAGCAGGCGCTCAGCGTGTTCGAAGGCTTGATCGAGCAAATGGAGAAGTTAACAGGGAACTAAGACCTATATATGAAGCTTCCCGGGAGTGCCCGCCGATGGCGGGCGTTCTTTTTTTATACCAAAGTACCAAAAGACGGCAGGAATCGAGCACGATCGACACGAATAGATAGACGGAATGCTCATGGGGAGTGGAGCCGAATGCTGCTGAAGGACCTGTCGTCAGAACAATTGCTGACCATTATATTCGAATACATGGCCAAGATCTCAAGCGAGTCGCGGCTGGACAAAGTTCTCGTGCTGATGGCCAACATGGGGCGCGAGATGATCGTCGCCGACCGCTGCACGGTCTGGTTGATCGACGAGGCGAGCGGCGAGCTGTACACGACGGTCGCCCACGGTGTGAAGGAGATCCGCATACCGATCGGCTCGGGCCTGGTCGGCCATGCGATCGCCACGGGAGAGCCAATCATTATCGAGGATGCCTACGACGATCCGCGGCACAATGCGGAGAACGACCGCAGGACGGGTTATCAGACGAAGTCCATCATCACGATTCCGTTCCGCAACAACGACGGACAGACGATCGGCGCCTATCAGGCGATCAACAAGATGACGGAGGCGGGCAAGTTCACGGACTACGACATGAACCTGCTGTCGCTGGCGGCCTCCTATGCGGGCAAGTCGCTTGAGTCCGTCATGCTCCACCAGGAGATCGCCGACACGCAGCGGGAGATCATCTCCACCATGGGCGAGATCGGCGAGATCCGCTCCAAGGAGACGGGCAACCATGTCCGTCGCGTCGCCGAGTATTCGTACGTGCTGGCCAAGGCTTGCGGGCTGTCCGACCGCGAAGCGGAGATGCTGCGCGACGTATCCCCGATGCACGATATCGGCAAGGTGGCGATTCCCGACGCCGTCCTCAACAAGCCGGGCAAGCTGACCGACGAGGAGTACGACATCATCAAATCGCACACGAGGATCGGCCACCAGCTGCTGCGCAGCTCGCGCCGGGAGCTGCTGTCCGCGGCCTCGATCATCGCCGAGCAGCACCACGAGAAATGGGACGGCAGCGGCTATCCGAACGGCCTCTCGGGCGATGCTATACATATATTCGGGAGAATCACGGCGGTGGCGGACGTGTTCGACGCACTCAGCGCGGAGCGCGTATACAAGGCCGCATGGCCCCTGGACCGCATCGAGCGGTTGTTCCGCGAGGAGCGCGGCCGTCATTTCGATCCCCGGATCGTCGATATTTTTTTCGAAAAGCTGGATGAGCTGGTGGAAATACGGGATCGGCTGAACGACACCGAAGCTTAAACGCTCCCCGCATGAAAATCGCATCTGTACCGAACGCCTCGACTCGCCTGGCCGGTCTCATGCCCTTCTTACCTATGTCAGGTCTTGACGATATATGGCGCGAGCGCCTGGCGCCAAGTGTCCTCCTTCTCCTCCAAGCCCCGATGCTGCCGCGTCGGGATCGGGCTCGTCGACGGCAGCTTCAGCACGACGCGGCTCTCGATCTCCTCTTTCCCGCCGTGATGCTTTTTGAGCGTATCGTAGGACTTCCCTCCGTTGCACACGATGACTCTGATACCGGGGGAAGCCCGCAGCAAACCGGGTATGTCGGTCGGCGCGGCGTCACGGATATCGGCGTCCAGACTTCCTTCCCGCTCGCAGGAAGCGATCGTATCCCATAACGCGAAGCCGTGCGCAAGCGCAAAACGAAGCCGATCCTCGTAGGACTCATGTGGCGTATCCGCGCCGTGAAGTCTGTAGAGAATCGGCCAAAAATGGTTGCGCGGATGTCCGTAGTAGCGGCTGGCCGCGAGCGATGCGGTTCCCGGCATGCTGCCGAGCACCAGTATCCGCGAGTTCGCGTCTGCGACCGGAGGCAGCGAGAACACTCTGCCGGTCTGTGTCATGAAGCGTCACCTCCGTCTCCCCATTGTGTCATGGCAAGACGGCAAAGGCAACCTCAAGGAGCGAGGTTGCCTTCAGTATGCGCAGAGGCGGAGGCGGAGATCAGCCCTTGACGCTGCCCGCGGTGAGTCCTTCGATAATCTGACGCTGCAGAACCATATACAGCAGCAGCACCGGCAGCACGCTGAATACGATGCCCGTACAGATCAGCGCGTAGTTCATCTGGAACATATCGCGGAAGCCGACCATGCCGGTAGGCAGCGTACGTAGCGAATCTTTGCTGATAAAGAAGTTGGCGAGCAAGTATTCGTTCCAGTTGCCCAGGAAGTTGACGATGAATACGGTGACCAGCGACGGGATAGACAGCGGCAAAATGATCTTGAGGAACATGCGGATCGCCCCCATACCGTCGACCGTCCCCGCTTCCTCCAGCTCATGCGGAATCGACTTCATGAACGCCGACAGCAGCAGCACGCTGAACGGCAGCGCGCCCGCCGTGTACGGGAGGAACAGCGCCCAGTGCGTGTCCAGGATGTGCAGATCGCGCACGAGGAAGTATTGAGCGATGAACAGGACGTTGCCAGGAATCAGCATGCCGATCAGCACGAATTGATAAATCCAGCGGCTCGGCGTGTCCAGCTTCATCCGCGTCAGCGCGAACGCCGTAGCAGACGCCAGGAACACGCCGACGACCGCGGAGCTGAGCGACAGATACAAGCTGTTGAAGAAGTAAACGCTGATCTTGGCCTTGACCCAGGTTTCCTTGTAATTGTCGAACGACAGGCTCTTGGGCAGGCCGAACGGATGCTGCGTGATCTCATTGTTGTCCAGCTTGAACGAGGAGAAGAGAACGAACAGGAACGGGACGAGAATGATGACGACGTAAACGAGCATGAAAATATGCGGTATGGCTTTTTTGGCGGTTGCCGGCATCAGTATTCAATCCTTTCCTGTCTTCTCGCGATCAGCAGCTGGTAGAGAGCCGTCAAAATGAGCGCGATGGCGAAAATAATGATCGACAGCGCCGACCCGTAGCCGTAATCGCCGAACTTGATCGCCTTGTTGACCATGTAGGAGGCCATGACGTCCGTACTGCCGGCAGGGCCGCCGCCCGTCATGACGAGGACGATGTCGACGACGCGCAGCGCGCCCGCAATCGACAGCATGATGACGACATTGATGATCGGCTTGATGAGCGGCACGGTCAAATACCAGGCGCGCTGGACGCCGGTCGCGCCGTCGATCATCGCCGCCTCGTCGATATCCTTCGGAATCGCTAGGATGGCGGCGAGGATCAATACGATATAGAAGCCCATCCACTGCCAGGCATTCGTCACGAGAATGGAGAACATCGCCAACTTCGGCTCTGCCAGCCAGTAGATCGTATCTACGCCGAAAGTTTTCAAGATGCTGTTGAGCAGCCCCACATCCGGATTGTAGATATAGCCCCACAGAATCCCGATAATCGACGTCGAGAGAATCGAAGGCATGAAGACCGTCGTCTTGTAAAAGCCCTGGAACCGCTTCACGCTGCTGATCAGCAGCGAGAAAATGACGATCAGCGGGACTTGGATACAGGTGGAGAACAGCAAGATGATCAGGTTGTTCCAGATCGAATTGCGGAACTCCGCATCCTTGAAGGCGTTGACGAAGTTGTCCAATCCGATGAACGCTTTGTCGTTCAGACCGTCCCAGTTGGTGAAGCCGTAATAAAAGGACGTAATCGTCGGATAAATGAAAAACATGAAATAAAGGACGATCGTGGGCAGCACGAACATCAAGTATATATAGGGATTTTTAAGTGCGCTTTTCATAGTTCCTCCCCCTGCTCCGTTAGCGGCGAATAAAAAGTCTCCGCCCACGCGGGGCGGGCGGAGACTTCTCTTCGCTTCTGCGGTGCGAGCTTACTTGGCTGACGCTGCGTTTTCGGCGTCTTGTACTTTTTGGATGGCGTCGCCCACTTGCTGCGCCGTCGCCTTGCCGGCGATCAGCTTTTGGAGCTGGGTTTCGGTCTCCGAATATACCTTCGATTGAACGATTTGGTCGAAGTGCGGGAACGTCTTGCTCGCGTTTTTCAGCGCGTCAAGCACTTCCTTGAGCAGCGGGTTCGTGACCTTGGCGAGCGATTCGTCGGACAGCTTCATGGAAGGCAGGACGCCGTCCTCGAGCAGGCCGCGAAGCTGCATCTCGTCGGAATACAGGTTTTTGATGAACGACTTGACGACGGCAAGCTCGCTGTCGTTCAGGTCGGCGGAGAAGCCGTAGCCTTCGGCGTAGTTCGCGTTCATCGCAGTTTGGTCGCCCTTGCCGTTCGGCACCGGAGCGAGCGCGATGTAGGACACTTTGCCGGCCAATGCGGCGCCGATCGCAGGCTTGCCTTCGGCATCCTTCTGATCCGTGAACGCGGAGTTTCTCCAGGAGCCGTCGAACATCATGCCGGCTTTGCCTGCGATGAAGTCGTTAAGCATGTCGTCGTACGTCTTGCCAAGCTCGCCCTTCGTGAAGTAGCCCGCTTTTTCGAAGTCCGCGTATTGCTGGTAAGCGGAGACGACGTCAGGGGAGTTCCACTTGGCTTCGCCCGTGATGAAGCCTGCATTCGTGTTCTCGCCGGCGATGCGGCCGATGAGCGTGTTGACGAACATATTCGGCACCCATCCGGCCTTGGAGCCGACGGCGATCGGCGTGATGCCGTTTTTCTTGAAGGTGTCGGCCGCCTTGATCAGCGCGTCCCAGGTCGTAGGCGCTTCAAGGTTGTACTTGGCGAACAGGTCTTTATTGTAGAATACGCCTTCGGTGTTGCCGCCGATCGGCAGGCCGTATACTTTGCCGTCTACGGACCACGGATCGAGGACGCTGAGGAACTTGTCCTTCAGGCCCAGCTCGTCGATGATCGGCGTCAGGTCGAGCAGACGTCCGGCCTTCGCGTACTTTTGCGCGTCGCCCGCGCCGGCGAACAGGGAGAAGATTTTCGGCGGGTTGCCTGCGGCCATCTCGGCGGGCAGCTTCGTGAAGCGGTTGACGCTGTCTTCGACGCCGTCGAGCTCGAACGTTACTTCCGGCACGTCCTTCTTGACGTTGTCGAGAACGCTGTTCAGGATCGCGAGGCGGAATTTGCGCGGCTCGCCGATCTGAATGTGACGCACGGTCATCGAGAACGGATCTACCTTCGCCGGCTCGGATGCGCTCGCAGACGGCGAAGCCGAAGCGGATGCCGAGGCGCTCGGGCTGGCGGATGCGCTTGCGGACGGGGAAGCAGCGTTGTTGTTGTCGTTATTGCTGCCGCAGCCTGCCAGAACGGCGGACATGGCGACCGATGCGGCCAATACGGAAGTCAGTTTCTTTTTCACTAGTTGACCCTCCCAATGGTTTGGTGTGCTGTTGACTTCTTCATTGTAGATTGAATCCGGCGTTATGTAAGGACGTTAAACCCCTAACTTGGGGATACAATCCTATAGTGGTCTTAAACAGCAAAAAAGACGCATCCGGCGCGCCGACTGGGCGTCAATCGACCGGATGCGTCGCTATTTGTCGCTAAATATCGCGATATGTCGAATGAGGGATGGAGCGGCGGCTTATACCGTCTATACGCGGAACGTCGCGGCGCCGACGGACTCGCCGCGCCACAGCAGCTCCGCCGAATCGCCGCCCGCCAGCTTCCCTACGCCCGCGGGCGTGCCCGTGAACAGCAGATCGCCCGGCCCGATGCCGTATATGCCGCCGACATGCGCCGTCAGCTCGGCGAGGCCGAACACCATGTCCGCCGCATCCCCGCGCTGGACCTCAACGCCGTTCAGCCGCATGGCGAAGATGTCCCCGCGCAGCTCCGCAGCGGGTTCATATCGAAGCCAGCGCCCGAGTGGCGCGGCATGGCGGAAGCCCTTGGCGGCGAGCCACGGATAGCCCTTCGCCTTCAAGCCGTCCTGCACATCGCGCAGCGTCAGGTCCAGCCCGACGGTGAAGTGCGTGTACAGCTCGTGCGGCGCCATGCCCGGCTCGTACTGCCTGCCCGCGATCCAGACGAGCTCGGCCTCGTAGTGGATCTCGCCCTGCCCGCCCGGCAGCAGGATCTCCTGTCCGTCCATCGGCACGACCGCATGCGTCGGCTTCGAGAATATCATCGGAGATTCGGGGACCGCGTTGCCGAGCTCCGCGGCATGCAGCCGGTAGTTGCGGCCGACGCAATAAATATTGCGATAATCGTTCGCTGTAGGAATCGTCATGTCTGTCGCAGCTCCTTATTTGACGGCCGCGAGCCAGCGGTCCGGATAGTTCGTGCAGAGTTGAAACCGCTGAGGAAAAGCGGCCAGCTTGCTCAGATCGCGCTGCTCGTTCACGGTCCACGCCATGACTTCGATGCCCGCCGCCTCCGTCTTCTCCAGCAGCGCCGCTGTCACGTATTTATGATGAAGGGAGAGTACGCTTGCCTGCAGCGACTCGAGTACGGCGGCGATGTTGGACGGCTTTTTGTCCAGTATAAGCCCCGTCCGGGTGCGGGGAGCATGGCGCCTTGCAGCCAGCAGCAGCGCATGATCGAACGAGGTGAGGATGCTATCCTCCTCCCGGCCGCAATCGCGCAGCAGCTCGGATACTTTGCGAGCGAGCAGGTCTTTGTCGGACGTCCCGTCCTTGAGCTCGATATTGAGCCGGCAGCGCCCCTGCGTCAGATCAAGCACCTGCGCGAGGGTGGGCACACCCTCCCCGGCGTACATGCGGTGGAACCAGCTGCCCGCATCCAGCCTGCCCAGCTCATCGGCCGTCAAGTCGCGCACTTTGGCCTTGACGCCGGTCGTCCGCTTCAGCGCGTCATCATGAATGACGACAGGCACCTCGTCCTTGGAGAGATGGACGTCCAGCTCGATCCAATGCACGGCCGGCTCGCTGAGGGCCAGCCTGAACGCAGCCAGCGTATTCTCAGGCGCCGCGCCCGACCAGCCGCGATGTGCAACGCAGGGATGCAGGTTTTCTTTGACGGATTCGGTCAATTGCAGTCATCCTTTCTATCGTGCGCGTGCCTTGATCAGGCCGTTCGAATCGATGGCCGCGCCATAGGACACTTTGTTGAGTCTGTCGAAAAGGGCTTGCGCCTGCTCCGGCTCCATCGGCCGGGGCTGAGAGTCCTTGGCGTACATCGGGTCGAACTTCAGCTCGCAAGCGCCGTCGGCGTTGCAAGTCGCGGTCAGAATACCCGTATCCTGCGTCTTCGAGTAGCCCTCCCGCGTCGTGAACACGAAGTTGCCAAGACTATAAGCGATCCACTTGCCCTTGTAGGCTTCGAAGCCCTGCAGCACATGCGGATGGCTGCCGATGATCAGATCGGCGCCCGCGTCGATCAGCGTGTGGCCTACGTCGAATTGCGCTTTTTTGGGCGTATCCGCGCGCTCGTTGCCCCAATGGACCATGACGACGACGATGTCCGCGAGCTTGCGCGCTTCCTTGACCGCCGCCACGGCCCGGGTCGTGTCATACGTCTCGGCGACGCCCGGATGATTCGGGCCTGCCTTCCACGAGCCCTCCGGCACGACGTTGGATACGGCGATATAAGCGACATTGATGCCGCCATGCTCCATATAGACCGGAGCGAACGCCTCCTTGTCGTCGGCGCCCGAGCCCATATGCTTGAGCTTGATATCGTCGAGCGCATCCATCGTATCGCTCAGGCCTTCCCAGCCCTGATCGAGCGTATGGTTGTTCGCCAGGCCGACGACGTCGAGACCCGCGTTTTTGAGGCCTGCCAGATATGCAGGCTTGCCTTTGAACACATAGGTCTTGTTCTCCGCGGGCGTACCGCGCTCGGTGATCGGCGCCTCCAGATTGCCCGCCGCGATATCGGCAGCCTCCAGAATCGGCTTCGCGAGCTTGAACGGATAGTCGACGCCGTGCTGCTCCATCAGCTTGCCGACGCCGGACGCCGGGAGGATGTCGCCGACGAAGGCCAGCGTCACCGTCCCGCCCGGCTGTCCTGCGCCGTCCGATGCGCCCGGCGTCTCGCTCGCCGATGGCTCGCCGCCGACTGTCGGCTCCGGCGATTCACCGGGCGACGACGGCTCGGGGCTATCCTGCGGCTGTGGATCGGGCGTGGCCGACGAGGCGGCGGCCCCCGGGCTCGCCGCCCCCGCGGACGCACCCGCACTTGCCGTCGTCTGCGGCTGCTGCGCTTGATGATTCCCGCCGCCCGCGATCCGGGCCGCATACGCGCCGACCCCGATGACGAGGACGACGATCAGCGCCAGCAAGGCGAAGAGCGGCCAGCGGCGCTTGCGTTTCGTTTTTTGTCTGCTTCGTACGCGGGAATAAGACATCGGGATAATACCTCCGGTTAAAGCTTAATGCCCGTAATTATACCATACCCCATGCCCCGTAGGCGAAGCATGCCGCCCGCCGGCGGGCGAAGCGTCGCAGCCCCGTATCCCCACACAGCGACGCCAAAAAAAGAGAGCCGCTCCGCACATGGCTGCGGAACGGCTCCCGCCGATCGTAATTGTATAGTCAGACTCTTGCGTACTCGCCGATTGTGATCGGCTGGCGCCCTTGTGCAGGCAGTCTGCCCGTCAAGACACCCGCAAGCGCGGTCATCATCGTCGGCTTGTTCTCGTATGTGCAGACGTACACGGGAACGGCCGGCGCGCCGAGCAGGTCGTACGGCGCTCGCAGGGCGGCCAGTACGAACGCCTTGCCCTCCAGGCTGCAGAGCGTCCGGATGAGCGCCGTCTGGCTGTCCGAGAAGCCGGCGTCATACGAAGCGAATACGATCGTCTCTGCGGAGCTCGCCGCCGACAACACACGCCCCTGCTCCTCCTCCGTCGGCTTCAGCCCTACGGCAAGCTCCGTCACGTCGAGGCCTTCGGCGCGCAGCGCCGCGCCCAGCGTCCAGCTCTGCTCGATCGCCTCGACGACCTCGGTATTCTCGCGCGGCTCGGCCCAGACGACCAGCGTCCGGTTGCCCTTTGGAATTGGCAGCAGCTCGCCGCCCTTGACGACCGTCACCGCGCGCTCGCTTAATTGCCGGGCGACGGCCTCCGCCTTTGACGCAACCGGCTGCAGCGGCAGCGCATCCGCGAACAGTCCCCGCTTTTCCTTGAGCGCCCACACCCGTCTGACCGCCTCGTCGATGCGCGAGAGCGGGATCTCTCCGGCCAGCGCTGCCTCATATACGGCCTCGAGCGCAGCGATCTGACGATCGAGCCGGTGGCTGACGAGGATCAGATCCGCGCCGCCCTTGATCGCTTCGACGGCGCCTCTGGCGACGCCGATCGTCTCCGAGATGGCGTTCATCTCGAGACAATCGGTGACGACGACGCCGTCATAGCCGAGCTGCTCGCGCAGCAGGCCGGTCAAGATGCGTTTCGACAGCGTGGCCGGCACGTTGTCCGGCTCGTACGCCGGGAATACGACATGCGCGGTCATGATCGCATCGACGCCTGCGGAGATGGCGGCCCGGAAGGGCACGAGCTCTACCGCATCCAGCCGGTCCCGTCCGTGCGGCACGACGGGCAGCTCGTAGTGCGAGTCCGAGCCCGTATCGCCGTGTCCCGGGAAGTGCTTCGCGACTGCGGCGATGCCGCCCTCCTGATAACCGCGGATCGCAGCCGTTCCGAGCTCCGCGACTTTGTACGGATTCTCGCCGTAGGCGCGCACGCCGATGACGGGGTTGCGGGGATTGTTGTTCACATCCAGACACGGCGCGAAGTTCATGTTGACGCCGATCGCACGCAGCTCGGCGCCCGACCATCTGGCCGCATCGCATGCCAGCTGCGCGTCGTCGGCTGCGCCGATCGCCATCGCGCCCGGCATGACGGTCACGCCCTCCTCCAGGCGGACGACCATCCCGCCCTCCTGGTCGATCGAGACCAAGAGCGGCGCGGCGGCGCGCGCCTGGAGCGCCTCGGTCATGCGCGCCACCTGCGCGGCGTCTCTCAGATTCCGGCGGAAGTAAATGATGCCGCCCAGACCGTATTCCTCGATCAGCCGGCCTATCCCTTCCGTCGGTTCATGGCCGCCGAAGCCGCACATGAACAACTGGCCGATCTTATTTTTAAGATCAAGCTGATCCAACGCAACATAACGATTCGACATACGGGTTCTCCTTTACCGACCGGCGCCGCCGGACGTCCGTTCGAGATTATTTTAGGCTTGCGTCTTGTTCTGCGTCTGCTCTCTGTACTCCGAGGGCAACTGACCCGTATATTTGCTGAACACTCTCGTAAAATACCTGCGCTCGGCATAGCCGACCATTTGCCCGATCGCGGTAATACTCTTGTCGCTGATCGCCAGCATCGACTTGGCCATCTCCATCCGCTGCTTCGTGACATATTCGACGAACGTCTCGCCGAAATGCTGTTTGAACAGGAGGCTGAAGTAGCTGCCGCTGATGCCCAGATAATCGGCCAGCGTATCGATGCTAAGATCCGAGGACAGATTCCGTTCGATATAATCCCGCGCGGACAGCATCAGGACGTCGCTCGTCTTCTTTTTCATGACGCTGTCGATCGATCTGTCCACGAGCCGGTTGATGACAGCCAGCGTCTCGCGGATGCCCGGGTTGTGATCGAGCTGCTTCCAGAAAGCGGCCTCGTCCTCTCCCTGGATGACATCCATCGAGCGCATCTCCCGAAGCAAATGCAAACAGAGATAATGGAGGATGGGCTGCACCCGTTCGTAGGACGCGTCCGGCAGCTGCCTGAAGCTCTCGTTCAACTCCCTAAGCGCGCCTTCCGTTTTGCGCCGGTCGCAGCGCTTGAGCCCCGTGACCATCTCCTCGATCCGGTCCCACAGGCGCTGCGACTGCTCCGACTGCTCCTTCGCCCGTTCCGGCACGATAACCCCGCTGTCCTGTGCGGCGTTCAAGCTTAGCGAGCGCTGCAAATTTTTGTACACATGCGCCAGCTTCTCCAGCGACACCGGCGCCGGATGCAACGCTACCCGGATGCGCAGCTTCAGATAGCGTTCGACGGCATCGCGAAGCTGATTGCACCAGTCCTCGCATTGATGCTTGTCGAACGACTCGGGCGGCATGCGCTCGATCAACACGCACCATTCGCCGCTGCGGACCTGCAGCACGGAGTACGGAATCTGCAGCGTCGACAGATACTCCTGGAGCACGTTGTGTACGGCAAAATTCCACAGCTTGCGCTCCTTGTCGTCCCAGTTGCGCTCCTTCTGCGAATAATCCGCCACGTCGACGAGCAGCATGGCGAACGTCAGATCTTCGCCCGACAGCTCGTGATGCTTCAGCAGCGGTCGCGCCGAGCCCCCGCCGACTTCCATCAGAACGTCGTAGAGCACCTTCTCGTAGGCCAGATGGAACACCTGATGCCATTCCCGCTGAATATTTTGCTGCTCGGCCTGACGCTCGCGAATGCCTTCGACGAGCCTGCCGATCGTATGGCCGAGCTCGTCGTAGTCGATCGGCTTAAGAATATAATCCTTGACCTCATAGCGGATGACGGACCGGACATAGCTGAAGTCCTGATAACCTGTCATCATGATGACTTCGGCGTCAGAGCCGTGCTCCCGCAGCTCCTCCAGGAACCGTATCCCGTCCATGACCGGCATCCGGATGTCGCACAGAATGAGCTCGGGCGCCTGGCTGCGCACGATTTCAAGCGCGGCTTCGCCGTTTTTAGCCGTCCCTACGATATCGATATCCAGTTCGTCCCATGGAATGACCGCCTGCAAATTTTTGATAATATTGATCTCGTCATCCACCAATAGCGCCTTGAGCCTCATGCTCGTCCCCGCCTCTCCCGTCGCAAGGTATAACGCATTTGATGACCGTGCCCTGCCCCCGCGCGCTGCACAGCATGAGCCCGTAGCCCGTTCCATAATGAATGCGCAGCCGGTCGGCGACATTGCCGACGCCCATGCCGCGCCGCTCGCCCTTCTCCGGCGATTCCTCGTACATCTGATCAAGCATCGTCGCGCGGTTCGAGGCGAACTTCGCGAGTCTGTCGTTTGCGATGCCGATCCCATTGTCTTCGACGTAAAAAGCGATGCCGTTATGCTCGAACCTCGCGCAAACCCGGATTTTCCCGAGATAGTCGATCCCCTCGAAGCCGTGCTGGATGCTGTTCTCGACGAGCGGCTGCAGCGAGAGCTTCAGAATTGAGTGCTTCAGAATATCCGCAGGCACATCAATCTCATATTCGAACAATTCCTCGAACCGGAATTTTTGAATTTCCAGATAGCTGCGCAGATGCTCCAGTTCCTGCTCGATCGTTATTTCCTCTTTCTGCGTAATGCTGATGCGGAATATATTGCCCAGGCGCTGCACCATCTTGCTTACTTTTTTGCCCTCGTTCTGAACGGCGAGTATGTTGATCGATTCCAGCGCGTTGAACAGAAAGTGCGGTTTGATCTGCGCCTGGAGCAGCATCATTTCGGCCTTCCGCTTGCGCCTCTGCTCGGTCGTCACGTCATTCAGCAGCTCGGCAACCCGTTCCACGAGGCTGTTGAAGCCTTTGGCGAGTATGACGGTCTCGTCGTTGCCCACCATCGGCACTCGGGTCGTCAGATCGCCGCGCTCCACCTTTCTCATCGCCCCTACCACGGTCACGATAAAGCTGATCGTACGACGGACGAACATCAGATTGAAGACGAGCGCACATACGAGGCAGCCGAAAATAATGAACACGACATATCGCAAAATCGTAGCCAAATCGCCGGAAAGATAGCCCCAATCGGTCACGGTCACGAGCGTCCAGTCGCCTGTGCCCAAACGCTTGATATCGCCCAGATTATGCGCCGACACCAGGCTTTTTTGTCCGTCAAACGTCATTTTTATCGTTTGGAAATTTTGCCTCAGATCCAGCTTGTTGCCGGGATCGGCCGCTTGAGCGAAGGAGAGTCCTTCCATTTTTTTGGCGCTGTCATAAATAACGGTGCCGCCGCGGCCTACAATCAAGTAGCGGCGCTGTCCGTTCTCCTTCGTATTGTAAAAGTTGAACGTCCGGCCGAGCTCCGACATGCTGAAGCGCATGACGAGCACGCCGATCGGCTTGAGCGTATCGATGTCGAGCAGCACGCGTATTTGCGTAAACCAATTGTTGGCTCCCGTCAGCTTCATATCCTCGTAGGGTCCGATCCATACGGGCGCGCCGTTTTTGGCGACGACATCGGTATAGATCGGATTGTGCTCCAGTACGGTGCGCGGGATCGGATCGTCCGCATCGAAGTTCAGGTTCACGACCCGGCCGTCGACATGGTACAGCGTGACCGATTTGACGCCGGGATATGTGAGCAGCACCCTGCGCGTCAGTTTCTGCTTTTCGATCAGATCCTCATATTCGCCATTCTCTGCGTCCTGCTTGATTTGGCTGCGATTTTTATCTACCGTCTTGTTGCCCCCGAGCGCCTGCTCGACGCTCTCTACGCTGTCTTCCGTCGTCACCCAGAAGTCGGAGAAGTAGTTCGCTTCCTTGATCATATTGTTCAGGTTGCGTCCGATCGCGTTCATCGACAATTCCATCTGATCCGTGTACTTCTGCTCGGTGATGTGTTGGAATGCCAGATAGGTGATCGTCCCGAGCACGACCAGCGGCATGATGATAAAGAAAAAAAATGCGGTAAATACGCGTTTGCCCAGACTCATCGGCCCCAGCCTTCCTGTAGCCCGCGTGCGGGAGATGTGCGGCATTCTTCTTGGTGTCATTATAGCAGGATGTCGGACGGGCTTAACATTATTATATGAGTCGTCAATGGCCAGAATAAGAAGGCATTCCTATGGTAAGGGGATAAAATCGTCTACAACGTTATTGCGGAGGGAGCCGGGGTTGGGAGAGGGAAGGGGGGCAGTATATCGATTTTTTTCTTCGCATACCATTATCCCGCTCGCTCAGGAACCGGCTACAGGGACACCAGGGAATGCTGTCGATGAAACGATACTCGATAGAACGTACGCCGCAAATGGGAGATTTTGAGATTACACTTGAAATAGGAACATTTGTTCGGTATAATGAAAAAAACGATTGCCGGGAGGACCTTCCATGATCGCACATGATTTGGAATATCCGGACTTTCTATCTTGTTTCGGCACGGAGCAGGCCTGTGTCTCGGCATTGTTCGACGCGAGATGGCCGGGCGGTTATAGCTGTCCTGCTTGCAGTTGCCGCGATTACTATTTAATCTCTACCCGCCGCTTGCCTTTATACGAGTGCGCGTCCTGCGGGCTTCAGACGTCGATTACCGCAGGTACAGTCATGGCGGGCAGCCGTACGCCGCTAACCAGCTGGTTTCATGCCATGTATCTGCTGTCCCGCTCCAACGGCATCAGTGCGCTCCGTCTATCCGAGTCCATCCATGTCTCTTACAAGACAGCTTGGCTCATCGCGCATAAAATAAGGAACGCCATGTCAGCCGCTGACGCCACCGTAGCACTGTGCGGAAATATCCGTGTCGATCGCTGTCATTACGGCGATTCGATCTACGACGACGCGCGCCAACCGCTGCTGATCGGCGCCTCGCTGCGGGACGACGAACAGCCCGACTACGTCAAGATCAAGCAGCCTCATCCCGGCCATGTAGACGAATCCAAGAGATTCATTAAGCCAGAAGGCATCCGGGCTTTTTACGAGACACATACCGACAGCACCGAGCGGCCTGAGATAAGACTCTTTTTTAAGACAAACCCTGATCTTCTTCAGATCATACGTCAGGTCAACAGCTGGTTGAACCTTACTTTCAACGGTATCGGGGCCAAGCATCTTCAGAGCTATTTAAATGAATTTACCTTTCGCATCAATTGTATCGCTCGAGAGGCTGCCGCTTTTGCCGAGACCGCTCGCTGGTGCGCCCGCACACCTGTACTCACCTATCCCCGGCTGATCGCTCCTCGACCGATGTTGCAGCCTCCTTGGTTGATCTACGGCAGCAGATCCCGCTGGAAAGGCAAGCATATGTCACGCTGGGGCGCTTAGCATTCACATATTGTACTGGCGACGAGATCGTTGCGACCGGTTTTAAGCCGTCTCTGGCAGTTGATCTCCATTTCTAATTTACTGAATTTGAAATTACTCATTATAATGTGGCAACGTTCCTTCGAGTTTGTTGATAATGCTTTTCCGGACTCTCGCTTCTTGGATGCGTTGATATAGCGCTTGTCCGCGGTTCTGACTACGTTTAATCAGCGCTTTATTGCTCTGAAGTCGTTATAACCTGAGCCGACGGGATAATGGTATGAGTGGCGAGAATGGGGAGTAGCACCATGCGTATGGAACAAAAAGGAAAACCCTGCCCACACGGGCAAGGCTGCTGCTGAAGCGATATAAGTTAGCGTCGGAGCATCTGCTCGGCCGCGAACCGTCCCATCTCGACGCAATCGGGCAATCCTACGGCATCGAACGGAGCGCCGGTCGCATAGACGCCGGGCAGGGCGTGCAGCATCTCATCCCGCAGTTGAGCGATAGCGGCGGTATGGCCAACAGGATACTGCGGCATGGAACGCCGCAGGCGAGTAATCTCGACGAATGCCGGTTCGGCCTTCAAGCCCATCAGGTCGCGCAGGTCGTGTCTGACGGCAGCTGTCAGCGCTTCGTCTGTCAGCTCTACGCCGCTCTCGTCACCGGCACGGCCGACGTAGCAGCGAATCAAGCGCTTGTCTGGCGGAGCCGTGTGCAGCCACTTGGCCGAAGTCCAAGTGCTGGCCGTGATCGTCCGGTGCTCGGCATGCGGGACGAGGAACCCCGAACCGTCGAGCCGGCTGCCGAAGCCTGCTTGCTCGAACCCAAGCACGACATTCGCTACGGAGACATAATCGATGCGGCTTAGCGCCGACACGTCAACATGGGGCGACAGCAACGGAGCCGCAGCGAATGCGGGCAATGCGACCAGCACACGGTCGGCCTCGATCTCTGTGCCGTCCGACAAACCTATTAGATAGGTCGAGGCAGGGTCGCCGTCGTCCCCTCGCTTAATCGATTGGGCGGCAACGCCTAGCCGGATATCGCAGTTGTAGGCTTGCAGACGTGACTGCAAGGACTCGGTCAAGGTCGACAGGCCGTTGCGGAATGTCAGGAATGCCGTCGAAGGTATCGGCGCGCCGCCGACGGCGCTGGAACGAGCGGCAGCGGCTTGGGTCCCCGCTGCAGGCGCTTTGCGCTTGGCATCGATCATGCCGCGGATGACGCTGCCGTACTGGCGTTCCATCTTTGCGAACTGTGGAAATGTCGCCTGCAAGCCGAGCTTGTACAGGTCGCCTGCATGGATGCCAGCAAGCAGCGGCTCTGCAATTTTCTCGACCATCTCCCTGCCCAATCTGCGTTCGAGAAAAGCGCCGACGGACTCATCCTCGTCGGTCGTCTTGGGGGAGATACGCAGTTCGTCGAGCGCTCTCAGCTTGCCTAGGGGCGATACGAGCGAATTGTGCGCGAACGCACCCAAGTCGTTCGGTATGCCTAAGTTAAGACCTTTGGGCATCGGCCGAAGCTGGTCGCCGTGCGCCAGATAAGTCTTGGCCGCGGCCGGGTTGGTGCCTACGAGCTCCCCGAGCAGGCCGAGCTCCCGTGCCAGATGCAGCATCGGGAGCTTGCGGCCGAGGAACGAATCCGGTCCCCGCTCGATGACGAAGCCGTCCCGGCGCAGCGTGTTGACCTTGCCGCCGAGCCGGTCGGACGCTTCGATCAGCGTCACGCGAACCTGGATGCCCGCTTCGTCAGCCATGCGGCAGACGTAAAACGCTGCGCTGAGTCCGGTCAGCCCTCCGCCCGCGATCGCGATCCGAATCGTTTGGTCCGTACTCATGCTTCCGGCGCTCCGCCCGATAGGTGCTGAGCTTCGGACCGCCCTGCCGCTTCGAGCACGGAATCGGCGAGCGCCTCCATATACTTGGGATCGTCATTGAGCATATCGATGCGTGCCAGCGAGATGCCAAGCTCGGCGGCGTGACGCTTCGCTTCGATGTCGATATCGTACAACACCTCGAGGTGATCCGAGACGAAGCCGACCGGCGTGACGAGAACCTTGGCAACACCTTCTCCGGCGAGGCCGCTCAGCGTGTCCAAAATATCGGGTCCGAGCCAAGGCTGGCCCGTCTGCCCTGCGCTCTGCCAGGTGAACTGCCAACGCGCGATGCCGGTCGCTTGCGCGACAGCCCGGGACGTCTCCAGCAGCTCATCCTGATAAGGGTCGTTCAGCTCCAATATTCGTGCCGGCAAACTGTGCGCGCTGAACAGAACGAGCGTCTCGTCGGCCGGTCCTTGGAGCTTGGCCAGTCCGCTCGTCACACGCTCGGCTAACGCCTCGATCAATGCGGGATGCAGATGGTAGCGCTGCACGCCTGCGAAGGCAATGCCGTGCGCCGCAGCCGCCTCCTCGGCTCGCTTCAGATATCCGCCTACGCTCATGGACGAATATTGCGGCGTCAATACGATGCCGACAGCCTCGCGAATGCCGTCCTCGGCCATTGCCGCGATGCCATCCTCGATGAACGGCGCCGCATGCTTAAGACCCTGGTAACAAACATAGCGGCCCGGTCCGGCCAGCTCGTCCAGCTTCTGCTGGAGCGCGGCAACCTGACGGTTCGTATTCTCCCGGAGCGGGAACACGCCTCCCACGATCGCCTGATACCGGGAGGTCAGATCCTCCAGCTGCTCTGCCGTAGGCGGATGTCCCCGGCGGATATGCGTATAATAAGCCTCGACGCCCTCGAGGCTCTCCGGCGTGCCGTAGGACATGACGAGGACGCCCACGGGAGCGCGATTCGAACCGCTCATACAGATACCTCCGTTGCCAGCTTCTGCCGGGTGTAGTCGTGAATGTAGTCCGTAAGTTCCTTTAACTTGTCCAGCGAAGCTTCGGGGAACAACCCGTGACCGAGATTAAAAATAAAGCCGGGCTCGCGCATGCCCTCGTCCAGAATGGCACGAGCCTTGGCGTGGATGACATCCTGCGGCGCCGTCAGGACGTAAGGATCGAGATTGCCTTGAACGGCAAATCGCCCTCCCGTCCGCCTGCGGCCTTCGGCGATGGATACACGCCAGTCGAGGCCGATGACGTCGGCCTGCAGGTTGTCCATCAGAGGCAGCAGCTCTCCAGAGCTGACGCCTGGGAAGTAGATCTTAGGAATATCGAGATCGGCCGTCTGCGCGAAAATATGCTCGACGTGAGGCAGCACGAATTCCTTGAAATCCTGCGGCGCCAGCGCGCCGACCCAGCTGTCGAACAGCTGTACGGCCTGGGCGCCGGAAGCGGCATGCGAGCGCAGATAGGAGGCGGCCATGTCGGCGAGCTTGCCCATCAGCTTGTGCCAGACGGCAGGCTGTCCGTACATGAGCGCCTTGGTGCGAATATAGGACTTGGACGGCCGTCCCTCTACGATATAACTGGCCAGCGTGAACGGCGCGCCGGCGAATGTAATGAGGGGCACGTCCAGCTCCCGGCTCAAAATACGGATCGTCTCGAGCACATGTCCCAGGTCACGCTCCGCGTCAATCGGCACAAGACGGTCCACGTCGGCTTCCGAGCGAACCGGATTGTGGATGACCGGGCCGATATCCTTGACGATATCAAAGTCGATGCCGATCGATGCGACCGGATTCATAATGTCGGAGTACAGGATGGCGGCGTCCACGCCCAGCTTGCGCACGGGCATCATCGTCACCTCGGCAGCCAGCTCGGGCTGCCTGCATATTTCCAGCAGACTGTACTTTTCCTTGATCTTGCGGTAATCGGGGTCGTACCTTCCAGCTTGTCGCATATACCAGACGGGCACCCTGTCGACGGGCTCGCGCCTGCACGCGCGCAAGAAGCGGTCATTCATTTTTGCCGTGTCCCCTTTATGTATTAGGATAGTTCCCGTTGCTCACGTGTTCATTCGGTTTTATTATGCCCTTTTTGACCGAACGCCACAACCTTCCGCTCGCGGGACCTTATGACAATCCATTGACAAACTGTTAAATATCCGATGAAGAAATGAGGCGGAAGCGTGGAGCGCTGGAAAATCAATCTTGCGGTGCTATGGCTGGGGAACTTTCTGGTGATGGCGGGCATGACGATGATTACGCCGTTTCTATCTCTATATTTGCAGCAGGATCTCGGTGTCGTCGGCGAACATGAGATCGGGGTGTGGGCAGGGCTAATATTTGCGGCGAACTTCGTTACCTCGTTTTTCTTCCAGCCGCTCTGGGGCAAGCTGTCCGACCGCTACGGCCGCAAGGTAATGCTGCTGCGCTCGGGCTTCGGCATGTCGATCGTCATGGTGCTGATGGGCTTTGCGGCGACGCCCCTCCATCTGCTGCTGCTGCGGATGGCCAACGGCATCATCTCGGGCTTCTCTCCTGCTGCCGTCTCGCTCGTATCCGCCTCGACGCCGAAGCACAAGATCGGCTTCGCCATGGGCACGCTGCAATCCGGCGGCACGGCCGGCACGATACTCGGCCCCTTGATCGGCGGCCTGATGGCCGACACGTTCGGCTTCCGGCCGATCTTCTATATTACCGGCTCGCTCATGTTCGTCGCCTCGATGCTGTCCTGGCTGCTCGTGCGCGAGCGGTTCGACAGGGCGGCAGCCCGCGTCGCCCCGGCCACCAGCCTCGCCAGGGGATTCGGGGCGCTCGTCGCCATTCGGCAGCTGCCTGCGCTGTTCACCGTCACCTTCCTCATTCAATTCGCGATGCTCAGTCCGATGGCGCTCATCCCGATCTACGTGCAGCACCTGCACGGCACGACCGAGAATCTCGCCTTCTGGGCCGGCTTCGTCGGGTCCGTCACCGGCCTGTCGAATATGGTCAGCGCGCCGCTGCTGGGCCGTCTGAGCGACCGCAGCGGCGCGACGCGCGTGCTGTTCTGGTCGCTGATCGGCGCCGGCGTCTTCTTCATCCCCCAGGCATTCGCGGCCAATGTCGGCGAGCTCCTCGTCTGCCGCTTCCTGCTCGGCTGCTTCGTCGGCGGGCTCATCCCGACGGTCAATGCGCTGATCCGCCGCCATACGCCCGACGACAAGGTCAGCATGGCGTTCGGCTTCAACAGCAGCGCCGTCGCGCTGGGCAATATGGCCGGGCCGATCGTCGGCGGCGCGCTGTCGGGCTATATCGGCATCGAGGGGCTGTTCCTCGTCTCTGCCGCCGCCCTCCTGGCGACCGCGCTGTGGACCTGGCTCTCTCTCGTTCGCCGTGATGTCCTCCGCGAGGTTAGCCGCGAACCATAAACAAAGCCAAGCCGTCATATGCGGGCAGGTGAGTGCCGATCAATCGCGGATCGGAGGCGAGCCCGCTATTGAAAGCGCGAACGGCCTGAACGGCTGGCCCTTGCTTCGCTTCGTTCAACGTCCGCCCCCGCAGCAGCGTGTTGTCCGCCGCGATGATCGCACCCGGCAATGCGAGGCCGATCGCCCTTTCCAAATAATTCGGATAGTTCTCCTTGTCAGCGTCAATAAAGAAAAAATCAAACCTCCGCCCCTGCGAAGCCAGCAAATCCAGGGAAGCCAGCGCATCGCCCGCAATCATCTCCGCCTGGCCGCCGTAGCCCGCCGCCGCAATATTCGCCGCCGCGAGCTCGGCGTAATCCGGCCGCAGCTCGAGCGAGGTGAGCCTGCCTTCATTCGCAAGGCCGCGCGCCAGACAGATGCCGCTGTAGCCGGCCAGCGCACCGATCTCCAGCACCGACTGGCAGCGTGCCGCCGCGACCAGCATCGTCAGCAGCCTGCCGTAGCCGGGCGCTACCGATATGTCCGGCATCCCCCGTTCACGAATCGACTCGGTCACGCGCACAAGCTCCGGGTCCTCCGCAAAAAGCCCGTCGAAGTAAGCCTCGGGCGTTTGTTCCCTTTTCGCAGCGTTCGTTTCCTCCATCGTTCTCTTCCTCTCATTTCCAGGTTCTTTTTCAGCATATCCAATTATAGTATACTGTTCTTTATGTCGCTCCTTTTTGTACCGCGTCGATGCGTCAAATCGGCGTAAATCATGAAAGCGGGGAAATGTACGATGCACACGCAGCTTCGAACGACGGCCTCCAAATGGCTCAGAATGATTGGAGCAGGGCTGGCCGCTTGGCCCTATTGGGCCGCCATGCTGCTCGTTATCTCGGTCGTATATAAGCTGAATTGGCTAGATCATCAGCTGAACGTCGGAGGCATGAACGAGTGGAAATGGAAAGTGAACTACGGCGCCATGGTGATCGTCACCTTCTGGCTCGTCTGGCTGGGCCGGCGCACGCGCGCGATTGTGATTGCCCTGCTGGATATCCTCTTATCCATCCTGCTATTTGCCGACCTCGTATATTTCAGATACTTCAAAGACTTCTTGTCGGTCCCCGTCCTGCTGCAGGCCAATCAAGTCAGCTCGCTGGAAGACAGCATCTGGAGTCTCGTTCACCGGAGCGATCTGATCCTGTTCTGCGATATCCCTGCGGCTGTCGCATTCGCCGTATGGACTTGCTGGCATTGGCGGCCCTCCAGGCTCGCGCGGATCCGGGCGTCTTCAACCGCGCCGAAGCGCTCCCGCGCCCGCTTCATGCTGAACACTGCGCTTGCGGCCGTGCTGCTCGCGATGGGCATCACACTGATCGCAGGACCCGTCAATCAGCAAAAAAACGGCTGGGCAACCGGCCTGTTCGTCGGCAACTGGTGGAACATTCCGATCTACAACGTGACTGGCCTGCTCGGATTCCACGGCTACGATACGTACCGCTACGCCAAGGAGCATTGGTTCGGCGGCGGCGTCAGCCACGAGCAAATTCAAGAAGCCCGGGACTGGTTCGGCGAACGCAAGCAGCTGCAGGATCAAGCGATGTCCGAGCCGATGTTCGGCGCAGCGGCCGGCAAAAATGTATTGATCATCCAGGCGGAGGCGTTCCAGTCGTTCGTCATCGGTCAGACAGTAGAGGGCAAGGAAATCACGCCTTACCTGAACGCACTCATCGGCAAAAGCTTGTACTTTCCGAACTTCTATCACCAGACCGGCCAGGGCCGCACCTCGGACGCCGATTTTCTGACCAGTTGTTCGCTCCACCCGATGCCCACCGGCTCCGTATTCATCCGGTTCGCGGATCACGACTTCAATTGTCTGCCCGAGATTCTGAACGGCAAGGGCTATGACACGACAATTCATCATGCGTACGACGGCAGCTTCTGGAATCGCAACAACATGTATCACAACATGGAGTACGGCAAGTTTTACAACATCAAGGACTTCAATATCGACGAGGAGCCGCTCGGCTGGTCGCTCGGAGACAAGTCGTTCCTGCAGCAGACGGTCGATCAGATCCAGGAGCGCGGCGCCTCGCCGTTCTACGCGATGGCCATCACCATATCCGGCCACCATCCGTTCAACCTGCCGGACAGCAAGACCGAATTCGAAGTCGGTGCATTCGAGGGCGCGACGTTCGGCGATTATATCAAGGCGGCGCACTATGTGGATGCGGCGATCGGCGAGCTCGTAGACCGCCTCCAGCAGGAGGGGCTATGGGACAATACGGCGCTCATGCTCTACGGCGACCATGACAACTCGTTGTACGACAAAAAGCCCTACGAGCAGCTGCTCGGAAAGTCGCTGAGCGACGAGGAGATGGACGCGATCATCCGCAAGGTGCCGTTCTTCATCCACTTCCCCGGCGACGAATATGCAGGCGTCAGCGAGAAAACGGCCGGCCAGCTGGACACGGCCCCGACTATTCTGCAGATGCTCGGCATACCGATGGGCGACAATAAGATGATGGGCGTCAGCATGCTGTCCGCCGCGGAAAAACCTGTTGTATTCCGCACCGGCGGCTTCACGGACGGCAAAGTATATTATACGCCGTCTAACGACGGCTCAGGCGCAGGCGGAGCCTGCTACTCGCTGGCAGACGGCGCTGCTGCCGATATGTCGGCCTGCGCTGCCGGCAAGGATGCCGCCCAGCTGGAGCTGCAAATATCCGATCTCGTCGTCGAGCACGATCTGCTGCCCGTTCTGAAGAAGGAAGAGTGAGGCAAAGCGCCGCGTACCTGCCCAAGCTATAAAAGAAGCGCTCGACCGCGAATACGGTCGGGCGCTTCTTTTATAGCTTGGGGGCTTTAAAGCTTCGGAGCCTTAATGTACGGCTTGACCTTCTCGAGCGCCTCGTCTTCGGTAGGCGCGGCGATATATCTGCCGTTGATGAAAATAAACGCCCGCTTGGCGCACGGGCCGCAATAGGACTTGCAGCCGACGCGGATCTCGGCGGCGGGGTCCAGCTTCTGGAGCTTGCCCGCGAGCGTCTTGATCCGAGTATGCTTGCACTTGTCGCAGATCCGGATGTCGTTCGGGCTGGCGCAGGCGCCGGGGTCGGCTGCCGGGATGACCCAGCTCTCAGGGGGGACGGCCCTGTTCCCCGGAGACGCGATGCGGCTCTCAGTGGTCGCCATGGTTCCCCTTGCTCGGGTTCGTGATGACGAAGCCTTCCTGAGGGAAGTACAGGTAGTCGATCTTGACCCCGTCGAGCAGCTCCTCGCCCTTCGTCAGCAGAACGTCGATCTCTTTATCGGTTGAGACGATCTCGTCATTGTCCCCCGGCTTGGACATGTCCAGACCGTAGTGAGCGTGATCGCCGTGGCTGTGCGTAATCATGACGCGAAGAATAAGACCTTCGTTCTCCGGCTTGTCCAGTTCTTGACGCAGCACCTTGGCGGCATTGCGCGTGATCTTGCATTGCATGGTCGTCCACTCCATTCGTAGGCATCTCTCCCTGCGCGGATATGGATTATCGCCGGGAAGATCACATTCTATTGTATAACCCGGCGGGGCTTAAGTCCAGCGCTTCCGTCAACAGCCGCATACAGTCGTCGTATACATCCTCGAAGTCGGAAACAGGCAGCGGATTGCGGCCATAGCCGGCCTCTACGGTGAAGCCGGGTCGGCGGAACTTCGCGATGAACCAATCCTTGAAGCCCGCATCGCTGCCGGTCAGCTCGACGGGGCGGTAGCCGGAGGCGAGGCCGAGCCGATGCGCCCAGCCCTTCGCCTCCTGGGGCTCCAGCCCGCCGTAGTTCCAATAGATCTCCTCCCCCTGCGTATGAAGCGCGATCGCGGCGTCGAAGCTGTGCGCCTCCGTAAACTCGGCCAGCGCGGCGGCCTCCGGCTCCGAGAGCGGGGCCTCGCCGCTGTAATCCCGGGGCGCCGGCCCCGGTACGGCGCGACGCCGCCGCTCCTCCTCCCAGCCCGCCGGGAACTGATCGTTCAGATCGACGCCCCTGATATTCGCCTTCCAGTTGCGGAATACGGAGGAGCCCCGATTCCAGCGACCGATACGTTGGGCATGCGGATGATCGGGGGACAGCCCCTCCTGGACAAGCTCGACGCCGTCCGGATTCACCATCGGCACGACCCACAGCGTCGTCCGCCTGTACAGCGCCGCCGCATCCGCTCCCCCGATCGATGTCCTGCGCCGGCAGGCGCGGCTGTAATCTTCCAAATACCGCATCGCAATCACCGAGGTGATCCATTCATTGGCGTGCATGGCGGCGTTCAGATGCCAGCTGAACGGCCCTTCCCCGATGCCGACCGCCACGATCGGCTTGCCCATCACGCTCCGGCCGATCGTCCTGACCTTGAGAAACGGAAACGCTCTCGTCAGCCGCTTCAGGTCGGCGGCCAGCCGCCCCGGCCCATAGCCCGACGACGGCAGGACGATTCGGTTATGCGTAGAGGGAGGCAGGATCAGGCGGGTACCCGATTCCGGCTCCCGGTTCGATGGCAGCTGCGGATTGAGCGCTCTGATGCGGCTCTCCGCGCATTGATAATTCGCCGCCAGCTTGGCCAGCGTATCGCCCGGCTGGACGATGCAGGCGCGGCGCGGCGCCAGGGGCAAATACAGCAATTCCCCGGGGCGGATCGGCTCGTCCGCAGCGCGCTGCGGATTCGCGCGCGCCAGCTCGCCGATGCCGAGCCCCGCCGCCTTCGCGATCGAGCGGTACGTATCTCCCGGCATCGCCATATATTGCTCGCTGCGCAAGTCTATCACTCCATCCGTCGGGATATTTGGGGTGATATTTTATTATGATGCCGCAGCGCGGGATATGCCCCCTGCTCCCTCTCGCATACAAAAACGAAGCCTTCGCGGCAAGTCTCTCGACTGCCGGAAGGCTAAAAGCGTCCTATGAATGCTGCATCGGCATAGGCTCACGCGCCGATATGCGGAACTTGCCAGACGACAGGCGTCAGCCGGATCTGCGCGCCGAGCCACGTCTGCGCGATCTCGCGGAACTTCGCCGGATCGCCGCTGCAGAAAAACTGGTGAAGCGGCTCCGCATCCCCCGCGGCCAGCTGCCCCGTCCGCTCGAGGATGGTGCGGATCTCGCGTGCGGTCTCGTCCGCCGAGCTGATGAGCGCGACGCCCGGCCCCATCGTCTCGGCGATCGTATCTGCCAGAAACGGATAATGCGTACACCCGAGGATTAGGCTGTCCATCCCCGTCCCCCGCAGCGGAGCAAGCGCCTCCTCGACGATCTCATGCGTATGCGCCGACCGGAAGTTGCCGTCCTCCACGAGCGGCACGAAGCCCGGACAAGCCTTGCTGATGACCTTGACGCCGTCCTCGGACAGCAGGTTCAGCGCCGCCTCGTAGGCGCCGCTGCGAATCGTGCCCTCCGTGCCGATGACGCCGACGACATTGGTGCGCGTGCGGCCGAGCGCCGCGCGGGCGCCGGGGCCGATGACGCCGACGACGGGAACGGAGACGCGGGCCGTAATATCGTCGAGCGCGACGGCTGTCGCCGTATTGCATGCGATGACGATCATCTTGGGTTCGAATTGAATGAGGTAATCGACGATCTCCCGGGTGAACGCAACAACTTGCTCGGCGGAGCGTGGGCCGTAGGGTGTGCGCGCCGTATCGCCGAAGTATAATATCTTTTCCCGGGGGAGCTGACGCATCACTTCCTTGACGACTGTCAGTCCGCCCACTCCGGAGTCCAGGACTGCGATCGCTTGTTGCACGAGAACACCGCTTTCTGCTAAAGGGATGACGAATCTTGATACAGTATGAGTATCGGTCGAAAAAGGTACCTACATATTAGCGCATATTCATGCGGGGTTCAAGGCATGCGAAAAGCGCCGTCCGGCTGCCCGGACGGCGCTGCTGCGGCGGGTGCGGACGGCCGCTGGCGTCAGACCGTTCCCGTGTCCGACAGCTCTTCCGCCGCTTCCGCCACTTCCGTCGAGGCGTTCTTTTTGCCGAGCTTGGCGCGGATATCGCCCGCCCAATCGGCCGACTTCTTGGCGAGCGTCTGCGCCGCAGTGCCGGCCGCCTTGCCGAGCTCGGCCGTCTTGCCGCCTACGAGCTGCGCCTTGTCGCCGATATCCTTGCGCAGCTCCTTGCCCGCCTTCGGCGCCAGCAGCAGCCCTGCCGCAGCGCCGAGCGCCGCGCCCGATACGGCGCCGATGAGGAAAGTCTTCACAGCTTTGCGGTTTGCCATCTTTAATCCCTCCGTGAGTTGTCGTTCTATGCCTTCACGGCACGTTTGTCGCATGCCCGACTACTCATCCCGGTCTTCGCCGCCGGGAGCGGAGACGACACCCTGCCGTCCGTCCGCGTCCGGCGGCGTTCCGCCCGCAGTTCCCATGCATCGCCCTGCCGCTGCCGCCAGCCCGCCGAGCCGGCTCAGCCACCCTGCCGGCTCGGCAGCTTCGGCATCGCCGTCGTCTTCGCGGCGCCCGCCGCTGTCGCGCGTCCAGCGCGTCAGCCTGTCGCTCCAGCTATCGAGCAGCTCCGCTCCCGCTTCGGCCGAGCGGGCCGCCGCAGCCATGAGCGCCCTGCCGCCTTCGGCGAGCCTGCTCGCCGACCTGGCTGCGGCCAGACACAGCTCCGCGGCTTCCGCTGCGCGGGCCGCCAGCCGCCTGTGCTGCCGCAGCGTCTTCGCCGCCTCCGCCTCCAGCGTCTTCGCTGCCGCAGCGCAGGCTTGCAGCGCACGCGCCGCTGCCAGCCCTGCGATCAGCACCGCCGCAGCCATCGCAACGCACAACACCGCCGCCGCATAACCTGCGATCGTCCAGGCCATCGTCTCCCTCCTCCCGAGCGTCGTCGCTTGTGCCGGGCATCCGCCCATGCGCTCAACACAGTATAAGTACGCCGGGCTTGTCTTGACACAGCCTACGCAAAAAAAGCCGGCTGGAGGATTCGTCCTCCGCCGGCTCGCGCCAGAAATCGTTCGTTCGACAATCAAATTCAGGACGAAGCCGCCTGATCCTGGGGCACGCGCCGTATCGCGTACGTGCATCTGCCTCCGCCGTCCGCAATGCACTCCGTCCGCTTCACTTCGGCATTCAGCAGCGCTTCGAACAGCTGATGCTCGCAGCGGCACGCCTCCCGGTACTTGCCCGCCACCTGCGCGATCGGGCAGTTGAATTCGTACAGCGTGTATTGCTCGCCCGGACCGCTATGCTCCCAGTGAGACATGTAACCTGCCGCCTGCTGGATCGCAGCCAGCTCCACCACCCGCGCCTCCAGCGTCTCGCCGGTCATGGATGCCCCGTGCCTGGCGATGAGCTTGTCGCGGCGTCCGGCGAACATGCGGCCGATGATCTCCTCGCCGGCAGGATCGCCGTCCAGCTCCTCGAGCAGATCGAGCGTCAGCTGCGGATACTTCTTCGGAAAAAGATCGTCCGCGCGCTCCGTCAGCCTGTATCTGGCCACGGGCCTGCCCATCGCCTGCTTCACGATCGTAGCGGCGATCAAGCCTTCGCGCTCCAGGATCTGAACATGTCTGCGCACGCCCATCTCCGTGAGCGACAGCGCCTGCGACAGCTCGGATATGCTGCTGCCGCCGCTCGTCCGGAGCGTCTGCAGCAGCTGCTGTCTCGTTGTCATCGTGTCGTCTTGCGGCAGCATATGCCGGCCCTCCCCGCTGACGGCGGCACCGCTAGCGGGCAGCCTTCGCTTATGCTCCTATTGTATAGGAATAAGCGCGAAGCGTAAATTGGCAATACGCGTCAGCGCTGCTTCTCCCAGGGATCGAGCTCGGTACGCAGGTACGCCTTCACCGACTCGGAGAAGGCCGTCAGCAGCGCCGGCAGCTCGCCGGTCAGCGGATGCAGCTGCGGCCGCTGCCAGAGATCGTAGTCCTGCACGAGCGGCCGGCGCAGCGCGACGAGCGCGCGCAGCCGTCCGGCCGCCTGCTCGTCGATGACGTTCTCGCCGGCAATGACGCCGACGATATCCTCATAGCTGCCCGCGTCGCGCATCATGAAGCCGTCGATCAGGAAGCTGCCGATATCCGTCACGATCTCGAGCGCCAGATGCAGGCAGCGCTCCTGCGCAAGTCCCTGCAGCAGCTCGCCTTTCCACTCTCCGGCCAGCCGGGCCGAAGCTTCGGCCAGCTCGGGAATGCAGCGCAGGCGGCTCGCGATCGCTTGTCTGTTTACATAATACATCGTATCACCCTCAATCTTTCCTGCCCCGCTTTTTGCGGCCTCTTCGCTTCAGCCAGTACACCATCACCAACGCGCTGATAATAATGACCAGCAGATAGGTCATCATCTCGTACAGATCGCCGGCACCGGAATCGGTCGTATTGTTCAAGGCGAGCGGCACCTCAGCTCTCATAATCGACGACGGCTTGCGCTTCACGCGCGGCCGACATATGCTCGATTACTTTTTTGTGCTCGGGATGCACCTGGTAAGCTTGCATATCCTCGAGCGAAGCGAACTTCGTCACAAGCGCGATGTCGTACGAACGTTCGGAATGCACGACGTCGATGCCGACCTCAATGGACAGCAGCTGCTCGATCTTGCCCTCCATGTTGCGCAATACGGACGCCGTCCGCTCGACGCTCTCCGGGCTGCGATCCTTCAATTTAAAAAGTACGATATGGGTCAGCATATGATTGTCCCCTCTCACAATTGTGTTCACCGCCGTCCGCTCTTATGCCGCATGACCGGCCTTTGCAAAGCGCATAATATGCGCAGGCTGGCCAGACGCCGCGGAAGGAGGCAGGTCATGCGGCTCACTTATACGCTCATGTTCACTGTGATCGGCCTGGCGCTATGCTTGTTCAACGCGACAGGTTACGATCCGCACAACGCGTTCTTGTTCATGTTCAGCGTGCCGATCTGGTTCGTCGAGCTGTTCGGCGATATTCACCGCGTCAGCGTCCTGGGCATGTACGCGCTAACCGTCCTCAGCTACGCCGTCATCGGCGCGGCATGCGACTACTTGATCGCGCGATTGTACCGCAGGAGGCGAGTTTGATCGCCCTAGGCGGTCAAGCTTGAGGACAAGCTTGAGGTCAGGATCAAGATCATGCTCAGACCGTAAAAAAAAGGAGCCGGCAACGGCTCCTTTCTCCTTTGCGCAAGGCAAATTTTATTCGACGATGATCGTCGACTTCATGGTCGAGTGACCTTGTCCGCACATGATCGAGCAGTGCAGTTCATACGTCTTGCCCTTGTCGCTCTCAGGGAATGTAAAATCCGCTTCCGGATTGTCGGCGGTCAGTTCGAGACCTGCGGCTTCGATAGCTGCGCCGTGTACACCCAGCTTGTTGGAAAATTTGATCTTGTAGTTGGTCCCTGCCTTGACGTGATATTCTGCTTGGTCGAACTTGTAGCCCGCCGAAGTCGCGGCGATCTTGAGCAGCTCCTGGCCTTCGGCCAATCCCGCATCCTCGCTCTCGGGTCTCGCCGGCAGATCGTTAACCAAGAGGTATACGGCAAAAAGACAAGCCACAACAAGCAAGACCGGCATGATCCATTTGAACATTGTTGCTCCCCCTGCTTCCTCGAAATGTCTACCTCTTATAATACCTAAAAGTGGCGCGTCAACTCAACCTTTGTCCTCTTGTAAGCGTCAACTTTTTTTCACATTTGACAATTTCATGAACGTATAATCCCGATTCATGCGCGTGAAGCGGCTGCGGACAGGGTAAGAGTGTTCGACGACGGCAATTCCGCCGCCACAAACACCCATAAGCTGCCTATTTTCATATTCGGGAGGGATAACGATGTCTCATTACATTGGAGTCGAGCAAGGTGTCCGCCTTTATGTCGAAGATGTCGGGACGGGCGTACCGGTTATTTTTCTCCACGGCTGGCCGGTCAATCATAAAATGTTCGAATATCAGTTCCTGGAGCTGCCGCGGCTCGGCTACCGCTGCATCGGCATCGACCTCCGCGGCTTCGGCAAGTCCGACGCGCCTTGGGACGGCTACAATTACTGCCGGCTGGCCGACGACGTCAAGGCGGTCATCGATCATCTCGGCATCTCGGGCGCGGCGCTGGTCGGCTTCTCCCTCGGCGGCGCCGTAGCCGTGCGCTATATGGCGCGCCACCGCGGGCAAGGCATCGCCAAGCTGCTGCTCATCGGCGCGGCCGCGCCATCGTTCGTACGGCGCGAGGACTTCCCGTTCGGCACGCCTCCCGAGAAGGTGGACGACATGATCCTGCAGGCGTATACCGACCGTCCGTCGCTCGTCATGCAGTTCGGCAAAAAGTTTACCGCCAAAAAGCCGAGCGCCGGCATGGCGGCCTGGATGCAATCGCTGGGCTTCAACGCGTCGGCGGTCGGCACCTACAAGGCGCTCGAATCGCTTCGCACCGAAAATCTCGGCGAAGATCTGCCGCTCATTCACGTGCCTACGGCCGTCTTCGGCGGCGTCCAGGACGAGATATGCCCGTTCGAGCTCGCCGAAGAGACGCATCGGTCCATTCCCGGCTCGACGCTGCATCGCTTCGAGGAGAGCGGACACGCGCTGCTGTTCGACGAACCTCAGTTGTTCAGCGAGCGCCTGACGGCGTTCCTCGCGGATACGCTGATCGTCCCCGAGCCGATCGTGGTCGAGCCCGAACAGACGGCGATTCTCTGACCCGAAGTCCGCTCGGACAAGCCCGATCCAGGAGCACCGCCGAACCATTGCCCGGCGGTGCTCTTGTCGTGCGCCCGGATGCGGTGCATCGGACACAGCCGCCGCTCGGAGCCGCAGCGGATGCGTCGCACTCGCACGGTCTGCCGGCGGCGTCCCCCGGCCCGGATCAGCCCAGCCCGGCTAGAAGCCCTGCGTCTTCAGCCAGGCGGCCGCAGCCGCCGGCCAGCCGGAAGCGTACGGGTGGTCCTCCGCCAGCCCGATTCCGTGCGCGCCGCTGCTGTACACATGCAGATCGAACGGGACGCGATGCGCGCTCAGCGCCGCGGCGAACATCAGACTGTTCTCGACCGGTACCGCACCGTCGTCGGCCGTATGCCATAGAAAAGCGGGCGGCGTATCCGCATTTACTTGAAGCTCGCCGGACAACGATTCGACCAGATCGGGCGCAGGCGCCTCGCCGAGCAGATTAAGCCGGCTGCCGGCATGCGTGTGCGGATCGCGGAGCGTGACGACCGGATAGCACAGGAGGATCAGGTCGGGTCTGGCGGATACACGCTCGATCGGATCCTCCGCATCCGGACTTCCCGCGTCCCAGTGCGTGCCGGCCGACGATACCAGATGGCCGCCGGCGGAGAAGCCCAGCAGTCCGATGCGGTCCGCATCGACGCCGAATTCGGCGGCGCGGGCGCGCACCGTCCGGACGGCGCGCTGCGCGTCGAGCAGCGGTGCCGGATGCTTGTACGGGGCGACACGGTACCGCAGCACGAAGGCCGAGATGCCGAGCCCGTTCAGCCACAGCGCGATCGGCTCGCCTTCATGATCGGCACGCATGCCGTAGCCGCCGCCGGGCGCCACGATGACGACGGGACGATCGGGTCCCTCGAGCAGATACGGAAAAAGTGCGGGCCTGTCCTCGGGCGTATCTCCCGCAGCATGGGGCGCCCCTTCCGGCCATAGCAACCATTCTTGTTCATTGCGCATGCACTGGCTCACCTCGGATAAATGAAATTGTTGCTATACGAGCATCTCCATCATCCTAGCATACCGCTCGGATTTTGCCGAGCGCATCGGACATTTCTCGCCGGAAATCGTTGCCAAGCCCCGCCGCTCGTGCTACTATTGTTAAAATTTATCGAGCGAGAGCTATGGGAGGACGATGAACAAGTGGCCAAATATTATACGGAACCTTCGCGCACGTTCAGCGAGTATCTGCTGATACCGAATTTAACGAGGCGCGAATGCACGACCGAGCGCGTGTCGCTCGCGACGCCGATCGTCAAGCACGCCCGCGGCGAGCACCCCCGCCTGTCCCTCAACATCCCGTTCTCCTCCGCGGTCATGCAATCCGTCTCCGACGACGCGATGGCCGTCGCGCTCGCCCGCAGCGGCGGCATCTCCTTTATTTTCGGCTCCCAGCCCGTCGCCGAACAAGCCAGCATGGTCGCCAAGGTCAAGTCCTACAAAGCCGGCTTCGTCGCCAGCCGCTCCAACCTTACCCCCGATCACACGCTCGCCGACGTACGCAAACTCAAGACGTCCACAGGTCACTCCACGGTCGCCATCACGGACGACGGCTCTCCGCGCGGCAAGCTGCTCGGCATCGTCACGAGCCGCGACTATCGCGACAGCCGCGACCCCGCCGACAAGCCGATACGCGAGTTCATGACGCCCTACGACTCTCTCGTCTGCGGCCGCTCCGGCATCTCTCTGCCCGAGGCGAACGACCTGATCTGGGCGCACAAGCTCAACGTGCTGCCGATCGTGGACGAAGCGCAGCGACTCGAGCATCTCGTCTTCCGCAAAGACTATGACGCCCACAAGGAGCACCCGCTCCAGCTGCTCGACGCCAACAAGAGCTATATCGCCGGCGCAGGCATCAATACTCGGGACTATGCGGAGCGCGTACCCGCGCTCGTCGAGGCCGGAGCCGACATTCTCGTCATCGACGCCTCGGACGGCTACAGCGAATGGCAGCGCGATACGATCGAATACGTGAAGGCGAACTTCGACATTCCGATCGGCGCAGGCAATATCGTCGACCGCGAGGGCTTTCGCTACCTGGTGGAGGCCGGGGCCGACTTCGTCAAGGTCGGTATCGGTGGCGGCTCCATCTGCATCACCCGCGAGCAGAAAGGCATCGGGCGCGGTCAAGCGTCGGCACTCATCGAGGTGGCCGAGGAGCGGGACCGCTACTACGCGGAGACCGGCATCTACGTGCCGCTCTGCTCGGACGGCGGCATCGTACACGATTACCACATCACGCTGGCGCTGGCGATGGGCGCGGACTTCGTCATGATGGGCCGCTACTTCGCCCGGTTCGACGAGAGCCCGACGCGCAAGCTCAAGGTCGGCAACAACTTCGTCAAAGAGTTCTGGGGCGAGGGCTCCAACCGCGCCCGCAACTGGCAACGCTATGACAGCGGCGGCAAGGAGAACCTGCTGTTCGAGGAAGGCGTCGACTCGTACGTGCCCTATGCGGGCGGCTTGCAGGAGAATCTGGACAAGACGCTCGGCAAGATCAAGTCGACCATGTGCAACTGCGGCGCGATCAGCATTCCCGAACTGCAGCGCGAAGCCCGCATCACGCTCGTGTCCGCGACGAGCCTCGTCGAGGGCGGCGCGCACGATGTCATGATCAAGGAGACCGGATTGTCCGGCGACTGACGGCAAACAGCCTGAACTCTTCGCTTATCGAAGAGTTCAGGCTGTTTTTTTGCGTGCGGCCTGCGACTGCGCTATCCCGCTCGCTCAGCTTCTCGCAGGGCATATGCGTCGATCCCGGCCCGCATGCCATTATCCCTTCGGCTCAGGACCGCGGCTGTGTCCGGATGGCTCGCTTCCTCCTGAGTCGACGGGATAGATGCGTCGATCCCGGCCCGCATGCCATTATCCCTTCGGCTCAGGATCGCAGCCGTGTCCGGATGGCTCGCTTCCTCCTGAGTCGACGGGATAGATGCGTCGATCCCGGCCCGCATGCCATTATCCCTTCGGCTCAGGACCGCGGCTGTGTCCGGATGGCTCGCTTCCTCCTGAGTCGACGGGATAATGGTATGTCCCACGCGAACGAAGGCATTCCCCTCAGCCGAACCGCCCGCTGATATAGTCCTCCGTCCGCCGGTCCGTCGGGTCGGAGAACAGCTTTTCCGTATCGCTGTACTCGACCACTTCCCCGTTCAGGAAAAAGACGGTCTGCTGCGACACCCGCGCAGCCTGGTGCATGTTATGCGTCACCATGACGATCGTGTATCGGTCCTTCAGCTCCTGCGCCAGCTCCTCGATCTTGAGCGTGGAGATCGGATCGAGCGCGGACGTCGCCTCGTCCATAAGCAGAATATCCGGGCCCACGGCGAGCGCGCGGGCGATGCACAGCCGCTGCTGCTGTCCGCCGGACAGACTGAGCGCCGAGCGCTTCAGATGATCCTTGACCTCACCCCAGAGCGCAGCCGACCGCAGACTGCTCTCGACGATCTCGTCGAGCTCGCGCCTCTTCGTGATGCCGTGCAGGCGCGGTCCGTACGCGACATTGTCATAGATCGATTTGGGAAAAGGATTCGGCTGCTGGAACACCATGCCCACCTTTTTCCGCAGCGTCTCGACATGCACGTCCCCGCTGTAAATATCGGTGCCCCCGATCTCGATGCTCCCCTCCACCCGCGCACCCGGGATCATATCGTTCATGCGGTTGAGCGTGCGCAGCAGTGTGGACTTGCCGCAGCCCGACGGTCCGATGAACGCCGTGATCGCGCGCTGGGGGATTTGCAGAGATACCTGCTTCAGCGCCTGGAATGTGCCGTAGAACAAATTCAGCCTGTCGATCTCGATCAGCGCCGTTCCTTGCATGACTGTTCGCTCCTCTATCATCTATTCGAATCGATCGCTTCTATCGCTTCATGTTCCGCGCCCTGATCCAGAGCGGCACGCGGAACGTCAGGTTGATGAGCAGTACGACCGCGATGAGCACGGCCGTCGCTTTCTGGGCGATGTCGCCCGCGTCCGGCACGATCGCTTCGGACTGGACGTACCACAGATGCACAGCCAGCGTCTCGCCCGGCGACAGCAGATTGAAGTCCCAGAGCGAGCCCGAGGTCGTGACGCCCGCGGTCAGGATGATGACGGCGCTCTCGCCGAAGGCGCGGCCCGCGGTCAGGCAGATGCCGGTCACGATGCCGCTCGATGCGACCGGAATCAAGGTTCTGACGATTGTCTGCAAATGGGTGGAGCCGAGCGCCAGCGATGCGTTCTTCAGCTCGGGCGGGACTGCCCGCAGCGATTCCTCGGTGACACGAGTCAGCATCGGCAGGTTAAGGAAAGCCAGACTGACCGCGCCGCCCAGTATCGTGAGATCGAGATGGAACATATCGACGAACAGCGAGATGCCGAACAGGCCGAATATGATCGACGGGACGGACGACAGTCCTTCGACGCATATGCGGATGAAGCCGATGAACCGATTGTCCGGCGCGAACTCGGCCAGGTAGATGCCGGCCGCCATGCCGAGCGGGATCGAGATCGCGAGCGACAGGAACAAAATATAGAAGGAATTGAACAGCGCGGGCCCGATGCCCCCGCCTTCCTCGATCTCGCTGGGCAGTCCGGTCAGGAAGTCCCACGTCAGCATCGGCAAGCCCTTGCGCAGCAGCATGAACAGCAGACCGAGAATGAACAGGATGATGCAGATGCCGGCAGCCCATACGAAGATGTCGAACAGCCGGTTGGATGCCGCTGCGGCTCCGCTGCGCCTCTTGAATGCGCCCGTATCGAGGGCGGCAGCGGACGTGGAGGCTGAAGTGGAGGCGGACGTGGACGTGGAGCGGCCTTGGCCTTGATCGGACTTGTGGCTCACAGCGCCTTCTCCCCCTTCTTCTGAAGCATCCGCACCGCAACGATCAGCAGCAAGGAGATTGCGAGCAGCAGGAAGCCCATGAGATAGAGCGCGTAGTTCCAAGTGGAGTCGGATTCGACGCTCGTGATCTGCATGACGATATTGCTCGTCAGCACGGCGGTCGGCATGAACAGACTGTCTGCCAGCTGGGGCGTATTGCCGATGACCATGACGACGGCCATCGTCTCGCCGATCGCGCGCGCCATGCCGAGGATAACCGCATACACGATCCCGCGCTTGGCGGCCGGCAGCACGACGCGGAAGATCGTCTGGAAGCGGGTCGAGCCGAGCGCGTACGAGGCGTCGCGGAACTTTTTGGGAACGGCCGAGATGGCGTCATCGCTGATGCGGGCGATCGTCGGCAGCACCATGATCGTGAGCACGATCGCTGCGGCGAGCAGACCGTCGGCCAGGTCCCGGCCGGTGATCTCGCGAAGCATCGGGATCAGAATCGTCAGACCCAGATAGCCGTAGACGACGGATGGGATGCCGACGAGCAGATCCATCACGGGACGCAGCGCGCCGCGCAGCCAGGACGGCGTGACCTCCGCGAGGAAGATCGCGATCAGCACGGAGATCGGTACGGACAGGATAAGAGTAAGCCCGGTCAGGGCGAATGTGCCGAAAATAAAAAGCAGCGCGCCGTAATGCCCATTCTCCGGATCCCAGTTGGCGGAGAAGAAAAATTCCTTGAAGGAAACGGTCTCGAACGTCATCATACCCGTCTTGAACATCAAAAAAAGAATGCCGAACAAGACGAGACAGACGAAGACGGCGGCCGATACGCAGACGATTTTGAACGTTGAATTTAAAAATTTCAGCCGGACTCTGCGTTCAAGCGGATTGCCGCCGGCCTGGCGCAAGCTGTTGCCCAGCTCCGCCGGCGCGATGACGCGACCTTGCGCGTTCATCTCAAGCATAGGACGAATCTCCTCTCCCAGGTGACAGCGTAAAGAAGGAAAAAGCCGGCTTTAAGCGTTGTGACGCTGCAGCCGGCTTGCGTGGCGCGATGCCTTGTCGGCATCGCTTCGGATTACTTGACGGCGGAGAGCGGGATGAACTTCAGCTTCTTGAGCGATCCGTTCTGGAACTTGGCGCTCTGAATGTATTCGATGAACGCCTTGGTCGCACCGGTCGGCTGGCCATTGGTCATGAAGTAGCCGATGCCCCACACTTTGTACTTGCCGTTCAGCACGTTCGCTTCAGTCGGCGCTGCGCCGTTGATCGATATAGCCTTCATCTTGTCGGTCACATAAGGCAGGTCGATATAGCCGATTGCGTTCGGCGTCGTCTCAATCGCCGTCTTCATGTCGCCGCTCGAGCCCGTTTCCTTGTAGTTGTCGCCCTTGGACATGAAGTCCTTGCCGTCCAGCGCCTTCAATTGGAAATTAACGCGCGTACCGGAACCGAACTTGCGGTTCACGACGACGATGTTGGCGTCGGAGCCGCCTACGTCCTTCCAATTCGTCACCTTGCCGGAGAAAATATCTTGCAGCTGCTTGGTCGTCAGGTTGTCGACGCCCACGTTTTTGTTGACGACCGCGGCGAACACCGTCACGGCGACCGGATTGGCCACTTGGCCGTCGAACTTCTTGAAGCCTGGCACGTCGATGGATGCGTCCCAGTCTACCGCGCCGATATCGGCGATGCCCTTGCGGACCGACTGCGGGCCTGCGATGGAGCTGACGGCGGACGCCGAGATTTTGACCTTCGGGTTCAGCTTCTGGAATTCGCTCTTTGCCTGCAGCGTCAGCGGCAGCAGCGCGGAGGAACCGTTGATGACAACTTTGCCTTTAAGCGTACTGGCTGCGGATGCGACAGACGCGCCGCCGGCCGTCAGGGATACCGCGAGCGCGATCAGCGCGGCGGGCTTGAACCATTTTTTCATGGAAATAAGAGCTCCTCTCGTATGGGGAAAAATGTTCGGTCATTCGGTCATTCGTGCGTGTGTGTTGGCGTGGTAATGAAGTTGATCGCGTATTATCGGGCGATCGGCTTCCAGGCTGCGCCTGCTTTTACGTACAGGCCGTCCTCCAGCGCAAGGATGATCTGCGAGCCGTTCACGGCAAGGCCGGAGGCGGCGGCAGGCACCTTGGACAGCAGCTTGCTCGACGCGCTGGCGGGATCGATCTCGTAGATGGCGGATTCGGCATCGTTGATTGCGGTCAGCGCGTACAGCTTGCCGCCGGACCATACCAGCTCTTCTACATCGCCTTCGGCCAGCAGCGTGACGGCCTTCTTGTTCTTGTCGACGGAGACGACGGCGGCCTTGGCATTCTCGTCCGCGACGCTCACATAATAAACGGTCGTGCCGTCGGAGGAGGTCACGAACAGCTTGTCATCCTTCGTCGACGTCAGTACGACTGCAGCCGGCTTCTCGGCGGACAGATCGTACAGATTGACCTGAACCTGCTCGCCGCTCGCATCGATGGCGACCGCATCCTTGTCCAGGTCGGCCGAGTCGGCCGTGGCCTTCGGCGGCGTCGTCACCAAATAAGTAAATCTCTTGCCGTCCGGGGAGACCGAGAGCGAGGACTTGTAATCGACCTTGTCTTCGACGATCTTGGCGATCTCGCCGGAGGCGATATCCATCTTCGCAATGACAGAGCCTTTGTCGCCCTGCAGGAAGTAGATGGCGCTGCCGTCGGACGACCATACGAGCTCGGGCTTGATCGACGTGTCCTTGCTGACTTGGGAGGGCTGCCTGGTCGCGAGGTCGATGATGTATACGGCGCCGTCGGCATCCGTATAAGCCGCCTTGGCACCGTTGGGCGATACGATCAGGTCCGAGCTGCCTTCGGACGTGAGCAGCAGGGTCGACTTGCCTGTCGCTACGTCGACCAGATAATCCGACCGGCCCGCATCAGTCTCCGTCGATACGATCGCTTGGCCTGCATTCACGAAGCGGGCATTTTCCCCGCCGACGAGCAGCTTGATCGTGTTGATCGCAAGTTTGCCTTCCTTCAGCGCCATCGTACCTCCGAGCGCCTGCACGAGCGGTCTGACCGGCACGAACGCCGTTCCGTTCACGCTTCTGACCGCCTGATTGAGGGCGGCTGTCTTGCCGTCGACGGATACTTGCTTGGCCCCCGTCTTATAAGCGAACGTGTGCCCGTCCAGCGTGACGGTCGTCGTACCGTTATCCGTCGTGAGCGCGGCCCGAAGCGCTGCGCTCAAGTCGCGCACGGATACGAGCGTCTCGCCGCCTGCCGCGACGGTGCGCACCGGTACGTCCACGTAGTTGACCGTGAATACGGATTGCTTCACCTGCAGCGTTTCGACTTTTGCCGAGACCGCCTTGACCGCGTTCGTCTGCTTGGCCGCAGTAGCGCCGCCGGCTTGCGCCGCTCCCGCCGTACCTGCCGCTGTCGTTCCCAGAGCCGCTGCCAGAATCGTTGCCGCGAATGCTTTCTTCATCACCATTTGCGCCCAGTCACCCTTCTTTTGGTTGATCTGTTTTCATTATAGGAAGGGTTTGTAAACCGGGATGAAGGCCTGTATTTGGGGGATGTAAATTTTTCCTGGCGTTATCATTCCGAGGGGGTGTCGGCATAAAGATGCCTAAAAAAAGCAGCGGACGCCTCCCTCCGCCGGAGGGGCGCCCGCTGCCTCGATGCAGCCTATGCCTTCTTAATAGCCATATACTTCAAAGCTCCACAGCGAGTAGCCATAAATGGTGCCCCGCTCCGTGCCGTACATCCGCACGTAGCGGCCGCTGCCCGTCACATTCACATCGTCCGTGCCGCCGTCGCCGGTCGTCGTCGTGTAGATGTCGGTCCAGTTCGTCCCGTCCGGCGACGTCTGCAGCTTGTAGGACTTGCCGTAGGCGGCCTCCCAATCCAGCTTGAAACGCGTGAGCGTCCGGCTCTGGCCGAGGTCGACCGCGATCCACTGCGGATCGCTGCCCGCAGCCGATGCCCAGCGCGTGCCGCCGTCCGCATCCACCGCATTCGCTCCCGCGAACGGCGTCTCCGTCGAGGAGACGGTGACCGGCTTGCCCTGCGAGAGCAGCGAAGACGTCTGCTGCGCCGCCGCCCCGTACACTTCAAATTCATACAGCGAGTAGCCGTAAGGCGTCGCCCGCTCCGTCGCATAGACGCGCACATAGCGGCCGGACACCGCAGACAGCGTGATCTCGTCCGTCCCGCCGTCGCCCGTCGTCGTGCTGTACGCATCGGTCCAGCTCGTGCCGTCGGTCGACACCTGAATTTTGTAGGACTTGGCATAGGCCGCCTCCCATTTCAGCGTCGCCTTGCCGAGCGCCTGCGCGCTGCCCAGATCGACCGACAGCCATTGCGGCGCCGCGCTGTACTCCGAAGCCCAGCGCGTGCCCGCATCGCCGTCCAGCGCCAGCGCAGCCGCGAACGGTCCTTCGACCGAGGAAGCCGTCGCCGGACGGCCCAGCGCCAGGTTCGTGCCCGTGCCGCCGCCGGGGTTGCCGCCCGGATTGCCGCCGCTGCCGATCGGCGGCCAGCTGTCGCCGACATTGCTGTTCGTCAGCGGATTGACCTTGACGAGCGACTTCGGACCGACGACAGCCGTCCCTGTCGTACCGGAGGCATTTTTAAACGTCACCGTCACCGCACTCGAGGTCGGATTCCAAACCTCCGCCGTATAAGCGCCGTTTTTCTTATAAACGCTGGCCGCACTCCAGCCCGTAGCCCACACATCGCGCGTGCGCTCGCCGAGCGAAGCCATATTGTTTACAAAATAATACGTATTGAAAATTTCATTTTTTTGCATCGTCGTCGTGTTCCACTTCGCCAGCACCGCCTGCGGATCGCTCAGCGACTGGATCGGCCAGACGATATGCTGCCAGTCGGTCTCCGGACCGCCGTTGTCGGCCACAAAGCCCGCATACAGCGCCGCAGCCTTCGCCTTGTTCAGCCCGTAGCTCGTCAAGTACTCCGAAGTCGGCAGCCAGTGAATGCCGTATATATGCACCGGCGCCGCGCTGAAAAACGTCCCGTAGAAGTTGGAGGAGCCGTATACCTGACCGACCGTCTTGTGCGTCCAGCCCGGCAGCCAGTTGTCCCCGTCATAGTTGAACCAATATTGCTCCACCGCCTTCAGCTCGGTCGTGAAGCCGTAGATCGCCGCGTCGCGATAGGCCGTATTGTTCGTGAGCAGCGCCCACATATACTGCCCGACCCAGCCGAACAACGACTCGCCGGCGGCCTCCTGGTTGTTGCCGTTGTTGTTGTCGGCATAGCCGCCCGCCCACGAATGCCCCTCGTACGGATCGAAGCTGCGGAACGAAGGGTACAGCGGGTCCGTCCGCGACGGATTGGCATAATCGCGAATCAGATGCTCGACCATCTGCCCGTAGTCGTTGCGGAACTGATCGTCGAACGTCGCCAGCACCGACGCCGCGAACACGTAATAGCCGTACGTGAAGTGGTGGTCGGTAATGCCGTAGTTGGCGCCGAACTCGCTCGTCTTGTAGTACATCGTGCCCCAGTCCGAATTATAGTAGAAGAAGTAGTCCGGCTCGCCGTTCGTATACGTGAACCAGTCGGTCAGCACCGACTTGATGCGCGCCAGGAACGTATCCCGATGCGCCGTATCGCCGATCTCGTTGGCCGCGAGCACCCCCATCGCCAGCGGATGCAGCGTCTTGCCCTGCCAGTAGGCGTCCGCCGCCTTGATGTTGCCCGCAGTCTCCTGATCCAGCGTGTTCAGATAGCCGATCAACTGCTGACGCGAATATTCCGGATTGGTCGGCTCCGTGAACTGCGGCACCATGCCGTAGAACCGGTCGTTTGTCGCAAAAGTATTGCCCTCGCGCACCTTCAGGGTGCCTCGGATCGACGGATAAGTCCGGGCGGTGAGCGGAGTGGACGATACTTTCCATTGATGCGGGAACAGCGCCAGCAGCGTCTGATCGGTGAAGCCGCTGCGAACCGACTGCGTCGTCGCTTGGAAATTCGTCGTCACCTGTGCGGTTGCGGGATCGAACGTATAGCTGACGTTCGTCCCCGTCACGAAGGCATAGGCATGGTCGTAGTAGAAGCCCAGGTCGGACAGTGCGGGCAATGCGGCTAGCGACAGGTACTTGCTGCCTGAGCCCATCTTGACCTTGATCTTGGCGCCCGCCCGCTGGAATACGGTGCCCGCAGGCGCGAACAAGCCGTAGTAACGCGTCTGCAGCACATTTTGCGGACTGCCGTCCACATTGACGACGCGCAGCGCCAGCCGGTCTCCGGTATAGGTCGAGCCGTCCGTCGCCAGCACGGTCGCGCCGCTGCCGTCGGTAATCTGCGCGATGAGCGGCGAATAAATCTCGGCGGCATTGCCGTCGCTGAACTGGCTGAACACATACGGCGAGCCCTTGACGAATGTCGTCTTGAGCTTGTCGGTGGCATCGTCGCTCAGCACGCTTTGCACGTGGAAGTCGCCGTAGCCTGTGACGCGCACCTTCATCTGCGCCGTATTGATGTTGCTGGCGGACACATACAGGTCGTACGGACCGTCCGCGTTGACGGCGTTGCCCGCGCTGTCCATCCAGCCCGCGCCAGGATTCAGCAGGCTGAGCCCCTGCGGCGTATACTTGGACTTGAGCGGCAGCGTCACGAGTGCGTCGCCCAGCGGCTTGATGAGCAGCGATTGCCACCAGTCGTTGGAAGCGATCGGCGCATTGATGTTGGAGGTGCGGTTCGCCGGATAGTTCGGCTGCGGCATCTTGATATCGTTGGTCAGGTAGCTGCCCTGCCCCGACTGCACCGTGGACGGCGTCGGCAGCGGCGGGATCGTATACGTCGGCTGCGGCTGACCCGCCACATAGTCGTATACTTCAAAATCGAACAGCGAGTATCCGAAGTTCGTCGCCCGTCCGATACCCTTCATGCGTACATAACGGCCGGATGCGTAGACGGGAATATCCTGCTTCCCGCCGGCTCCGTGCATCTCGCGATAAATCGGCGTCCAGCTCGAAGCGTTGTTGGACACTTCCAGATCGAATATGCGGCCTCCCGATTCCCAGTTCAGGACGATGCGGCCGATCGTGCGCGTGCTGCCGAGATCGACGTAGATCCACTCGTCGTTCGTATGGTTCGAGCCCCAGCGAGTCGACGAGTTGCCGTCGACGGCATTGGCGGGGAGCGTCGCGCCCGGCGGCAGATAGCCGGACTGCTCATAGGAGGATGCGGTGACCGGGCGGTTCAGCGCCACGTTCGGACCGTACTGGGCAGGCGGCGGATTGACGCCTCCCGTGCCGTATACCTCCAGCTCGAAAATCGAGTAGCCGTACGCGGCGAGCGAGCGCTGCTGGCCGAGGATGCGGACGAAGCGGCCGCTGCCGGTCAGCGTCAGATCGTCGACGCCGCCGTCTCCGGTCGTCGTCGTGTAAATATCGGTCCAGCTCGTCTCATCGTTCGACGTCTGCACCTTGTAGGCTTTGGCGTAGGCGCCCTCCCACTGAATTTTGACCCGGCTGATCTGCGCCGACGCGCCCAGGTCGACATAAATCCACTGCGGGTCCGAGCCCCAGGCGCTCGACCAGCGCGTGCCCGTATTGCCGTCCACCGCGAGATTAGCGGCATTGCCGCCCTCCGAGGACGAGGCGTAGGCCGTGCGGTTCAGCGACAGCAAGTACGGATCGGCCGCATAGGCGGACGGCGCTACCGGCAGGTAAGCGAGCGACAGAGCGAGCGACGCCGTCAGTACATACAGGAACGCCCGCCGCAGCCGCCCCGCCCTCTTCCCGGTTCGATTTGCTGCTGACATACTTCAATTCCCTCCATTCAAAATAAAATATTTATCGTATAAGCGGATGCCCCCGCCGCTCTAAGACGGGGACGTCCGCGAACACGCAGCAATTTGTCTACCGCCGCCGCTATCGCTGCTGCCTCTGCCGGCAGCGTCTTATTGGCTCGAAAACCCGTCCCACGCACGGAATAGCGATGTGGCAGCGTCTTATTCGCTCGAAAACCCGTCCCACGCACGGAATAGCGATGTGGCAGCGTCTTATTCGCTCGAAAATCCGTCCCACGCACGGAATAACGATGTGGCAGCGTCTTATTGGCTCGAAAACCCGTCCCACGCACGGAATAGCGATGTGGCAGCGTCTTATTCGCTCGAAAATCCGTCCCACACAAGGAATAACGATGTGGCAGCGTCTTATTGGCTCGAAAACCCGTCCCACGCACGGAATAGCGATATGGCAGCGTCTTATTCGCTCGAAAATCCGTCCCACGCACGGAATAGCGATATGGCAGCGTCTTATTGGCTCGAAAATCCGTCCCACGCACGGAATAACGATGTGGCAGCGTCTTATTGGCTCGAAAACCCGTCCCACACACGGAATAACGATGTGGCAGCGTCTTATTGGCTCGAAAACCCGTCCCACGCACGGAATAGCGATGTGGCAGCGTCTTATTCGCTCGAAAACCCGTCCCACGCACGGAATAGCGATGTGGCAGCGTCTTATTGGCCCGAAAATCCGTCCCACACAAGGAATAACGATGTGGCAGCGTCTTATTGGCTCGAAAACCCGTCCCACGCACGGAATAGCGATGTGGCAGCGTCTTATTCGGTCCGGTAGAGCGATCATCCGCAGCATAACGATACGGCGCAGCTCTACTCGGACCGATAGGACGATTGCGAGCGGTATAGCGTTACTTTTAGTAGACTTCGACCTCGAACAGCGACGGGCCGTAGGGGGCGAGTCCTTTTTCTGTCATGAAGATTCGTACGTATCGTCCGGTGGCCGGCGTGTCGAGCATGACGCTCTCCGCGTACTTGCCGCCGACGGTGAGCATACGGTCGAGCGACCGGGCCGTCTGCCAGTCTGCGCTATCGGCGGACAGATCGGCGCCTTCGGCAGCGGTCTGGATGAGCAGCGCCTTGGCGTACGCCGTCTCCCAGATGAGCCGCAGCGACTCGATGCTGTGCGATGCGCCCAGATCGATGTAGACCCACTCCGGCTTGAACGGCGCCGTATTGTTGTCCGTCCACACCGCCTCCCAGCGCGTGCCGTCGTTGCCGTCGGCCGCGGCCGCCGCGCTCGCGGCGCCGCTGGAGGCGACGACCGCCTTGCCCCGCGCCAGATTGGTCGGCAGCGCGATCGTCTGCGTCGTCTCCGCCGGATCGTAGCCGGCCGCCTCGACCGAGACGAGGTAACTGCCCGGATCTGGGAGCTTCGCGGCCTTGATCGTGAGCAGGCCGGACGCCAGCGTATAGTCGTCGCCCGCGGTCAGCGCCGCTCCGTTCAGCCTGACGGCCGTCAATGCGCCCTCCCATGCTGCGTCAGCGGCGAAGGAGATGCCGGCATCGCGGCCCGGCTTGCCCGTCGCCGCGAGCGGGGTCAGCGCCGGAGGCGTCTTGAGCCCCGATGCGACCGGCTGCCCGTAAATTTCGAACGACCAGAGCGAGTAGCCGTAGATCGTGCCGCGACCCGTGCCGAGCAGCCGCACATGGCGAGCCTGCGCCCCGCCGAGCGGGAGACTGTCGAGACCGCCGTTGCCGGCCGGCTCGGTATACAGGTCGACCCAATCGCCATCGCCGGGCGCGGCGGCCGTCGAGCCTTGAATTTTGTACGCTTTGCCGTACGCGCCCTCCCAGCTCAATTCGGCGCTCTCGAGCGTGTAGACTTTGCCGAGATCGACCGCGATCCATTGCGGATCGGAGGCAGCCGACTCCCAGCGGGTCGCCGGGTTACCGTCGAAGGCGTTCGCGGCGGGCTGGTTCGCGCTCGAGGCGGTCGCAGTCTTGCCGAGCGCCACATTCGGCGCATTCGTCTTGACCGCCTGCGTCAGCTCGGCGCTGCCGTAGCCCGTCGCCTTGACGACGACGGCATAGCTGCCGATCGCCGGGAACAGCGAGGCGTCCAGCGTCAGCTTGCCCGGTGCAACCTGGAACTTGGCGGGCGCCACGATCGTCCCGTTCACCGCGACCGAGACGATCGCGCCGCGCCACGCTTCACTGTCCGGGTAGGTCAGCTCGATCGGCTGTCCGAGCTTGTTGTCCGTCGTGTCGGCGGACAGCGCGGGCGGCGCCTGCACCTCCTTGATCGACACATCGTCGATGTAGACGATGTGCGCCGCGTCCGGCGTCTTGGCGTCGCCGTCCACGACATTGCCGAGCAAATATTTGAGCGACAGCGTCACATTGCCGGCCGGCTTCAGGCTTTTCGTATAGACAGCCTGGGCATCGCCCGTCAGCCGGAAGACGGCCTGCTCGCTGTTGTTGTAGCCGCCCAGCTCGATCAGGATCGGCCGATCCGCCGACGACCAGGCGCGGAAGCTCAGCTCGTACGCCTTGCCCGCCTCGAGCTTGATGCCGCTCTGCATAAGCTGCGTGGACCACGATACCGGCACATTCCACTCCGGATGCATGCCGCCGTGGTAATAAATGTCGAGCCTGGCTGCGCCGTCCGCGACCGCGAACTTCGAGTCGCCGCCTTCGCCGACCCAATACTCCCAGTTGTCCTGGCCGCCGCTGAACTTGCCGTTCAGGACCAGGTTGCCGTCGCCCGCGAATATTTGCTGCGAGACGGCGACATCTGCGTAGCCCTCCGCCCGGATCGTCACGGTGTAGCGCTTGTCGTCGGTAAATACGCCCGGCGCCAGCTCCAGCACGCCCGCCTTGACGACATACTGCGCAGCGTCCAGCGCCGCGCCGTCGACGATTACGGCTGTGATGGCTGCCCGCCATGCCGCATCGTCGGCAAACGCCAGCTCAATCGTGCGGCCGACCCGCGCATCCGTCGTATCGGCCCGCACCGTCGGCGGCCGTTTGACCGGCGCGTCCTTGACCTCGAGCACGACGTCGTCGATGTAGATGTCATGTGCGCCCGCCGGACTTCCCGGCGTCTTGCCCAGCAGGAGCTTGAGCGCGAGATTGGTCTCGTCCGCCGCCATTTTGAATTCATAGTCGTAGGTTTGCCATTCGCTCGTCAGGCCGATCGCACCCGAGTCGAACCGCCGCGTATACGACGGATTTTCCAGCACCGCCTCGATATCGCGCACCGCGGTCGACTTCGCCTTGAAGCTCAGCTTGTAGGTCATTCCCTTGGTGAACGCCATGCCCGACTGGATCAGCATGATGTTCCACGCTTCCGTGCCCGTGCCGCCGACCGCCACCTTGGCCGCGCCGTCCTGCGCCGTGAAGGTCGCCGTCGCGCCTTGGGTGAACGGCTCCCAGGAAGCCAGCCCCGCCGAGAAATCCCCGTTCGCCAGCGGATACAGCTTGACGCCCGTATAGTCCACGTTGCGATTGGTCAAGCGGACGAGGCGGACATTGTCGAGAGTCACCATCCCGGCGCCTTCGCCCATATCGAATATAAGCTGCGCCTCGCGGTCGCTCACCCCGGCCGGCATCGTCAGCGCCAGCTCATGCGCCGCCATCGCGCCGCCGAGCGCGACGTCCCGCGCCTCCCCGTATACGACGGAGCCGTCCTTCGACATCAGCCTGACGCCGATATGCCGTCCTTCGCTCGAAGCCTTCGCGTCGTACGTCAGCTTGTATTCGTCCGTCTGCAGCAGCTCGATGCCGCGCTGCGCGATCCCCACGCCGTCCGCTCCGCCGCTGTCCGTCACCTCGACCTTAAGCTGTCTCGCGTTCGGGTCGACACTGGCGACTGCCGCCGCGCGATCCGACTTGCGCAGCTCCCAATACTTCATCCGGTCCATCGTGCCCAGATCGAAGCCGCCGTTGTACACATGGTTGCCATTGTCCAGCGGCGTCTTGGGGCCGTCCGGATCGCTCGCGGACTCGACCTCGCGCAGTCTGACGTTGCCGATCCATACCGTGCTCGTGTTCGTGCCGAGATTGAACTCGAGCCGGGCGGTCGGATCGGTCGCCGCGTCCATCGCGAACCGGTACGTATAATGCTGAAGCTCCGTCTTGAGCGGGATGTCGAAGTTGTCGGAGTATGCGCCCCAGCCGTTGTCCGCATCGCCGCCGAGCTTGGCGCTGATGCTGCGCGGAGCGGCCGCCTTGGCGTCGAAGCTCAGCTCGTACGCATGGCCCCGGACCAGTGTCGCGTACTGGATCATCTGCAGCGCATACGGCACGCCGCCCCCGTTCGTAATTGTGAACTTCGCATATTTGTCTCCGCTCAGCTCGTCGACCTGCGCCGAGCCTGCGCCGCCGAAGTCAGGCGTATGCAGGAAGCTCCAATAGGTCGGGTCCAGCGCCTGCGAGGACGAAGTGATATCGGTCAGCCCATGCTCGTAGTCGGCATCGTAGATCAGGCTGCCTTCCACGGCAGGCTTGCCGTCCGCCGGGAACGTATCCTTGACCTGGACGGGTTCGACTGGCGTCCGATACGGGCGGCCGTCCATCTCGTACACGCGGACGTAGTCGACCTCCATCTTGGCGGGCAGATCCGCATCGGCCGGCATCCGGTTGCCGTCGTACAGTCCGCCGACCGCGAGGTTCAGGATCAGATAGAACGGCTGGTCGAACGGCGCCGGATAAGCGTACTTGTCAGGCTGGCCTTCGCCCTGGCTGTACCAGTCGTTCACCTTCTGGTACAGATTGCCGTCCACGTACCAGCGCAGCTCGCCCGGCTCCCATTCCACCGAATACGTATGGTAGTCTGCGACCGACTGGCCGGCGGGGAAATGATAGGTGTCGCCCATCGACTTGTTGTTCGGGTACGTCTTGCCGAAGTGAATCGTACCGTCCGCCTCGCCCGGCAGCCGGCCGCGGACTTCCATGATGTCGAGTTCGCCGGAGGACGCCCAGACGCCGTATTCGCTGTTCTTGGGCATCATCCAGAATGCCGGCCACAGCCCCTGGCCTGTCGGCAGCTTGATGCGCGCTTCGAACTTGCCGTACGTCTGCGTGAACGTATCGCTCGTCCATATCCGTCCGGACGTGTACGACTTGCCGCCGAAGCTTTGCTTTTTCGCTTCCAGCACGAGGCGTCCGTCCTTGATGCTCACGTTTTCCTTGCGGTAATATTCCTGCTCGTTGTTGCCCCAGTCGGTCACGCCGTAGTCCGCGCCGTTGCCGAGCTGGTAGCCCCACTTGGTGAGATCGAGCCCGTTCGTGTCGGGCGTCGCCGCCTGGCCGTCGAACTCGTCGCCCCACACCAGCTTCCATGCGCCGACCTTCTGGCTGACGGACGCGTCCGGGTAGCCGGCCGCCTTGACGACGATGCTGTAGTCGCCCTTCGCGGCGAAGGCTGCGGCCTTGATCGTCGCCTTGCCCGCCGCGAGGCTGTAGCCGTCCTGCGCCAGAGCCGTCCCGTTTACGGCGATGCCTGTGACGGCTTCGCGCCATGCCGCGTCGTCGGCGAACGTAAGCTCGATCTCGCGGCCGACCGTATTGTCGCTGTCGTCCGGCGCGAGCTGCGGGGCTATCCGCACGGGCGGCGGCGTCGAAGTCGGTGCTGTCGTCGGCGTCGATGTCGGTGCTGTCGTCGGCGTCGATGTCGGCACCGTCGTGGGCGCTGTCGTCGGTGCCGTGGTCGGTGCCGTGGTCGGTGCCGTCGTCGGCGTAGGTGTTGGCTGTAAGCCGCCCGCCTGGCCGACCCGGCCGCCCTGCACGCTTTTCGGCTGTCCGGCCGCGACGGATTCCCCGTTCAGCTTCACGTCCGCTGCGTTCGACACGACCTTGTCCGCCGTGCCCTTAATATCGAGCCTCGTGCCCGCCGCCGCTTCGTTCACGATCAGCTCTCCGATCCGCGCATGCTCGCCGGCCTCCAGCACGGCCGTCTCCTCTACGACGACGGCTGCAGCCTCGCTCTCTCCCTCCAGCGCGACGCGGACGGGCGATCCCGGCTTGTCGACGACGATTCGCTTCGCCTGCGTATCGATCAGGTGGATGCTGTTCGCCCCGCCGCCCTCGATATAGATCGTGCCGGCCGCCTTGACCTTGCTGAGCGTCACATCCCCTTCGCCGATGCCGGCCGTCAAGAAAATATCCCCCGAGACGGTCGCGTCCTCAAGCGTCGCTCCGGCTGCGCTGACGAGCATATTGCCCTCGAGCGTCAGTCCGGCCGTCCGCTTCGCCTCGCGCAGCGCCGCAGGCGCCAGCCGATCCAGCAGCGCGATCGCCTCTGCGCGCGTCAGCGGCCCGCCCGGACGGATCGTCCCGTCGGCGTAACCCTTCATGTAGCCCGCGGCGGACAGCGCGGACAGCGCATCGCGGGCGTACGCCGCGATCTCACCGCGGTCGGCGTAGCGGTCCGCCTCGTCTCCCGCCTGCTTCAGGCGGAACAGTCCGGCCGTAATCTTGGCCGCCTCCTGCCGCGAGATCGCCGCGTCCGGCTTGAAGCTGCCGTCCGGGTAGCCCGCGATATAGCCGGCGGTCTTCGCCGCCGCCGCATCCGCGGCATACCAGGCGCCTGGCGCGACGTCGGAAAAGGCCGCCCGGCCCGCTCCCGCGCCGTCTGCCTGCCCCGCGCCGAACCCGAACAGCGTGTTGACGAGCTTGGCGAACTCCGCCCGCGTCACCTGCCGGTTCGGCATGAACACGCCGTCCCCATAGCCGTTCGCGAGCCCTGCGGCCAGCCATTTTCTCGCCTGCGCCTCCGCCCAGTGTCCCTGCAGATCGTCCTTGCCGCCGGCAACCGCACCGACTGCCGTCGTGCCCGGCACGCCATCCTCTTCGCCCGCCGCATCGAGCGTGCCGGTTGCGGCGTTCGCCGGCAGCGCCGCCGCACTGCCGATCGCCAGGCTGAGCGCGACCGCCAGCAGCCGTTTGCTTTTCCTTACCATACTGTCATCCTCCAACCGCACATGGCGTCTAGTTTGCAACTGACATCATTGTAGGATGGATACGCTTACAGGCACAGTTAACCAATCAACGATAAATGTAACAAATTAAGGATTGTGTACAAGTGCGCAATGGCAATGGAGAACATACGACGGCGGCAATATGACGGGGGGCTATGGGCCGCATGCATCAAAGGGGGGCCGCGCTCGCGGGCCCGTGAGCGCCGGTCGACGACAGCGGACAAGCGGCGCATTGAACCGAAAAAGACGCACCAGGACCGTGTCGCTCGGACCTGATCCGGGACACAGCCTTGTGCGTCGATACCTCGCAAGGTTCCACTTTAACTTTACTGCAAATATGCATTTATTTTCGTCGTCCGCGCCGCCCGCTTCATAGATAGCTGCAGCTATACAGTTAATCTTTCGTTCCAGGCTCGATTTTGCGCTGCCTCTGGACCATGAGCTGCATATTTGCAGTTATGGCGGGAATAGCGTCCTCATTTCGGAAAAATAAATGTACGATTGCAGCTATCGGAGCCAAGCAGGCGCAGGCGGACAGAAGCAGCGAGCAATAGACGACGGCATACGTGCAAATTGCCCGGCAGAACTAGCCAGCCGCGGCCTCGTCCCCGGTCTCGACAGCCGGCAGCGTCAGCGTCACAGTCGTGCCCTTGCCGACCTCGCTCTCGATCTGCACGCCGTATTGTCTGCCGTAGTGCAGCTTGATCCGCTGGTCGACATTGCGGATGCCGTAGCCCGACTTGTCCCTGCCGTCCGCCCCCGCATTGTCTGCGGACTCGCCGCCGCCGGACTCGCGTTCCGCACGGCCGCCCGTCTGCGCGCCCGAGCCTCCCAGAATAGCTGCGGCCGTCTCCGGCTTCATGCCGAGACCGTTGTCGCGCACCTGCATGACGAGCCGGTCGCCCTGCCGCCGGACGGCGATGACGATCTCGATCTCGTCATCGTACCAGGCGTGCTCCAGCACGTTCTCGATAAACGGCTGCAGCACGAACTTCACCGTCTCGCAGCGCTCCGCCTCCGCATCCGTCTCGATCGAGGACCGGATTCGCCCCGCATACTTCATATTCTGGATATTCAGATACGACTCCACGATCTGCAGCTCCTTGCCGACCGAGATCAGCATCTCGCCTTTGTTCAGCGTCAGCCGGTAGAACTTCGCCAGCTCGCGGATAATCTCGTGCAGCGTCCCGATCTCGCCCAGCTTCGCCATCCGGCTGATCGAGGAGAACGTATTGTACAAAAAATGCGGGTTGATCTGCGAATGGAGAATTTGCAGCTCGGCTTCCTTTTTCGCCAGATTGCTCACGTACACCTCGCCGATCAGCTTCTGCGTCGCCTGCGCCATGTCGTTGAACGACTCCGCGATGTCCGCGAATTCGTCCCGCCCCCGGTAGTGGATGCGGCGGCTGTACTCGCCTTCCTTGAACGCGCGCAGCGACTGCGTCAGCTTGGACACGCGCTTGAAGAAGACGCGGGCGATCAGGAAGCTGACCAGCGTCATCGCCAGCACGCACAGCGCGCAGACGAGAATCGTCAGATCGCGCACGCGGCGCGAGTTTTCCTTGAACGAGTCGACCGGCACGAGCGCCGTCAGCGTGACCGGGAGGCGGTCGATCCGGCGCTCGATGCGCAAGTAACGGCGGTCGTCCGGCGTCAGGCCGGAAGCCGCCTCGCCGCCGCTCCCCGCAGCGCCCGCAGCCAGCTCCGCGCCAGCAACCGCCGAGCCGGCCCCACGCGCTCCCGAATCTCCCGCCGAACCGCCCGCAGTTCCCGCCGTGCCGGACGCCGCAGCTCCCTCGCCGCCCGCCGTCCCGTCCGCCGCGCCCTCCGGCAAGAGCGGATACAGCACGCCGTCGCCGCCGAGCACGTACAGCAGCGTCCCGCCGCCGAGCTGGTTCAGGTCGACGTCCGCGAATATATCCTTCAGCTTGACCGCGATCCGGACGAGGCCGATCGGCTCGAACGTCTCGTAGTTGATGAGCGGCCGCAGCAGCGAGATATAGCCGTACGCCTCGTCCGTGCCGACCCGCCGCCACGTGTAGCCGTCGAACGGCAGGTTCAGGCTGCGGTACCACGCCTCGCCGCTCACGCGGTCCGCATAGCGGATCTCGAACTGCCGGTCGCCGCTCTCCAGCGCCTCCGGCGTCTCGTTGTAATACAGCTCCCCGAGCGTATGCTCATTGAGGTAGACCGTCATGCGGATCTTCTGCTTGGGCAGGCTGAGCGCGGCGTCGAGCCGGGGCAGCACATACTGCGTCGTCACTTGATAGCGCTCCCAATTCAAATAATAGCCGGACAGATAGCGGGAGAGCACCTGATCGTCGTACAGCGCCTCTGCGCTGCGGCTCACGTCGTCGACACGGTACTGCACGTTGTTGCCGATCTGGTTGACGGCGATCTCGAGATTGTTGCGCGTATTGCGCTCGGCCTCCTTGGCGGAGGACAAGTAGGAATACCCGCCGACGATCGCCACGGGAATGACGACGAGCAGCATGAAGATGACGAGCAGCTTGTAGTGCAGCGGCAGGTAGGACGTCGATTGGCCTGTCATATTCGCCTCAGCCCTGCTTCCTGAAGTCGCCCGGCGTCATGCCGAACATCTCTCTGAACGTCTTGGAAAAGTAGGCCAGGCTGTTGTACCCGACCTCCTCCGCGATCTCGTACACCTTGAGCTTGGGCGAACGCAGCAGCTGCCGGGCGCGCTCCATCCGCTCCCTGACGACGAAGTCGCCGAAGCTGATGCCGACCTGCTCCTTGAATAACACGCCGAAATGGTTGGGCGAGTAAGCGAACTGCGCCGCCGCCTCCTTCAGCGTAATATCGCCGGACAGCCGGGTGCGCACGTAATATTGTATCTCCGGCAGCAGCTTCCAGGCGGGCTTGCGGCTCTGCCGGTGCAGCAGCAGGCCCTCCGACAGCTCGAACGCCGTCCGCCGCAGCCAAGACTTGATGTCCTCGACCGTCTCGAACCGCTCCACGGCCACGTAGCCGCTCTCCCGCCAGCTCCCCGGATGAGCAGCGGCGGCGCCCTCGGCGCTCAGATAGCTCTCCAGCCGGGAGACGATATGCGTCGAAAAGTGGTACACCTTGACCGGCTCGGCGAAGGCGCGCACATGGTCGAACAGGTCCTCGATCAGATCGCAGATGTCGACGAGGCGATAGTCGGAGATGGCGGCATACAGCCGGTCGAGGCTGTCGTCCACATCCTTCACGTCCAGCGCGGCGCGATGCTGGGAGATGCCGGGCAGGATGATCCGGTCTTTGCCGAGGAACATCTTGCCGCCGATGAGCTGGCACGCCTCGCGGTACGACAGCGGCAGCTCGGACAGTGAGCCTGCCATCTGTCCGACGGCGATCGTGGCCGTATACGGCGTCAGGCGGCGAATGTCGGCGAGCAGCGACTCCAGCGCGGCGTTCAACGCCGCCGCGTCCATAGCGCTGATGAGTCCGATCCGGTTGTCCGCGATCCGGCAGAGCAGGCCTTCGCCGCCCGCCGTACTGTCCCGCACGACGGCGAAGACGGCGTCGAACGGGCCGGCGGCTTCGCCCTCCGCGGCGCGCAGCCGCGCGGCGTCGTCGATCTCGACGACGAGGGCTCTGAGCGGACCGTCCGGCAGCTCGATCGGATATGTCCGGCGCAGCGCGTCCAGCGTCGCCGCGTCGATGCTCCCGTCGAGCAGATGCAGCACCAAGTCGCCCCGCATAAATTCGAACGCCTCGAGCGGGCCGTCCGGCAGCGCGCGCCGGCGCGCGTCGAGCCCGTCGACGACGCCGCGCAGCGCGGTGACGATCTCGTCGTCGTCGACGGGCTTCAGAATGTAGCCGTCCGCCCTGAGCTTGAGCGCCGTCTTGGCGTATTCGAAGTCCTGATAGCCGGAGATGAATACTGTCTTCATCTCCGGGTGCCGCTCGCGCGACAGCCTGGCCAGCTCCAGCCCGGACATGACAGGCATCTTGATGTCGGTGATCAGGATGTCGATGTCGTGCGCCTGCACATAGTCAAGCGCGGCGAGCGGCTTGTTCGTGCCGCAGACGACCTCGATGCCGAGATCGTCCCACGGGATGAGCCGCTGCAGCCCGAGCAGATCGAAGTTTTCGTCGTCCACCAGTACGGCCTTGTACATGTCGCGATCGGCTCCTTGATCTAGAAGTGCGGTGAAAAACAAGCCGCCTACGGTCGGTATGGGTCTCCACTCGCTGTTGTACCCGGATTTTTTTGAACGATACGCCCCTCAAAGGGGGAAAATCCGGTTACAAAGGCGACCGCTACGCTGTTCCGACTCCATACCGATTCTCCGGCGACTTCTTCACCGCACTTCTAGAGAATGTCGGGTAAATGCGAGCGAGAGGATATACCAGAAGTATATCCTCTCCATGTCCGCTCTGCCGAGCGTTTTGTTTTATTTGGCGCCCATTTGCTTCAAGTTTTCCTGCCAGCGCGCCGTCTTCCAGTCGAGCACCTTCTGGTAGCCGAGCTTGTCGGCTTCCGCCTGCGCCTCGCCGATCAGCTTTTTCACTTCATCGTCGCTCTTGGCGAAGATCAGCTTCGGGATGGCCTGCTTGTACTGGTCTCTCAGACGCTGCATGATGATGCCTTCCTCGGAGTTCGGCACCGGATCGAGGTTGGAGAACTCCGTAATATTTTTGGAAGTCTTGAACGCGACCGTCGCCTGGGCGATCGTCGTCCAGTCCTGCGCCTCCTGCGGCAGCAGCTGCTCCCGCTTCGCCTTCGTGCCGTCGACGTAGCTCGTATTGCCGTACCAGTTGAACTCGCCGATTTTCAGCTCGTCGTATTTTTTCGGATCGCGGTTGATGTACGCGTCGTTCGGGATCGGCACGCCGTCCTCGACCTTGTCGTAGAACAGTCCGGGCGGCCCGAAGAAGAACACCTGCTGGCCTTCCTGGCTGACGCCCCAGTTCATGTACGAGAAGATCGCCTCGGGGTCCTTGGCGTTTTTGGTGATGACGTTGACGTTCCAGCCCAGCGTATTGAAGCCGCTCGGGTACACTTTATTTTTGTCGACGCCGTCCGCGTGAACCGGCCAGATGACCTCATAGCCGTCCTCGGGGTCCTTCGCCTTCAGATTGTTGTTCGCCTCGCGGCCGATGCCCTCGACGACCGAATCGTAGGCGCCGAACACGGCGATTTTGCCGTTTTTTAGCTTCTCGAGAATCTGATCGCGCGTCTGGGTGAACGCGTCCTTGGACGTCAATCCTTCGCGGAACAGGCGGCTCGCATACAGGGCAGCGCTTTCAAATGCCGGGTCCTGATAGGCCGAAGTGAGCTTGTCGCCGCTCGGGATGCCGAACACGGCGCCGGAGCCGGCCGAGATCAGGCTCGGCGTGCGGTCGTCGCCCGCACCGCTGTACAGCATGCCGAGCATCTGCGATTCGCCGTCGCGAATCTCGCCGAAGTCGAGCGGCACGACGTCCTTGTACTTGTCCTTGACGAGCTTCAGGTACGCCTCGAGCTGGTCCCATGTCTCGAGCGCCGGCGAGCCGAGCTCCTTATAGATTTTTTTGTTGACGATATAAGCCGCGTTGCCGTTGCCGTTGTCCCCGCTGATGAACCAGTTCGGAATCTGGTACAGCTTGCCGTCGGAGCTGCGCAGCATGTTCAGCGTCTGCTCGCCGATCGTCGCGACGAATTCGGGATATTGCTCCAGGTACGGATCGAGCGCGACGAGTTGGCCGGCGTTGACGAGACGTTCGACGTCTTTGCCGCGGTCGAGCACGATCGCGTCGGGCAGCTGCTTGGATACGATCATCGAGTTGAGCTTGTTGGCGGCCGCGCCGTTGGACTGCACGGGCTCGACGGTCACGCCGAGATTGTCGGTGATCCACTTGGCATGCGGGCGCTCGGCCCAGGTCGGCGCGGTGTACCAGTCATAGTTGACGTACTGTGTAAATGTGACGGGCTTGACCTTCGCCGCCGCTCCTTCCGCAGCGGGCGACGGACTGTCCGCAGCGGATGCAGTGGCCGAGGCCGTGCTCTGCGCGCTGGGCGAGACCGAAGCGTCTGCGCTTGGACTCGCATTGCCTCCGCTATTGCTGGCACATGCGGTCAATGTGAGCGCAAGGCCCATCGTGGCCGCGAGCACGCCTTGCAGCGATTTTTTTCTTGTCATAACCAACCATACCCCTCTCGATCGCTTCATTTTATATGTTATGGGTCGGCCTGTCCGCTGACAAGCCTGACCTTATAACCCGGATCATCGACGGCCGAACCGCCGCAGTCCCGCTATTCCTTGAGCGAGCCGACGAGCACGCCTTTGACGAAGTATTTTTGCAGAAACGGATAAATCATGAGGATCGGCAGCGTCGCGACCATCATCGTCGCCATCTGCAGCGCCTTGACCGTAATCGTATTGGCCACGAGGCTCTGCGCATGGGAGTTGAGGTTGGTCAGCAGACTGGCCGTCGTGCCGGCATTGATGATCTGCACGAGCAGCGTCTGCAGCGGGATCAGGTCCTGGCTGCTGATGAACACCGCCGGGATGAACCAGTCGTTCCAGAGGAACACCGCGGTGAACAGCGACAGCGTCGCCATGACCGGCCCCGACACCGGGAGCACGACCCGGAAGAAGACGCCGAAGCTGCCGCAGCCGTCGATGCGCGCCGATTCCTCCAGACCGTCCGGCAGCGCGAGGAAAAACGTGCGGAAAATAATCATGTTGTACACGCTGATCATGCCATGCAGCAGCAAAAACGCGAATGTATCGTACAGCTTCAGATGGTAGACGACGATAAAGTACGGAATCAGCCCGCCGTTGAAAAACATCGTGACGACAGCCAGAATCGTATAAAACTTTTTGAAAACGATGCCCTTCTTCGACATCGCGTAGGCGAACAGCGACGTGAACAGCATCGCCAGCACCGTACCGCCGATCGTACGCAAGATCGTGATCAGATAGGCGTGGAAAATATGTTTTTCCTTGAACACGATCTGGTAGTTCTCGAGCGTGAACTTGCGCGGCCATACCGTCACGCCGCCGAGGCTCGTGTCGGAGCCGAGATTGAACGACAGCACCAGCGAGTTCCAGAACGGGTACAGCGTCGCAACCCCGAGCAGCGCGAGCAGTGCGTAGATGACGGACCGGAGCGTCTTGTCGCCGGCGGATAGTTTCATTGCGTTCTCACCTTTCTGCTTGAATCCGCCTCACCACAGGCTGGTCCTGCCGAATCTGCGGGCGATGCCGTTGGCGACGACGAGCAGCGTCACACTGAGGACGGACTTGAACAGTCCGGCCGCGGCCGCATAGGAGAAGCGCTGATTCTGGATGCCCATCTGGTACACGTACGTGTCGATCACGTTCGCCACGGGCAGCATGATGCCGTTGGTCAGGTTTTTGGTCAGCACGAGGATGTCCTCGTAGCCCGCGTTCAGGATGCTGCCGATGCCGAGGATGAGGAAGATCATCATGACCGGTGCGATCGCAGGCAGCGTGATGAGCGTCATCTGCTTGAACCGGCTCGCGCCGTCGATCGAGGCCGACTCGTACAGCGCCGGATCGATGCCGACGATGGCGGCCAGGTAGACGATCGAGCCGAAGCCGATCTCCTTCCACACGTTGAGCGATACGACTACGCCCCAGAAGTACGACGGCGTCGACATCCAGTTGACCGGCTCGTCGATCAGATGCAGCCACATCAGCAGCTCGTTGACCGCGCCGCCGTCGACCGCCATCATCGAGAAGGCGAGACCGGAGATGACGACCCACGACATGAAGTGCGGGATGTACGTCACCGTCTGCACGATCCGCTTGAACAGGCCGCCGACCTCGTTCAGCATGAGCGCCAGCACGATCGGCGCCGGGAAGCCCACGAGCAGCTTCAGCAGGCTGATGGCGAACGTATTGCGCATGACCTCCCAGAACTCCGGCGACTCGACGAACATCTTGAACTGGGCCAGTCCTACCCACGGGCTCGCGCCGAAGCCGCGGAACAGATCGTACTCCTGGAAGGCGATCAGTATGCCCCACATCGGCCCGTAGCTGAATACCAGCAAAAACACAATCGCGGGCAAAATCATGGCCTGGTACTCCCACTGTCCGGCGAGCCTGCGCCATAAAGAAACCCGCCGCGTGCCGGTCTGCACGTCGAGCCCGGCCGCAGTGATATCGGGCCGCCGGCGCCGTCTCCCGCCGCCCGCACTCGGCACGCTGTCGCCCGCCGCCGTCTCGCTTTTCATGCCATCACCAACTTCTTGTTGTTATGCTCTAATACTAAGCCGAGGCGCCGGCTCCTTCCAGAACACTGGATAACGAATAATGTAAAAAATCAACGATGGTTGACAGGCGGCGGAAGCGAGGCGCAGAAGAGAGAGGCGAGGCGCGCAAAAAGAGGGGGAAGCGAAGCGCAGATCGGAAATCGGAGACAATACCGTGTTTGATGGAAATTGGCGAAGCCGCTGAGGGCGCGGAGGACGCGGGAACGCGCATCATGCACATGAGATGTGCATGATGGCGGCAAGCAATGCTGAGGCGGCGGCAGAAGCGCGCCATGCGGAGGATTAAACGTAGTCGAGCGTCTTGACTTGGTTGAGGCAGATTGCCGTGGCCGTCATGCCTGCCGGCAGTCCGCCCTTCAGCACGATCTCGCGGCGCTCGCCTGCGCGCAGATCGAAGTAATTGTCCGAGAGCGTGCCGGGCATGTCGACGAGGCCGACATCCTTGGCGAACACGTCGCTCGACAGCGTGAAGCGCGTATCGCCATTCGCCAGCGTCTCCTGCTCCAGCGTGATGCGCGCCGGCTTCAGCGCCAGCTGATGCGGCTTGCCGAGCAGATAGGTGCTGGCCGACCGCAGCGCTTCGCCCTCATACAGGCTCACGCAGACGATCGTCTTCGCGGCGTCGAAGCCGGCGGTCGAGAAGGTACCGATGCGGGTGGAGCGATGTCCGACGCCTTGCACTTCGTTTACGACCGACTGCACCACGCTGTCTGTAGTCAGATCGTACAGCTCGACGACGATGCGGCCCTCGAGGCTGCCGTGATCGTGAATCAGGTACAGCTCGGCCTCGTCCGTGCCCGGCGTGATTTTCGCATAGGCGTTCGGCGACTGGAAGCTGCGTTTCATATAGAAGTAGGAAGGCTTGTGCACCTTGCCGTAATCGACGAGCGCCCAGCTGATCGACGGCCACAGATCGCTCCACTGCCAGATAAGCGCCCCGGACGTATCGGGCATGCGGGATACCCAGTGCTCGACACCATAGCGCAGCGCATTCGCCTGCATCAGCTGATTGACGTACACGAACTCGTCCTTGGCCGCAGGCAGCTTGTAGTCGCCGACCGTGTAATAGAACAGCCGCTGAATGCCGTTGGGCGCCTTCTGCATCGCATCCAGCTTCGGATCGCGCAGCGTGGCGGCCGGATCGACCCGGTTCAGTACGTAAGTCGAGGGATACGACTGCATGCCGAACTCGGACAGGAAGCGGCCGTTCACGTCGCGGTATTCCTCGTACGGATGCGTCTGCCCCCAGACGAACCACGAGTGCAGGTCGCCGTAGTTGCCTTCGAGCTTCGTATGGTCGAACGTGAGCGAGTACGGGCTCGACGGCCAGTACGGGCGCAGCGTATCGGCCGCGCAGGCGTCGTGCAGCACCTCGAAGTACAGCTTTTCCCCGTAGCCGTGCTTGCGGTGGACGCGGCTGCGCTCGACGAACACCTGGTTCTCGTTGTTGCCGCACCAGAGCACGATGCTCGGATGGCTGCCGAACTCCGAGATGACATAATCGGCCTCCTGGCGCACGAGAGCGCTGAATGCGTCGTCGTCCGGATAGTCGCCGCATGCGAACATGAAGTCCTGCCAGACCATGACGCCCAGACGGTCGCATGCATCGAAAAAGTCGTGATTCTCGTACGTGCCGCCGCCCCAGACGCGGATCATGTTCATGTTGGCGGCCGCGATGCGCTCGATCTCGACCTCATACTCTTCCTTCGTATCCAGGTTCGGGAACAGCTTGAGCGGAATCCAGTTGACGCCTTTGCACAGCACGGGAATGCCGTTCACCTGGATGATGAACTTGCGGCCCTGCTCGTCGTACGGCATGTCGATGCGGACCTCGCGCAGGCCGACCGCGCGGGACATCGCCGCGACGGCTTCCCCGCCTTCGTCCAGCACCGAAGCCTCCAGCCGGTACAGCGCCTGCTCGCCATGTCCGAGCGGGTACCAGCGCTTCGGCCGCGCGATCTCCAGCGCCGCCTCGAACTTGCCTGCGCCCGGCGTCAGCATGGCGCGCTCGGTCCGCTCCGCGACGATCGTCTCGCCGTCGTAGAGCGCATACCGCACGGTCGCCTCCACCGGATCGGCGCCGGCTGCCGCGACCGTGAACGCGGCGTTCACGATCGCCTTGGCGTCGGACAGATGCGTGATCGCATAGCCGAGAGCGTCGGCGCGGACGACGTCGTACGCTGCCACCGACACCGGCTTGTGGATGCCGACCGTCACCACTCTGGCCCCCCAGTCCCAGCCGTAGCCGTACTGCGCCTTGCGTCCGAACAGCCGCGCCGGAATGCCGTTCCACAGATTAAGCGTCGCGCCGAACGCCGCTTCCTTTTCCTTCAGCGTGTTGGTCGGCGAGGCGATGCGGACCGACAGCTCGTTGTCGGCCTGCGCGATGCCCTTGATATCGAAGCGGTAGGCGACAAACATATTTTCGGTCGTGCCGAGCACTTTGCCGTTGAGCGACACTTCGGCGTACGTATCCACGCCCTCAAGCACCAGCTCCAGCGCGTCCCGGGACAGCTCGTGCTCGCCTAGCGCGAAGCTACGCGTATATGTCCATTCGTCGTATTCGACCCACTCGATCTTCGGCTCGAACAGCGTATCGTATTCGTTAGGCAGTGCGCCCTGCTGCATCAGATCCTTTTGCACGAATCCCGGCACCGTGGCCGTATAGCGATCGCCGGTACGCCCGTTCGAGAGCTCCCAGCTTCCGTTCAACAATAGCCTTGTCATTTTTTCCGCTCCCACTCCTGATTTTTCTATAGTATGGTCTTGCCTTATTGTACATTATTAGGCCTTAGTCATGTTAGGCTAAATTTTATTGTTATTTGTTTATTTATAGGTTACAAAGTAAATAAAAACCCTCGCCTGCGCCGCGCGCACAACGAGGGTACTTCTAAGCATGCATTAACCATCCGTCGAAAAAGTGAACGTGTAGCGCCCCGAGCCGATGCCGAATGTGACGAACCCGCCTCCGCTCCCGACAATTGACACCTCGCCCGCGAGCGCCGCCGAACCGCCGTCCACCTGCACGAGGCTCGCATCCCCGGCCGGCAGCCTGACCTTAGCCGAAGCGCCGACCGGAATGTCCGTCTCCAGCACGACGATATCGGCTTCGCGCCTCCATGCCGACCTTATATTGCCGTATGGCGACACCAGCTCGGCCGAGGCATGACTCAACCCCGTCCCGCCCAGCAGCGGGGCAATCCGAACTCCGCGATACCCGGCCTCCGATTCATCCATGTCGAGGCCGGCCACGCGCCGGTACAGCCAGTCGCCGATCGCGCCGTACGCATAGTGATTGAACGAGTTCATGTCGTCGCTCCAGAACGTGCCGTCCGGCTTCACGCCGTCCCAGTGCTCCCAGATCGTCGTCGCGCCCTGCTTGACCGGATACAGCCAGGACGGATAGCTCTCCTGGAGCAGCAGCTTGAGCGCCGTCTCATGGTAGCCGTTGTCGGACAGCGCGAAGCAGAGATACGGCGTGCCGACGAAGCCTGTCGTCAGGCGATAGTCGTTCTGCGCGACCAGCTTGTTCAGCTCGCGGGCGACGCGCGTCCGCACCTCGCCTTCGACGAGCTCGAAGACGAGCGCCAGCGCATGTGCGGTCTGCGTCGGCGCCGCCAGCCGGCCGCCCGGCGTGACGAACTCGCGGCGGAATGCCGCCACGACCCGGTGATGCAGCTCGCCATAGCGGCGGACGTCGGCCGCCCGCCCCAGCGCGACGGCCGCATCCCGCACGAGTCTCGCCGAATAGGCATAGTAGGCGGTCGCGATGAAGTCCTTCGGCGTGGCGCCGATATAGCTGTTCTCCTTGGCGTCCAGACCGAGCCAATCGCCGAAGTGAAAGCCGGTATTCCACAAGTATTCGTCGTCTCCCTGCGCACGAATGTATTCGACCCATGCCTTCATGCTGTCGAACTGCTCCGCCAGCAAGCGCACATCTCCATAGCACTGATAGATCGTCCACGGGCAGATGACGGCCGCATCGCCCCAGGCCGCCGAGGAGTGGCCCTCAAGCACGTTCGGGATGACGAACGGCACGCCGCCGTCGGGCAGTTGATCGGCCGCGAGATCGTGCAGCCACTTGGCGAAGAAAGGTCCGACCTGATAATGAAAGGCCGACGTCCGCACGAACACCTGCGCATCGCCGGTCCAGCCGAGGCGCTCGTCGCGCTGCGGACAGTCGGTCGGCACGTCGAGGAAGTTGCCCCGCTGTCCCCAGCGGATGTTGAGGTTGAGCCGATTGATCAGCTCGCTCGAGCAGTCGAAGCGGCCGGTCTCCGGCATGTCGGAGTGCATCACCTCGGCTTCGAATGCCTCGAGCGGCAGGCCGTCCTCATCCTGTCCGGGATAGCCCTCCACCGTCACGTACCGGAAGCCGAAAAACGTAAACGACGCTGCGTACGATTCGTCCGCGATGCCGCTTGCCGTATATATGAACTCCTGCCTCGCCGAGCGCAGATTGCCGAAGTATGCGTTGCCGTCGCGGTCCAGAATTTCGGCGTGACGCAGCTTCACCGTCGTGCCCGCCGGCACGTTCAGCTTGAGCCGGACGCGCCCGACCAGGTTCTGGCCATAGTCGAGCACCGTGTCGCCGGCCGGCGTGCGCACCAACCCAACGGGGAGCAGCCGCTCCGTCACCCGCACGGGCCAGTTCTCCTGTGCGACGAGGCGCCCCGTCCCCGGCTCCGCGATCGTCGCGGGACTCCACTCGGCGTCGTCGTAGCCGGCCTCCCGCCATCCTGCCGGCTCCAGCCGCGCGTCGACAGTCTCGCCGTGATAAATCTCGGAGTAGCGGACAGCGCCCGTGGACATCCTCCAGGATGAATCGGTGACGACCACCTGCTCGCTGCCGTCCGCCAGCCAGACGTGCAGCTGCAGCAATGCGGCGCGCCTGTCGCCGTATCGGTTGTTGTCGTTGACCAGCTGGCTCTTGTACCAGCCGTTGCCGAGCGAGAGGCCGAGCGCGTTGGCGCCCTCCGCGAGCGCATCCGTCACGTCGTACGTCTGGTATTGCAGCCGCTTGCCGTAGCTCGTCCAGCCGGGGGTCATCAAGTCCTCGCCCACCCGCCTGCCGTTCACGTACAGCTCGTACAGACCGGCGGCCGACGCATAGAGGCGCGCCCGCACGACCTTGCCCGGCAGCTCGAACGCCTTGCGCAGCAGCGGCGACGGACCTGCATTCGGATCGTACCGCTCCGGGTCCGCGCCGATCCACGACGCCTGCCACGCTTGCGGCGACAGCAGCGCCGTCTCCCACCACGCCGTCTCGCTCCATGCCGATTCGACGCCTGCACCGTCCCATGCCTTTATCCGATAATAATACCGGGTGCTGGGCCGCAGCGCAGGGCCGCCATAGGCGATCAGGACGGAATCCGCGCTCCTCACAAGGCCGGTATCCCACAGCGGCTGCACGAATTCCGGTCTCTCTGCCGCGACCTGAATGCGGTAGCCGGACTGGCATGCGCCCCGCGCCTCGCTGCTGAGCTTCCAGGAGAGCCGCGGCTGCGGCGTGTCGATGCCGAGCGGGTTCGTACGGTATTCGCAGGTCAGATCGTAGATATCCAATGTCATTGCGCTATCCCTACGCTATTCATGTGATTGCTTCCATCATATAATGAGAAACAAACGGCGAATCGCGGCAATCCCGACATTTTGAACGGGTATATGCGACATTCTCGACTATCGTGCCTGTGGGGAGGAAATTCCGGCATGGTCAATCGTTTTATCGGCTTTTTGCATGGAGAGCTTTTTTTCGAGGACGATCTGCCGATCTATGTTAACCGGGCCGTCGAGAACTACAGCTCGCACGAGCATCGGCACGACTTTCTCGAGATCAGTTATGTATCTGAAGGGAGCGGCAGCCACCATACGGGCGAATCGGCCATCCCGGTCTCTCAAGGCGACATCGTCCTCATTCCCGTGGGCGTCTCTCATGTGTTCAGACCCGGCTCCCCGGTGCCGACACGCCCGCTCATCGTACGCAACTGCTTGATTCATACGGACAAGCTGGCAGGGCAACTCGCTGGCTGGCCGGGCTTCGCGGCGCTTGCCCCGTTCCTGGCGCAGCCCGATATACGCTATTACCGCGATCGGGATGGCGAGTGCGGCCGCCTGTTCCATCGGCTGCATCTCGAATACGGCGCGCGGAGGACGGCGCGCGAAGCCGCCCTGCATATGCTGCTGCTGGAGCTGCTCATCCAGCTGCACCGCCTGGGCGAAGAGGAGGTCCCGTTCGCCGCGGCGCCGCCGGCGGGGATGGAGGCGGCGCTGCGGCTGATGCATGCCGAATACGCCGCCCCGCTCTCTACAGCGACGCTCGCAGCGAACGCCGGTCTGGGCGAGCGGCAGTTCCAGCGGCTGTTCGCGAAGTATACCGGCATGACGCCGCTCGCCTATCAGCAGACGCTGCGGATGCAGGAGGCCTGCCGGCTGCTGCGCGATACCGACTGCAAGCTCGCCGCCGTCGCTGCGGCGACCGGCTATCAGGACATATCCCACTTCGCCGCGCTGTTCAAGCGCATCGTCGGCAGCGCGCCCGGCCAATATCGCAAGCAGGCCCGCGCTCAGCCGGCGCAACGCAGCGACTGAACACGGGCCTGGCGCCATACACGGCTGCCTCAAGCGATCTCGCGGCGCCTCCTCCTCTCAGATCCGGCCGGCCAGCTCGGCCTTGGCCATTCTGCGCTGCGAACGCAGCGAGCGCACATAGTCCATCGGCTCGACCTGGTACTTGTCCCTGAACATCTGGACGAGATGCCGCGGGCTGATCTTGGACAGTCCGGCCAGCCGCTTGATCGACAGCGGCTCGTAGTAGTGCTGCTCGATATAGGCGCGCAGATGCTCCAGCGCGATATGCAGCTCGTCGCTCGGCTCGGCGGTCAGCTCGCTCCATACCCGGTGCAGCAGCTCCTGGAACATGAACTGTCCGCGGAATCTCTCCAGTCCGCTATCCCCTGCCATGCTGCCATACGCGGCCGCGCTCATCGCGGACAGCGATACGGGCGGGATCCGCAGCGGCTTGCCCAGCTGTCTCATCGGCTGCAACCCGGGGCGCCCGTCTCCGGTCTGCTCCCGTCCGCGATCGCTCTTGACGTCGAATTCGAAAAAATAAAAGGTGAGCGGCATCTCTCCGTCCGGCACCATCGACAGCAGCGATCCCGGCTCGGCGACATATACGGCCCCTTCTTCAACCGCGAACGACTGCTCCGGCGTCAGCAGCGAACCGCGCCCGCCCGTCACTGCGATCAGCGCATGCCGCGGTCCGCAGGGCGGGCACGCATAGCTGACCTGCCCGCTCCGTTTGGCGATCCGCTTCGCTTTTCGAAGCTTGAACCACAGATGGTCGAGTCCGTTCATCGATTCAGCTAACATCGGCGCATCCCTCCTCTCCCGGACCGTCGGCCTGCTCCGCGCGATAAGTCTCGACGAACTCGCACTCCACGGCGAGCCGTCCTCCCGGGTACGGCATCCCGGGCAGCGGCAAGTTCAAGTCGCGGTCGACGATCCCTTTGCAAGTATAGTAAATGAGGCATGATTCGCAGCCCTTCTCCGCCATCTGTCCCCTTGTGAATGAGCGGACTGCTTCCAGCAGACCTTCGTATTGCTCCGGGCTGTCCAGCTCCGGTAGAAATATGCGCGCGCACAGCTCCAGACGATTGTGGTCGGGCTGTTCCTTGTCCGCGATTTGAGCGATTGCGACCCAAGGCTCCAGATAGCCGCCCTCGGCTTGGAAGCCGAATAGGCTTGCCGTAATCGGCGATGCGGAATACATAATCAACATCCTTTCCGGCAGTTTGTCCTTTGTTTATGTATATTTTATTGATAATGATTCTCATTGTCAAATAAAAATAAACCCGTACGGTCGAGCCGTCGGGCAGAGCAGCAAACTTGGCGCATGAGCATGCTTCGTATCAGGGCTTCTCGTGCAAAATATGCGACGCTACATATCGCTTGGAACGGTCGATCTCGAGCCGGATCGCGCCCTGTTCCTTGGCGACGAACTCCACATCGTGACGGATGACTTCGAGCTTGTTGTTCAGATGACCGAGCATCGCGACGACATCCTCCGCCTGCGCCCGCTCCATACGATCCAGCTGCTCGACGACCGCGTCCAGCCGCTCTTTGATCGGATCGAGCTCCTTTTGAAGCTCGTCTCGAAGTTCTTCCCTGAACACTTGCCTAAGCGCATTCAACAGCTCCTGGTCCATCCGGCATCCCTCCGGTTTGCTTCGTATGCTCACATTATACCATCGGCCGGGACAACCGTCTTGAATTGTTTAAATCTGCCAGTTTTACGATACGGCCCACTCCATCGCGCCGTCCGCCGTCTCTCCCATCCGTCCGATCAGACCGTGGCAGAGGGGCGGATAGTCGTACAGCCGGCCTTCGTACACCGTCTCCAGTCCGCCGTGCGTCCGAAAATGATCCGGCGTCACAAGCGAGGACGGCCGCTCCCACAGCGGTACATCCGCCTCGCGCAGCGCCTCGGCCACGAACTGCGAGCAAAAGTAAGCTTTGTCCGTGCCCGTGTCGAAGTCCAGCAATACGCCCAGCAGCCCGACGAGGTTATAGCGGTACTGCGCCTGCTCCCGCTTGAACTTCTCTACGACGAGGCGGGCGGCCGCCAGCTGGCGGGACGTGACCCGCAGGCGCAGCAGTGTGCAGCGCGTATCCGGATAATGGCTGAACGTGCCCGCATAGACGTCTTCCTCGACGAATCCGCCCGAGAAGGGATTGGTCGGCTTCTTGCGGCCGAAGCTGTACAGCTCGCTTAGGCCGGCGTCAAAAGCGAGCGAAGCATGGTTGTAGGGCGCGGCGGTGAATCGTTTGATCATCGTGGTGAACAACGTTCCCGTATCGGTCAGCAAAATATAGATGCTCTTCTCCTGCTGCTCGTCATCGCGCTGTCTATCGTACATGCCGCTCGCTCCCCGCCAATTGTTCTCTATGGCATTATCGTATCAAAGCGCGGGAGCGGCGGAATCTGGCGGAGGTTCGGCTTGAGGGACAGACTTTGGTCTTGGCGAATGCTGGACTGCGCGCTGCACGATCGGCATGCGGAGCGACACAGTAAAAAGCCCCGCCTCCGGCAATGCCGGTCGCAGGGCTGAACGCCGTCTATGCGGCTGTCAAAAAATAAAGTCCTCGTCGCGCAGCTGTTGTACGTTGGTCGTACGCACATACCCGTTTCCCTTTTTCGAGAAAAAGTCGTGCTGCTTGGTCCGCGTGCTGATGCCGTTCTGAACGATCGGATTGATGTCTTCGTCGTCGAACAACGGCTCGAGGCCCATGTTCATCATCGCCTTGTTGGCGTTGTAGCGGAGGAATGCCTTGACCTCGTCGGTCAGGCCGACCGTGCCGTACAGGCTCTCGGTGTACCGCTCCTCGTTGTCGTGCAGATAACGGAGCAGGCCCTTGAGCGTCTCGTACGCCGCCGTCTGCTCGTCCTCGTCGAGCCTCGCGTAGATCTCCTGCGCCAGCAGTCCGACGTATACGCCGTGGATGCTCTCGTCGCGCAGGATCAGGTCGATGATCTCGCCGCTGCTCGTCATCTTGCCCTGGCCGGCCAGGTAGAGCGGATAGAAGAAGCCGCTGTAGAACAGGTAGCTCTCGAGCAGCACGGATGCGCCCATGGCGAGATACAGGTCCTTCGGCGTATTGATGTTGTTGTAGTATTGGGCGATCGTCTCGGCCTTCGTCTGCAGATGCGGGTTGCGTTCGACCCAGGCGAATACCTGGTCGATCTCCTCGGTCGTCGCCAGCGTCGTGAAGATGCTCGAATACGACTTGGCGTGGATCTGCTCCATCATCGCCATGAAGCCGAGCACGGCTTTGCGCTGCAGGCCCTCGACATGCTCCAGAATCTTCGGCATGCCGACGCCGCCCTGCACGGTATCGAGCAGCGTGAGGCCGCCCAGCACCTTCATATACAGATCGCGCTCGTTGTCATTCAGCTCCATCCACGACATCTTGTCGTCGGACAGCGGGATCTCTTCGTCCGTCCAGAACTGCATAATATTCTGGTTCCAGAACATCGCGGAGAAGTCGTCGTCGGGCCGGTTCCAGTTGACCGCCTTGTGCGTTGCCATGTCTCTAATCTCCTTCGGCTTCAGCCGCGCCGTCTTAGACGGCGCAGGCGATGCATTCTTCGACGGACAGACGGTTCGTCCGCGTATAGTAGAGGGACTTGAGTCCCAGCTTGTCTGCGTAAATGTAATAGCGGGCCAGATCGCGCGTCGTCACGTTGCTGTTGACGTGCAGCACGGTGGAGATGCCTTGGTCCACATGCGCCTGAATCTCGCCGATCAGATCGAGCACCTTGAGCTGGTCCATCTGATAGGCCGACTTGTAGTAGAAGAAGTTGTCCTGCGCCATGAACGGCATCGGATAATACGTCGTCGAATTCGCGTAGGTACGCGTCTCGATCTGCTCGACGATCGGCATGACGCTCGACGTCGCGTTCTGCACGTACGAGATGCTCTGCGTCGGTGCGATGGCCAGGCGGTAAGCATGGTACAGGCCGTGCTTCATGACGTCCTCGCGCAGCTGCGCCCAATCCGCCAGCGTCGGGATATGGATGCCCTCGAACAGCGCCTTGACCTTGTCCGTGCGCGGTGCATAGTCGGTCGTCAGGTAGCGGTCGAAGTACGTGCCCTTCGCGTATTCGGACTTCTCGAAGCCGTCGAACGTGACGCCCGTCTGGCGCGCGATGTCCATGCTCTTCTCGATCGAATGGAAGTTGACGCTCATGAAAAACGCACGCGCGAAGTCCTTGGCTTCTTCGCTCTCGTAGGCAATCTTGTTCTTGGCCAGATAGCCGTGCAGGTTCATCGCGCCGAGGCCGATCGAATGCAGCTCGCGGTTCGCCTTGGCGACGCCCGGCGCATTGGCGACGGTCGTCATATCGCTGACTGCAGTCAGCGCCATGACGCCCTCATGCACGGATTCCTTGATTTTCTTGCGCTCCATGACGTTCGCGATGTTCAGCGATGCCAGGTTGCAGCTGATGTCGCGGCGGATGACGTCGGACTGGCCGTAGTCGCCGATCTCGCTCGTCTCCTGCAGCTGGAAGATCTCCGTGCACAGGTTCGACATCTTGATATTGCCGATATCCTTGAGCGCGTGATGCTTGTTCGCATTGGAGCGGTTCATAATGTACGGATAGCCGGACTCGAGCTGGATCGTCGCGATCTTGACGAGCATGTCGCGCGCGGTCATGATGACCTTCTTTTTGACGCGGTCGTCGGCGAGCAGCGTATCGTACATCTCGTCGAGGTCCATGTCGTCGAGATGCGTGCCGTACGCCTTGAACACCGTGTACGGCGCGAAGACGTGCAGCGGCTTGTTGTCCTGGGCCAGCTGGTAGAACTTCGACGGCACGATCAGACCGATCGACAGCGTCTTGAGGCGCGTCTTCTCGTCGGCGTTGATCTTCTTGCTGTCGAGGAACTCCATGACGTCCCAGCCGAAAATATTGTAGTAGCCTGCGCCGGAGCCCTTGCGCTGACCCATCTGGTCGGCGTAGGAGAAGGCGTCCTCCATCAGCTTGAGCACCGGCATGATGCCCTTGGCCGCACCCTCGACGCCCTTGATGCTCTCGCCGCGCCCGCGCAGCTTGGACAGGTTGACGGCGACGCCGCCGCCGATCTTGGACAGCTGCATGCAGGTGCCGAGCACATGGTTGATCGAGTTGAGCGCGTCGTCCATCTCGAGCAGGAAGCACGACACCATCTCGCCGCGACGGCTCTTGCCCGCATTGAGGAAGGTCGGCGTCGCCGGCTGCACCCGCTGCTCCATCATCGCCTGCGCCAGCAGATGGGCGGCGTTGACGTCGCCGCGGCCCAGATGCAGCGCCACGATCGCGACGCGGTCCGGATAATGCTCGAGGTAGATGCTGCGGTCGTTGCTCTTCACCGCATAGTCGGTATAGAACTTGGAGGCCGCCATATAAGAAGGAAACTTGAAGTCGTAGCCGTGCGCGATCCGGTACACCTCTTCGACCTCATGCTCCTTGTACCTGGCGAATACGTCCTCGTAATAGTCGTTCTCGATCATATAGTGAACCTTGGACAGATGCCCCGTGAAGGTCAGGCTGCGCTGCTTCACTTCCTCCATGAATGCGTCGACGGCCTCCCGGTCCTTGTCCAGTTGAAAAAATCCGTCCGCCCCGCGCTGCATCAGCAGGTTGTTCAATTCAATATGCCGCAACTGCGAGCACCTCCCGCTTGAAATTATCGACATCGCGCTGCGTGCCGGACAGCTCGAACTTGTAAAGCACCGGCACCCCGTACCGCTCGGAGATCGTGTCCGCGCTCTTCGCGAAGCTGCCGCCCCAGTTGCGGTTGCCGCTGGCCGATACGCCTACCATCCGGCTTGCATTGCGTTCCAGGAAGGAGACCACGTTGTCGGGTACCTGTCCGAATCCGGTCGTATAGGTCACAAGCACGAACGGCTCCTCCAACGTCTCGGTCTCGTCGATCGGTACGGCCGGCAGATTCAGCTTGTTAATGAACCTCCGTACGTTGCCCGTCTTCGATGCGTATGCGATCAGCATGGCGCAACTCCTCCTGAAAATACATTAATTGTAATAAAATAGAAGATTCGGTCCGCAGAAATCCGCTATCCGGGCATCACGAAAAAGCTTTCGCCTTCGCTGCACCGCAGCCATCGAAAACATGCCGTGTATCCTGTTGTTTGTTCCGCCGATTCCTACCGGACCGGGTCAACCTACCGTCATATTCCGCTACGGTCTATTAACCAACCGCAGTGGAGTTCAAACCGATATGTTGAGGACATTTATAAATTTATATCAATATATTGTGGCTGTCAATCCATGGAGAGACCTAAAATTTATACCGGGACGGCAGGAATTCGCAAAACCCGCGTCCCGCAAGGGCTGAGGCGCTGCCGGCCGATTCGCAAAAAAAAATGGCGGGACGCAAATGCGGCCGGCCGCCCGCTTGCACTACATATTGGGTATGCGCTTGTCCGATTTGTCAAGGGATAGTTAACGAATATTCGGCGTCAATTGCGCATCCGCTGCCTGAATTCCTTGGGCGAGTGCTGGTTGTGCCGCTTGAACAGCTTGTAGAATTGGGCCATATTCCAGATGCCGACCTCGAAGCTGACCTCCATGATGCTGAGATCGGTCGTCAGCAGCAGCCGTTCCGCCTTCTTGATGCGGTTGTAATTGACATAGTCGACGAACGGGATGCCCATCGTCCGCTTGAACGTCTTGATGAAGTGGTGGTAGCTCATGCCGAGCAGGCGGCGCACGTCGTCGACGGCGATCCGCTCTCCCAGACGGCTGTCCACATAATCGAGCACGGGTCTGAGCCTCGCGACCCCCGCCTCTTCGGTGCCGCGCAGCAGCCCGCGGTCGTCCCCCCGCAGCAGCAGCAGCAGCAGACGCTTGATGGACGCGCTGACCGCGATCTCGTAGCCCGCTTCCCCCTTGTGCGTCTCCTCGTAGATGTCGCCGATCAGCGCATAGGCTTCGTTTCTGGCGCGGGCGCTTTCTTGAAATATGTAGTTCAGGTCCTCCAGCGGACGCTTGAGCTCCGAGAAGTGGTGCAAATACGGCAAAATGCTCTGGTCGAAGTGCCGTACGAGATCCACCTGGAAAACGAGATAGCGCAAGGGCTTGCCGCCTGTGCAGCACGTCCTGTGCGGTCGCGAGGAACCGACGACCATCACGTCGCCCGGACCGAGCTGCGTCAGAGACGTCATCGTCTGCACCTCGAGACCGCCCTCGACGATCGCCAGAAACTCCACTTCCTTATGGTAATGCCAATCCCACGGGTCTGCGGCTTGGCGCACTACCCCCACGCTCTGAATCTCCCATATCTTGAGGAACAGCAGCGGGTTCTGATAGACGACTTGCTCGTTCACGGCCCCCTCGCGCATATCGGCGGCACTCGTCATATCGGTCGTTCACCTCTTTGTCGCGAATAGCGTCAATGAGCAGTATAACACTTTTGCATACAAATGAATTAGGATTCGGCATATTACCGTCGCTTCCCTTCGTCTATACTGATAACAAGAAAGCATATACAATCATTGACTATCGGGAGGCAAACGAAAATGACACAGCGTCTGCGCGTTACAGTATGGAACGAAGGCCGCCACGAAAAAACGAACGAGAAGGTGCGCGCCGTCTATCCGGAAGGCATCCACACCGCAATCGGACAGGGGCTCGGCACGGACGACTTCGAGGTCCGCTATGCGACGCTCGACGACAACGAGGAGCACGGCCTGTCCGAGCAAGTGCTGAGCGAGACCGACGTATTGTTCTGGTGGGGGCATATGGCCCACGGCGACGTGAAGGACGAGATCGTCGAGCGCGTTCACGCCCGCGTGCTGCGCGGCATGGGGCTGATCGTGCTGCACTCGGGACACTTCTCCAAGATCTTCAAGAAGGTGACGGGCACGTCCTGCGACCTCAAGTGGCGCGAAGCCGACGAGAAGGAGCGCATCTGGGTCGTCGCTCCGAACCATCCGATCGCCGAAGGCATCGGCGAGTACATCGACCTCGAGATGGAGGAAATGTACGGCGAGCACTTCGACATCCCGGCGCCGGACGAGCTGGTCATGGTGAGCTGGTTCGAGGGCGGCGAAGTGTTCCGCAGCGGCTGCACGTTCCATCGCGGCCAGGGCAAGATCTTCTACTTCCGCCCGGGCCATGAGACGTACCCGACCTACTACAACGAACAAGTGCGCCGCGTACTGCGCAATGCCGCCAAGTGGGCCGCCCCGTCGACCCGCGAATATCCGAAGTACGGCAACCACAAGCCGCTTGAGGTTATCAAGGCGAAGGGCTGAGCGAGGCGGTCAAATCAAAGAGCTGAGAGTCCTTTCTGTATCCTAGCGGATACAAAAAGGGCTTTTTTTATTTGGGGGCGGAGAACCGCACAAATTCGGGCGGTTGGCGGGCGGTTGGCGGTGTGGCGAGAATCGGCCGTGGCTTGATGCGGAGGACGGCGGTGTGGCGAGAATCGGCCGTGGCTTGATGCGGAGGACGGCGGCGCGCCGGTGAGAATCGGCGGCCTTCTCCCCCGCCCGCAACTGCGGTAGAATAGAGAGATGCCTCCGTGACGGGACATGTTAGCGATGGGACGAAATGGAGATGAGTAATTTGTCGGAAATGAACAAACGAGCCCGTGTGCTCGTGATGACCGCCGTCGAGGCGGAACGGGACGCGGTCGTTCGAGGGCTCGGCGGCGACCCGCGCTTTGAAGTACAGCTCTGCGGCGTCGGGCCCGCGAGCGCGGCCGCCCGCACGGCCGCCGCGCTCGCCGCCGGCGGCGACTGGGCGCTCGTCGTGAGCGCCGGCATCGCCGGCGGCTACCCGGCGCACGCCCCGGTCGGGACGCTCGCGGTCGGCACCTGGGCCGCGGCGGCCGATCTGGGCGTCGAGACGGCGGACGGCTTCGCCTCCGTCGACGAGCTGGGCTTCGGCGCGTCGCGCCTCGCGGCGAATGCGCCTCTGGCCGAGGCGCTGCTGCAGGCGCTCGCCGCGGCCGGGCTGACCGCGGCCGCCGGCCCGATCGTGACCGCGGCCACGGCCACCGGCACCGCCGCGACGGCGGCCGAGCGGGCTGACCGCGTGCCGGGCGCCGTCGCCGAAGGCATGGAAGGCTTCGGCGTCGCGACGGCCGCCGCCTACGCGGACAAGCCCTTCCTCGAGCTGCGCGCAATCTCGAATGCGGTCGGGCCGCGTGATCGCGACGCCTGGCGGATCGGAGACGCGCTGGCGGCGCTGGCGGCGGCTTGCAACATTTTAAAGGAGGTCGTATTGCCATGAAAATCGCTTATTCGCCTTGCCCCAACGATACGTTCGTCTTCCACGCGTGGGCTGCGGGCCTGATTCCCGGCGCTCCGCGCCTGGATGTGACATATGCCGATATCGATATTACGAACGGCTTGTCCGAAGGAACCGACGGTCCGGAGATCATGAAGATCTCCTACGCCGCCCTGCCGTGGACGCATCCCGATTATGCGCTGCTCCCCTGCGGCGGCGCGCTCGGACGCGGCTGCGGCCCACTCGTGCTGACCGCCGGCGCCCCTGCGGCCGCCGGCCTGCCCGATCCGGCGCGGCTTTCCGGCAAGACGGTGGCGGTGCCGAGCGAGCGCTCCACCGCCTATCTGCTGTTCCGCCTGTGGGCCGCCCGCCATGTGCCCGGCGGCGTCGGCCGCATCCTCGTCATGCCGTTCAATCAGATCATGCCGGCCGTGCAGCGCGGCGACATCGACGCCGGGCTCGTCATCCACGAAGCCCGCTTCACATACCCGCAGTACGGCCTCTCCCTGCTGCAGGATCTGGGCAGCTGGTGGGAGCAGGACACCGGCCTGCCGATCCCGCTCGGCGCGATCATCGCGAAGCGCACGCTCGATCTGGAAGCCGTCGCCGGCTGGATTCGCGCCTCAGTCGATTATGCGTGGGCGAATCCGGAAGCTTCGCGGGAATACGTCATGTCGCATGCGCAGGAGCTGTCTCCGGAAGTTGCCAAGTCGCATATCGACCTGTACGTGAACAGCTTCACCCGCGATCTGGGGGCTGACGGCTTCGCCGCCGTCAACGCGCTGCTCGGCCGTGCCGCCGCAGAGGGGCTCGTGCCCGAAGCGCGCGTCGCTTCGCTGCAGCAGCAGCTGCAGAGCGGCACGAACGCCGTCTGAGCCCGCGTCATCCCTAGACATACAGCCGCGCCGTCCTCCTCGGACGGCGCGGCTGTATTTTTGTGCGCGCTGCGGCGATTCACCCTGCCGTCCCGCGTGGTATGTACTAAGCAGCAAACTAGGGCTGCGCAGTGCAGCGACGGGAGGTTATGCGAGTGGCGTCAAGCAAGGCGCAAGTTCCCTTTGAGGCGGTCAGATCGGCCGTCGCCGGCTCGGCCGCCTATGCGCCGGGCGGCCGGTTCGGACCGCGCAAGCAGCGGGATTATGAACTGCTGCTGCTGGACGAAGGCGAGATGCGCGTCACGATCGACGGCACGCCGCAGCAGGTGAAGGCCGGACAAGCCATCCTGCTAAGGCCGGGTCACACAGAGTCCTTCGACATTACGGGACGGGACGTCACGCGGCACAACTGGGTCGCCGTGCAGATCGACAAGCGATCCTGCGCCGATGCCGCCGGCCAAGAAGAGCCGCCCGGCGTATGGCCCGTATCGACGGAGATGGCCAAGCTCGTCGAGCTGATCATGACTATGCAAAACGAGCTGCCCAGCGACGGGCCGATCATGCGCAGCCTTGGCGCTGCCGTCCTTCAGCTCCAGCCGGCAGGCGAAGGGGAGCATGCGGGGCAGAACGGCGCGCAGGACGCGTCTCCCGCGGTCGAACGGGCGCTCTCGTGGATCCGGTCGCACTATACCGGTGAGATCAAGCTGAACGACCTGGCGTGGGAAGCGGGCGTCACGCCCGAGCATCTCGTCCGTCTCTTCAACAAGCACGAGCGGGAAACGCCGATTCATTATGTGTGGAAATACCGCAGCGAGCGCGCCGTGGAGCTGCTTGAGCACACGGGCCTGCCGGCCGCCGAGATCGCTCGCCAGTGCGGGTTCAAGACGCCCCACCACTTTTCGAGGACGATCAAGCAGTTCACGGGACGCACGCCCTCCGAGATCCGCCGTGCCAGCTGGAGCGGCGAAGAGCTGTAGACGGACAGGGTCGCTTAAGGCTATTCGAATCCCCGGGCAAGCTATTGTTGCGCCGGGTGTTCGCCGTTCGTCCGCACGGCGCCGAGCGCCTTCGCAATTCGGGACAGCCCTTCCTCCAGCAGCGCGCGCCGCGTCGCCAGATTGATGCGTACCCGCCCTTCGCCTTCGCTCACGAACGCGCTGCCGCCGCTGACGGCGACACGCGCCTCCTGCACCAGGAGGCGTCCGATATCGGCTTGGCTCAGCCCGAGCGGGCGCAGGTCCACCCACAGCAGATAGGTCGCCTCCGGCACGTACACGATCGCCTCCGGCAGTCGCTCCGCCAGGTAGCCCGCCGCAAACGCCGCATTGGCGCGCAAATACGCGAGGCATGCCTCCAGCCATTCCTCTCCTTCCCGGTAAGCCGCCTCCGCCGCCGCGAGCGACAGCGGGTTCGGGTCCTGATGACCGAGCGCATCGATCAGCGCCTTCTTTAACCCTTCATCGGGTACGACGGCGAACGAGGTGTGCAGTCCGGCCAGATTAAACGTCTTGCTCGGCGCGATAAACGTGGCGGTCCGCTCCGCCATCCCCGGCAGCGACGCGAACGGCGTGTGCACCCCTTTCAGAATCAGATCCGCATGAATCTCGTCCGACGCGACCGTGACGCCGTAAATGCGGCACAGCTCCGCGAGCCCGCTCAGCTCCTCCGCGCTCCATACGCGGCCCGCCGGATTGTGCGGGCTGCACAGCAGCAGCAGCTTCGCCCCCGTGAGCTTTAGCTTGGCCTCGAGATCGTCCAGGTCCATCCGATACTGTCCCTGCTCGATCTTGAGCGGATTAAGCACGAGCTCCCGCCCCTGTCCGGTCACCGCCTCCGCGAACGGTCCGTATACCGGAGGCTGGACGACGATGCTGTCGCCCGGCTGCGAATAGGCGCGCACGGCCGCCTTCAGCAGCGTGACGACGCCCGATGCGTACAATAGATCGCGCGGCTCCACCCGCCACTTCAGCCTGTTGTCCAACCAGGCCGCGACTGCCTCCAACAGGGAAGGCGGAATCACGGCATAGGTGAACAGTCCGGCGTCCACCCTGCGGTGCAGCGCCTCCAGCACGGGCGCCGGCGGCTCGAAGTCCATGTCGGCCACCCATAGCGGCAGCAGATCTTCCCCCTTGAAAAGAACGTCCGCTCCCGACCACTTCAAGGAGTCCGGGCGGCGCAGCTCTATCGTATTGTCAAATCGATTCATCTTGATGTCCTCCCGTTGCGGTTGATCGTTGTCCGCTGTTCGTATTATATCCCCGCGACCTTAGTCAGCTTGTATGCATGCCCCGCGACCGCCAGAAAGACCAGACGGCCTTCCTCCATCTCGGCGGGTACGGTATTTCCCTCGGCGTCCACGACGGCCACCCGGCCCCCGGCAAGCCGCACCACACAGTGGCCGTCCCGCTCGGCCGCGATGGATACCTCGCTCCAATCGCCGCCGCTCCACTGCAGGTCGACGCGATAGCCGCCTCTCGCCCGCAGGCCGCTCGCGCGTCCGTCCGGCCATGCCGCAGGGAGCGCCGGCAGCAGGCGCAGCTCGCCTGCGTGGCTCTGCAGCAGCATCTCGGCGATGCCCGCCGCGCCGCCGAAGTTGCCGTCGATTTGAAACGGCGGATGCGCGTCCAGCATATTCGGATACGTGGACTTCGCCAGCAGCTGCCGGACGTAGCGATACGCCTCTTCGCCGTCGCCAAGCCGCGCCCACAAATTGACGAGCCAGGCGCAGCTCCAGCCCGTGTGCCCGCTGCCCGCGGCCAGACGCAGCTCCAGGCTGCGCCGGACCGCTCCCGCCAGCTCCGGCGTCCGATGCAGATCGATCTGCTCGCCGGGGTACATGCCGTACAGATGCGAGAAGTGGCGATGACCCGGCGATTCCTCCGCGAACTGTTCCGACCACTCCAGCAGCTGACCCTGCGTGCCGATCCGGTAAGGCTCGATGCGGGATATCGCGTCCTGCAGCTCGGGCCGCCACGCTTCGTCGACGCCGAGCTCTTGGCTTGCGTCCAGCACGCTCTGGAGCAGCTCGGACAGGATCGACAGGTCCATCGTCGTGCCGGCGCTCAAGGCGCATTGGCGCCCCTGCTCGTCGAGGAAAAAATTCTCGGGCGTCGAAGCGGGCATGGTGACGAGCCTGCCGTCTGCGGCCGGGAGCAGCCAATCCAGCGCGAACCGCGCCGCCTCCTTCATGAGCGGGTACGACCGTTCGGCCAGTTCGGTCCGATCGCCGCCGTAGCGGTACCGCTCCCACAGATGCCGGCACAGCCAGCCTCCGCTCATCGGCCAGAACGCCCAGCTCGCAGAGCCGGTCACCGGATTCGACCTGCGCCAGATGTCCGTGTTGTGATGCGATGTCCAGCCTCTGGCGCCATAATGTATCCGCGCCGTCTCCTTGCCCTTCGCGGCGAGCTCGGAGACGAGGTCGAACAGCGGCTCGGCCAGCTCGTGCAGCCCGAGCGGCTCGGCCGGCCAATAGTTCATCTGCGTGTTGATGTTAATCGTATAATTGCTGCGCCAGGGCGGCGTCAGATGATGATTCCAGATGCCCTGCAGATTGGCAGCCTGCGTGCCGGGGCGGGAGCTCGAGAGGAGCAGGTACTTGGCATAGTGGAAATAAAGCGCCGCAAGCGCCGTATCCGCTCCGCCCTGTGCGAGCCGGCGCAGCCGTTCGTCGGTCGGGAGCGCGGCGGCCTCCGGCGACGAATCGTCCGTCCCGAGCCGAAGGTCCGTGCGGTCGAAATAAGCCCGGTATTCCCCGACATGCCGATCGAGCAGCGCATCGTAGGCAAGACGCGACGCGTCCGCCAGGTCCCGGCGGCAGCGCGCGGCCGGGGCCGGACCGGCCGCCGGATCCCGGTCGTACCCGGCGTAGCTCGTGCCTGCGGACAGCAGCACCGTCGCCCGGGTAGCGCCTGTTACGCGGAGCGTCCCGTTACCCGGCGTCTCGATCGCGCCGTCGGTGTCGGCGACCCGAACCCCCGCCTGGAATGCGATGCCGCGTCCCGGCGCATATACGACCTCCGGGCTGATGGAGATGGGCGCCCGGCCCCGGATCCATGCGTCGCCTTCGTCCGTCGTACCGCTCTCCGCAGGATGCAGGCTCGCGAGCGAGACCTTGAAGCCCAGTGCGCCCGGCCGTGAAGCCGTCAGCCGCATCACGAGCACCTGCTCGGTCGCGGAGACGAACGTCTCCCGCACGAATGCAACGCCGTCCTCCTCGTAGGAGACGGTGTGCACCGCTCGCGAGAGATCCAGCGACCGGACATAGCCCTCCGGCGCGCCGCTGCCGGGGCGGACAGCGTCCACATCGATCCGCAGGTCGCCCAGCGGCTGATAGGCTTCGGTATCGGTGCCCAGCATATGCGCCTCGGCAAGCTGCTGCGCTTCCCAGTATTCCCCCTCCGCGATCAACGCCCGGCAGCGCGCCAGATGCGGCAGCGCCCCGTGATTGTCGGTATCGGCGGGCTCGCCCGACCAGAGCGTATCCTCGTTCAGCATCAGCAGCTCCCGCCGCGGATCGCCGAATACCATCGCGCCGATGCGGCCGTTGCCGACCGGCAGCGCTTCTTCCCACGCCAACGCGGGCTTGTCGTACCACAGCGTACTGTCCGCTCGTGTAGACGGCAGTGACATCGTTTTTTTCCCCGCTTCCATGTTAGGCCTTGTCCGTGCCGATGACGGACGAATACTTCCATGCTATCAGAAGGGGTCGGGATTGTGAACGCATTTTTGGCGCGTCTGCGGTATACTGGACGGAACAGATCGGAGGGACAGCAATGAAGCTGGGCATATTGGATCAAGCGCCCGTCATCGCCGGACAGGCCCCGTCCGAAGCGCTGCGGGCGTCGGTGCGGCTCGCGCAGGCCGGGGAGCGGATGGACTACGGACGGTATTGGCTTGCGGAGCATCATGGCCTGGGCGGACTGGCGAGCTCGACGCCCGAGGTGATGCTCGGCATGATCGGCGCGCTGACTTCGCGCATCCGGCTGGGTGCGGGCGCGATTTTGCTGCCGTATTACAAGCCTTACAAAGTCGCCGAGACGTTCCGCCTCCTCGCCTCGCTGTACCCGGGACGCATCGACCTCGGCGTAGCCCGCTCTCCCGGCGGACCGGCGGAGATGTCGATGGCGCTGTCCGACAACTACCTGGAGCGCGCGCTGCGCATGCCGGAGGACTTCGCCGAGCTCCTGCGCTACCTGGACGGCGAGGCGCCCGCCATTCCCGGCGCGGGCGCGGCGCCCGCGGCGAAGCGGGCAGAGGGTCCGTCACGCGGCATGGCGGACGACGGCCCTGCGCCCTGGGTGCTCGGCACGAGCGTCAAGAGCGCACGCTTGGCCGCCGCACACGGGACGGGCTACGCCTACGGACACTTCATGAACCGGGATCATGCGCAGGAAGCCCTCGCGGCGTACCGCAAGGGCTTCAATGAGGCGCGGGGCGGCGAGCCCCGTGCGATATTGGCCGTATCCGCAATCTGCGCCGATACGCAAGCCAAGGCGGAGGAGATCGCGCTCGGCGTGCGCGCGTGGCGCTTGCTGGCCGGCCAGGGGAAGGGCGAGGCGGGTATCCCCGGGACGGAGGAAGCGGCCCGCCTGCTCGCGTCGGAAGGCGCGGCCCCCGTGCGGGCGCCCGGCGAAGGGCATGCGATGGCGATCGGCGATCCCGCACAGGTTCGGGAGACGCTCGCCAAATGGCAGGAGGAGTATGATGCCGACGAACTGATGATCGTGTCGTATGCGCATGACTTCGACGACCGGCTGCGCTCCTACGAGCTGATTATGGAAGCTTGCTCACGCTAAGTCAGACGCTCCGCCAGCCGGGCTTCGAGCCACGGCAGCACCGCGGCGAGCGTCTCGTCCATGTTCGTCCGCCCTCCCTCGCCCTCGTAGGGGGCGCGGTCCCGGAAATAATCGGCATGGCCGCCGATGATGCGCACGGCGGCGCGGGCGGACGGCGCATGGCGGTCGGATCGCCACCCGGGCAATAGCCGTCCGCTCCCCTTCGCCCAGCCTCCGAACGAGCCGATCCGGCAGACGGGATCAGACGTCCTGCCCGCCGAGCCCTTCGCCCGTCCTACGCCCGCGGTCCCGCTGCTGCGCTCCGCCTGCACGTACAGCACGGCTTCGCGCAGCGGCTCGGGAATGCGGCATTTGGGCGATCCGATCATGACGACGGGTATGGGCGGACCGCCTTCGCGCGCGAGCAGCAGGCCCGCCGCGTGCACCGCAGCCACGCCGCCGGCGCTATGGCCGACGAGTACGGTGAGCTCGCGCACCGGCCGCTCCCCGGCGGCGGCTTCCGCATGCGACCGGTCCGCATCCAGATCGGCGAGCGCTCTGCTGCCGCCGATCGACCGCTCGTACCGCCGATAGGGAAGCATGATATCGAACCGCACCTCCCGCACTTGCGGCAGCAGACGCCGGCTCCAGTCGTCATAGGGGAACAGCACGACGGCCGACACGGCGAACCCCAATGCGCGGAGTTCTCCCGCCAGCGTCTCCTGCAGGCGTTCCATGAAGCGCGGCGCGCTTCGCACGCCGTTCAGCAGGTACAGACGCAGGCGGACAGGCCCGACGCTTGTCAGCTCGTCCCCCAATGCGCCCCTGTTCCCGCCGGCCGTCATGGCGTCCGCTCCCCGTGGGCCCGGGCATAGCGCTCGGCCTGGACGATCCGCTCCATGTCGCTCGGATGCGTCGAGCGCAGCCACTTCACGAGCAGCGGCGGATTCACGTCGCTCAGGGCGGCGACAGCCAGCTTCTGATGCATCGATACCGCGCCGTCCGCCGTCCCCAGCAGGTCCAGCGCATAGCGGTCCGCCGCCGCTTCGGCGTGCCTGGACACGGCATTCGATACCGGCAGCGAAGCGAAGTTGAGCACCGACAGCAGGAGCAGTATTAGCGGCAGCGCGGATATGTCGGACATGTGGCCGATTCCCCAGTCTCTTCCTTTCGATCGCACGACGATCTTATAAATTCCGCCCCCGAGCCACAGCAGTACGAGCGAGCTGCCTATCGCGCCGAGCGCGCTCCATTCCAGATGATGCTTGACGTAGTGGCCCATCTCATGCGCCATAATCTGCATGATCTCCGGACGCTCCAGCCGCGACAGCGCCGTGTCCCAGAGGACGATGCGCAGCGAGCTCCCGATGCCCGACACATAGGCGTTGATTGCGTTCGTCTTGCCTGCCATCCGCACCTCGTACACCCGGTCTGCCGGAATGTCCGCACGCGCCGCCAGCTCCAGGATCGCGCCCTCCAGCGCCGGATCGGACAGTTCCTCGAACCGGTTGTACAGAGGATCGATGACGACAGGCTGCACATACATCATGAACAGCGTGAACGGAATGGACAGCAGCCACAGCTTGAGCCACCACCTCCCGCCGCGGGCCATGATCCATCTGGCGACGGCGAAGACGAGCAGCATCGTCGCATAGCCGATGACGAAGTCGAGTCCCCGGTCCTCCAGCCAGCCCGCCGCGGTCTGCGTGGAGATGCCGTAGCTGCGGGACACCAGGTAGCTCGCGAGCTTCAGAGGGAAATAGAGCAGCGCGGAGACAGCATATACGAGCAGGACATAGACGGGCATACGGAAAAGGCGCGGCAGCGCGCTGCCTTCCAGCCGTTCTCTCCAGGCTCGCGCCCACCCGCTCGTCAGCAGAAACAGATAAATCGCCCACTGCCACGGCCAGCTCAGCATAAATATGCCGTTGCGGAGCGCATTCAGCACGGTGCTGTCGCGGAGCCGGTCCGGCTTAAAAAAAGTGGACGGATCCGCCGCTGTGCCGAGATAGGAAGGCGGCACCTCGTTCGGCGACGTATACCATACGTACAAGGCGACGAACGCCGCGCAGCAAGTGAGCGCCAGACCGTACCGCCCAAGCTTGATTCGGGTAGACATGAACAATCTCCTTATTCCGTTCCCATTTCTTTCATCTTAAAAGTTGTTCGGCACAATTGCAAAATATATCCTTGCTGATGTCCCGGTAACTAATCGAGCTGTCTAGGCTATAGCATAGTCCATTCGGCATCCGCTACATACACTGAGCAAGTAACACGCATTCTACTTCGGTTATGGTGGTGATAGCGATGGGATATCCGGTTGAAGGTGCATGCGGTGGCGGTTACGGCAGCGGCGCGGCGTTTGCGATCGTGCTGTTCGTACTGTTGGTCATTATATTGCGGGTCGGCATCTTTTAATTAATTCGATAAAAAAAAGCGGCCTTGGCGCGGGAGCGTGCATCCCCGTCAAGGCCGCTTTGCGTTATGCGGGACTGCGCGCGACAGATTATAATCGCAACCTGTCAGCGCCGCCTTCCCATCCCCTGCCCTGATTAGGTACAATAGGGAGGTCAGACCAGCTTGTTCAGTCCTCATACTCTATATAGCAAAGGAAAATGCGAACCCATGATCATCCAACCGAAAACACGCGGCTTCATCTGCACGACCGCGCACCCGGACGGCTGCGCCATCCAGGTTCAGCGTCAAGTGGAATATGTGAAGGGCAAGCCGGCCATCAAGGGGCCGCGCAATGCCCTCGTCATCGGCGCTTCGACGGGTTACGGCCTCGCCTCCCGCATCGTTGCGGCGTTCGGCGCCGGAGCGAATACGATCGGCGTCTACTTCGACAAAGCCGCCGAGGGCGCCCGGACCGCATCCGCCGGCTGGTACAACTCCGCCGCCTTCGAGTCAGCCGCCCTGGAGGCGGGCCTCAAGTCGTTCAGCATCGTCGGAGACGCCTTCTCGGACGAGATCAAGGACAAGACGATCGCCACGATCCGCGAGGAGCTGGGCCAGATCGACCTCGTCGTCTACAGCGTCGCTTCGCCGCGCCGGACGCATCCGAAGACAGGGGAGACGTTCTCCTCCGTCATCAAGCCGCTCGGCGGCACGTATGCGAACAAGACTGTCAACTTCCATACCGGCGAAGTGTCGCTGGCCTCGATCGAGTCCGCTACCGAAGACGAAGTGCGCCAGACGGTCGCCGTCATGGGCGGCGAGGACTGGGAGATGTGGATCGACGCGCTGCGCGAAGCGGGCGTGCTGGCTGACGACGCGACGACGGTCGCCTATACGTATATCGGCCCCGAGATTACGCATGCCGTATACCGCGAAGGCACGATCGGACGAGCCAAGGAACATCTGGAAGCGACCGGGCTCCGCCTGAACGATCGGCTGTCGGCCTCCGGCGGGCGGGCATTCGTCTCCGTGAACAAGGCGCTCGTCACGCAGTCCAGCTCCGCGATACCGGTCGTTCCGCTTTACATTTCCGTGCTGTACAAGGTCATGAAGGAAAAAGAGCTGCATGAAGGCTGCATCGAGCAAATGTACCGGCTGTTCTCCGAGCGCTTGTACGGCGGCGGGGAGACGGCGGTGGACGACAAGGGCCGTATCCGTATCGACGATTGGGAGATGCGCCCGGACGTTCAAGCGGCAGTCGAAAAGCTGTGGGCGGAGCTCGCCACGGACAATGTGTACGAGCTGTCCGATCTTGAAGGGTACCGCAAGGAATTTTTCCAGCTGTTCGGATTTGAGACCGGCGCCGTGGACTATGAAGCGGAAGCCGAGCCGAACGTCGAGATCGTGAACCTTCGTTAAGACGACAGGGAGCCCCGGCGGGGCTCCCTTTTGGTTCTCATTTATTTTATGACCCCGATGAACGCCAGATCGAACCGCGTCCCCGCGCAATCCGGCTTGTTGCCGTGAATGACCTCAATCTCGACTTCGTGCCGTCCCTGCGGCAGATCATCGGCCAACGTCTCCAGCTTCAACCAGCCGTGCGGTCCGCACCAGTCCGGCCGCTCGCGCGCGGTCGCCTGCCATGCGCCCCCGTCGATTCGATAGCGGCACTCGGCCGACAGCTTGCCGAAGTCGAACGCCAATGCCAGTCCTCTGCCCTCGAACGAGAAATAAAGCTTGGAACCGATCGCCGAAGTCGACAGCGCCTGATCGATCCACGCCAGCGTCACCCAGCGTCGTATGCTCCACGGTCCTTCTGTACGGACGTCCTCCAGCGGCACGAATGCAACCCGCTCCCAGTTGCCGGGCGCAAGCGGCTCCGGCAGAGCGCCCGGACGGCTCCGGGAGACCCGCTCGGCATCTGCCAGGTCGTCGGACAGCGCCCGCCGCAAAAAATCGATAACGCTGACGCCATAGCTCAAGCTGCCGCGCTCCGTCGGATGCAAGCCGTCCGGCAGCCATTCTTCCCAGCGCAGGAAGCCGGCCTTCACTTCGTTCAGCGCATGGAGGCCCATCCACACGGAGCTGAGGCCGTAATACTCCGCCAGCGCTTCGAATTCGGCAATGCTGGGCGGCATCCGACCTTCCTTCATGGACGCGTACATATCCTGGCAGTAAGTGTAGACGAGTACCACATCGGTCGTCCCGCTTGAGAGCAGCTGTCTGAGCAGGCCCTCCCTCGTTTTGTTCCGCCTTTCGGTCGGCGCGCCATTGTCATTGACGGCAAATTCGACAAATACGAGATCGCAGCCCCGGTCGATGAGATCGCGCTTCGCCCTGAATGCGGCCAGATCGCTGCCCGTCGCGCCGATGCCCGCATTTTCGACGACGATTCGGGTGTTCGGATAGTTCGCTACGACCCATCTCGTGACCGGCTCCGGCCAGTTATGTCCGGACCGTCCGTCCGTGATCGATCCGCCGATATAACCGATTGTCAGCTTGCCTTCCGTCAGCCTGCGCTTCGTATTCGTCAGTTCGCCACGCACGCGGACGACTTCGTTTTCTTTGTCGTTTATAGTCGCCATTTGATTTGCTTGCTCCCCTTTCGTTTTGCCGCATGACGTTATTTTAACAGCGCAGCCCCAATTAACAATCGTCCGAATTTGCTTTTTATATTCGAATTTTGTTCAAACTCGCCAAATTGGGTAATAGAAGATATCCCTACGATATGGAGGTCATGACAATGGTACTCGTACTCGGAATCCTCGCGATTATTGTAGCTGTCGTACTTTGGCTGGCCAAGGCAGCAGTCGAATTCGTCTGGTCCTTCGGCGGCATCGGTTTAATCGTTCTGATCGTCGGTCTCGTGCTTCTCACCCGCGGCCGCAGAAGCGCATTATAACGCAGTCTACTTAGAAGAAGCCGCTAGCGTCGAGCTGGCGGCTATTTCATTGCGGAATTTTATTGTTCGGCTGCAAAATAAAAAGCAAGCGGTACGGATAAAAACGGCTGGACCATGGTCTTAATCGTGAAGCTGCCGCTAGTGTCGATGAGTCTGACCTTGCCGGCATCATACGCATATTGCGTTAGAGGGGCGTCAGGGCTGATCTTATAATGAATATAGCCGCTGTTGCTCGTCCCGTAGCGGGCTCCATAAGCGGTCAGTACCGACGGATGGGATGCGGGCTTTGTAATCAGAAACTGAATGGTATAATCGGTAACCCAAAAGGCGCCTCTTTTTTTGCCTTTAAAGACTACCTCGGTCGGCTTGTTGTACTTCGTGCCATGCTCATCCCAGCTTGAGATCAGCGGCTCCTGCTCTTCAGGATAGGCGGCAGGCTCAGCATCGGCAATATTTATAAATTTCCGGGGCTCCGCTACCGTCAGATTCACGTTCACCTTCGCCGTCCTTCCGCTATGCCGCAATACGCCCCGATAGTCGTCTGCCGACCCCTTGTACAAATAATTCGTAGGGGCAATCTGCGCCGAAGACGCATATGCGGCCACATTGGCGGCTTCACTATCCGTGACGATATCGGAGACGGTGACTGCCGCATCGCTGCCTGTCGATGCATCCACCGCTCTAAAATCGGCGATGTAATTCATGCTGTATCCGTCTTTTACGCCGGAAGCATACCTATAAGCATAGCCGCCTCCGGACGGAATCGTAGCCAAATAGCGACCTTTGCTGTCTTGCGACTTCAAATATTGATTTGTTGCCGCTGCCGCTCCCGGCTCCGGCTTGGACGTCAGACTCGCACCATAGCCGGCGCCTTTCATGTATAGCTTAACCGCTGTTTTTGAAGCATTTTTTACATACATATAAAACGACAGATTTTCTTTTGCAGAATTCGAATGAACCGACCAAAATCGGAAATTCCCCTTCATCTCATCCCGGTAAAGCGTGCTGTTCACCTGGTGCATCTCGGCGTCGTCGTAGCTTCTCGGCCCGTTCCACAACGTCTCTGGCGCGTTGGAGACAAATACGGGAATGCCCGTTTTCGCCATCGCCACATCGGCGGATGCGATCTTGACAGCGCCGCCCGGACGATCCATCTCCGCTCCGATCGACGGTGCAGCATTTAATATAGTGGGACTCATAAAAGCCGCAACGATCGCGGCGGTCCATATGAGCTTCTTCAAAAACCAGCCTCCCCTGTGCGGTTCGCTTTTGTTAGACGCTGCTAAATCTCACTATATCAGGATGCCATACATCCAGCAGGAACGAAATAGTATCTAAGACTCAATAGCTTCACCAACTCCTGTATGCACGGTTACGATCCTAAGCACAAATGCGATCGATACGATCCGCTTAACATACAGCATTCGCAAGCATAAAAGCCGTCAGAATAAGCCTACGCTGCACTTAGCAAGCCCGGCTTGCATTCCGAGCGCGGGACCGCGTTCGAGTAAATAAGGTGTCGCGCATGTTCGGCGGCGACATCCCCCAGTGCTTCACCTCAGACGTCGGAACTGACCGGCCGAGTTCTAGACAAACAACCGGAAAAACCTGCAAATATGCAGGCTTTAGACACGCCGCCGATCCATACACCCCAAAACCTGCAAATATGCAGGCTTTAGGGCCGGCAGGCTACTGCTATTCGCGCCGCGCGCCTAAAAGGATGCACGATCGGCTAGGCCCCCTAAAATTGGAGTCATGCCCCACAATGATACCAATCTCACACCATAGCTCGTTATTTCGTGGGATTACACTGTTCGGTAGAAAGCCGAAGCATCTTCCAACGTCTTGACCCACGCCGAAAATGCTGTTGGCGGCATGTACTTTAAGCTGCCGTGCATCTTGCGGTTGTTGTAAAAGTCCATGAATCGGTCGAGTGCTTCATAAGCTTCCTCGAGCGTCGTGAATTCGTGAATGCGAAACAGCTTCAGCTCAAGTATGCTGTGAAACGATTCAATGTAGGCATTCATATTCGGCGTTCGTGGCGGGATCCGTTCGTGGACCATCTCCCAGCACTCGCACATGTCCCCGAACAGCTTGCTGACGAATTGCGGGCCGTTGTCCGTACGGATGATAGGCATCGCTTCGCCTGGCCCAATGCGGTGCTGCAGAGCGGTTCCCAGCGTCTGCACGACGTGCTTGGCCTCGCAAACAGGGCCTCGATACTGCCCGACGATGACGCGGTCGAACACGTCGATGATGCTGAGCACGAAAAAGAAGCGCGCTTGGCCGGGTACAAAGCCGTATTTAATATCCATCTGCCAGAGTTGATTCGATGCGGTGA